>NZ_BDJL01000036.1 GCF_001950325.1 Carboxydothermus islandicus
GGGGACCCCGAAGTGCTACCCCAAAAAATCTTCCGATTTTTTGGGGACCCCGGTATCTAAACCTGTTTCGCACAGGTTAGGTCCTATGAAAGGGTCAATCCAAGCTTTTTTGCTTCCGTACCCTTCCCGAGTACGGTCCGCTTGCCGTTATTCCCTTGCCAAGGTACCTGTCGCTTTCGGCGTTTCCTGCCGTCGGCGACGTCTCTTAATTTATCATATCTTCGCGTCCCCTGTCAAGGGGTTTTTGCTCCCTTGTCCCGCGGGACGCTCTCTTAATATATCAAATTCATTCACCCTTTTTCAAGGGCCAATTTCTAGGAAATACCTTTTCTTTACTAATCATTTGAACAAGCTTCTGCTTTTTTAACAATGTAATAAGCTACAGATAACACCAGAATAATCAAAGTATTCGCACCTATCTCAATTAACGGCTCCCACCCATGACTCTTATTTAAAGATATTTGCGCTTCCACAAAAAGGCTTTGTCTAACAGCAGAAATGATGCCTATTAAAATAAACGAAGCTACACTAAATCGCTCTTTTTTAAAAAATTTAATAACCGTCCATATAACCTCTTTAATAATCATAATTAATAATGCATTGCTAATAAGCAGTAAGACGTTTTTAGTTATTGAAAATCCAGTAAATGTACTTATAATAATTCCTCCAACCGCTATAACAAGCATAATTGCAACCACTAAGTGAATTAAATACTCTATCCAAAGTAAGTATCTTACTACATTAAACATTTTAACTACTCCTTTCTCTATTTATATTTAAAGGCCGGCAGACGCCGGCCTTTACTTCTTTAAGGCTCAACAAATTTCCGGTAGGTTTGCTTACCATCAACAAACTCCAAAATCACTAAACCTTTTTTAGCATTGTGCTGCTCATCAATAGATATTTTACCCGTTACCCCTTCCACATCTTTGACGTTTTTAAGGGCATCTTTTATAGCTTCCGGGGTGACTTCTTTAACATTCTTTAATGCTGCGGCTAAAACATACGCGGTGTCGTAACCAAGAGCTGCTAAAGCATCCGGTACGTTTCCGTACTTTTCTTTATACTTATTAACAAACTCTTTTACCTTGGGATCGTCCCGATCCGGAGAATAGTGGTTTGTAATGTAGCAATTTTTTAACGCCTCTTTCCCGGCAATTTCAATAAGTTTTGGCGAATCCCAGCCATCGCTACCACCAAAGGCTACATTTATTCCCATTTCCCGGGCTTGCTTCACAATCTGCCCAACTTGCTCGTAATATGCTGGAACGTATATGAAATCTGGATTTAAGCTTTTAATCTTTGTTAAAACCGAACGGAAATCCTGGTCGTTAACGGTAAAGTTTTCATCGGCTACCACTTCACCACCGCCGGCCTTAAAGCCTTCAGTGAAAAACTTAGCTAAACCCACCGAATAGGGCGAAGTATTATCCTTTAAAATTGCAGCTCTTTTAACCTTCAATTCCTCTAATGCAAATTTAGCCATAGCTGTTCCCTGGAAGGGATCAATAAAGCAGGTTCTAAAAATATACTCCCGCACTTTTCCGGTTTTAGGATCAACCGTAACATCCGGGTTGGTAGCCGTTGGAGTTAGGACCGGAACCTTATTGGTTTCAGCAATGTTCATGAAAGCCATGGTGTTCCCGGAAGTAACCGCTCCAAAGATAATTGGCACTTTGTCCTGGGTAATTAAACGGGTCGCCACCGAAGCCGCCTCGGTGTTTTCCGATTTATTATCGTATTTAATAATTTCAAGTTTTTTCCCATTAATCCCGCCGGCAGCATTTATTTCTTCTAAAGCTAAGGTAAAACCATTTAAAGTCGATTGTCCAAAGGAAGCCACATTACCCGAAAGCTCCAAGTTTACACCTATCTTTATTACCTCTTCACTTTTCTTTTCTTCAGTTTTAGTCCCACATGCCGACGTAAAAACTAACAAAAACGCCAGCAAAGAAACCAGCAATAATTTTGTAAATCCTTTTCTCTTCATCTTCCATCCTCCCGTAGTATTATTATTTAAATAAAAAAAAACAAACAACAAATCCTCCTTACTCCTACCATCCCTCCATTCTACAAAATTTATTTAATTTTAAAAATAATTTTAGCTTATAACCTAATTTTCTGTCCAGTCTTTGCAAGAAGTATACATAATACCCAAAACATCCTCGGGTTTATCTATTCATATCTTAAAGCTTCAATGGGATCAAGTTTAGCTGCCTTATTGGCAGGATAAATACCAAATACCACTCCTACCAGCGTCGAGAAAAACACCGCCAAAGCCATGCTCCACCAGGTAACGATAAAAGGCCAGCCGGCAATTTTCGCCACAATAAAAGCAATTATCACCCCCATGATTAATCCAATAACCCCGCCAAGCAAACATAAAAGAAGCGCTTCAATTAAAAATTGGATTAATATATCCCGCCTTTTGGCTCCAATGGCTTTTCGTATCCCAATTTCTTTAGTTCGCTCCGTTACCGACACTAACATGATATTCATAACACCAATACCGCCAACAAATAAGGAAATCCCGGCAATAGAGCTTATGATAAGGGTAACTAAACCCAGCACTTTATTGGCCACCTGCAGCTGTTCTTCCATGTTAAATCCTTCGTATAAATCCTCCGCCCGGTGGCGTTTATTTAATATCCGCTTGGTCTGCTCGATTGCTTCTTTAACCTTATCGGCCGATACCGCTTCCCCTTCTAACTGGTCTACCCGGGTAGTATTAAAAAGCCGTTGCCAGGAAGAAATCGGTAGATATACCCGGTAATTGGGCATTCCCATATTAAAGCTTAAGGTTTCGGTTTTAGAAACGCCCACCACGGTAAAGGGTAAACCTTTGATTTTAATGGTTTTTCCGGTAGCATCCGCGGTACCAAAAAGTTCTTTTGCTCCTTTTTCATCAATTACGGCTACTTTGCGAAAATACTTAACATCTTCCTCAATTAAAAATCTACCGCTAACTAAATGAATATTGCGCACTTCTTTATATTCGGGAACAGTCCCCACCACTATTAAATCAACTTTCTTACTACCCGCTGCTCCTTTGGCCATATCATAGCCGGAAGGAACTATTCTTTTCACTGCCGGAGCCCCCGCTTCTACCGCGCGGACGTCATCTAACGACAAACGCTGATCCGGACGCAAGGTTTCCTGGCCAATGGTTTTGGCGTACATAAAAAATAAGTTGGAGCCGATACTTTTCATCTGGCCCAGGGTAGCTTCTCTACCTCCCTGACCAATGGACAGCACCGCCACCACCGCCATCACACCAATAATTACCCCAAGGGCAGTTAAAAAGGACCGCATTTTGTTGGCCCAGAGGGAAGAAAGGGCTACCCTTAAACTCTCTTTAAGCTCCAACGCCTTGCCCCCTCTCTATTACCCGGTCTTCGACAATTTCGCCATCACGAATTCTAATTAACCTTTTAGCAAAGGAAGCCACATCCGGTTCGTGGGTGACCAAAATAATTGTTACCCCTTCCTGGTTTAAGCCGGTTAAAATATTCATAATTTCCGTACTGGATTTAGTATCTAAGTTTCCCGTTGGTTCATCGGCTAAAATTAATAAAGGATTGGTAACTAACGCCCGGGCAATGGCTACCCTTTGACGCTCACCGCCGGAGATTTCATTTGGCTTATGCTCTAAACGATGGGAAAGTCCAACCTTTCTTAGAGCTTCAATAGCTTTTTCTTTCCTTATTCCAGGTTTTACTCCTTGATAGAGAAGAGGTAGTTCGACATTTTTTAAGACGTTTTCCCGCGGCAAAAGATAAAAGTTTTGAAACACAAAGCCAATTTTTCGGTTCCGGATTTCTGCCAGCTCATTATCGGAAAGACTTCCTACATCTATCCCGTCTAAATAGTATTTTCCGCTATCCGGACGGTCCAAGCACCCCAGAATATTCATTAAGGTAGATTTACCCGAACCCGACGGCCCCATGATGGCCACAAACTCGCCGGCACTTACGGTAAAGTTAATGTTTTTTAAAACTTCTATTCGACTTTTTCCGAGAAGATAGCCTTTAGTTAAGTTTTCGACCCGAATCATTTAACTTTCACCTTATCCCCATCTTTTAGCTCAGCTGGCGGGTTTACCACTACCAGGTCACCTTTTTTGACTCCGGATAAAACCTGGGCTTTTAAATCATCGCTAAGCCCCAGCTTTACTTCTTGAAGTTTTACCTTATCTCCCAGCACTATAAACACATATTTTTTCGTATCCCGCTCCACGATTGTTTCAAAGGGAAGGGTTAAAACTCCATTTTTCCGCCCCGCTTCGATTTTTAAGTCTACTTTATAGCCTGGCTTAAGCCCCGTAATATCCCCGGTGATTTTACCGCTAAACCCTACTTTAATCTCTTCCCCCTGGGCCGAAACCGTTTTTACCGCCTGCGGTTCTACCGTTTCAATTATCCCGGTATACTCCCGCTCCAAACCTTCCGCTTGGGCAGTAAATTTTTGCCCCGGGGAAATTAAGGCAGCATCAAACTGGTTTACCCTTCCTTTTACCTTAAAACCTGATAAATCCCCCACCACAATAACCGGAACACCAGGATTGGCGGTTTGTCCTGCTTCCACATTTACCGCTAAAACTACCCCCGAAAGCTTAGTTTTAAGCTGGGTCTTTCTAATTTTCTCCTTTAACATCTCAACCCGGTCGCGGGCCGACTTTAGCTGGACTTTCAAGCTTTTGGTAGAGGTTTGGTTTATCCCCGGCAGTTTTTCGGCCTTTTTAGCATCACTTAGCTGGACTTCAAGTAATTCTACCTGATTTTCGGCTTCTTTTAACTGATTTTTTAACTCAGCATCGTCAAGTCTTAAAACCACCTGCCCCGCCTTTACCTTTTGCCCAGGTTTTACCAGGACCTCTTTTACCGTGCCCGGTGTATAAACATAGATGTTTTCCGTTGTTTTAGGTTCAATCGTACCTTCAGCAAAAGCATATTTGACAATATCCCCTTCGACTACTTTGGTAGTCTTAACGGACACACCCGGATTTTTTTTAATTTTAACAACATTTAAGCCTGCTACCCCGCCAATAAACAGAACGATTACAACTATAGCTAATATTTTTTTCTTCATAACGACCTCCTAAGCCATTTTCTGTAAACTTTGTCCGCCAAAAAACGCGCTTATAATTGAAATTAAAAGAAAAAGTATTAACCAAAAAGCGATGCTTTTTTTAGTATCGGTATTAAAAGCTTTCCCGTAACCATAGCCTAACAATACTATGCCCCAAAGGGTAAAAAAGTCCAGTTTAGACATAAATATGTGGATAAAATCCATCTTTACTTCTCCCGGCAAAAGTAATAAAAACGAAGTTTTTACATCAAGATAATTTTCAGGCTTCATATAGTAAACAAGTCCGTTCCGGATAATATTCCCCAATAAAATCGGTATCCAGCTTAAAACCGCAATTTTTAAATAAAGTCCCATTTTCCCTTCTACTCCCGCAAACTGGGAATATAAAGACAAAACCAGCCCAATTAAAAGCCAGATAAGAAACGGTGTTATTCCAGCTCCAATTAACCCGCTAATCTTTGCCCCTTGAAGGGCGACGGTAAGTTGTTCCGGCGGTATTTTATCTATTAACATTTTTTTCATGGTTTCAAGCATAACTGGCATACTAAGCCATGCCGCAAATCCATTTAACACTGCAATGATAATTCCGCTTAACCAAAAATTTGTTTTCTGCCACTCTTCCTGAAAAACTTCCCCGGGAGCATAAATAACTTTAATTAAATTAGTTAAGCCCATAATCCTCAACTCCTTTGCTTTTAACTTTTCCTTTTTTCCTTAAAGGTCTTTTACCATGGGGTTTTCTAAAGGCCTACTACCACCTCCTCGCCTGTCATAATCTATAAGTTATATCTTCGTTTTACGAAATACCCGGTCATAGCCACCCCCAAACTTCCCGCAACAACAACTCCTAAAACAGCCCCCGGCCAAGGAGTTAAACTAACAATAAAATAAAAAGCAACTAAAATCCCTCCCATCAGTAACGCTGAAAGGAAACTATAAAATGTTAACGGAACCTGCTCCATCGCCATATCGGTTAGCGAACTTCCGGCATAATCAACTTTATTCATGGTAAGGCCCGCAGGAATTAGGGACAGGGCGAGACCCACGGTGGTTCCGAGGATGGAAAAAATTATGCTTAATAACGCCGCAGGGCCTTTTAAACCAATTACGCCGTTCATAAGACCCGCAGTTACTCCGGCAAAAAAGGTCAAAGGAAGATAGGCCAAAAACTTTCCGGTAGCTAATTGTCCGGGAGAAATAGCCGCAAGCCAGAACAGCCCTATCCGCCGGCCCTCGGCCTGGTAGGCAGTCGCAATTAACTCCCCAAAGCAAAAATACCAGATGGCAAAAGTTGGTATTAAGGGAGATAAACCATTTACCATGGCCCCAAGCCAGGAATTTATAAGAGGCAGCAGGGATAAAATCAGCCAGGCCAGAATTCGAATCGTGGTTAAAGGATTTCGCCAGAGAAAAAGCCATTCTTTTAAAATCACCGCCTGAGCAGGAGCGGGTAAGCGAAAGACCGAGAGCAACTTCAGGAGGAACTCCGTTGGTTTTTTTCCAAGCCTCCCGGTTCCCCGCTCTTCTTGTTCTAAAAAAGCTTTTTCCCATAAAGCTGCCGACTTTAACCCCGTATACAGAATAACTCCCCCGACCGCCAGAAGAACGGGTATCCACCATATTAGTTCCGGCAAATTTAAAGACACCCAAACTTTCACCCTTTTCCCTTTTACCAGGGTTGCGCCAAGCCACAGGGCCACCGCCAGCCCGGCAATTTGCAGAAAAGGAGTAACTATTAACAAAAGCCCGCTAAGCCTCAAAAAAAACCGTTTAACCACCAGTAAAACCAAAAGGGCCAAGCCGGTACCAATAAGGGGAATAAGAAAGTACAAAACCCAAAGCTCCAATTGCCAATGGGGAAACCAGACCCGGGCCAGTGCCAGGGCCATTAAGGTGGGAATTTGTAAAGTAGGACGTAGATTAGCCAGGTAAGCAGTAACAACCGTAGCCTTAATTATCTCCTGCGGATACATAGCCATTAAGCGGTCCACCCGGGCTTTAAAGCCAAACAACATCCGCTCCGCCAAAAGATAACCATTTCCAAAGGTTATGGGCAAAGTCAAGGCGGCAAGGGCCACTAAATCCCCTCCCGACTTTAAACCACGCCCCACATCATTAAGAAAAACTCTCATGCCAACGAATAGCGAAATAAGTGTTACTAATTCCAACAAAATCATTAAAAGACCCGAGCGATTAAACCGAATCCTATCATTCCAGGTTTCCCTTAGTTTTATTTCGACTAAAGTCCGCCAAAGCACCATCAATCCCCTGCCCCTTTAACCGTTGGTCTCTTCACCTATTAGTTTTAAAAATAAAGGTTCCAGGCCGCCGGAAACACCAAACGACTCACACAGCTCTTCCACCGTACCCAGGGCTCTAAGCTGACCCCGGTGGATTATTCCCACCCGGTCGCAAAGTTTTTCCGCCACATCCATCACATGGGTTGAAAGAAATACCGTTTTCCCCTGGCTTTTTAGATTTAAAAGAATATCCTTAATCTTTGCTAAAGTTGGGGCATCAAAAGCATTGGTAAGCTCATCCACTATAATAATTTCCGGATCGGAAAGAAGGGCAAGGGCTACCGAAACCTTCCGCTGCATTCCCAGGGAATATGTGTTAACCATATAGTCACTTTTAGCGTTCAGGTCTAAAATCGCCAAAAGCTCCTCCATTCTCTTTCTGGTCCATTCCTCAGGAAGATTGTAAAGTCGCCCCGCCATAATAAGAAGTTCCCTGGCCGTTAACCGCTCGTAAACCAGGGGAGTATCCGGTATATAACCGATTTGGCGCCGCACCGAAGCTCCTGGTTGCCACAAATCTTCCCCCCGCACCAGAATCGTGCCTTTTGAAGGGCGTAAAAGGCCCGTCATCATTTTGATGGTGGTCGACTTACCCGCCCCGTTGGCACCCAGAAAGCCAAAAATCTCCCCGGGGTACACTTCCAAGTTTAAATCCAAAACCGCCGGGTAATCACCGTAATATTTGGTTAAATGTTTAACTTCCAGAATCGGGGTTTTATTTAATTTAAGATTTGGAGGTGTAAGAGATATTATTTGCCGGGTTTTATCCTGGAGGGATTTAAGCGTATCCTGGCTGGACTTAACTTGGTCTAATTCTTTCTCCGGGAGGGCAATCTTTGTAATGGTTTCTAAAAACCGTTCCGGCTCATCGGCGTTAATTAAAATTTCTCGTATAAACCCCCGCCGACTTTTATCAGGACCCACAGATGGGGCTTTAACCATAATTGGCTCCGAAAGGGTTAATTGTATGACATCACTATTGCGTGAAAGACAATACAGTCGCTCATCTTCCCGGAAAACACTTACATTTAATAAATCTCCCTGAGGAGCTGAAGCCAAAGATACCGCCTTAGCCTCCACTACCAACGAAAGCGGCAGACGGCACTTAAACCTCGGACCCAGACAAATAATAAGTTCTTCAGGAGTTAAAACATGCGCCGATCCAAGCATTAGACGGTTTAAGCTTGAGACATAAAGATATAACGCCAGCATTAGGGCAAGTACCAGGTAAAATAGCCAGCCTTTGGTCATCATCATGTAAATAGCAAGTCCCACTATTAAAATTTCCACAGTCACTATCACCTGTAAAGCCCATACGAACTGTCGTAATTGCTGACTCTTTTTGGTATTAGTAAAGACTTTTTTATTTTCGATATCTGCCATCGTCCTACCCCCAAATAACCTATTTCCACATTTTAAATATTTCCTTTAATTTTCACATAATTTTCTCATTTTTTGTAAACGGCGGTCCAGCCAAACCCATGGGAAAACCTACAGCGATAGCAGTACCAATACCTGTTTGAGTAATTTTGGGGGACTGAAAAAATAAAAAGTCTATTATACCTATTACAATTAAAACGATAACAGGTAGCATAAATCCTACTGATAGCCTTTTTCTTTCTGGGATCACCTGTCTTAAGCGATATCCGATCAAGTACGCAACAGGAGTAATTATTAAAGAAACAAAAACCAATAACAGGTAATTCACCCGAATTCCCCCTGTATTAGTTCCCTTTAAGAAAGCTATAACCGCGAAACCATTAACACAATTAACGGCTTCACCCTTGGCGTTTTTTCTTACTGTGCCGCAAGCCAATCTACTTTCCAAACCCCATTGACCTTTACCACACGCCAATATCTATTTTCGAAAGTTACAGTATGCCCATCCTTAAATTTATGAGTGTCGGAAACTTCAACAAAGGCCATTCTTGCATCTTCTATTTTAAAATTGCCAATTTTATAGTTAATAAGCCTTGCATTATCCAAAGCTCTTTTAAAGTCAGCATAAGATACTTCATGTGGTACGTTCATTAAACGGTATGCTTTTTGCCAATCACCTCGAAGTTCAGCTTCCAGATAAGCTTTTACTGCATCTACCGGAGTATTTTTATTGATGTCATACAGGGAAATTTCCTTAATTTGCTCTTTTAATTGTTTAATCTCATCAAGATATTGATAATATGCGTCATATAAAAGACTTTCGACATTTCTTAAACGTAGCTCCAGATTATAAATTTCTTTTTCAATGGTTTCAAGTCTGCGCATTTCCTCATTTTGATTATTTTTACAACCGGTTAATGATAATAAAGCTAAAATTAAAAATGTAATTATTATTTTTGGAAATTTAATTTTTTTCCGGCTAATAATTGTACTATTCACTCAAAATAGCCCTCCCTTTTTATCAGCAAACTTTTCGGTTTTAACCGCTTTTTCTTTAAAGTTCAGACAAGTTTTCCAAATAAAGCTAATTAAAGTTAAACCATCGTACGGAGCTGTTTTAAAAACTTTAACCTCATTCAACGATTTATCACCTCACTAACGTGGAGGCTGAGGATTATTTTATTTCTACCCCAACCTACCTTATTAATTAAGTTAAATCCAGATAATTGTGTAAAAAGAAATTTAAAAAAGGTCATGGATGTTTTGGAAGCCTGACTACCAGCATAATTCAGCCGTTAAAAGGATTTTTAATAAGAAAATTCCTCCACGTTATCGTAAAATCGGTTAACTCGACATATTCGGTGCCATTTTGCCACTTTATTTTTATTTTAATTGGCTTTTTTAAATCGTCTACAAGCATATTTTTATCAAAATCTTTACCTATGTGATTTATATAACTTAAATTTAGTCCAGGATTTGTTTTATAATTTATTGTAATATTTTGAGAACGGTCAGTACCAAAATATAATGGTCCACTTAAAATCCATTTTCGCAGGCTTTTATCAAGAAATACAGTACAGCTCACATTTTTATACGTTTCTTTAGTTTTAGGGCTAATTTCAATTAAATGTTGTAGCATTACTAAATCTTCTTTTGGATTTTTATAAAAAATTAATATTTTTGCCTTATAATCGAAATTAATACTATTTTTTGCGGGAATAAAAACTGCATTTTTTTCAATTTCTAAATCATAAGGGTTGGCAGGTATAAGGCTTTTAAATTTTTTATATACTGTGAAATAAAATGTTGTTAAAACTATAATACACAAAATAAATGCAGATAAGCCTAAAAATAATTTTTTCTTATTAGTCACTTTAATACTTATACCCCCAAGTAGATGAATCAATGAAACATTCAGAGAATCAAGTAACCATAATCATATTCAGCCATTTAACTCTAATAAATTCCACATAGTTCTGGCTCCTGGCCATTTTTTGCTATCCTGATATTTTTTCAGCTTTAATCTTAAAGGTCTGGTCATTTCCAGTTTTCTCCTTTGGCCATTTTTGTTTCTTATTCGGCATATTTCAAAAAATTCCTTTAAAAAGAAAAAACCCTGCTTGAAAAAGCAGGAGAATTTGAAATCACTATTTTAAGCTTATATTCCTTCTTTATAAACTACTTTCAAGTTTTTATCAAGCGCTTCTATTCGTTTAAATCCTTTTACAAAATTTTCCCTGTAAACAAGATAGCCACCATAATCACTTTGCCAATCTACCTCGGTAACTACTTCCCTATCATCAGTAAATACGACTTTGATTTTTGCTATCTTTGGATCAAACACCGTTCCATAAACAAACATCCACTTCGTTGCGGGTGAGTTTGATTCATAAGAAGTGCTTGAGATTGATATTTTATCATCAGGGCTAGTCCTACATACGCCACCACCCAGAGGATTAATAATTATGTCTTTTTGTTTTATATTAAATGCTACTAAGCTTTCATAATTTCCATAGATTACATTATAATTGAAGATTGCATAATACTGGTTGTCAATTTTTTTGATAAGTACAACCTTTACATTGTCCGCAACAATATTTTTTTCTTTAAATTTTTTTATTAATTTCTCCTTTATTTCTTCATTGGTAAGTTCCTTATCCTGGCTTAATCCACATGAGCTTAAAATTAAAATTAATGCAACAAACAATAAAATCATTATAAAAAATGTGAATCTTTTCCTATTTTTTAATTTAAACATTGTTCATTTACCCCCCCATGCTAACGCAGTAAGCAAGAAAATTAAGTTTTTTCGGTAAAGAAGTTTACAATTGGGTCAATTAAATCGCTTATTAAAAATGGTGTCCCTCTTGGTTTTTCTCTGCTTATTCCAATTCTAAACAAATCCTCCATTCTATTTCAATATGTATTGTCTATAAAGGTAAAATCATTGTCTGAAAAGTCTTTTTCATTGTCGGAAACTTCTTTTTTATTGATCTAAACTTTCATGAATTCTCCTTTGAAGGTACAAAAAAAAATTGCCCTTGCTAAACCAAGAGCAATTTTTTCACAGACAATATTTTTCCTGAAACTCTTTTAATTTTTCCTGGGTAATTATGGCCGTTTCTTTTACGTTCGCTAATTTGACCAAATAAGATTTATTGCCAAAGGGTATTATTTCCGTAATCATGTCCACGTTGATCATATAACTTTTATGGCAGCGAAATAATTTTTCGTTCTTAATCCGTTCTTCCAGTTGTTTAAGGGTTTCATAAGTTGTAAAACTTCCCCGGGCGGTATGTATAACTGTCTTGCGGTCAAAACGGGTAATTACGATTATTTCGTGAACATTTACTACCGTGCATTTATCATTGGAGTAAACGAGCAGTTTTAAGTTTTTATTTTCCCGGTTCTCTCCTGCCAGTGGCGTCATGGGCCGTTCTACAATCCCGGATTTATCCCTTTCCCCTTTTAATTCGATAATTCGTTCCATTGTTTGCTTAATTCGTTCAAGTTTAAAGGGCTTTATCAGGTAATCAAAAGCATAAACTTCAAAAGCTTCGTGAGTATAGCTATCATAAGCCGTGGCAAAAATGATAAAGATTTTAGGATCAATGTCAAAAATTTCTCTCGCCGCCTCTACCCCGTTCATTTCCGGCAGATCAACGTCCACAAAAACCACATCCGGCTTAAATTCCTCCACCAGCGAAACCAGCTGCCGGCCGTTTCCCGCCTCCCCTATTACTTCTATTCCGGAAATCCCCTCCAACACTCGTCTCAAAACCAACCTCATGGCAGGATCATCTTCACCAATTATGACCTTAAGCATTTAGCTGCACCTTCCCCAGCAAATAAATTTTTTAAGGTGTTCGGGTGTTTTCAATTTTATCCGGTAGCTGAACCGTAAAAATAGTCCAGTTTGCATCACTTTTCACCTGTATATCACCGTTATATTTCTGCACAAGTTTTTTCACGCTGTAAAGTCCCATACCCCTGCCTTCGCCTTTGGTGGAAAACCCCGGTTCAAAAATTTTTTCGATTACCTCCTGCTTTATGGGCAATCCATAGTTTCTAACTATAAAAACATAACCCATTAAGTCTTTTGTAAGTTCCACCTCTACCTTTCTTTGGTCCGAAGGCAGTCTTTCGACTGCTTCAAAAGCATTGTCTATCAAATTTCCAAGAATAACATTGAAATCTCTTACTTCCAGCGGTAAATCCCGCAGACTCGTTTTTACCTCCACTTTAAAATTTATTTTCCTACTTTCCGCTAAAGATGCCTTGGTTTGCAGTAACGCCGTAATTTCCAGTTTATCCGTCTTTATTAATTCCGAAGTAACCGCAATCTCTTCCAGGTACTTTTTAATATATTCTTTTGCCTCCCGGAAAGCTTCAACTTCAAGTAAGCCGTAAATCACCTGCAGTTCATGGTTAAAATTATGGCGTTGCAGGCGAAGGGTACGCACTAACTCCTCTATCTGGTTAAGATAGTCCAGTTGGGTTTTAAGTTTGATTTCTTCTTGCAGGAGATTAATAATCCGTTTCATACTAAAAATAAAAAGAACCGAGATTAATGCATCCATTAAAATTAACATAAAAGGATCAGAAATAAAAGTTTTAATCTTTGATAGCGAATTATTTTCAAGATAAATTGCCAGATAAATTAACATTATCAGAATAAATTGAAGTAAAAATAAGCTTATAAGTGGAGCAGATTTAAGTATGTATGATTTATTTGCCCCCAATAAATCCAACCAGCGTTCGGGGAACCTTAGATTTAAGCGCTGAATTAATAAAATTATAATAACCAAAATAAGGGCTTCGGGCAGAAAAAATACCAGTCGCTCCCAGAAATTATTTAATACTGAGGACAGAGAAAGCCCCGTTAGGTTAAAGATAAGCGGGGCGGATACCATCTCCACCGCCAGATAAATACTTAAACCCAGTAAGGCCGCCAAAAAGCTTAATTTGTAAGGAATTAAATATATAAAAGATATGATTAAAGAAAAGGTAATGAGTTGGAGTATTGAATGAATACCAAAAGCTATTGGTAACGAACGAATAAAATAACTGCATATTGCCTGAAAAATGCCAATTAAGGTTATTTCCTTTAGAGTTGATTTAAAACCCAAAAGGGATAAACCAATCACACTAACCAGCATTGCTTCCGGCAAAGATATAAACAATAAAACCGGAAGAGACATCCTGTCCAATTTTACTTTCCTCCACTTGAATGTTAGAAATAAAGACAATTTTTCGGAGAATTTTATCTTAAAACACAAATTTTTTAATTTTGGAAATTAATTCTCCATATACTTTATAAATCCTTTTTCATATCCAGGGAAACTTTAAATTTACATTCCCTTAGCCTTTATTCTTTTTTTCCTGCTCGTAAAGTCGATAGGAATAAACCATTACCGCTACCGCGGTAAAAAGTGGCAAAATAAGAAGAATTAAAAGCTCCACCACCGGCGGTAAAAAGCCAGCCAAAGCCATAATGATTCCGGAAGCTACGAAAAATTTGCCAGAAGCTTTATGGGTTTTTTCCCAGACCGTAGGGCTTTCCAAAGTCCAGGGAGTGCGGATGCCAAAAAAATAGTTTGACTTTATTTTCCCCATGGTAAGACCGATTAGGGCAAAGATAAAACCTATACCAACGGGTACGAGTTCCCCGATCGGTACATTATAGCCAAGACCTACCAAAAGCGTCGCCACATGCATAGCCCCCATAAATATTAGAAAACCGTTAATAAACAAAACATAAACCCCAAAAAACTTTTCGTAATTTTCCCGCCGGGGGTCAATATAGGGAATGACTATAAATAAGAGAAATAACCCCAGGGTTAAAAAGGGTAAAAACCAAACCCCAAAACCTTTGGAACTCCAGCCGTCAACCTCCCCGTATAAATTCCAGTGGGTCGGTATTATAGCCGGAAGCATTGGATATAAGTAAAAACTTACACCAAAAATGGCGATGAGGATTAGCAAAGAAAACCAGTAATAACGGAGAAAATTTTTCAAAGTGAATTTCATTATTAAAACCTCCTAAATGGTTTACTTAAGTTTTGGCGATATCCTTGGGTAAATTTATGCTTAATTGCTGGATAAGTTTTCAACTCCAACAATACTACGTGATATTGTCTTTTGAAATCAAATAATGGTATCCCATCGGTGTATAATTGACCCAGAGGCAACGAAAAGGAAATAACCAAACCCTGGTGAAATATCCCTCTGATACTACAGATGAAAACAAAAAACCCCTGCGGCAACCCTTGGATTTAATCCTAAAGTGTGCAGGGCACGACGCCCCCAAACAAAAGTTAAGGTAGAAAGCGACATAGATTACATAACAATCCGCTTTTGACAAAATTGCCTTCTATACTAATTTATTTTGAAAAATAGGTGCCGGATTAATTTGCAAGTTCACAATGGACTTTAGAAAGCGCTTATCTTCTTTTGGCTTTTTTGTTTTTTATTCGGCATATTTCTAAAAATTCCTCTAAAAAGAAAAAAAATCCTGCTTGAAAAAGCAGGAGAGTTTGAAATAATTTATATCCCTATTTTATAAATTACTTTCAAGTTTTTATCAAGCGCTTCTATTCGTTTAAACCCGGTAATAAAATTTTCCCTGTATACAAGATAACCACCATAATCATTTTGCCAATCTACATCGGTAACTACTTCCTTATCATCGCTAAACACAACTCTAACTTTTGCTATCTTTGGATCAAACACCGTTCCATAAACAAACATCCACTTCGTCGCGGGTGAGCTTGATTCATAAGAAGTGCTGGCTACTGCTATCTTATCATCAGGACTTGTTTTACACATTCCACCACTAATGGTATTTATTTCAACATCATTGTTTTTAACTTTAAATGCTACTAAAGTTTCAAAATTTAAGTTTACTTCATCATAATTGAAGATTGCATAATACTGTTTGTCAATTTTTTTGATAAGTACAACCTTTACATTGTCCGCAACAAGATTTTTTTCTTGAAATTTTTTTATTAATTTCTCCTTTATTTCTTCATTGGTAAGTCCCTTATCCTGGTTTAATCCACATGAGTTTAAAATTAATGCAACAAACAATAAAATCATTATAAAAAATGTGAATCTTTTACTATTTGTTAATACAAACATTATTCATTTACCCCCTCCATGCTAACGCAGTAAGTAAAAAAATTAAGTTTTTTCGGTAAAGAAGTTTACAATTAAGTCAATTAAATTTCTTATTAAAAATGGTATCCCTCTTGGTTTTTTCTGGTTACTCCAATTTTATACAAATCCACCATTCAATTTCAATAGGTTTTGTCTATAAAGGTAAAATCCTTGTCTGAAAAGTCTTTTTCATTGTCGGAAACTTCTTTTTTATTGATTTAAACTTCCGTGAATTATCTTTCAAAGGTACAAAAAAATTGCCCTTGCTAAACCAAGAGCAATTTTTTACATACAATATTTAGGATCACCTTCAGCAATTAAAACTAGCAATTAATTTCGTTTAAGGTGTTCGGGTATTTCAGGCTGGTACCACAAAAAGAAACTTGCCGGTTTAATGCTAAGAAAACCTGCATAAAGAGCCAGGGTAGCTACAGTGGAAAGAAAAGTGAGTTTTACCCTTTTAAACATGCTATGGTCCCCCCTTTTTACATGTTTTAATGCTTTCTCTATATAAATTTAATCTTCATTTTCTTTATCTAATAAATCAATCTTGCTTAGCAAAAATGTAAAGAGCTATGCGAAAAATTTACCAAGCATACGGTCAATTCTACCTATCATCCGGCAACCGGCCGGGCATAAACTTAACAGCTGAACGGTAAAACCTCCCATACTGGCTAAAATAACGGGATAAGTCACCGATATTTCAGCCCGGTTAAATAATGATAAAATCATAACGGTAGCCCAGGTAATAACGTAGATTGCTGAAAGCTTTTTGAACTTTCCCTTTTTCTCTGAAGGAATTGGTTTGTTTGGATTGTCCACCGGAACCCACTTTTTTACAAAATATAGACCCACTAACGCCTGCGCAATTACCGAAAGTAGCAGTGAAGTCTCCTTAACATATGGTGAAATTAAACGAGACAAAATGCCTATTAAAAGCAGGATGGTTAAGCTAAATATCAAGCAGCGCATATATGTATTGCAATGGGCTCCCCCGGAAAGTAACCGGAATATACTGGAAGTAATTAATGCTGCCAAAACGTAAGGAACTATCCCCAACCAGTAGGAAAAACCGAAAATTATTAACCCTTTTAATAAAGCCCCCAGGATTATTTCCATTCCGTACCGTGTCACTTCGGTATTCTTCGGATCAAGATCTAACTCGCAGGCCAAATAACGGGCCAATCCCGAAGCAGTATTCTTTATATCAACCATTCTTTCACCTCTCTAAGCCACTTTTATCCGGTAGCCGAACCGTAAAAATAGTCCAGTTTGCATCACTTTTCACCTGGATATCACCGTTATATTTCTGCACAAGTTTTTTCACGCTGTAAAGTCCCATACCCCTGCCTTCGCCTTTGGTGGAAAACCCCGGTTCAAAAATTTTTTCGATTACCTCCGGCTTTATCGGCAATCCATAGTTTCTAACTATAAAAACATAACCCATTAAGTCTTTTGTAAGTTCCACCTCTACCTTTCTTTGGTCCGATGGCAGTCTTTCGACTTCTTCAAAAGCATTGTCTATCAAATTTCCAAGAATAACATTGAAATCTCTTACTTCCAGCGGCAATTCCCGCAGACTCGTTTTCACCTTTACTTTAAAATTTATTTTCTTGTTTTCCGCCAGGCATAACTTGGTTTGCAGTAACGCGGTAATTTCCAGTTTATCCGTCTTTATTAATTCCGAAGTGTTTGCTATTTCTTCCATGGATTTTTTAATATAATCTTTTGCCTCCTGGAAAGCCCCTACCTGAAGCAAACCAAAAACAACTTGCAGTTCATTGTTAAAATTATGGCGTTGTATACGGATAGTACGCAGTAACTCCTCTATATGGTTAAGATAATCCAGCCGGGTTCTGAGTTTAATTTCTTCTTGCAGGAAATCAATAATCCGTTTCATACTAAAAATAGAAAGAATTGATATTAATGCAGTCATTAAAATTAAAATAAAAGGCTCAGAAATAAAGGTTTTAATCTTTGATAGCGAATTATTTTCAAGATAGTTTGCCAGACTAATTAACATTATCAGGATAAATTGAAGTAAAAATAAGCTTATAAGTGGAACGTATTTAAGCATGTAAGATTTATTTGCTCCCATTAAATCCAACCAGGACTTGGGCAACTTTAGATTTAAGCGTTTGATTAACAAAATCACTATGAACAAAACCAGGGCTTCGGGCAGAAAAAAACCTAATCGTAACCAGAAATTACTTAAAACTGTAGATAGAGATAAACCAGTTAGGTTAAGCAAAAGTGGTGCAGATACCATTTCTACAACCAGATAAATACTTAACCCCAGTAACGCCGCCAGCAGGCTGAATTTAAAAGGTATTAACATTGTAAAACATATTATCAAAGAAAAGGTTATAATTTGCAGTAAAGAATGGATACCAAAAGCCAGGGGTAACGAACGAATAAAATAACTGCATATTGCCTGAAAAATACCGATTACAGTTATTTCTTTCAGAGTTGGTTTAAATCTTAAAATTAACAAACCTATTGTACTTACCAGCATCGCTTCCGGTAAAGAAATAAATAATAAAACTGGTAGAGACATCCTGTCCAATTTGTCTTTCCTCCATTTTTCCTGGTGCATGTATAAGAACCAAAGGTAACTTTAGATAAGTATTCTACAAAAAACTTCTAATTCCTTTTAAAGCAGTATAAAGTCCATCTGCCAATTGGTCCAAGTTCCCTTATCGGCATTGTTATAGCTAATACCTACCATAAGAGGGGATTTCGAGTAGAAGCTTGTGCCCTCCTTTAGGCCAAAAAATAAACAGCAGGAAAGATTAACAATCCTGCTGCCAAGGATTTTAAGATATTAGCTTTTTACTTAACTTTAACACATGTCCCCGCTCTTCGTTTATTAATTTATCGACCATAGCTTTATCTTTATCATCAACTAAATTTTTAAGTTCCAGGAAAAACAACAAACTATCTTTTTCAAACTCCAAAGCAAACTTTAAAGCTTCATTAGCATCGGTAATTTTCGCTGCCACCTCTTCTACTTTTTTACCCCGGAAGAGATGGAGGTTAATTATACTTTCCATGTACTCCCGGTACTCATCAAAGTAGGTCTCCGGCAGGTTTTCCGCTTTGACCTCACCAAACATCCGCTTAAAATCTTCCTCGTGCTTTACTTCTTCATCGGCCAGCTCATCAAACAGTTTTTCCAGCTCCGTTCCGGAAAAGGTAACCGCAAACTGCCGGTACATGGCAAGACCGTTTCTTTCCACACTTACGGCAAATTCTAAAACTTCTCCCAAACTAAGTTTTCCAAGATGCATCTTAAAACCCCCTGTTGCTCTTTTTTAATTATATTCTTCATCTTTTGCAAAATCCCTTTTTAATTTTAGAAAAAGGAATTTGCTATACGGGTTATCTTGCCGCGGCACCAAAGTTGTAAAAGCTCTTATTTATTTGTTCAGTTGTTTAAAATAATTCCAGAGTTTATCACCTTTTATATTAAATTGTTTACCATTCATTAAAACTGTTTGAAAACCTTGCGTTCCACCCAAAACAGTAATTTTATCACCATTAGTAAGATTTATTATCACTATATGACTGTGAGTAGTACCCAAACTATTATCAGCAGGTTTTGCTTCTTTAAAAGCATTATAAAATTCTTCAATTTCTTTTAAATTCTTATCTTTTGTATAAACAATTTTACCGGTGCTTTGCGGATTAATTATAATTTCAATTGAAGAAATGTGCTTTAAGGAAATAGAGCCTGCGTTCTTAAATTTGGTATAAGAAATAATAGAAATTAGCAAAATCAAAATAATTAATATCGATATAACTAAAGTGCTTTTACTTTTTAATCTAAACACACCTTGAAAACCTGGTCATCCAAACTGTGCAAAACTGCATCAGTTTAGAAGGTTGGGGTATTTGTTGTCCGCCTTTCAGACTGTCCCAGCCCCAACTGGCGGTATTTGGAACAGCCATAGCCCCTGCCCCAAGAAGCAGGAACTCACCGCAGCTTTTCAGCCACCTTCTCCCATACCGCTGACAAGTATTCTCTTCAGCGGTGACAGGTCACGATATAATGGCCTGTCAAGGAGAGCTCCGGTCAGGAGGGCTACCCGCAAAACTCGCCACGGTTTGTACGGTAAGGTTTTCCCCTTTACCGCAGTACCTTCATTCCTTC
>NZ_BDJL01000037.1 GCF_001950325.1 Carboxydothermus islandicus
GCGGACGGGTGAGTAACGCGTGGGTGACCTACCTGTAAGACCGGGATAACCCTGGGAAACCGGGGCTAATACCGGATACGCTATCAGGTTTAGAGACCTGATAGGAAAGGTGGCTTAAGCGGAAGCTGCTACCGCTTACAGATGGGCCCGCGTCCTATTAGCTAGTTGGTAGGGTAATGGCCTACCAAGGCGACGATGGGTAGCCGGCCTGAGAGGGTGGACGGCCACACTGGGACTGAGACA
>NZ_BDJL01000038.1 GCF_001950325.1 Carboxydothermus islandicus
GACCAAAACCGATGCTAAACTCTTTAACTACAATACCCACTTTTTTGGCCGCTAAAAAGTGACCAAGTTCGTGAATCCAAATTAAAAGAAAAAAGATAACTATCGAGGCAACCGCCGTTATCACCGCTGTTCACCACCTATAAATTTTCTTGCCAGTTCCCTTGCCCGAAAATCCACCTCTAAAATCGTTTCCAAATCCATTTTTACCGGTGAAAAACAGTTTAATACTTTTTCTACAATTTGGGCAATTTCCAGAAACTTAATTTTTCCTGACAAAAATGCTTCAACGGCTATTTCATTGGCAGCATTTAAAACCGCCGGATAAATGTTTCCGGCTTTGCCGGCCTGAAGAGCAAGTTTTAGAGCCGGAAAACGTTCATAGTCCGGTTTTTCAAAAGAAAGAACGCCGATTTCCGTTAAGTTTAAGCCCGGCAGGTTGTTGGAAAATCTCTCGGGATAAGTCAGGGCATATTGAATAGGATGCCGCATATCCGGAAGTCCCAGCTGAGCTAAAACTGAGCCATCATAAAACTCCACCAGCGAATGGATTACCGACTGCGGGTGAATTACCGGTTCAATTTTTTCATAAGGAATTTGGAATAAAAAGTGAGCTTCGATTATCTCCAATCCCTTATTCATTAAAGTCGCCGAATCAATGGTAATCTTATTGCCCATTTTCCAGCGGGGGTGCTTCAAAGCATCTGCCACGGTAACATTTTTTAACTGTTCCATGGTGTATTCCCTAAAAGGCCCCCCGGAGGCGGTAATGAGGAGTTTCTTCACCCACGCTAATTTTTCTCCTCTAAGAGCCTGAAAAATGGCCGAATGCTCACTATCCACCGGCAAAAGATTTTCCCCTAACTTCATCAGGGGGGTAATTATTTCTCCAGCAGCAACCATTGTTTCTTTATTGGCTAAATAAATTATTTTTCCTGCTTTTAAAGCTTCAATGGTAGGAAGCAAACAGACAGTACCGGGAATCGCCGTTATGATGCCATCAACCCCGGGTAATAAAGCCAAATTCAGCAGTTCTTTGTTACCAGTAGTAAGATGTATTCCGTGGTTTTTAAACTCCCGGTAATAAGTTTTATAACTTTCTTCATCGGCTAAAAAAGCGTACTTTACCTTAAAGCGCAGGCACTGCTCTAACAAAAGCTTACCGTTTTTTGCCGCAGCCAGGGCTACCACAGAAAATTTATCGGGAAAAAACTCGATAACTTCTAAAGACTGCCTGCCAATGGAGCCGGTGCTTCCTAAAATAACGATCCTTTTCATATTTCCTCCAGCACTTTATTTTTTGTGTAAGTTAATTATTTCCGCATCAATTAAGGCTTTAATTATTAAAAGAATAATCGGACCTGCTGCAATACCCAGGACCCCCATAAGCTTTAAACCTACGTACATAGAAATTAAAGTTGCTAATGGATCCAAACCAAGGTTCTCTGCCACAACCTTAGCTTCAACCACTTTTCTAAAGGCAGAAATAGCCAAATAGAGAATGAGAATTTCGACCGCCATCAAATATTTTCCCTGAATCAGCAGTATTCCCGCCCAGGGAAAAATTATCAGGCTCGGACCCACAATCGGAACCAAATCCAAAAATCCAATTATTAAACCCAGGGTAAGGGGGTAATCTGCGCCGATTAAATAAAGACCAAAAATGGTAAGAATGGTTGATATTCCTACTAAAATTGCCTGAGCTTTTAAAAATCTTAAAGCTGCAGCTATCGCTTCCTGAAAAACATATTCACTTTTTTGCCGGTAGTTTTCCGGTAGCATATTAAAAATTAACCGCTGGTACTGTGGTAAATCTTTGCTGAAAAAATAAGCAGCTATTAAAGCAATGAGTAAAATAATAATAAATTCAGGTACCTGAGCCAGGCCAACAAAAATGCCGGTAAAAAAGTTCTTTCCTACTTCCACCATCTGGTCTAATAACTTTTCGGCATTTTGTTTAATCGAGTCCGCCAGAGAAGGGGGAAGTTTACCCAGAAAACGGTTTCCCCCGGCAATCATAAAAGTAACCTGGTCTTTGATATTGGTTAGCATATCCGGTACGTAATTGGCTAACCGGTACAACTCGGTAACAAGTTTTACCAAAAAAGAAGAGATAACCGTTAAAAAAAGTATTAATAATATTGTCAGAGAAAGGCCCGTACCAATAGCCCGCTTGAGATTAAATCTTCTCTCAAGATAACTTACCATTGGCTCCAAAATTATTGCAATAAATATGCCAATAATAAACGGCAACAAGTAGAGCACCGATATTTTATAGATAAGCCACAGGCCTAAAATCCCGGCCAGAAGCCCCAAAAAATAAATGCCGTACCTTTTCCAATTTTCCATAATCCACCCCTAATTAAATAATAAATAAAGATAGTAAAAAACCGGCGCGGAAAGCAGTACCCCATCAAATCTATCCAGTATCCCCCCATGTCCGGGTAAAATTTCTCCCGAGTCTTTCACTCCAGAAAAACGCTTGATAGCCGATTCAAAAAAATCCCCCGCCTGAGCTACCAGAGCAGTAACAAAGGCAAGCGGCAGCAGGGTAAAGCTTCCTAAAACAAAGTTACCGTAAAAGAGCGCGATTAATAAAGCTCCTATTAACCCTCCCAAAGCCCCCTCCACACTTTTTTTTGGACTTAAAGCCGGTGCAATTTTCCTCCTGCCAAATTTTTTTCCAATAAAGTAGGCAAAAGTATCGTTAGCCCAGATTAGCAGAAAGTAAAACAAAAACAGTCGAAACCCCGGAGGGGTGTTTCTAATTTCATAAAGAAAAATAAATAAAAAAACATACATTAAACCGGTATAGGTATAAAAAAATTCCATGATATTGTGCTTTTGGTGCTTGACCAAATAATAAATGCCCGTAGCAATGAAAAAGAAATAGGGAAGAATTTCTCTGGAAACCAAATCAAAAAAGCCAAGCAACAGCAAGAAATAGGCAAGGGGGGCATAAAGTTTAAGCTCTTTCGTTAAAAACATCCGGTATAGTTCATAAAAACCTATTAACGCCATTAAAGCGGTTAAAACCTTAAGGTAAACTCCGCCTAAGTAGCCAACCATTAAAAATCCGGGCAGAGCAACAAGGGCAGTAATAATCCGATAACTTAACATCTATCACTTCTCCTTACGGGTAACTTACGCCGCCAAAGCGCCGTTCGCGTTTTTGGTAGTCTTTAATTGCCTGCAGCAAATGTTCTTCGGAAAAATCCGGCCATAAAACATCTGTAAGCCAGATTTCACTGTAGGCAATTTGCCAGAGCAGAAAATTACTGATGCGAATTTCCCCCGACGGTCGAATTAAAAGATCGGGATCGGGGATTTCCCGGGTATAGAGGTAGTTGGCAAAAACTTCTTCATTGATCTGTTCCGGCAATAATTTTCCATCCTTTATCTCGTGAGCAATCTTCTTAGCCGCTTCCACAATTTCCCTTCGGCCTCCGTAATTTAAAGCCAAGATTAGATTTAAACGGTTGTTATTCCGAGTTTTTTCTATACCTTGGGTTAAGGCTATCCGGGCCTTTTCCGGAAGTTCGGAAATTTCTCCTATTACCGTGAGCCTCACCCCTTCCCGGTTTAGCTCATCGGTCTCCTTTTCAATATACTCCACTAAAAGGTTCATCAAAACATTAACTTCTTCCTGCGGACGCCTCCAGTTTTCCGTAGAAAAAGCATAGAGGGTGAGGTAGGGAACGTTTAGTTTGGCGCAGAGCTTTACCACCCGCCGAACCGTTTCTACCCCGGCCCGGTGGCCAAAGTAGCGCGGCATTCCTCGTTTTTTAGCCCACCGTCCGTTACCATCCATAATAATGGCAATATGCCGGGGCATTTTTCTGAAATCGAGGTCGCTTAAATCTATTTGATTGTTTTTCTTGCGAAATATGTTAAAATCCATCGTTCGCCTCCAGAAAAGCTTAAACTCCATGTCCAATATCTTTTGTACTTTTATATTATATCGTATAAACTTCTTTCATAAAAGACAATTTCCAATTACTTCCCTAAAAATGACTAAACCCCCTCTTTTAAGAGGGGGTCTTATGTTTAAATTACTCTTCCACAATGGCACCTACCGGACAAGCTTCAACGCAAGTCCCGCAGTTCTGGCAAGCATCGGTGATTTTGTAAATATCACCTTCCACGATGGCATTATGGGGGCAGCTATCCATGCAGGTCCCACAAGCCAGGCACTCCTCGGTAATTCTATAAGCCATCGATTGCACCTCCTTTCTCGTAATCGGTAAAACCGATTACGATTCTTCCCTCGGTTTCTCCCCTTTTTATTTGTAAAATTCGAGGGTCACCCTTTGGAAAATACTTACCGGGCGGAGAAGTGATAACTATCTCCCATTTTAAATTTTCCTTTAAAATTTTCCTTAGCCCGGTTTCGCAATCAACACCTAACAGTTCCCGTTCCATAGCTAAATACTCAATATTTCATCTTCTTTAGCTTTTAAGAGCTCATCTACCGACTTAATAAACTTATCGGTTAGTTTCTGAACTTCCTCCTGACCGCGTTTTCCTTCATCCTCGGAAATAACTTTCTCTTTTTCCAGGTCCTTAATCTGGTCGTTAGCATCCCGCCGAATATTGCGAATTGCCACCCGCGCTTCTTCAGCTTTTTTCCGGACCACCTTCACCAGTTCCTGGCGGCGCTCCTGCGTAAGGGGAGGAATAGCAAGCCGGATTACACTTCCATCATTGGTGGGGGTTATACCGAGATCCGATTTCAGAATAGCTTTTTCAATTGCCCCCAGAGCTCCTTTATCCCAGGGCTGGATTACCAGTAAGCGGGGTTCGGGAGCGGAAATGGTAGCCAATTGATTGACCGGCATCTGGGTCCCATAGTAATCCACAACTACTTTTTCTAATAATGCCGGAGTAGCCCTGCCTACCCGCATGGTAGCAAATTCTTTTTTTAAAACTTCAATTGCCTTTTGCATGTGATCCTGGGCTTCCTTTAAAATATCCTGAATCACTTGCGCTCACCCCCAACTATGGTGCCAATATTCTCCCCTAAAATCACCCGCTTGATATTCCCAGGGACTTCGAGATTAAAAACAATGAGCGGAATATTATTATCCATACAAAGGGAGGTAGCGGTGGAATCCATTACTCCCAGGCCGCGATTTAGAACTTCAATATATTCCAATTCATCAAATTTTTGTGCATTGGGATTTTTCAAGGGGTCAGAATCATACACGCCATCTACTCTTTTCGCCATTAAAATAACATCCGCCTCAATTTCGGCCGCACGCAAGGCTGCGGTGGTATCGGTGGAAAAATAAGGATTACCGGTACCAGCTGCAAAAATAACTACCCGGCCCTTCTCCAGATGACGTATGGCCCGCCGCCGAATATAAGGCTCGGCAATCTGCCGCATTTCAATTGCCGTTTGGACCCGGGTATCAATGCCGAGCTTTTCCAACGCGTCCTGCAGGGCTAAAGAATTTATTACCGTAGCTAACATTCCCATATAATCGGCGGTAGCCCTGTCCATGCCTTTAGCACTTCCGGAAAGACCCCGCCAGATATTCCCCCCACCAACAACCACAGCAACCTGTATCCCAAATTCCTTTATTATCTCCGCAATTTGGCCGGCTATCGAATTTACAACCTCCGGATCAATTCCGTATCCTTTTTCACCGGCCAATGCTTCACCGCTCAACTTTAAAACTACCCTTTTATATTTAGGTGAAGGCACGTTTTTACCTCCAGTTCCTGACAATGATAATTCTACAAATGTAGAAAAAATCCTGTAAAAGTTCACCCTTGTGAAAATAATTATTTATTAACCTTCATTGCCGCCGCTACTTCGGCAACGAAATCCTCTTCTTTCTTGGCTAAACCTTCGCCCAATTCAAAGCGAACAAAACGGCGAATGTTGATATTTTCACCAATCTTCGCAATTTTCTCGGTCAGAAGGTCTTTTACGGTAATATCGGGATTTTTAATGAAGGGCTGTTCCAAAAGACAGACTTCTTTAAAGAACTTTTCCAGACGACCTTCCACCATTTTTTCTACCACGTTTGCCGGTTTACCTTCATTTAAGGCCTGAGCCTTTAAGATTTCCCGTTCTTTTTCAATGACTTCCTGCGGCACATCTTCCCGTCGTACATACTCGGGTTTGGCTGCAGCAATTTGCATAGCAATATCCCGGGCAAAAGCTTTAAACTCATCGGTTTTCGCCACAAAGTCGGTTTCGCAGTTGATTTCTACTAAAACACCAATCCGCCCGCCACCGTGGATATATGCTTCAACAACCCCTTCGGTAGCAACCCGACCAGCTTTTTTCGCCGCCGCGGCTAATCCTTTTTGCCGTAAAATTTCAATTGCTTTTTCCATATCACCGTTGGCTTCCTCTAACGCTTTCTTGCAGTCCATCATGCCCGCACCGGTTCTTTCCCGGAGCTCCTTAACCATTTGTGAAGTTATCATTTATGTACCTCCTTTAAATTTTTAATAGTACCCATAAAAATTATGCCCGATAGGGCAAAATCTTACAACCTATTTTTTGTTCATAAAAAAGGTAGGGTTTAATCCCTACCTTTTATTCCGCATATTGCTCGCCTTGACGGCCTTCAATTACCGCATCAGCAATTTTGGAAGTAATTAACTTTACCGCCCGGATAGCATCGTCGTTCCCGGGAATTACGTAATCCACTTCGTCGGGATCACAGTTAGTATCCACAATAGCCACAATTGGAATATCAAGTTTCCGGGCTTCCGCAACGGCAATTTTTTCTTTCCGTGGATCAACCACAAACAATGCATCGGGTAATTTTTTCATTTCTTTTATACCCGATAAAAATCGGGTGAGCTTTTCCTTTTCTTTTAAAATTTTTGCTACCTCTTTTTTGGGAAGTACAGAAAAAGCTCCTTCTTCTTCCATTTTTTCAATTTCAATAAGCCTTTCTACCCGTTTTCTAATGGTTTTAAAGTTGGTAAGGGTACCTCCAAGCCACCGTTGATTTACGTAAAACATTCCGCAACGTTCAGCTTCTTCCTTGATGGCATCCTGCGCTTGCTTCTTTGTTCCTACGAATAAAATCGTACCACCCTGCGCCGACAATTCTTTAACAAAGCTATAAGCTTCCTCTAACTTCTTGGCGGTTTTCTGCAGGTCAATGATGTAAATCCCGTTCCGGTCGGTAAAGATATACTCCGCCATTTTGGGGTTCCAGCGCCGGGTCTGATGACCAAAATGAACCCCCGCTTCTAAAAGTTGCTTCATGGAAATTACAGCCATTTAAGAATCCTCCTTCTGGTTTTTTCCTCCGCCCGGTTCATCCAGGCTAAAGACCATCGCTGGCACCCTTTAGCCGGTCGCCGGGAGTGCGTTTTCGACACCGTTAAAGATTGTATCACAATTTATTTTTCCCTGCAAGGAGCAAGTTATAATTCTTAACTATTTAGTTTTTCTAATTCTTCAAAAAGGTGATCATTTAAAACCTTAATGTAAGTACCTTTCATCCCCAGGGATTTTGATTCAATTACCCCGGCACTTTCAAATTTACGCAGGGCATTGACAATTACCGAACGGGTTATTCCCACCCTGTCGGCAATCTTGCTGGCAACTAACAGGCCTTCGTCCCCATCCAACTCTTCAAAAATATGCTTAATGGCATCCAATTCGGAGTAAGAAAGGGTAGCCAGGGCAATTTGGACCGCTGCTTTTTTCCGGGCTTCTTCTTCCACTTTCTCCGCCTGGGCCCGCAGAATTTCCATACCGATAACCGTAGCCCCGTATTCAGCCAGGACCAAATCGCCATCGGTAAAGGATTCATCAAATTTGGCTAATACCAGGGTACCTAAACGTACCCCACCTCCAACAATGGGAACAACGGTCATTACCTTGTTTTGGGAAATGCATTGCACATCCTGAAAGAAAACGCAGGCATTAGCTTTCTGGCAGAAGTTAGCATGGGTTTCGGTAATTTTCAAAAGAAAATTTTCATTGTAATCTTCGGGAAACCGTTCGGTTTCTTCCACTACCTGCCGCATAATATCACAGGTGAAATTTTTAAAAAAGGCGTGTCCTAAAATTTTCCCTTTCCGGCTTACGATATATACGTTACAGTTGATATTTTCGGAAAGAACCTGAGCAATTTCCTCAAAATCCACCGGATTTCCTGCTGCTTTCTGCAATATACGGTTGATGCTCCGAGTTTTTTCCAAAAGTGTTCTCATCCCATTTCCTCCTTACTAAAATTAAAATATTTGCGTTTATAAAATATACCTTGATAAATCGGCATCGTGAACTATTTCACTTAACTTTTCCTGGACAAACTTCCGGTCAATTACCACCGTTTGCCCCCACATCTCCGGAGCGTTAAACGACAAATCTTCGAGAACTTTTTCTAAAATCGTAATAAGCCGCCTTGCACCAATATTTTCATTCCGTTCGTTTACAGTATAAGCCATTTTTGCAATTTCTTCAAGGGAATCTTCAGTAAATTTCAAGTTAACCCCTTCGGTAGCCAGTAACTCAATATACTGTTTGGTAAGGGCATTTTCCGGAACGGTAAGGATTTTTTTAAAATCTTCCACGGTCAAACTCTTTAATTCCACCCGAATGGGAAAGCGCCCCTGCAGTTCCGGTATTAAATCCGAAGGCTTACTCATATGAAAGGCACCGGCCGCTATAAATAAAATATGATCGGTTTTCACCGGCCCGTATTTGGTTAAAACCGTTGAGCCTTCCACAATGGGCAAGATATCCCTCTGCACTCCTCCCCGGGAAACATCGGGACCATGGGTATTGCCGGTGGAAGCGATTTTGTCGATTTCATCCAAAAAGACAATGCCGTCTTCCTCTGCCCTTTTGATGGCTTCCCGTTGCACTTCATCCATATCAATTAATTTTTGGGCTTCCTGTTGCGTTAAAATTTTCAGAGCTTCTTTTACCGTGACCCGCCGTTTTTTCCGTCGGGGAGGAATCAGGCCACCCAAAATATCCTGAAAGTTTAGCCCCATTTCTTCAATACCCCCGACGCCAAAAACCTCCACCATGGGAGTTTTTTGCTCTTCAACCTCAATCTCGACCATTTCATTATCCAAAAAACCCTTTTTTATTTTATCCTGAAGTTCCCGCCGGCGATAATTTAATTCATCATAAGCAGGGTCCGTTTTAGCTGTGTCCTCCCGGATACCGCCAAAAAACATTTCAAAAGGATTTTTTATATTGTCCTTTTTGGGATTGGGGATCATAATTTCGGAAAGCCTTTCTACCGCTAAATTATAAGCTTTATCCTCCACCATTTTAATCTTTTCTTCCCGCACCATCCTGAGGGAAGTCTCCACCAAATCCCGAATCATCCCTTCGACATCCCGGCCAACATAACCTACTTCGGTAAATTTCGTGGCCTCCACCTTCACAAAAGGAGCTTTAATTAATTTCGCCAGTCTCCGGGCTATTTCGGTTTTACCCACACCGGTGGGCCCGATCATTAAAATGTTTTTGGGTATAATTTCATCTTTTAAGTGGGGAGGCAAAAGTTTTCTTCGATACCTGTTTCTTAAGGCTACCGCCACCGCTTTTTTGGCCGCTTCCTGCCCTATTATATATTTATCCAAATACTCAACTATTTGCCGGGGAGTTAAATTTTCCAAATTATTCACCTCCAATGGTCTCCACCGTAATAAAATCATTGGTATAAACACAGATTTCCTGGGCAATTTTTAAACTTTCTATCACTATTTCCCGGGCTGATAAATTGGTATGATTAAGTAAAGCCCGGGCCGCCGCTAAAGCATAATTTCCACCCGAACCTATAGCTAAAACTCCATCATCCGGCTCAATTACCTCACCGGTACCGGATATTAGCAGTATCCTTTCCCTGTCCGCCACTAAGAGCATGGCTTCCAGTCGGCGTAAAAATTTATCGGTGCGCCAGGTTTTTACCAGTTCCACCGCTGCCCGGGTAAGATTACCCTGACTTTCCTCAAGTTTTTTTTCAAATAAATCAAATAAAGTAAAGGCATCGGCAACGGCACCAGCAAATCCGGCCAGAACTTTACCCCGATATAGTTTCCTTATTTTATTTGCCCGTCGTTTGATAACCGTCTGCTGCCCGAAAGTAACCTGACCGTCACCGCCAATGGCTACTTCTCCGCCTCGCTTTACCGCCACAATTGTGGTTCCTTCAAACATCATTTTTCTCCTCCCTGTTTCGCGGATGGGTTCTAAGGTAAACCTCCCTTAACCGCTCCTTACTGAGGTGGGTATACACTTCGGTGGTTGACAAGCGTCTATGGCCCAGCAATTCCTGCACAGCCCTGATATCCGCTCCCCCCTCTAAGAGATGAGTTGCGTAACTGTGGCGAAAGGTGTGGGGGGTGATTTTTCGATTGAGCCCCGCTTTTTTAACAATCTGCGAAATCAGAAAGCGAATTCCCCGTACAGTTAAGCCCATACCCCGCTGATTAAGGAACAACTTTTCCGATTGGGGTTTAAGAGCCGGTCTTCCTACTTCCAAATACAACCTTAAGCTGTCTAAGGCGTATTTTCCCAAGGGGACAATCCGCTGTCTTCGTCCCTTACCGGTAACCCGTACATAACCCTGGGTTAAATCAAGGTCGTTTAACGTTAAACCCGCAATTTCCCCAATTCTTAAACCTGCTCCGTAAAACAACTCCAGGAGCGCTCTATTGCGCATACCTGCTGGTGTGGAGTTTTCCTGGCCTTCAATCACTTTAAACACTTCGTCCACCGTTAAAACTTCCGGCAATGTTTTGGGAATCTTGGGGATTTCAAGGCTTAACGCTGGATTATCTTTGATAAAACCGTTTCTTTTTAAAAAACGGTAAAAAGATCTGAGAGCAACCATTTTTCGGGCTACCGTTCTCCGGCTACGATTTTTCCTCAGAATGTCTACCAAAAACCGCTTTAAATCCACTTCATTTACCGTTAAAAAACTTTTTCCCTGTAAAAATTCTTGAAAATCTAAAATATCCCTTTCGTAAGCGGCAATGGTATTCGGGGAATAATTTCTTTCAAGTAATAAATAATTTAAAAAAGCTTTAAGCTCCTCAGCCATTGACCGCAAGCCACCTTTTTAAATCTTTTAAACTTCTTTCAGCTAAAAGCTTATACCTTTCTTTTTTGTTTTTTATTTTTCGGTCCAGAGGTTTTACCAAGCCAAAATTTACTCCCATCGGCTGAAAGTTATCTACCGGGGCAGTGTTTAAATAACGTATGAGCCCGCCTAACATGGTGGTTTCCGGTAACGGCTCGGGCATTTTCCCAAATATCCCGGAAGCGGCAATTCCGGCCCAAGCCCCGGTAGCTATCGCTGCCACATACCCTTCCCCGCCGGTTATCTGACCGGCAAAAAACAATCGGGGATATTTTTTCAAGTTTAAATAAGGAGTTAATAAAGCGGGAGAGTTGATAAATGTATTTTTATGCATCACTCCAAAGCGAATAAATTCGGCATTTTCCAAACCGGGTATCAGGCGAAAAACCCGGTTTTGTTCCTTCCAGGTAAGATTTGTTTGAAAACCTACCAGATTATAATAATCCCCTGCTAAATTTTCCCGGCGTAATTGGACTACCGCATACGGTTCTTTTCCGGTTCTTGGATCAATAATCCCTTTAGGTTTTAGAGGGCCAAACCTCAAAGTATCTTTACCCCTTGAAGCGATAACTTCTATTGGCAGGCAACCTTCATAATAAATGTCTTTTTCAAAAGGTTTTAAAGGATGCCGTTCAGCAGTAATCAACGCTTCATAAAACCTCAGATACTCTTCTTCATTCATTGGAGCATTTAAGTAGTCCTTATCCTGCTGGTACCGCCCGGCAAAAAACAATTTTTCCATATCCAGGCTTTCACCGGCGACTATAGGAGCTACCGCATCAAAAAAGTAAAGATAATCGCTTTCCAGGTATTTTTTTAAATTCTCAGCTAAAGCTTTTGAGGTTAAGGGGCCCGAAGCAATTACCGTAACTCTTTCGGGGTTAATATCTACAACCTCTTCCCGTATAACTTCTATTAATGGGTGGTAGGAAAGCCTTAAGGTTACTTCTTCCGCAAATAAATTTCGGTCAACGGCCAGAGCATTGCCCGCGGGAACCCGGTTTCTATCAGCCACCTTTATAACAAGGCTATCCAAAAACCGTAACTCCTCTTTCAATAACCCCGCTGCATTGTCTAAATTTATACCCCCTAAAGAATTACTGCACACTAATTCGGCAAAAAAGGGAGTTTGGTGCGCCGGAGTAAATTTTTTCGGGCGCATTTCAAATAACCGTACTTTAATTCCCCTTTTGGCCAGCTGCCAGGCAGCTTCAGCACCGGCAAGCCCGGCCCCAACCACATCAACTTCTTTCATTGTACTTCCTCCAACGGCTCCGTATGCTTACAATCAGGGTTGGTACAGAGAAGGTACGGTGGCTTTTTCTTCGGTCGTTTTTCTACCATAACACTTTGACAATTGGGACATTTTTTGCTGCTGGGCAGATCCCAGCTAACAAAGTCACAGGACGGATAATTGGAACAACCGTAAAAAACCCGTCCTTTCTTTGATTTTTTAACTATGATTTCACCACCGCACTGGGGACAGGTAGCACCGGTTTTTTGCACAAAAGGTTTAATAAATTTACACTCGGGATAACCCGGACAAGCCAAAAACTTGCCAAAGCGACTGGTTCTGACTACTAAGTTTCTTCCACAATTAGGACATTTTTCCTCCGTCTCCTCTAATGGCAGGATGATTTTTTCAATTTTTTCGTAAGATTGCCGCAAAGTTTCATTAAATGGTTCGTAAAAACTTCTTAAAACCTCAATCCAATTTTTTTCTCCTTCTTCAATCTGGTCAAGTTTTTCTTCCATTTCAGCGGTAAATTCCACATCAATAATGTCCGGAAAATGTTCCTTTAGTAAATCTACAACTATCCGGCCAAGTTCGGTGGGTTTTAATTGCTTTTTATCTTTTTCCACGTAGCCCCGTTTTAAGATAGTTTCCAAGATAGGCGCGTAAGTACTCGGTCGCCCAATTCCCTTTTCTTCTAAAGCTTTAATTAAAGTAGCTTCGGTATACCGTGGCGGGGGCTCGGTAAAATGCTGCTTTGGCTCAAGCTTTAGCAAGGTCAAGATTTGCCCTTCCATTAAAGGAGGTAATTTCTCCTTTTCTTCCCCTTCCTCTTCCTCTACCTGATAGATCTTGGTAAAACCAGGAAATCTAAGGATTGACCCCGTCGCCCTGAATAAATAATCTCCCGCTTCAATCTCCACCGTAGTCACGTCATACTGAGCCTCGCTCATTTGACTGGCCACAAATCGTTCCCAGATTAATTTATAAAGTTTATACTGATCGGGAGTTAAGTATTGTTTAATTTTTTCCGGGTCTTTTTCTATATCGGTAGGCCGGATGGCTTCATGGGCATCCTGAATTTTCCCCTTCGGAGCTTTGGTCTTTTTCTCAGTTCCTACATATTCTTCGCCAAAAACATTTTTAATATATGCTGCTGCTTTTGCTTTCGCCTCTTCCGCTATCCGGGTAGAGTCAGTTCTGATATAGGTTACTAAACCGGTAACTCCGTATTCGCCAATTTCCAGTCCCTCGTAAAGGGCCTGGGCAATTTGCATGGTTTTTTTGGCCGAAAAGTTCAACCTTTTCGACGCTTCCTGCTGTAAGGTACTGGTAATAAAAGGCTCCGGAGCAGATTTTTTGGTAAGCTTTTTCGTGATTTTAACAACTTTAAAATCCCTTTGCGAAACCTCAGTAATAATCCGCTCCATTTCATCTTTATTTTTTATTTCTATTTTGCGATTTTGGTATTTAGAAAGCTTTGCTTTAAACTTTTTCTTTTCCGCTTCAAGATGAGCCGTTAAACTCCAGTATTCCTCCGGTACAAATTTTTCAATTTCTTCTTCCCGTTCACAAATAAGCCTAACCGCTACCGATTGCACCCGTCCGGCCGATAATCCTTTTTTGATTTTTCGCCAAAGCAGGGGACTTAATTTATAACCGACAATCCGGTCTAAGATCCTCCGGGCTTGCTGGGCGTAAACCCGGTTGTAATCTATTCCCCGGGGATTGGCAATTGCCTGTAAAACCGCATCTTTGGTAATTTCATTAAACTCTATTCTAAGGTCTCCATTATCTTCTAAATCCAGTACTTCCTTTACGTGCCAGGCAATGGCTTCCCCTTCCCGGTCCGGGTCAGAAGCTATGTAGACCTTTTCCGCCCTGGCCGCTTCTTCTTTTAATTCTTTTATAAGCTCTTTTTTACCCCGGATTATTTCGTAGGTAGGCGCAAAATCTTTTTCAATATTTACTCCAAAACGATAGGTGGGTAGATCCCGGATATGTCCCATGGAAGCTTTTACCACATATTCTTTGCCCAAAAATTTTCCGATAGTTTTAGCTTTTGCTGGAGACTCAACTATCACTAATTTTTTCAAATCAAAATCACCTCTTAAACTTTGGTAAACTTACCTCCAATTTGCTTTTTCACAAAACCTTTAATCTCCAGGAAGGAAATTTCTCTTAATACCTCTGAAACCTGGACATTTAAGCGATAAGCTACCTCTTCCGCGGTTAAATCCTCATTTACTAAAACCTCTAAAATTTTTCCGGCAAGACCGAACGCTTCTGGCTTTGATCTTTGAACTTCAAAACCATTACCAAATAACGTGCCAAATCCAAGTTCCTCAAGAACCTCCGTTCCTTTTAAAGCAATTCTGGCCCCATCTTTTAATAAAAGATTAGTGCCAGCACTTAAAGGTGAAGTTATCATCCCCGGAACAGCAAATACTTCTCTTCCCAACTCAAGGGCAATCCTGGCGGTTATCAGGCTTCCGCTCTTTAAGGCAGCTTCCACTACCACAATACCTTCGGCCAGAGCTGCAATTAAGCGGTTACGAACGGGAAAAAGGTAAGGTAAGGGCATCATTCCCGGTAAAAACTCCGAGATGATTAATCCTTTTTTGATTATCTCCCGGTAAAGTTTTTCATTTTCCCGGGGGTAAGGTACATCAATTCCCGAACCTAAAACCGCCACCGTTGCTCCCGCCCTTACCGCCCCCCGGTGGGCTTCACCATCGATTCCCCGGGCTAAACCGCTTATTACCGTGATCCCAGCTCCAGCTATTTCCTCGGCAAAAGTTTTGGCAACTTTTAAGCCGTAGGATGAAGCACGCCTCGCTCCAACAATCCCAACCATGGGCGTTTTTAAAAGCTCCAGGTTACCCCAGCAAAATAACACCACCGGTGGGTCGTACAGGTGTAGTAACCGCTCAGGATACTGCTCCTCCCCAAAGGTTACAATCTTTATCCCCAGGTTTGAGCAGTGCTCCTTTACCCTTTCGGGATTAAATTCAGAAATTTTCCGGGTAAGGTTATTGATTTCCGCGGGCGAAAAGCTAAATTCCTTTAATGTTTTTTCCGGATTAACTACAATTTCTTCTACCGGGATACCTTCCTTAATTAAATGGAAAAGTTTTTGATTATAGTATACAGAAGCTAAGGTTAAATAATAATCGCTGTTTTGCAAAAAATCAACCCCAAAAAATATTTTTTAAATTACCTTACTTTACTTTAAAATATTTTTCTAAATTTTTCTATAACCTTTTTAAAGAAGTTTTAATAAATCTTCTAAAGAATACTGCCTGGAAAATAAATCCCAGACCTCACCCTCTTTTTTAAGCCTCTGAGGAATCGTTTTAATGTTAAAATCCAGGGGATTAATTTTACCGCTGCTTATTTCTTCCCAGGTAAGAGGTGTGGAAACCCCCGCTCCGGCAAAAGCTCGAATACTGTAGGGCAGAATAATCGTTTTACCGTATCGATTGTGGCTGTAATCCAGGTAGACTTTTCCTTCCCTTTCAGCCCGGTAATCCTGCAGGGCAACCCTTTGCGGATGAGCTTTTTCCACCAGGCTTCCGATAAATTTAGCAATGTTAACCAGAGTTTCGTTTTTATAACGCGGAATCACCGGTACTAAAATATGCAGGCCCATTAATCCTGAAGTCTTCGGATAACCCTCTAACCCATACGAATTAAGGACTTCCCGAATTAACAGGGCAACTTCCACGCACTCCCGAAATCCGGAAGGAGGAAAAGGATCAAGGTCAAAAAGCAACAAATCGGGAAATCTTTCCTGCCCGGCTTTTGCTAAAAGGCCGTGCATTTCAATACAACCCTGCTCAATTAGCCACTTCAAAGTAGGAAAATCTTCAACCAGTAAACTGGTTTTTTCATTAATTCTTTTTTCATGATAAACCAGAGCACCGGGAGCATGGGCAATTTTCCCCCGCACGTAATAACTTTCCCTGCCAACCCCTTCGGGATAAAATTTGACAAAAAAGGGCCGTCCCTGCAAGTACGGCCGTAAATATTCCCAGGTTTTGCTGTAATAAGCAATAATTTCATCAAGATAAATTCCCTCGGGATAAACCAAGTCTTTTACCACGATCCCACCTTCTTTTTTTGTATAATTTACCCGGAAAATTAATGATAATACAAAAAATCGTGCAGCTCAAGCCACACGATTTTTTCTAAACATCCATTAAAAGCCGATAAATTGTATTTTTCCGGTTTTTCTTGGCGGCACAGGAGGAGTTTGGTCGGGATACCCCAGTACCACCGCACACACGAATTCCTTATCGGTAACCCCCAAAAAACGGTCGATCTCATCGGCTACATATCTGGGACCGGTCATCCAGCACGTCCCCAGCCCTCGTTCATAAGCCAAAAGCATTAAATTTTCCACCAGGGCCGAGACGCTCATGATGGCTTCGATCCTATTTTCTTCATTATAATGACGTTCATAGCCACTCATTAGATGGTTAACTGAAAATTCGTATTTGGGAATGTAAAACAAAATAATTACCGGCGCGTCACCAACATTTTCAAAAAACTGCAGGGTAATTTTTACGATTTTTTCCGGAAAAAGTTCTTCTAATTTTGGCTTAATATGCTTACCTGATTCAGCAATAAGCCTGGCAAGCTCATCCCGCTTTTCCCCACCAACCACGTAGATTTCCCAGGGCTGGCGGTTTTTCCCGGAAGGTGCCCAGATTGCCGCTTCTAAAAGCTCTTCCACCACCTCCCGCGGCACCGGGTCTTTTTTAAACTTTCTAATACTTCTTCTCCCCTTTAAAATTTCTTTTAACTCCATCTTCCCCCTCCTTAAAAATACCGGATTAAATCCGGCTTTATTTCCTTATACGGTCGCAGGGCACATCGCAAGGACAGTTTCTCTTGCTATCTTTCAGCGCCGGTTCTCCTTTAAGAGCTTTAATTAAATTTAATAATTCTCCTACCTCATCCTCATTTCCTTCTACAATAAACGTTTTTCCCCCTTCGGCTCCCCCTATACCACCGCTACCCGCTACCACAACTTCGATGTCAGGATATAAAGCTTTTATAGCCGAAATTTCCGTAAATATTTCGGCATCTCCAACCACTGTATAGCCAAATTTTTGCCCTAAAGCTTTATCCATAGTGTAAATACCGGTAAATTCGGCTGCTTTCCTCACCGAAGGCACCATTTTCTCCAAACCAGCAGGAATAATAAACCGTATGCCCCGGGCACGAATTAGCGGGTAAGCCCGGCCTATAGTCCCTCCCCGGGAGTCGGAAGTAATGATTCCGGCAAATCCTTCCGCATCTATAGCATTGGCTCCCTTCAAAAACACATCATCCCGTTCCATTTTTTCAAGAGCTTCCTGCCAGCTAAGTTCCGATAACTGACCCCGTTCCAGCACCACCGGTGGAATCCTCCGGCCTGGGTCGGTTACGCACTGTCCTTTGGGCGTTATTACCCCCGCCGTATACCATTCCCGTTCAATTTCCCTGCCGGTTAATTCTTCCACGATATAGCCGTTAGTTGTTCCTCCGGCAATAACCACAATCCCTTCCTTCAAAGCTTTGGCAATCGCCGGGTGTTTTTTAATACCTTTGGCAATCAACCTTTTTCCTTCAGCCACCGTTAAGGAAAAAGCTGCCCTCATTTATAACACCCCCATTTGCTTAAGAGCTTCTAAAATCCGGTTAAAATTACCGGGATCTTTTTGAATTTCGCCCTTTTCTTCCAAGTTTTTAAAGCCAACAATCTTAAACTCCTCAACTTCTAAAACATTACTTAAATACCTCAAGGTAATTTCCGCCCCGGTAAACACGTTGTTAAAATTAGTACCGGCGGTTAGTAAATACAAACCTTTTCGCCTTTTTTGCAGCATTTCCGCCTGCTTTAAAACGTACTTCTGCGCCCAGTAAGGTTGCAGCCGGTCGATTATAGCTTTGGCCTGAGCACAAAGCCCCATGGCATATATCGGAGATGCCATAACCAGGAAATTAATTTGCGGAAGTAACTCATAAATTTCTGTCAGGTCATCCTTTTGCACGCATCGCCCATCCCGGCTGCATAAATTACACCCAAAGCAAGGATTGATTTTTTTGTGGAAAGTGTTTATGAAAACCCCGTCTCCTTTAGCCTTTAAGAGAGTTTCCACATACCGGGCTGCGGTATCGCTATTGCCCCCTATCCGCGGACTGGTAGAAAGAATTAAATACTTAAGGGAGTTCTCCACGGCCATCTCCCTTCTTTTCGCTCACAACATAGTAATTTTCACAAATCTCCAGGGGACGTCTTTTTACCCGAAAAACCTTCTTTTTCCGCAATCTAATCCCTCCTTGCTAAAACCCTCTTATCTCCAAGCCGCCGGGTAATTTTTAGCTGATCCAGGGTTTCTAACAACGGTAAAGCATATTTACGGGAAATACCAAGAAGCTCACGAACATCGGCAATTACTATTTCCCCTTTTTCCTTTAAAAGCTTCGTAATCCTGACCATCGCTTCTTCAAAATGCTGGCGGTCTAAATATATTTCTTCGTCAATCTTTATTAATTCCCCTTGCTCCACCAGATAATTTATTAACTCTACCGCCAAATCTTCTTTAATACTAAAATTGGGCAAAATAACTTTTAGATTTTCCGGTGTTAGAGCAGCTTGTTTAAAGTAGTTTATAATTCTTTCCTTTGCTTTTTCCAGTTCCGCAGTAAATTCCGGGAAGTGGTCAGGTAAGGCTACTTTATTTCCACTTACTTTTAGTTCTTTTCTCTCTTCCGCAATTTCCAGAAAAGCTGAAAACTCTCGCGGAGTAAAATCATTAAAAAGTTTACTTTTTAACTCATCTTTAGGGATTCCTATTCGTAACGGGTATTGCCGGTGGTATGCCTGTAAAAACTCTTTTGTTTTGGTTAAGATCTTAGCATAATTTTCTGCCGCATAATAAAGTTTTTCTCTTGATTGGTAAATTTTGTTGCCTGCGAGTAATCTGTTTATACTTTCCTCTACCGTCGGTGCAGGCAAGGTGGTTTTCTGTTCAATAACTTTTTGTTCCATGGGTTTTGGATTATGCAAAAGAACGTTTAAAACTAACTCCGCAGGTTCTCCTTTTTCTTTAATTTTTAAATTTTCAATTACTTCCGCCCGAAAACGCTTGTATTTTCTTGCAGGATAAGGATCTAACACCTGTCCACCACCAATAGTCACCATAGGCGAATAGGAACGAATGATAAACCGATCAGAGCGGTCGGCTACTACCGAATCCTCTAACATTATTTGCGCATAAGCTTCCCCACCCGGCTCTAACTCTTCCCGGTCTAAAAGCAGCACCCTTCCCAGCCGCTCCGCCGTTCCCAGATAAAAACGTATCTGCTGCCGGTGGTGAACGGGCTTTTCTTGCGAAGCAAGAACCGTAAATTTAACGTCAAGCAACCGGGTGGGCTTTAAAACGCCAAGAGTTACAACCCAATCGCCCCGTTCAAGATCTTTAACCTCTACATCCGCTAAATTAATCGCTACCCTCTGGCCGGCAATAGCTCTCTCCACTTTTTGCCCGTGAACCTGCAGGTTTCTAATCTTTTTGGTTAGCCCCCGGGGAAGAATTTCTACCGTTTCTCCTACCGTAAGTTCCCCAGACCAGAGGGTACCGGTAACGACCGTCCCAAACCCGGCAATGGTAAAAACCCGGTCAATGGGCAGGCGGGCATAATGGGACCGGGATTTTTCCTCCACTTCTTCCGCAACCCGATCAATCTCCGCAAGTAAAGTTGTAATCCCTTCCCCGGTAATTGATGATACGGGGATAATAGGAGCATTTTCGAGAAAACTTCCTTTGACAAATTCTTTGATATCCTCAACTACAAGATTTAACCAGTCTTCATCCACTAAATCTTTCTTCGTTACCACAACGATTCCTTTTTTTATCCGTAAGAGCTTTAAAATATCCATATGCTCCCGGGTCTGGGGCATAATGCCCTCATCGGCTGCAATAACTAAAAGCACCAGGTCAAACCCCATAACCCCGGCCAGCATATTTTTAATAAACCGCTCATGCCCGGGAACATCAACGATCCCGGCTTTCTTCCCCGAAGGAAGGGTCAGGTGAGCAAAACCAAGTTCGATGGAAATTCCCCGTTTTTTCTCTTCCTTTAAGCGGTCGGTATCTATTCCCGTAAGCTTTTTTATTAATTCTGTTTTTCCGTGGTCTACATGCCCTGCGGTTCCAATGATAAAGTATTTCATTTCCGGTCACCCACCAGATGCTTTTCCAGTAATTTTTGGCAGTAATCTATTTCTTCCTCCTGAACCGTTCTTAAATCGATGATAAACTTATCATCCTCAATCCTTCCCAAAAGGGCAGGATTTTCTTCCCGGACAGCTTTTGCTAATTTTTCCACCGAAAGGTGATGGGGGTTAATTTTTATCACGTAAGAAGATAGATAGGTTCCGGGAAAAGCCCCCCCACCTACTTCCGATTTACCTTTATCCAGGGATATTTCCGCAGGTAATTTGGCCCTTATAAGTTTACGATAAAGCTTTTGCGCCCGCTTTTTTATTTTTTCGGGCGGTTCGGTTAACATCCGTAAAACCGGTATTTTGGTCAGAAAATCTCTTTCAAAGTAAAGCATTAAGGTTGCCTGCAAAGCTGCTACGGTCATTTTATCAATCCTAATAGCCCGGGTAAGAGGATGTTTTTTCATTCTGGAAATAAACTCTTTCTTGCCCGCAATAATCCCCGCTTGCGGACCACCTAAAAGTTTATCTCCGGAAAAGGTAACTACATCCACCCCCGCCGCCAGAACTTCCTGCACCGTTGGTTCGTTCGGTAATCCGTAAGGGGTTAGATCCACCAAACTGCCGCTTCCCAGGTCCCACATTACCGGAATTCCCTTATCTCTTCCGAGCTGCACCAAATCGGCAATTTCCACCGACTGAGTAAAGCCAATAATTCTGTAATTGCTGGTATGTACCCCGAGTAAAAGGCCGGTATTATCATTAATAGCCGCTCGATAATCGTCAAGCCGGGTTTTATTGGTGGTACCAACTTCTTTTAAAATGGCCCCGCTTCTTTCCATTATCTCGGGAATCCTGAAAGCTCCGCCTATTTCCACCAGTTGGCCCCGGGAAACTATCACTTCTTTCCCAGAAGCCATACTGCTTAAAGCTAATATTACCGCCGAAGCATTATTGTTCACCACCAGTGCATCTTCAGCACCGGTTAACTCGCAGAGATATTCCACCACGTGGTCGTAACGGGAACCTCTTTTCCCGGTTTTTAAATCCAGCTCCAAGTTGCCGTAACTGCCCGAGACCTTTCGTAAAGCTTCTACCGCCTCCGGGGCCAGAAGAGCCCGACCCAGGTTGGTATGTAAAACCACCCCGGTACCGTTAACTACCCTCCGGTAGGGAGGCAGAAAAAAGCTTTCAATCTTTCTTTGAGCTAAGTTAACAACCTCCTGAAATTCCAGCGGCTTTTGCCGCTGGCCAGAGACAATCTCGCTTCGGAGTTCATCCAAGACCTCCCGCACTTTCCGGGTAATAATCTCCCGCTGATAACGGTTTAAATGGTCCTGAAGTTCCGGTGCTTTTAAAATCTCATCCACCTTGGGAATGGAGCGCAGTAATTTTTCCAAGGCCATCGGCTCACTCCTCATAAACTTCCAAAATTTCGTAATGGGTGTTGCGCTTGGCCGGAATAAATCCGGCTTCCCGGATTGTCTTGATTATTTCGTTCATCGGTATGCGATAAGTAACTCCTGCCGCCCGGACCACATTTTCCTCAAGCATAGTTGAGCCAAAATCATTAGTCCCAAAATATAACGCTAATTGAGCTATTTTAGCCCCTTGAGTGACCCAGGAAGCTTGAATGTTGGGAAAATTATCAAGATAAATCCGGGAAATTGCCACCGTCTTTAAGTAATCCATCCCACCAGCGGGTAAGAGATGGGCCAAAGCTGTATTGGCCGGCTGAAACGACCAGGGTATAAAAGCTGTAAAGCCGCGGGTTTTATCCTGTAATTGGCGCAAATTTTCCAGGTGAATAATCCGGTCTTCGTAATTTTCCACATGCCCGAACATCATCGTTGCCGTAGTCTTCATCCCCAGGCTATGAGCCGTTTCCATTACTTCCAGCCACTCCGCCGCGGAAATTTTATTGGGACTAATTTCCTTCCGCACCCGGTCGGATAATATTTCCGCTCCACCTCCGGGTAACGATTGAAGTCCACTTTCTTTTAATTCCTTTAAAACCTCTACTACGCTTAAGCCCTCTTTTTTAGCCAGGTACACAATTTCCGGCGGGGAGAGGGAATGGATTTGTATCGATGGAAATCTTTTCTTTATCCGGGAAAACAAGTTTTTAAAGTACTCCAGCCCTAAATCGGGATGGGTACCTCCCTGCATTAAGAGTTGGGTACCCCCTAAGTTAACCAGCTCTTCAATTTTGGCAAAGATTTCTTCTAAACTTAGAACGTAACCCTCCGGATGACCGGGAGGACGATAAAAAGCACAAAACTTGCAGGCCGTCGAGCAGATATTGGTATAATTTACATTACGGTCAACCACAAATGTAACGATATTTTCGGGATGCAGACGACGGCGGACAAGGTTGGCAAGTCGCCCTAAGTTGTATAAATCTCCCTGTTCAAACAATAAAACTCCTTCACTAAAACTTATCCTTTCCCCCGCTTCTATTTTGGCGTAAACTTTTTTTACATCCAATCGTCTTCCCTCCATACCTTTACCGAAACCCCTGCCGGCGCTTCGCCTATCTTAGAAGCCAGGCGGTAAAACTCCAAAAGACCCGCAAACTCCCTCTCGGAGAGTTCATGGGAAATAATTTTTAAATACCCGTCAATTTCCTCAGGAGTAAATGGATATTTTCTACTGCCAAATTCAACCATTTCCTGCCAGTGAGCATATGAGTAATTTTTAGCCTGAAAAAACAGTTCGCTTAACTTTTTAATTTTTAAAGGCTCTTTCTGGCAGGTCTCCCGGTGGACCGCCCATACCGCATAAACCATAGGTAACCCGGTAAGTTTTTTAAAAGCTTCGCCCAGGTCCAAAACCTCCAAATTTTGGGGTAAATGATAATACCCCGTTAAAGCTTTATCACCAATTAAAAGGACTCCGTCCAAATCGGTCTTGCGGAAAAATTCAATGTCCAAATCCATGGGTATATATTGGGGTTGGGCCCCGAAAAGTTCTTTTAAGATTATTTTTAATAATACCACCGATGTTGCCGACTCCCTGGTTACACCAACTTTTTTTATGTCCTGAATTCTTCCGGAAAATTCTTTTCGGTAAAAAAACATCACGCTCAGTACCGGACCATCGGCGGCAATGGAAAGATCAGGTAAGATTAAAAGTTCTTGATAGTTTCTGGCGTATTCAATGGAGGAAAGGGGAGTTACGTCTAACCGGTGTTTTAAAAAAAGTTGATTTAACTCGGCCGGGGGACCTGAAAAAAGTTCAACCTCCGCAAAACCATTTTTCTCAAAAGGATAATATAAGGGTAAGCAGTTTAAGTAGCTTACCCGTCCAAGCCGTAATTTCATTAAAAATCCTCCCGTACCACATTGTAAAGGGTATCTCTTTCTACCGGTTGTCTTCCTGCTTCCCGTATAAGGTGCAGAATTTCCTTTTTGGTCATAGCTTGAGAGGTGGTAGCTCCGGCAGCATGGGTAATCCGTTCTTCTACCACCGTGCCATCAATATCATCCACCCCAAAGGAAAGGGAAATTTGAGCAAGCTTTGGTCCCACCATGATCCAGAAAGCTTTAATGTGGTCAAAATTATCGAGCATTAAGCGGCTGATAGCCAGCATTTTTAAATCTTCAACTCCGGTAGTTAAGGTTTTAACTTCACCCTCTAACCCGGTGTTTTTAGGATGAAACGCTAAAGGAATAAACGACATAAAACCGCCGGTTTCATCCTGAAGTTCCCGCAACATAATTAAATGATTTAATCTTTCTTCAATGGTTTCAACATGTCCGTAAAGCATGGTGGCATTACTTCTAAGCCCAAGCTTATGGGCGGTTCTCATGACTTCCAGCCAGCGTTCGCCGGAAATTTTTTTCTCGCAAATTCTCTTTCTAACCCTCTCGGAAAAAACTTCCGCACCTCCGCCGGGCAACGAGCCCAGGCCGGCATCTTTTAAAATTGTCAGCACTTCCTCCAAAGACTTTCCGGAAATACGAGAAAAGTAGTCAATTTCCACCGCCGTAAAAGCCTGAATATGCACTCCGGGTAAAGCTCTCGAAACTCTCTTTACCATCTCCACGTAAAAATCAAAAGGCAAATCGGGATGAAGACCACCTACAATGTGAATTTCACTTATCCCATCATCTTTAGACTCTAAAGCCCGCGCTTCAATTTCGTCAAGGCTCATCTGGTATGCTTCCGGAGAGTCCTTGTCCACCCCAAAGGCACAAAGTTTACAACGATTCACACAGATATTGGTGGGATTAATATGGCGGTTTACAATAAAATAAGCTTTATTGCCATTTTTTCTTTCCCGGACAATATTGGCAAGATAACCAATCCCTATAAGGTCGGAGGAGTTAAAAAGGGTTAGCCCGTCTGCAAAGGAAAGACGTTCACCCTTCTCCACTTTATCGTAAATTTTTTCTAAATTTTTATCGGTAAAAGCAAACATCCTTCCACTCCCTTATTAAATTAGTAAATCAATAACGGTAACACCGAACATTAAGACGCTGATAATCATATTTACATTGTTAAAAGCCGTATTAACCCTTGACAAATCGGTAGGCTTGACCAGCCAGTGCTCGTATAACAAAAGAGCTGCAGTGGCAATAACACCAAAATAATAAAAAAACCCAAGGCCAAAACCAATGCCGGCCAGTAAAAAGAAGATGATAGTTAGAAAGTGAAATCCACGGGCAATCTTTAGAGCCTTTTCTATCCCAAAACGGCTGGGTATGGAGTATAACCCCTGCTGCCGGTCAAACTCCGCATCCTGAAGAGCGTAGATAATATCAAAACCTGCCACCCAAAATAACACCCCGGCAGCCAAAAAGTAAGCCGGGCGCGGAATAGCCCCTTCAATCCCGACAAAGCTTCCGAGAGGAGCAAAGGATAAGGCCAGGCCTAAAACAAGGTGGCATGCCCAGGTAAATCTTTTAGTATAAGAATAAATTACCAGGACAAATAAGGCAAGGGGAAGAAGCTTTAAAGCTAACGGCTTTAAATTGGCCGCCGCCCAAAAAAAGAGCAATAACGAAAGTACCGTGTAAATATATACTTCCGACACTTTTATAAGCCCCCGGGGCAAGGCCCTGTTCCGGGTTCGGGGGTTTAAAGCATCTATATGCCGGTCAATCAACCGGTTTAAACTCATGGCGGCAGTCCGGGCGCCCACCATAGCTAAAGTAATGAAAATAAAATCCCTAAAACTCGGTACACCACCGGAAGCCAAAAATGCCCCTAAATAAGCATAAGGTAAAGCAAACAGCGTATGTTCAAATCTGATCATTTCAAGAAAGATCTTAATTTTAGTCAAGGCCGAGGTCACTCCACTTCCGGTCCACTAAAGCCTTAATCTCCGGATCCATTTCGATATCATCAGGCCAGGGTCGGGGGTGACCTTCGGAAGGCCACTTTTTGGTAGCATCAATGCCAAGCTTTGAACCGTAATTGGGCAGAGGAGATGCGTGGTCTAAAATATCAAGGGGTCCTTCAACAATCATTAAGTCCCGTTTCGCATCAATATTGTTAAACACTTTCCACATTACTTCCGAAAGGTTTTGGACGTTGACATGTTCATCCACCACGATGATCATTTTGGTAAACATCATCTGCCCCAGCCCCCACAAAGCATGCATCACTTTGCGGGCATGACCGGGATAACGTTTTCTAATCGAGACAATTGCGCAATTATGGAAGACCCCTTCCAGGGGAAGGTTAATATCAACAATTTCCGGCAGCAGCAGCTTTAAAAAGGGCAAAAAGATTCGTTCGGTGGCTTTCGCCATATAGCAATCTTCCATCGGCGGTTTACCCACAATTGTTGCCGGGTAAATGGGATTTTTTCTATGAGTAATGGCTGTAACATGAAATACCGGATAATAATCGGTTAAGCTGTAATAACCGGTATGGTCCCCGAAAGGTCCTTCTAAGCGCAGTTCATCGGGATCAACGTAACCTTCAATAACAATTTCGGCATGGGCCGGAACTTCCAAATCTACCGTCTCCGCTTTAACCAATTCCACCGGTTCTTTTCTGATAAAACCGGCAAAAAGAAATTCATCAATTGACGGTGGCAGCGGAGCGGTCGCCGCATAAATGGTTGCCGGATCTCCGCCCAAAGCTACCGCAACTTCTAAAGGCTTACCCAGGCGCTTGGCCTTCTGGTAAAAGTGCGCCGCATCTTTATGCATATGCCAGTGCATCCCGGTTGTCCTGCCGTCATAAATTTGCATCCGGTACATGCCCACATTTCTTCTTCCGGTTTCCGGGTCTTTGGTAATGACTAACGGTAATGTTATAAACCTTCCCCCATCCTGCGGCCAGCATTTTAATATTGGAAATTTATTTAAATCGGGGTTATCCTTGATAATTACTTCCTTTACCGGACCATTTTTAACAATTTTAGGCGCAAAATTTGACAACCTGGCAAGCTTCGGTAACATTTTCAGCTTTTCAAACATGGTAACCGGAATATCGTCGGGATTTAAAAGGCTTAAAAACTCTTCCCCGATATCATCAAAACGTTCAACTCCAAGAGCTAATTTCATTCTTTCATAGGAGCCAAACGCATTCATCAATACCGGGATGTCATAACCCGAAACGTTTTCAAATAAAAGAGCCGGCCCATAGGCTTTTGACACCCGGTCGGTAATTTCGGTTATCTCCAATTCCGGTGACACCGGAACTTTGATTCTTTTAAGCTCACCCCGCTTTTCAAGTTCTGCTATGAATTCTCGCAAGTCCCGAAACGCCATCAATTTCTACCTCCAATCTTTAATTTTCTAATACGGCTTAGTGCCAACATGTACCGCCACTATTCCGCCGGTAAGCTCGTAGCATTTTACATCCACCAAACCTAAATCCTCAAACATTTTTTTGATAACCTGCTGGTGGGGAAAATTTTTTACCGAGTTGGGCAGGTAAGAATAAGGACCTTCCACCCCTACCCCCAATTTCCCCAATAGCGGCACCAATTTTTCAAAGTAAAACCAGTACAGTTGTTTAAACACGGGAAAAGTCGGATGGGCAAGTTCTAAATTCACTACCCTGCCTCCGGGTTTTACTACCCTTTTCATTTCCAATATTGTTTTTTCAATATCCGGTACATTTCTTAAAGCAAAACCAATAGTCGCCACATCAAAGCTGTTGTCCGGAAAAGGTAAAGCTAAGGCATTACCGTGAACTAACTTAATTATTTTTTCCATGGAATACCTGGCAATATTTTTCCTGGCAACTTCAAGCATATTTTCGTTAAAATCAAGTCCTACGACTTCTCCTGTCGGGCCTACCACCCGGGCCTGTTCAATAGCAAACATTCCCGTGCCGCAGGCCACATCTAAACCCCTTCCCCCTGCGGATAAGCCCGATACCTTAACCGCAAACCGTCGCCAGGCTTTGTCCCGGTTAAAACTTAAAACCGTATTTAATAAATCATAACGATGAGCAATTGCCGAAAAAATATTATAAACAAGCTCTTCTTTTGAAGTTTGGCGGGAATTGTTCAAAATTTATTACCCCTTCCTTTTATGATAAAACGTTGCTTTTATCGATAATTTCTTGAAGTTTTATTAAACCGTCAAAGCCTTCATCCTCAATGTTACAAAGAAATTCGCCAATTTTTTCTCCAAAGGTAATAAGTTCCTGCAGGGTATCTTTTGGTACATTAGCTAAATCACCCAGGATCGCCAGACTCTGACCCATAAAAATTCGCTCCTCTTTATATTTATCTTCCACCGAATAAATTAAAGCCGCTTCATTTAAATCAAGAATTAACCTGGCCAGAGAACTTAAGTACTGTAAAAGTCCCGCATTGGCCAGCTCCAAAAAAAAGTTACCGTACATAAAATCGCCCACTAACACCTGATACTGGGTTTTTTGTCTTTCCCCGTGATACTCTTCTTCACCAATCTGCCGGTGAATTTCATGGGCAAGATAAATATAAGAAAATATTTCGGCTAATTTTAGTAGCTTCGTCCATTCAATCCCCAGCTTTTGCCCCACTATTAACCAAACTAAAATTCTTTTTTTAACAGCAGACATTTCCTTAATCTCGGGCAAAATTTCACCGTATTGTTCCACGTTACTTCGAAGTTTTTTAGCAATTACCTCCGTAATTTCCGCTGCCACTTTATGAAGTTCCCTTTCAGCAACACTCATTTACAGTCCTCCTCAAAATAATACACACTTATACTATTATTCTTTATTTTATCCCATTTTCCTGTTAGCTTTCGTAAAATTATTAGCAATCACCATTATTTAAATAAATAAGCCCTACATACCTTCTCCGGCATGTAAGGCTTGCTAACCGTGTTTAAAACACGTACTAATAAAAATCCCTCCTATAAATTGACGGCTTGACTCTCGGCAAACTCTTCAACCATGACGCCCCGCTTCGTTTCCTTAGCCGTCATGTACTTTGCCCCAAACTCCTTTGCCAGGTAATTTGTTGCATCCCAGGGATCTACTGTATCCCCGCAGGTAAATACATCAACAGCAGCGTAACCTAACTCAGGCCAAGTATGAATTGCAAGATGGGACTCAGAAATGACCACCACTCCGCTAACCCCTTGCGGACTGAACTTATGAAATGCTACCTCTCTAATTTCAGCACCTGCTTCCAAAGCACTTCTAACCATGATTTCTTCAACTCTTTTGACGTCATTTAAAACGTCAAACCCGCAGCCGTAAAGCTCGGCAATCACATGACGGCCTAAAGCATTCATCGGCACTTCCTCCTTTAAATAATTTTTGGGAAACTATAACCCCCTTTGTATACATGGGCTTAATTCAATCAAATTAAATTTTAGCACATAAATCCCTGTTGTCAATAAAAAAATAGAGATTTTCTGAATTAATTTCGTTTAATTTTGGTTAATTCTTTATTATCCTTAAAAATTTTTAAGATTTCATGGCTTTTTCTATGCTTTCACAAAATTTCTTAGGCTTCCAATGCCCGAAATCTTTACCTCAACCATGTCTCCATGAGTAAGTTTACCAACACCGCTGGGGGTTCCCGTTAAAATTACATCTCCGGGCTTTAAAGTCATGATTTTAGAAATAAAACTTACCAAAAAATAGGGATGAAACAGCATTTTAGAAGTATTACTCTTTTGCCGAAGTTCCCCATTTAAATAAGTTTCTATCCCAAGGTTGTCGGGCTCAATTTCGGTAACAATCCACGGTCCAAGGGGACAAAAAGTATCGAACGATTTTCCCCGCGTCCACTGTCCATCCTTCCGCTGTAAGTCCCGGGCGGTAACATCATTGGCACAGGTATAACCCAAGATAAAATTCCTTGCCTCTTCCTCCTTAACATTCCGCCCTTCCTTTTTAATCACCACAGCCAGTTCCCCTTCATAGTCCACCCGCCGACTCTCTTGAGGTAATATTATTACGTCCAAAGGACCAATTACCGCGGTAGGCGGCTTCAGAAAAATTACCGGTTCGTCCGGCAACTGGTGTTTAAATTCGTCAATGTGGTCCCGGTAGTTTAAACCTACGCAGATAATTTTCGACGGTAATACCGGAGGTAGTAATTTGACCTCAGTAAGCGAAAGTATCTTTCCACTGGAATTAATCTCGCCGAAAATGTCCCCATTTAAAATTTCTACCTTATCATCATTAATTTTCACGTACTTACCCTGCCCCGCTATTAAGGCTCTACCTAAAATCATTTTTCTCCCTCCCGTACAAATAATAATACTTGATATAAAAGCGGCAAAACGCTGTAATTCATAGTAGTAGCTGCCGCCACAATACCCGAATCATTAAAAATAAGAGCAGCAACACTTGCCACTAAAATTGCCACCAACCCTTTGTAAAACACCGGCATTTCCGTTTTTATTCTGTTCATATAACCGGGAGGTCGGTAAAACGAAAACGCTAAAGCCAGTAAGCTCGTTAAAAATACCCTGCTCCAGATAGTGTATTTAATAAGTTTAATATTCATCCCTACCTTGCGAATTATAATCCCCGCTAAAACCGAAAGACCACCTGCCCTTACTTCCTGTATAGCCCTTGCCACGTGGGACTGAGCTTTAGCGCTTAAAAATGCATCATAGGTATAAACCGCAATTAAACCTGCCATTACCGCTCCTAATAATATCAACACGTTTCGTACGTTAAAACGGATGTTTAAAAATAACGCCAGAAAAACGGTAAAACCAAACAACGCCGTTAAAGCTCCCCCAAAGTTTGCTCCAAAAGAGGGAGAGGAAATAAGTAAATAAACGGCAATAAAAGCAAGCGGATATAAAACGTAAGCTTTCTTCTTAAAACGCGTACCAAAATAGCTTGCTAAGTATAAAGTAACCCCTACCAAAACCCCCATATACTCGTTGCCAATCCCGTAATACCTGGCGCCGGCCATCGGGTCGTAACCGAGAACCGAGCGGCGGATTAACTCCTGGTGATTTAAAAGGTCAAAAATCAACGAAACAAAGGTAATTATTCCGATAACCGCAAAGCTATCTATTCCCAGAAGTTTATTTAGAATTTTTGCCAGTACCACCAAAGTTAAATTTAAAAGCACCGCAATTAAAAAGTTTAAAATAAGGTTACTGGTGTAAAAAAAGGAAAGCCATAAAAACGTTAAAGGTACCGTAAATAAAAACAAAAAGGCAAGCTCCAGTCCTTTAACTTTTTTGTAATACAGGCCAAAAAGTCCGTATATTAGCGTAAGAATTAAAACGGTAATATAACTTTTAACTAAAGGCGGCCGTAAATTGTAAGTAATTAAGATCTGGTTATGATAATCTTTCAGGTAATTTAACGCATTTGCCCTGCTAATTCCCTGCACCGAACGGCCAAAAACCTCTACCGGTGGCTCAATACCATAAAAAGTCAAGATAGTAGCGGTAAGATCCATATTGGTAATTAAACCGGGTCTTTTTGTGGTGCCGGAGGTAAGTAACCCGGGACCAAACCCCCGGCCCCAGGCCACCGCAAAGCCCAGGTAATCTTTCTTTACCAGCATATCCCTGCTGGGATAGGGAGTAAAAATAATAAGGGTATCTTTTTTAGGATTTAACTTTAAAAGCATTTTTCCTAAAAAAGCATCGACTTCCTGAAAAACCTTCGTTTTCTGGCGTTTTATTTCCCGGTCAAAAAGTAAGTTTTTAAAATAATCAATTCGGGCAAGATCCCCTGTTTCTATGACCACCAAATCCGAACTCTGCCAATTGTCCCTTACAAAAGCATAAATCTTTTCATAATCACTTCTAAAACCTCCGGGAAAATCCGGGTCCTTTTTTAATACTTCCCGGTTTACCAATCCCAAAGGAGTAACACCGGTTTTATCCATGGTCAAAAGGGTAATTTCCCGGAAATACTCTTTCCCGGCATCGGCATTCCCCACTACCAGCGTTTTTATTCCCCGTTTTTTTAACTCTTCACCTATTAAGCCAATCTTAAACGAGTATTTTAACGAGCGGCTTTCCCGTTCCGCTTCCACCGCACCTAAGTTAACAACCGCTTCCCCGGAGGGTTCCTTCCTAAAGAAGGTACGATATAAAAAAAACCCTTCCTGGCCTTCGTACTCTTCTCCGTAATTAAACGCAAGTCTACCTGTTTCTCCACCGCGAAGGTGGGCACCGCTACCGATGGTAAGATAAGCATTTACGCTATTCAGACCACCACCGGTATTATTATTCATTAAGGCTAAACTACCTTCCTTAAAAACCCGCTCAAAATTTGGATTCCGGCCAAGCTCCGTTAATTCCTCAAAGGATAATCCATCCAGGGAAATTAACACCAATTTTCCGGGAGATCCGGCAAAGGTAGAAGAAGAACAAAGTACTGCTGCCGTTATAACCATTAAAACTACGTAAAATAGCTTTTTTCTCATTTAAGTAACCCCCTGTAAATCTCCTCGTTTCTCCGGACCATATAAGCTACGTTGTATTTCTCCCTTACGGTGATATAAGCCCTTTCTCCAAGACTTAAACGCAAACTTTCATTGAAAATTAACGTATAAAGGGCTTCAGTTAAGGCTGTAGCATCCCTGGAAGGAACCAGTAAACCATTTTCCCCGGAATTAATGATTTCCGGAATTCCCCCTACGTTTGTGGCAATTACGGCTAATTTCCAGCTCATTGCTTCGAGAAGGGATAAGGGTAGTCCTTCGGAAAGGGACGGTAAAACAAAAATATCAATTTCCCGGTAAAATTCGGCGGGATTTGGAATGTATCCGGGAAAGGTAACCAGGCTTTCAATCCCCAGCTCTTTTGCTAACTCTTTCAATTCATCTTTTAAAGGGCCATCACCGCCAATAATCGCTCGAAATTTCACTCCCCTGTTACTGAGAAGGGCTAAGGCTTCTAAAAGATAATTTAAACCCTTTTGCGGGGCAAAACGGGCTAACGTACCTATTACCACCGGCTGGTGGGGAATTGTTTTTACCTCCTCCGGAATCTCTACCCCGTTAGGAATCACAGTAATTTTTTCAGCAAAAACCCCATGTCTTAAGATTAATTCTTTCTTTAAATTTTCACTGACCGCAATTACTTTATGGGTATAAAATTTAGTTAAAAACCGCTCAATGAGCGAGGCAATAATTCTTTTAAAAGTCGCTACATTTTCATGCCAGATGGAGTTATGAACGGTATAAACCACCGGCACCCCTGCCAAAAAAGCAGCCATTCTTCCCGGCAGTGCCGCCTTAAAACCATGGCAGTGAACTATCCGGTACCCTTCTTTTTTAATAATGCGGTAAAGGGAATAGCAGGCTTTTAAATCCCCTTTTAAGGAAATTCCTGCAGGAATTGCTACGGAATAGTAGGTTACTCCCAGATCTTTTAAGGTTTTTTGCTCAGCTTCGGTTAACTCGCCGGCAAAGCCAAAAATAAAATCACCACTTTTCTTTTGCAGCAGGGAAAAAATATGCTTTTTAATTCCCCCCGCCGATGGCCGCATTACCTGTAAAACTTTAACCTTCCCGCTCAACCAGATCACCCTTTTTAAAAACTCCTCCGAGTCTTTCCGGCAAAGAAGAATACCTGGTTTCTTCCTTAATATTTTCCACCGCCTGCCGTAAAGCCCAGGTAGTACCGATGACAATAAGCATTTTCTTGGCCCTGGTTACCGCAGTATAAAGAAGATTTCTCTTAAGTAGAGGATAATGGTAATTATGTAAAACAAGAACAACCACCGGATATTCCATTCCCTGAGCTTTATGAACGGTGGTAGCATAAGACAACGTCAGCTCTTCTAAATCCGTTTTCCGGTATTTTATGTTTTTGCCGTCAAAAGAAACAATGATTTCTTCTTCATCCCCGGATTTAATAATTTTTTTGATAAACCCGGTTTCGCCGTTAAATACCCCATCTTCTCCCCGTTCGTAATTGTTTTTTATCTGCATGACCTTATCGTTCACTTTAAAAGAAGTACCGAAAAATTTTACTTCCTGTGTTTCAAAGCCGTTAAACAGTTTTTGCAGTAAAACATTTAAATTTTCTACCCCCAAAGCGCCCTTCCGCATCGGGGATAAAACCGCAATATCTTCCGGAGAATACCCGTAATTTTCCCAGAGCTTTTTAACCACTTTTAAAAGAAGATTGGTAATATTTTCCGTATCTTTAGCCGGAAGAAAAAACACATCCTCCAACATTCTTTCCCCAAGTAGCCGCTCAAGCTCAAACCAATCCCCGGTTAAAACCCGGTGGGCAACCTCGATAATCCCTGCATCTTCTCCCTGACGAAAAACCGTTTTCAGGCTGATGCGCGGAATTTCTTCCACCGCTAACAAATCTTTCAACAATTGCCCGGGACCCACCGGAGGCAGCTGATTGGGATCTCCCACCAGTACCAGCCGGCATTCCGGAGTTATGGCCTCAAATAAAGCAGCAGCCAAAGGTAAATCAAGCATGGAAACTTCATCAATTATTATTAAATCGTAGGGTAAAGGCTCGTATTTGTTATAACGAAAAAGCAGTTCTCCCGAACGGGTTTCCCCCTCCGGTTCTAAGAGACGGTGAATTGTCGCCGCCGGCATGCCGGTGCTCTCGGAAAGCCTTTTCGCCGCGCGACCGGTAGGTGCCGCCAGAGCAATTTTGTTTTTAGGAAAAAACCTCTGGTACAGCTCAATAAATCCTTTGATTACCGTGGTTTTTCCGGTACCCGGCCCCCCGGTTAAAACAAAAAGTTTTTTCTCGGCAAACATTAACGATAAAGCTTCCTTTTGTAATGGGTCGTAAGAAATTCCCAGTTTTTTTTCTACCTCGTTCAGAGGCTTCTTTATATTAATTTTTTTATCGGTAATAGTTAAAAGAAAGGCTACTTTCCGCGCCACCGTTTTTTCCGCATCATAAAGCTTTTTTAAATAAAGCCGGTCCCTTTCCAGGCACACTTCTCCGGTTCTTAAAAGTACGGAAAGTCCCTCGTCGAGGGTCTCAGGCCCAAACCCTTCCCCCAGAAGAGCCAGACCTTTGTTATACACTTCTACCAGAGGTAAATAAACATGTCCCTGCTCCAGAGCTTCCTTTAACACATAAACGATAGAAGCTTTCATCCGGTAGAGGTGGTTTGGGGGAAAATGCCAATCCCTTGCCAGCTTATCAAAGGGTGCAAAAGCAAAACCGTAAAGTTCATGAATGGGGTTGTAAGGGTTCTCTTTTAAGTGCTCTATTAATCCTTCCCGGTAAAATTTGAGCAGGGTTTTAATTTGATGCGGTTCCAAGTTCAGCGGGGCTAATAAATTAAAAGCTTCCTCAAAAAGATACTCTTCTTTTAGTTTCTGGTACAGGCTTTCCGCTTTTTCAAAGGAAATGCCTTTTATTTTTGTCAACTGGGAAAAATCTTTTAGGATAACGGTCAGGGAGTCCATGCCAAATCTTTCAACAATTTTCGCTGCCGTTTTTTCCCCAATTCCCTTAACCCCCAAGTTAGACAGGTATGAGATTAACTGTTCCGGGGAATTTGGTCTTTCCTTTTCGTAGTATTTAACCTGAAACTGCAAGCCGTAATTGGGGTTATTGACAAACTTTCCCGAAACCCGGTACCGTTCGCCTACCCGGCAGTTAATTATTTCCCCTAAAATATCAATAATTTCCCCCTGCCGTTCGCCTTCTAAAATCTTGGCTCCGGCAATAATAAAATTTTCCCGGGAAAATTTTATATATTTTACTTCAATATTAATAGTCTCTTCCAAAAGAAAATTCCTGGTCATATTTTTCCCTTCATTTTATAAGGATTTAGCATAATTTTACTACAATTTTAAAAAAGAAAAAACCCCGGCACAAGCCGCCGGAGTTTTTTCTCTTAACCAAGGATAGCTTTTAAGTCTTCGTCGGGAGTTGTGATAAGCTGTAATCCAAACTTTTCGTTTAAGATGGCCAGTAAATTAGGTGTCAGGAACGCGGGAGCGGTCGGGCCAATCCGAATATTCTTGACTCCAAGGTAGAGGAGGGATAAGAGGATGGCCACCGCTTTTTGTTCAAACCAGGACAGAATCAGACTAAGCGGCAGATCGTTTACTCCAACCTTGAAGGCTTCGGCTAAGGCCAGGGCAATTTTTACTGCCGAGTAGGAGTTATTGCACTGCCCGATATCGAGAAGCCGCGGAATACCGGTACCTTCGATTTCACCAAAGTCTTTGTGGATGAAACGGTACTTACCGCAAGCCAAGGTCAGGATAATGGAGTCTTTGGGTACTTTATCGGCAATTTCGTTGTAGTAGTTCCGGGTGGTCTTTGCACCATCGCAACCGCCAATTAAGAAGAAGTGCTTGATCTTGCCGGACTTAACCCCTTCAATTATCGTATCGGCCAAGCTTAATACTGCGGTGTGGTGGAAGCCGGTAGTAATGTAGCCTCCTTCTTTCTCTTCCGCCGGAGGAAGTTCTAAAGCTTTCTTGATAACTTCGGAGAAGTCGCGATTGGCGATATGTTTTACTCCGGGCAGATGAGCTACCCCGCAGGTAAACATCCGGTCCTTATAAGAATCCTTGGGAATTAAAACGCAGTTGGTAGTACCGAGAATTACTCCCGGGAATTCTTCAAACTCTTTCTTCTGGTTCTGCCAGGCGGTACCGTAATTACCCACCAAGTGGGGGAATTTCTTTAACTCGGGATAAGCATGGGCCGGGAGCATCTCCCCATGGGTGTAAACATTAATTCCGGTACCTTCGGTTTGCTTTAAAAGCTCATACAAGTCTAAAAGGTCGTGGCCGGTAACCAGGATAGCCGGACCTTTTTTGATACCCGTGTAAACTTTTGTCGGCACAGGGTTGCCAAACTTTTCAGTATGAGCTTTATCCAGAAGCTCCATAATTTTGAGGTTCATTTCTCCGGCTTTTAACACCATTTGCAGATGGTGGTCAAGATCAAAATCTACGTTGGTCAGGGTAGTAAAGAGAGCTTCATGCATAAAGGCATCTACTTCCGGATCATGAGCACCAAGTTCCCGGGCATGGTAAGCATAAGCAGCAATACCTTTTAAGCCAAAGATAAGTAAGTCCTGAAGAGCGGCAAGATCTTCGTTTTTTCCGCAAACTCCAACCGGTCCAACACAGCCTTTCCCCTGGGCAGTTTGCTCGCACTGGTAACAGAACATCAATAAACCCCTCCTGTCAATAATTTTTCGCCTTCTGGCTACTTTAAATTTTAAAAATAAAGGAGGGGCAATTCTGTTAAATTCGTCACAGTTTTATCATGAAATTTATTAAATTAAGTGGATTACTCGGATATTTTACTTCAAGTTTTCAGGATTCAGTCCTTCCAGTTCCGGTAAAACAAATACTCCATCTTTTCTAATCAACACACCATCAAAATAAATCTCACCGCCCCCGTATTCCGGAGTTTGAATTAAAACAAGGTCCCAGTGCACCGCCGATTTATTGCCGTTAAAGGCTTCATCGTAACTGGAACCGGGAGTAAAGTGGATGCTTCCCATAATTTTTTCATCAAATAACGTATCTTTCATCGGCTTGGTTATGTAAGGATTTACCCCTATCGCAAATTCCCCGAAATATCTTGCTCCCGCATCGGTATCTAAGATTTTGTTAAGCTTTTCGGTGTTGTTGGCCGTTGCTTCAACTATCCTGCCATCTTTTATCACCAAACGCACATTTTCAAAGGTATAGCCCTGATAGACCGAAGGGGTATTATATGTAATAACTCCATTTACCGACTCTTTTACCGGTGCAGTGTAAACTTCCCCATCGGGAATGTTGCGATGGCCATCGCATTTCACCGCCGGAATGCCTTTTATCGAAAAAGTTATGTCGGTGCCCGGACCGGTTATCCGCACCTTATCCGTCCGGTTCATTAAGTCAATTAAAGCATCCATCGCTTTGGACATTTTGCTGTAATCAAGGTTGCAGACATCAAAATAAAAGTCGGTAAACGCCTCACTGCTCATTCCGGCAAGCTGGGCCATAGAAGCATTGGGATAACGCAGTACCACCCATTTAGTTTTGGGTACCCTAACTTCACCGTGGACCGGCTGCCACCAGTCCCGTTGATAAGCCTGCATTTTTTCCTCGGGAACATCGGAAAGCTCGGCGATATTATCCCCAGCCCGAATTCCAATATAGGCATCCATTTGTTCCATTAAAGCTTTTTCCATTTCCCGATTAATCTTGATAACTTCTTCATCCGCTTCTAAAAGAATTTCCCGTAAAATTTCCTGGTTTTTTAAAAGGACGAAAGGTTTGGCCCCAACCTTATAAGCCTCGCGAACTAAAGCTTTAGTCAGGGGAAGCTCCGGACCTATGTTTTCAATTAAAATCTTCTCCCCGGGTTTAAGGGCGGTAGAATAGTGAATTAAATTCTGGGCAAGTTTTAGAAAACGTGGATCCAAGAAAAGGCCTCCTTTCTTTTTCTTCTTCTTTTTATCTTATCCCTTTTTCTTTTTATCATCAATAAAAGCACAGGGACCGGTGGCACATTTTCCGCAAATTTCTACCGGATTGGCATCGGAAAAAGCTTCCCCGCATTTAACGCACCAGGCGTAGCATTTCTGCCGGTCAAAAGCATTATTATCATCTTTTAACGCCTTTACCGGGCAAACATCCCGGCAATAGGTACAGCCCTCAGAACGCCAGCACTGAAGGTAAGGTTCAATAGCAGGAGTTGGTGTAATTACGGCATCGGTGACAAAAGACCCGAAGCGGCCGCCACTACCCAGGGGAGTAATTAAAAGGTTGTTCATCCCAAAAGTACCAAGACCTGCAATGTAGGCTACATGTTTATGCGACCAGACGGCTTTTAAAACTTTTTTATCAAACTGGTAGGTTGGCATGAGTCCTTCAGCTTTAAAGCCGTAATTTTTTAATTCTTCCTTTATTTTCTGGATTATTTTCCAAAGGAGACGATTGGTTTTAATATAAGCTTTGGCCCAAAGCTCCGATGGATAAAGGCCATTTTTGTTACTTTCAATAATCTCCCGGGTATACGGCAAAAAAATGGCCACCACCGTTTTTGCCCCGGGCAATAGTTCTTCGGGCAGTAAATGAGCCGGATTGGCCACCTCTTTTAATTGCAAAAAAAGGGGATTTTGAGCTTCGGCATAACCAATTAGCGGTTTACGGTAATAAAAAGAACTTTCCTCTTCTAACTCCACCTGTTCAAAGATAATCTTCTCTATTAATTGTTGCAAATTATCTCCTTCTTTCTCCTTTAGCATAATAACATCTTTTTTATTTAAACAAAATAAATTAAAATAAGAACATAAAATTCCTTATTAAAGGAGATAATATGGAAGCAATCTGGGATTTAATTTTACACCTTGATAAACATTTAGACCTTCTGCTTCAGCGGTTTGGTACCGAAACCTATTTTATTTTATTTCTTATCGTTTTTCTGGAAACCGGGCTTGTGGTCACTCCTTTTCTTCCCGGCGACTCGCTTCTTTTTGCAGCAGGAGCTTTAGCTGCCCGGGGAAGTTTAAACCTCTACCTGGTAATGGTAATTTTCATTTTAGCCGCAGTGCTTGGTAACACTTCAAACTATTTTATCGCCCGGCTCTTCAGTAATGCCGTTCTTGATAAAAAAAATCTTAAGTTTATAAAACAAGAGCACTTGCTAAAAACCCAGAGGTTTTACGAAAAATATGGAGCAATAACCATTGTCCTGGCCCGCTTCGTCCCCATCGTTCGTACCTTCGCGCCCTTTGTTGCTGGAATAGGCCGGATGAATTTTATGAAGTTCTGGATATACAATTTAATCGGGGCTTTTCTCTGGGTGTTCCTCTTCACTTTAGCAGGGTATTATTTCGGTAATATTCCCGTAATTAAAGATAATTTTTCACTTGTAGTAATAGCGATAATTTTAATTTCAATCCTTCCAGGATTAATAACATTTATAAAAAAAGAAAAGTAGCGTGGTTATCATAATTTAGCATAAAAAAACGGCTTGCGTTCCAAACAAACTTTTTTTATTTTTTTACCCACTCATATTTAAGAGCTCCGGAAGGGCATAGGTCTATCGCCCGGGCTATTTCCTCCGCTGAAGCAGCATCAATTTTAACCCAGGGACGTTCCCGGGGTTTAAAAACCTCCGGTAAAGCTCTTACACAGTTACCCGAATGAATACACAATTCCGAATCCCAGTAAACGATAATTTCCTCATTTTTGTAAACCCTTTTCAATATTCTATCCCTTCTTTCACTATTAAATTTTTTAAAACATTAATAAATTCTTTTTGCTTTCCTAAAAAATACTTTTTTATCTCATCCCAGTTATAATTCCATAACATTTCAGGCATCAGTTCTTCTTCGGCATCATCAAAATAACAAAGGCTTTTAACTATATGGTAATAATTTAACTTCTCCCCGGGATATTTTAAGTGCAAACTTTTTAAAAGTTCACCAACTTCTATTCCATTCTGGGTTAAGGCAAACAAATCAATAAAATCCTTTTTTGCCCCTCGCTGGCTGACAGCGATAATTTTCATTAATCCTATATCTTCAAGAGAGGCCAGAGGTAAATTATTTACGTCTTTATCAATTACCAACTCTTTCAGCAAAGGATTGGGAAAATAAAGCCAGGTTATTCTAACTCCATCAACTATCCCATGCAAAGTCCCTTTACTTAAATCTAATACTTGAAAATTACCTATTTTCTTTAATTTAGAGCTTAATTCATCAACAGAAAATTCAACCGGTGAAAACCAGTCCAAATCCTCTGACTTTCTATGTCCTAATTGCAAAGCAAGAGCAGTACCACCCGCAAGGTAACTACCTTGAACGGGCATTTGGAAAACTATCTTTTCTAAGACCTTTAATTGCTTTTCATTTAAAACTTCGTAAAACACCGCATTTCCTCCTCAGACAGGTTAAAATATGCTTGCCAGAAACGAGCAGTTTTGCGGGTAAGATTGCGACTTTTTTTAACTGCTTCTTTTATCATAATTTCATCATAGATTTCCTTTAACCAAAAAAGCGCCTGATGATCTCCGTAATTTAAAATCCGCTCGATGACAAATCGCTTATGTTTTTCCAAGTCAATGTCATCTATATTTACATCCCAGAAATATATTTTAAAGCTCTCAGGTATTGTTTTTTTCATCTTATCACCCAATTACATTTTACCATAATTTTACTAAATAAGAAAATAAAAAACCTGCCGCCTTCAGGCAGGTTTTAACTTTCTTGAAATAAACGGCCAGAGGCATTTGATTAAACTGCGGCCAACAGATATTGCTTACAAAACTACTGCGTGTTTTAAGGATTGCATCACCATAGAATATTTTGCCTCTGGATGAAGCCAACGAATTCACCTGGTAGGTGGGTAAGTACAATTTGTGCATCAACCGGAGTAAAAATACTCATTTTTTCAAGGGATCCAGGATTTAAACTGATAAAGGGGGTTCGGAAAGCAGGATCAGGGATAAGATCACCATTTAGCCCTAATCCTGCCCTTTTTGCAAGATTTAAATACCCAACCCCTTGCGTCTTTCCTTAATAGCCGCAACCAGTTTAGCAGCAGCCTGTTCCGGATTGGTTTCTACGATAAAATAACCACCCAGCAAATCTTTGGCTTTTTCAGTTAAAAACTCAACAACTACAGAGGAACCCATAATTTGCGGTACAATTCCAATATGGGTTGGTATTCCCAGAGCAACTGCCCAGGTTCCAATGGCTACTGCCTTCTCCGACATAAATTCAGGAGCAGAAGCAACAAGAGGTAGTTTGTCTAAATCCACTCCGAGCTTGTTAGCAATGGCTACGGCTACACTAACTGCCCTGCTATTATCGACACATGAACCCATATGCAATACTAAAGGTAGAGGCCCATTAAGCCCGGCAGCCTTTCCTATGGCAGTTAATACTGCCTTTAAGGATTCACCGGCATAAGCCTCGGTTGCCTCCTGGGTCATTAGACCGGTCTTTGCAAAAGTACCGGCTCCACAACCGGTTGCCAGCATCAAGACGTTATTTTTAGCAAGCTCTTTAGCAATGGTTATAAAGTTATTGTCTTGAATTGCCCTTGGATTGTTACAACCGGCAAACAAGGCAATGCCCTGAATGTTGCCATTAACAATATTATCTATCAATGGCTTTAACGGGTCTTTAGCATCTATCTTGCTTAAAACCGCCATGATTGCCTCGGCACTGAACCCGGCAATGGCTGTTTGCTTATAGTCAGGAATGTTAACTTTTCGCTTATCCCGTTTTTTAAAGGCCTCAATTGCCAGTTCTACGATTTTCTGAGCGCTTTCCACGGCCGAGTCTTCCCGAAACTCTATATGAGTTGCGCCGGTGATTTTATTTTCAGCCATTGTAGTAATTATTTCAGTATGGAAACACTCAGCTACACTGGTAAGAGCAGGCATAATGCACTGCACGTCTACAACCATCGCATCTAACGCACCGGTAATGATGGCCAACTCCTGAGACAGATAGTTCGTAGCTAAAGGAATCCCGCGCCGCATCATCACCTCATTACCGGTACAGCAAATACCCACTACGTTAATACCTTCTTTAGCCCCGGCCTTCCTTGCTTCTTCATTCATCTTCAGCGCTACATCACAAATAATTTCACTCAGTAAAGGGTTATGACCGTGAACCGCAATGTTGACAGCATCTTCCTTCAGCACGCCAAGGTTGGCCTGAGTAACTACCGGTTCAGGGGTACCAAACAGGGCATCAGACAGCTCGGTGGACAAACACATACCGGTATAATCAGCAAGTGCTCCCTTTATTCCGCCGAGCAAAAGGTTAACCGCATCGGCATCACAACCTACATGAGTTCGGTGCATAATCTCGGCAATAACAGCATCAATATTATGGGGCATAACCCCCAGTTCTATCAGTTTGTCCACCCTCTCAGCGGTCAAGGTCGCTTTGGCCCAGTTACAGGGTATGCTACGCTTTTGCCGCGAATAATCTTCCAGAGAAGCTAAAGCCACTTCTTTTGCTACTTGTCTTAGATCTTTGCCTGCCGGTGCCAGGTTTAATTTCTCCGCTATATTTCTTAACTTTTGCTCATCTTTAATCCGGTACGCAGGGGCATGTCCTTCGCCAACTTCTAATAAAGTCAAAGCTATGTGCCGGCCGTGGTCAGAATGGGCAGCAGCACCTGCAGCCATCATTCTGATTAAATTTCGCGCCACAATGGTATGGGCATCAGCCCCACAAACCCCTCTCTGGGGTCCATTGCCAAAAGGATCGATACGACAAGGACCCTTCCAGCAAATGCGGCAGCAGACGCCCAGTTCTCCGAAACCACATTGGGGCTGCATTGCTTCATAACGGTCCCAAGTAGTTTCAATTCCCGCTTTTTTGGCTAAAGGTAACAAATAATCGACCGCAGGATCTACGGAATTTTTCCAATTACTCATCAAATCACTCCCCGCATTTTTCCGATTTAAGCTTTAATTCCGGAATAAGCCCTAACAAGTTCTTTGCCTCTTTCCTCAATAAGTTTCTTACGATAGCTTTCGTAATCCACCAGCATTATCGCCTTGGTGGGACAAGCTTCAACACAGGCACAGGAAATTTCATCGTTGCCCTGCTTTCTGCTGTAGCAAAGATCACATTTTTTGGCCTTACCATTTTTGGTTCTGCGATTACCGCCATCGTTTTCCTCGTTTGCTATAATAATTGCTCCAAAGGGACAAACCATGGTACAAACTTTACAGCCAATACAATTACTCTCATTGATCCTAACAAACTTATCTTCCTGGTAAATTGCTCCGGTCGGACAGACATGAGCACAAGGAGCATCCTCACATTGTCTACATTGAATAGGCATTACCATGCCACCGACCTGGACCACCGAATTCCTTGGCCTTATTTTCAATCCCCTGGTTACAGCCGTAGTCAAGTCACAATTGGCATGAGCCAAAGCACAGGCTATCTCACAATTTTTACATCCCAAACACTTTCGAGGGTCGGCGTAAATAAAGTAATTCTCTTTAGCTGTTGCCATATGGTTCACCTCCTTCCATTAATGTATATTAAATTTTGAAATAGACAAAACTTTTTACGCGATAAAGCTAACAAGGAATCCCGCAAAATATAAGGTCCGCGGACTTTTTGAAAGATACTACTTTTCTATTTCTAAATTTTCAATATAAAGTTCCCTTCCGGCCACAATGTCCACAGCCCTGCTTTCACACTGCGGGCATTGAAAATTGAAATTGTAAACCCTAAACACATGGGCACACTCCCGGCACTTTCCCTGAAGTGGAACCCGCTCAATTATCAACTCTGCACCCTCAGCAACAGTATTTTGCGCATAAACTTTAAAACATGCAGTTAAAGTCATAGGTTCCACTACTGTCATCTCGCCGACTTTAAGCTTTACTTTTAAAACTTTTTTTATTTGATGTTCTTTTACTTTGGCATTGATAATCTGGAAAAGACTATCCACTATCGCCATCTCATGCATGGTCTCGCATCCTTTTTTGCGCTATCTTTCGGTACAGGAAATACAGGGATCAATACTATTAATAATGAGGGGAATGTCAGCCACTTTATTACCCGGCATCATAACCTTAAGCGCTTCCCAGTTCATATAAGTTGGTACCCGCCACTTAATGCGCTCCGGAATATCTGAACCATTGGTGCGTAGATAATAAATCAATTCTCCCCGCGGTGCCTCGGATTTGGCTACCGCTTCCCCAGCAGGTATTTCCGGCAAATAATCTATACAAGTTGGACCATCCGGCAGATCCTTAAGACATTGTTGAATAATATTGATAGCTTCCTGAATTTCCCGTAACCTAACAATGGCTCTCGCCCGTACATCACACCCGGTTTCTAACGGAACGTTAACTTTCAGCCTGTCATAAGCAGCATACGGACTCTTGACCCGTACATCATTATTTACCCCTGACCCACGGGCAACAGGACCAACCACGCCATAACGGAGAGCTTCATCTTTCGGTAAAATTCCTACACCCTCGGTGCGAGCCCGCACAAATTTATTGTTCATATAAATGTCAATAATTTCTTCCAAGGGCTTTTTCAGCTTATCCAATTGCTTTATCAGGTACTTAATCTTTTCATCGGACAGGTCGTATTTTACGCCCCCAATGCAATTTGCAGCCAAATCCATCCGATTACCATAAATAGTTTCTTTGGTATCCTGGACTATCTCCCGTACCTCCATGACATGCATAAACAACGAATCAAAACCAATAATATGAGCCAGCATAGCAATATTAAACAAGTTTGATGCTATTCTCTTTATTTCGTCCGCGATAACCCTTAGATATTCAGCTCTTTCCGGGATCTTGATTCCGGCAATCTTCTCAAGGGCCATACAATAGGTAAAGGGATGGTTATTGGAACACAAAGAACAAAGTCTCTCAAGCAAAGTTAAATTTTGGTATATATTGCGCTTCATCGCCAAATACTCCAAACCGCGGTGCACATGCCCAGCAGTTATTTCTAAGCCAACAATAGTCTCCCCTTCAACCTGTACCTGGAAATACATCGGCTCTTCAAGGGCCACATGTAGCGGACCTACGGGGATTGTATAAGTACTCATTCAGCATCCCCCTCGTTTGAAATTGCTGCAAAGACTTTTTCCCACAAAGTTTTTGTCGTTGCTCCCTGCATAGCAACTGATAATGGGATTAATTTATTCATGATCCCTTCATCAATACTATCATCAAGAAACAATCTCTTCGGATTTGGATGGCCGACTAATTGTATACCATATAATTCTTGCAATTCGCGTTCCGTCCAATCAGCACTCTTTAGGATCGGAGTAATTGAATTAACTTTACCGCAATCCCAGGGTATCTCAATGGTAACCGTACAGGTACAGCCGTCCAGGTCAAAATGGTAAGCGATTTCATGGTTATCTCTTTGTTGTTCATCTTTTGTTTTATAAGCTGTGATAGTGATTACCCGACCTCCCAGCTCTGCCACAATCAAAGCCACATTAGTTATGTGGCGTGCATCATGAAGTCTACACCAACCAGTAATGACTCCTTTAGAATCGGTCTCCCACCGTAAGGAAAATTCCTTGCCCAGTGCCCGGGTTAGCCTTTTGGAAAATTCCTCCCGAATATTCCGCTCCATCTTCTTTCCTCCCTTTCTTCATCGGAGAGCTCGTTTTTGGCGGCATTTAGGACATAAATGTCTTAACCTTTCAATTTCCCTGTTAACCTGCCGATAAGCTCGCTGCAATAACTCAGGAGATATTGGTACCATAGGTGTCCCACATTCGGCACAATTTACATATTTTATGAATCCTTTTTCCACATATCTGTATTTATCCTCTTGCCGGTGAGCGGTATGATAATCTTCCGTTAAGCGAATAGCTTTTGTTGGGCAGTAATATTCGCAAAGGCCGCAAAAGGTACATGTATTATGCCACAGGATGAACTCAAGTCCACTTTTATCAGCCACTTCCCTGATTTGGATAGCTCCTCCGGCACAAACGTATTCACACATCCGGCAGGCAATACAAGCCGCGGCATTATATTTGGCTTTTCCCCGCAGTCCCTTGGGGACAAAGGTTTCACCAAAGGGATATGGGTCGGTTGTTGGACCCTTGAACAAATTACGCAGTGCGATTTTTAAAAACGAAGCCATGGGTAACTCTCCTTTACAACCTGGTTTCCCAAATTTTGATAGCTTCAATAATCCCATCAATAATCGCTTGTGGCCTGGGAGGACAGCCCGGTACATTGACATCTACCGGAATATAGTTATCAATCGGGCCGGTAATGGCATAACTATCTCTAAATACCCCTCCAGATATGGGACATACTCCTATGGCTACCGTCACCTTGGGATCAGGAATTTCCTCGTAAAGGCGCAAAACCTTTTCCCTAACCCGGGCAGTTAGAGGACCAGTAATTAAAACAATATCCGCATGTTTTGGGCTTCCACAATATTTACATCCCAAGCGTTCCACGTCATAACGAGGGATACAGGCTGTGGTTGCTAATTCCACATCACAGCCATTACAGGAGCCCGCATTTATTCGATACAGCCACGGTGATCTTTTGGCGATTTTGGACAATAGCTTTGTCATCCGGACACCTCCCTACCCTTTAACTAACGTTAAAACCAGGCTGATTAACGCCAGTGCTGTCGGATACTTTAGATAAAATTTAAAGGCCTGGTCAATTCGAATCCTTCCCGTACTGGTGCGAACAATGGTTATCGAAATAACCAGTAAGATTAAATATTTTAGAAAATACCACAAGAGATTGAGCATGGTATTTTCGCCCAAAGGCGTGGGAAAAAATAATGCTACGGCTAAACCCAGTACCACAACCATTTTTAAGGCATTTGTCAACTTAAATAAAGCCAACCAGCTACCGGAATATTCCAGGATTGGGCCTTCAACTATTTCCGTTTCTGCTTCAGGAATATCAAAAGGAACCACCCCCATTGTACCGGGGATAAAAATCAGAAATGCCACTAGAGCCGGTAACATGGTGTAGTCAAAAAGTAAGGCTCCGTTTTCCAGTTGAAACCCGACAATTTTACTTAAAGAAAAGGTAGCAATACCCCCGGTTTTTAACCCAACCTTTAAAGCAACGGTTAACAGTACTAACAGTAAAGGCAACTCATAGGACATCATCATGACCATTTCTCTGGAAAAACCTACAGCTCCAAAGGGTGAACTGGAAGCAGAACCACCGATCATCAAGGCAATGGCAGGTAATGACAGCAAATAAAGCAAAACCAGCAAATCTCCCGAAAATTCAAGACCCTGGTATACGCCAGCGATAGGTATCAAGATCACTGCTACAATCATCCCGGCAAACCCCAGCAAGGGCGCTAACCTGAAAGCCTGCAGATGCGCAGTTTCCGGCACGATTATCTCCTTCCTGGTTAATTTGACCAGGTCAATAAAGGGCTGGTATAGAGGGGGGCCAACCCGCCTCTGGAAGCGGGCAACAATTTTTCGGTCAATTCCCATCAGAAGCAATCCCAGGACTATAGCAAACAAGCCTCCAGGAAAGATGAGAAGATTAAAAATTAAATGGCCAATATCCGTCACAATTATACCCCCTTACCCAGGCCGGTAATCCGGTATAAAACTTTAATGCACTGTTTAATCAAGCCTTTTGGCGATTCATAAAGATTGTGTGAATTAACATGCACTTCTTCGGCCGTTAAATCAGTTACCCCGCATGTATAGATTTTGGTATATCTGATTTTCCCTTTACCAATCGAGTAAATACTAACACCAGCAATAAGGGCTATTGTCAACAGGACAGCAATAACTCCGGCGTTCCACGCCCCCAGCCCAGAATTAATCCCAAAGAGCGAAACCGAAACCGGTGTTAGGCCCAACCAGCTCTCGATAGCTGCAATGGTAGTAAGTGGTATTCCCGGGAAAACCCCAAAAACTATACACAAAACAGCCAAAATCACCATAGGTATTTGCATCGTCCAGGGTACTTCAGTTACTTTCTCTAACTCCTTTGGTAATTGACCAAAAAAGGCTGAATGTAAAAACTTAAGAAAAGAAGCTAAGGTCAAAACACTTGCTAACAAAGATAATAACGCTAAAAATACAAATCCTTTTTCCATGGCCGCTTCATAGATTAGCCATTTGGAGGTAAATCCATTAAACGGCGGAATGCCGGCAATAGAAAATGCCCCAATCGCAAATGCCCCGAGAGTCACCGGCATTTTTCGGCCTATTCCTCCTAACCTATCCAGATCCCCAATACCGGTTTTTACCATAATGGCACCGGCAACCAAGAAAAGCAGGTTCTTAAACAGCATATGGTTAACTAAATGCAATAATCCTCCAGCCAGACCTAAAGAAGATCCCAGGCTTATTCCTAAGATGATATAACCCATTTGACTTACCGTATGATAAATAAGCAGACGTTTCATACCACTTTGCAGCAGAGCCAATGCAGCAGCCATTAAAATTGTCAATCCGCTCACCCAGGCAAGGATATACATGAGGCTCGGCATCTCTCCTACCTGGCTTAACTTGCTTATAAGAGCAATGCCGCCAAATACATAAAATAATTTAACCATCCCAAAAGGCGCACTTTTTAAAAGCACCGAAGAAATATAGCCGCTAACCGGTGTTGGGGCCGTTGGTGGATGCATTTGATAATCGATGCGGAAAGGTAACATGGCAGCTTTCATGGCAAATCCAATCAACATCAAGATTAAACCAAAAGCCACCAGACCTGTGGGCAGGGCACCTAAACGCCCGGCCAGCTCACTCATCTCAAAGGTGCCGGCGTTAACTATTAATACCAGAAGTCCCATAAGCAGCAAATTGGCTCCCACATAATTAAAGATGAAGTACTTGAACCCTTCCCGCAGGGCCTCGCTGGTTTCTTCATGGATAATTACAAAGTACAAAGTCCAGCTGCTCATAATTTCCCAGAAAACAAAGAAGTTAAAGAGGTCTTTACTTACCGCTACACCTAAAAGACCACCAATCATTAATATAAAGAACAGGTAAAAACGATTCTGGGCATGTTCATGTGCCATGTAACCCAGGGAATAGAGTAAATTTAAAACACCAATAAAGGCGATAAGAAATGCAAAACTCCTGGAAAACATGTCCAGGCCAGAAGATGCCGCTAATGCTGTGGTAAGCGTTGCCACCATAGTCACAACTGCTAACCAACCGCTAACTTTAGCGGAACGTTTTCCGAAAAAGTAAGCAAAGAGAGCACCCACCATCGGAATTAGCGTAACTACTGGCCAGGAGATGGTAATTTCAGGAATAGCCGTTACGGCCATATGTCCTTTAGCTGCAATCAAATCAGCCACCGGCTTAATTAATGCCAGACCTGCCTGCGGATATACGCCATTAAAAATGGACAAACCCGTTAAAATCCCAATTGGTATCAACATTGTAATCGGTACTTCCGACAGGGCAGGACCTTCATACTTTTCAAAGAAAATAATCCTTATAAGCTTCAGATAATAAAAACCACCAATGATACTGCCTAAAAGGATTAAACCTGCCAGTACCAGATGGCCAGATTGGACAAGCGCGTAAAGCATTAAAAATTTACTGATAAAGCCGTTAAACGGTGGCAAACCCATTATGGCTAAAATCCCGATACTAAAACATAAAGACGTTACCGGCATTACCCGGCCAATACCTTTGAGCTTAGCAATTTCCTGACTTTTTAAGCGTAAGATTAAAGCTCCTACAGCCAGGAATAACAGGTTTTTCATAATAGCATGATTTAAAATATGGTAAAGGGCACCGATGATACTCAAATAAGTCCCTATTCCCAGAGTAATTACTATCTCCCCTACCTGAGCCATCGTTGAATAGGCCAGCATTTTCTTAACGTCGGTCTGCAAAAGGGCCATAATTTCGCCGTACAAAAGGGTAAGCACCCCAAGCAGGGAGATTATAAACCCAATGGTGGAAAATTGACCGGTAGTGCCCAACTTAGTTAATAAGCTTACACCAAAAACAACCAAGAGAATCCGTATAAGTCCGTAAATACCGGTTTTGGTCAAAATCCCTGACATGGGCGCCGAAATCGAAGAAGGCGCTACCGGGTGAGCATCCGGCAACCAGCTATGCAGCGGCACCAACCCTGCTTTAACCCCAAAGCCAATAATAAACATTCCTAAAACTGCCAACATAAAACCTGGAGATAAGACCCGTAAATTTGCCGAAATTGTCGTCAGATCTAAGGACCCAAGTTTTACATGCAAGGTTAAAATTGCCAAAAGCATAATATACGCTCCGGAGGTACACATAATAAAATATTTAAAACCGGCGCGCAGAGCTTTTTGAGTTTGCTCTTGAATAACCAAAAAATAAGAAGTCCAGGTCATTAATTCCCAGAAGACATAAAAATTCCCCAGCTCCTTGCTGGTGGTTAAACCAAGCAAGGTACCCAACATTAATAGTAAAAAGAAGAAATAACGGTTTGCGTACGGTTTAGCTTTAAAATAATCTACCGAGTACAGGGTAACCAGAAAACCGATAAAGGCCATAATCAAAGCAAAAAATTTAGATAAACTATCATAGTCACCGGCAAGCCAGGTTAAATAAACCGTTATGCCGGTAATGCCAACCGCCAGGATATTACGTAAGGCCCGGGAAAAACAGCCTACAAGATAGACGATAAATCCACCCACATAGGGAACGAGAACAAAGGAAGACCAGGGGGATTCAAAGACAGGCAATTGGTCCGGGCCTACACCCCCTAACAATGCGGTGGCAGCACGTTCAGCACTGTGAATGAAAGGTTCCGGAAATAAGCCCATTAAAGCGGTAAGAACACCCAAAACCAGCAAAACTGCCATTAAACCCGGAGAAGTTTCCCTGACTTTTTCGGCACCGGGCTCTTCCTGGACCGGAGCTTCAAAGCACAGCTTTTGAAAAACCAGTAGGAAATACACTGCCTCAATGATACTACCAAAGGTAGCTATTGCCGCCGACAACCAATGCCCACTTTCAATCGTAGCGTAAATAATTAAAAATTTACTAATAGAACCTTTAAAGGGCGATAAACCCATCACCGAAAACAGCCCAAAACCAAACAAGGTTGCCGTAATCGGCATTGTCCTACCTATACCTTGAAGCTTTTCCACGCTGGCAGAATGACCTCGAAAAATAAATGCCGCCGCAGCTAAAAAGACTAATCCTCTCATTACAATTTGATATTCCAAATGCAAGAGAGCTCCCGAAGTTCCCGCATAAGTACCCGTGCCCAATCCTAAAAGTACGTAGCCTATTTCCGCAATACTGGAAAGAATCAATAATTGAATTAAGTTTTTCCACCGCAGTAGGGCAACCAGTTCCCCAACCAAAAGAAGCATTACCCCAAACACAGCCGGTAACGAAAGACCATTATTTAAAAAACCTAAATCCACATTTCTTTCCTCCTCCCTGTTTGTGATTGTGTATTTTTTCGCGTGAAGGGAACCTTTTCTTTCCTTAATCTTCAATCGCCCTATTTACCAAAAGATAAAAAACTTTCTCCTAAAGATTTTTACTGCTAGCTTACGCTAAATAGACGAACATTCAGCTCTCTTTTTTCACTTCTTCCAATAAGCGTTTTTTAATTCTATAACCTATGGCAACGATTTCGGGAGCTTGTTCAAATACGCTTACCCCGGATAAATCTGCTAAAATTAGTGTCGGATTGTAAGGAATGAAACCTAAAATCGGTAAAAAGTTCAGTTCTTTTCGAATTATTTCCTCATCTCCCGGACGCACTTTGTTAGCCACTGCAAAAACCTTAGTAACTCCTAAATCTCTGGCTAAAGTTACTACCGCTCTTGCTGTTTGAAAACTCCGCTTACCCGGCTCAACTACAACTATGAAAGCATCTACCCCTCCTGCCGTACCGCGCCCTAAATGCTCCAGACCTGCTTCCATATCAACAACCACAGTTTCCTCGGCTTTTAAAACCAGGTGACGGAGAAGATGTTTAAGTAAAACACTTTCCGGACAGGCACACCCCGAACCACCTCTGATTACTTTACCCATTTGCATCAACAGGATGCCATCGTGCTCTACCACATATTTTTCAGGAATATCATCAACCCGCGGATTCAGGATAAAGTACTGACCGGAGGTTCCCGGTTCAGCACCGGTCCGCTCCTTGATAAGCTCTTTATCCTCGGAAATGGCCGTCAGTTTTTCTAAAACCTCCACCGGAAACCCTAAAGCTGTGCCCAAATTGGCATCTGGGTCGGCATCCACAGCCAGTACTTTCTTTCCCTCACGGGCAAAAATATAACAGAGCAATGCAGCCAGGGTTGTTTTTCCTACCCCGCCCTTGCCGGAAACAGCAATTTTCAGTCCTTTTTCAAACACCTTCATCAACTCCTAACATTTAAGTAATATCTTTAATGAACAACTTTTGAAAACGATCTACGAATTTACGCTATTCTTAGCATAGCGAAAAGATAAAAAAAAAACTGTCGTTTATCCGACAGTTTTCCAAGAAAATCGACAAATCATTTTGGAAATTCCAAACTATACGCCTGAGGAAATTTCCTTTAATTTTTGTAAGTCTTTTAGCAAGAGTGTTCGCTGGTTCACCCTTTCTAAGATCCCCATTTTTTTGAAATCATTGAGCAGAACCGAAACCGTTTGACGGGTAGTCCCCAACATCAAAGCAATTTCTTCCGTATTTAAACCAAGCTCTAATTTTATTCCCTGCGGTACCTTTATCCCCGTATCCGTCGCCGCTTGAACTAAAAATTCTGCAAGTCTCAATCGAGCATCTTTAAAAACCAAGCCATTAATTATGGTAAGGGAGTTTTTAAGTAAATCCCCCAATACTTTAACCATATTTAAACTAAAAGCCGGGAACTCAACAACAATATTTTGGAAGTTATGGATATCGGTATACAATATAGTTGTTTCTTCCATTGCCTGGATAAAAGCCCTGGTATGGGTGCAGAAAATATCACCTGCTTCCAAAATAGCTAAGGTAAATTCCTTATCCTCATAGGTAAGATAAACCCTTACCCTCCCGGACTTAACTAAAAATACCAGGTTTTTCTCAGTATACGGAGTATATATAATTGCCTTTTTCGAAAACCGCTGTTCCCGAAACTCTTTTAAGAGCCAAGAGTATTCCTCCGAATTCAGGAGATCCAACAAGTTAGTGTCGGTTAACCTCATTTGGGTGGACATAGTCCTGCCCCCTTAGCTTTTGTTGCTAATATTTTTGGGCAATCTCTAGGACATTATACCAGATTCCGTTTGCCTTACAAAGCATAGCAATTATGTGTAATGCTACGTAAACTTAAAATTTCGAATTTCCTGCTTCAACCTTAAATTCTACACAGCCCTGCCGCGTTCAGGCAGGTTTAGCTTTCTTTTGTAATTTTTTCAGCTAAAAGCTCTAACGGATGATACACCGGCAGGCCACTTACATTGTTAAGCTGCACTCCGCACATCCCGCACTCGGTAACAAGAGCTTCGGGTGCATGGCGGTCTATAGCCTTTTTTAGATTTTGGCCGATAGCTTCGGTTATCGGCTCTTTTTCTGCCTTTAAGCCGTAACTTCCCGAAAGGCCGCAACATCCGGCATCCAACGGCACTATTTTATTAACCGCCACTTCGTTTAAAAGCTCCAACCCCGGAGTTCCTACTCCCGATGCTTTTAAATGGCACGGTTCATGATACGCATACTTGCCCTCTATTGGCTCACACTCCAACAGTTTATCAATTTCTTGCAGTCCCCTTAAAAACTCACCAGCCTCGTAGAAATACGGCACAAACTCCCTTGCTTCTTCGATTCCAAGTAACCCCCCGTACTCTTCTTTAAAAGTTAAAAGGCAGCTTGGACAGGAAAACAGTACGGGAGTCCCATCCTTTACATATTTTTTGAGCTGGCTTAAATTAAAATGAGCAAATTCTTGAGCAGTATCAAGTCTACCATTGCCTATTGCCGGCTGACCGCAACACTTAAACTCCGGAACGATAACCTCGTAATTTAAGCGGTTTAAAATTTTCACCAGAGCTTCTCCAACTTCCGGCTTATTATACTCGGTAAAACAGCCCGGAAAATATACAACCTTGTTTTTCGGTTTATTTACTTTTTGCCGGTAACTACCAAACCAGCGGGAAAAACTCTTGTGAGCGTATGCCGGAAAAGAAATATTTTCTGATATTCCAAAAAGGGTTTTGCCTATCAGTCGAAAGATTTTTATCTTCGTAAAGAAGTTTACCAAACCAGCAAAATTTACCGCAATCCTTCCAAGCAAGCGGGGATTGGCAAAAAGCTTTTCCCTTAATCTAAATCCTTTTTTCTTTAATTTTTCCGCCCGGGTAAGCTGGTTTAACGACGCCACCGGAACTCCCGAGGGACAGGCAATTTCACAGTTTTTGCAGTTAGAGCAGTACTCTATTCCTTCGGGGTAATCTACTTTCGTTTCAGCGTTTAAAGAAAGTCTGAGCCAATCGGGGCCAACCGCTTTGGGGCCGGGAAAATCAGGATTTACCTTGGCTACAGGACAGTTAGCGGTACAGGTGGAACATTTGGCACAATGATTTAGAGTTTCCAGAGAAATATCTTTAAGCATTTCTCCTCACCTCCCCATCTCCCAAAGCTAAAAGCCCCGCTTTATAGCCGGTAGCTAAAGCTAACCCCAGCCCGGAATTATTTTTTAAATAATTCGAGTTCGCTAAAATACTTCCCGCCCCATAAAGATTTTCTAATTCCTTAATTGGCCGCAAATACTCATCGGTATATATCCCAGAAGCTAAAAAGTTAAAGTCTTCGGCAAAGTTCCGGGGGAGATAAACTTTAGACTGAAAGATTGGCTCACAAATTTCCTCTGTATTAGCCCGCAAACCTTTACCCCAGAAAGATCCCGTAGCTAACACAAAAGCTTTACCAGAAATCTCCCGTACCCGTCCGCCAGATTCTTTAATTTTAATCGAAGTTACTTGCCTTAAATTTTTTTTATATCCTATTACCTCAGCATTAAAGAGAAAATTTACTCCCATTTCTTTTAAGCTGCTAACCAATGCTTTATGGAGCCTTTGACCGGGAACAGACGGAAAACCCCCGGGAAGTTCCACTACCTTTACTCCTAATACTTCCTCCACTTCTTTAAAAAGCCTATCTTCCGGTAAATCTCCCAAAACTGCCGGAAAGACCATTAAAGTTTTCGGCCTGGCATAAGGTTTTAAAAAAGCTATAAGCTTTTCCTTTAGCTCCCCTCTGGTTAAAGCCTGGGCAAGCCAGGTAGTATTAACGGTTCTGACGCCGGGTTCAAAGTAAACTTCCTCGGTTTCTTTTAAACCGGGAAATATCCCGCTTTTTTTAGCGTAATAAAGAAACATTTTAGGAGAAAAATCGAAATAACCCTTGAAGCCAACCGCTATAATTCGCTCATAACTATCAGGATTTTCCAGAAACATGCTTTCCGGAACAAGGCAGGAGTTCTTTACCGTCCCAAGGGTCGTAAAAATTCTGGTCTGCTCAGAAGGTGAACCTACATAATTTAATCCACACCTTTTGACTAAGTACTTAAAAAAGTTAAAGCTCTCCTCCACTACCTCTCGTACTTTAAAATAAGGACTGCCTTCTTCTCTTTCTAAAAGCCCGGGATTAAAATCGATACAGCCGGAAGACAAGCTTAAAGCCCCCTGGCCTTTAGCCACAACCAAAACCTTTTTTTGCCTTCTGGCTCCCGCTCCTGCAGCCATTAAACCGCTCATTCCTGCCCCGATTACAACTAAATCATACATCGTCCGTACCTCCAAAGAGACTAAAATTACACCCGTATAGACCGGTTAAAAGCTCTGCTTCCCGCAGCTGTTCACCCCAGAGAAGATGTTTTTGCCCAGCATAGCGGTTTTTAAGAAACTCTTTAAGCTGTTCTAACGGCTCTTGAGATTTTTCCAGTAACTCCGTAAAAGCAACCCCTAACCCCCGGTGGGCACAGTTTAAGCCCTGACAGGTGCCCATCCCCAGGCGGGTTTTCCGCCGTAAGTCTTCTAAATTATGGGTATCTTCCCACCGGGCCACTTCTTTAATTTCAGCCACCGTTACTCCTTCACATTCGCAAAGCACCTGTTTTTCTTCAGTAACACCCTTTAACCTTTCTTCAATTTTCGGTGCGCGTACGATATAACGCCGGGCAATTCTATTCTTCTCTTCCACCGCAAGTGCTGGAGTCAACGGAATTTCTGAAGTCTTACTCTTCCTATCAATCCCTAAAAGCTTTCCTATATAGTCACCGGTTTTTTCGGCCATTAGCCGATAGGTGGTAAGTTTGCCCCCTACGAGACTAATAAGCCCTTTTAAACCATCATTCTTTTCATGATCAATGATGACAAAATCCCGGGAAATGCTCCGGCTATCCTGGCTATTGCTTTCTTCTCCCAAGTATAACGGCCGAATTCCCGCAAAAGCTCGCAACATCCTTAGTTCTAAAACTTCAGGAATTAGCTCTTTTCCAATTTCTAAAAGCTTTGTTATCTCTTCGGGAGTTGGTCTTAATATTTCCGGGTTATCAACATTAACAGAAGTCGTGCCCAGAATAGTTATTGTATGGTGTGGAACCCAGATATCTCCGTCACTGGGAGGCCGCAAGCGGTTAAATACTTTTTGAAAAATCCGCTGGTTAAAAGCAATTAGGGTACCTTTATTTTGTAAAAGATTCACTTTTACCCCGGCAAGCTGGGCTACCTCCGCCGCCCAGGCACCGGCAGCATTTACCGCTACTTCGAATTCTACAAAAACTTCCTCGCCGGTAAGGGACGAACGAAGTTTAGCTGCAGTTAACCGTCCGTGTTGCTTTTCAAAACCCTCCAACTGGTGATAGGTTAAATACCTTCCGCCATACTCTTCAGCCTGCCAGACATTGGCCCAGCACAAACGAAAGCCGTCAACAGTGCCATCGGGAACTTCAAAAACTCTCTTTACTTCTTTTGTTAACAAGGGATATTCCCTTTTTAGATGATTTGGGTCCACTTCTCGAACTTCAATCCCCGCCTTTTGACACCCATCAAGCCATTTTGCGGTGTATGCAGGGTCATCGGAATTTAGTTCAATAAAATATCCTCCAGTTTCTTCGACACAAGTAGGAGCAATTTTCTTTAAAATTAAGTTTTCTTCAATACACTCCCGGGCCGCATTCGGGTCTTTGACAGCATACCGGGCTCCGCTGTGTAAAAGTCCATGAAAACGCGAACTTGCCCCGTGAGCAATATCTTTTTGTTCCACCAATAGGGCATCTATGCCCCTTAAAGCTAAATCCCTTAAAAGTCCTGTGCCGGTAGCGCCTCCACCGATAATTAAAACCGTTGTTTTCAGTTTCTTCATCCATATCCCACCCGTTGCCTATTTAAAATGGGAGCAGCTTTAGCTACTATTAAACAAATTTACAGTGGTCGACCGTAAGTCGTATGTTACCAACCACTTACCACCAACCACATACCACTATTAAAAAAGCCGTATAGCCATCCCAAAGGATGGCAATACGGCGTTCTTAGTCTCCAGCCAGTTTATTTTGTTTTACTCCTCTACTTCCCAGTCCCGGGCACGGGTTACTGCCCGCTGCCAGCCTTTATATAATTTTTCTCTCGTTTCCACATCCATAGTCGGTTCAAAACGGCGGCTTACTTTATACTTGGCAACCAGTTCTTTCTTATCGACCCAGAACCCAACGGCCAAACCTGCTAAGTAAGCAGCACCCATGGCGGTAGTTTCAATGTTTACCGGCCGTTCTACCGGAACTCCCAGGATATCGGCCTGAAACTGCATTAAGAGATTGTTAGCAACAGCACCGCCATCTACTTTGAGAGTCTGAAGTTTAATGCCCGAGTCAGCTTCCATTGCTGATAAAACATCCCGGGTTTGATAGGCCATAGATTCTAATGCAGCTCTTACGATGTGGTATTTATTAGTACCCCGGGTTAAGCCTACAATCGTGCCCCGCGCCCGCATATCCCAGTAGGGAGCCCCAAGTCCGGCAAAGGCAGGAACGATGTATACCCCACCGGTATCGGGCACTTTAGAAGCAAAATATTCCGAATCGGCTGCGCTTTCAATAAGTTTTAGCCCATCTCTCAACCACTGAATGACTGCACCGGCAATAAAGATACTTCCTTCCAGGGCATATTCTACCTTACCGTCAATCCCCCAGGCAATGGTGGTTAAGAGACCATTTTTCGATTCATAAACTTTGTCACCGGTGTTCATCAGCATAAAGCAACCGGTACCATAGGTATTTTTAGCCATTCCCGGTTCAAAGCAGGTTTGACCAAATAAGGCCGCCTGCTGGTCTCCGGCAATACCGGAAATCGGAATAGCATGACCAAAGAAAACATTAGGATCGGTTTCCCCGTAAATGTAACTTGAAGGCTTTACTTCCGGAAGCATCGAGGCCGGAATGCCAAGTTCCGCTAAAAGTTCTTCGTCCCACTTAAGCTCCCGGATATTGTAAATCATCGTCCGGGAAGCATTGGAATAGTCGGTAACATGGACTTTTCCGCCGGTTAACTTCCAGACAAGCCAGGTATCAATGGTGCCAAATAACAGTTCGCCTCTTTCGGCTTTTTCCCGGGCACCTTTGACATTATCTAAAATCCACTTAATCTTTGTGCCCGAGAAATAAGCATCAATAACCAGACCGGTCTTATAACGAACCTTTTCTTCTAAGCCTTTTGCTTTTAACTCATCGCAAATCCCTGCAGTTCTCCGGCACTGCCAGACAATCGCATTATATACAGGCTTTCCGGTATTTCTATCCCAAACTACCGTGGTTTCCCGCTGGTTGGTAATACCAATAGCCGCAATTTCTTCAGGGTTTACGTTGTAACGGGCCATTAACTCGGCAATAACCCCGTACTGAGTGCTCCAGATTTCTTCCGGATCATGTTCAACCCAGCCCGGCTTGGGATAATGCTGGGTAAACTCCTTCTGGGCTACGCCCACGATATTGCTGTCCCGGTCAAATAAGATTGCCCGGCAGCTGGTGGTACCCTGGTCAAGAGCCAGAACATACTTTTTCGTCATGAAATTCCCTCCCGGTTTGTATTATACTTGATTAAAATACCATTTGATATAAAATCGCCCCAATTAAACCACCAATGATAGGCCCTACGATCGGCACCCAGGAGTAAGCCCAGTCAGAACTTCCTTTGCCGGGAATAGGTAAGATTGCGTGAGCAATTCTGGGGCCTAAGTCCCGGGCCGGGTTAATTGCATAGCCTGTAGGACCACCAAGGGATAAACCTAATGCCCACACCAAAATACCTACCAAAAGGGGAGCTAAACCAGATGCAGCAGGTTCTTTATTTACGCCTAAAGCAAGTACCCCGAAAACTAAAGTAGTCGTTCCAATAATCTCTGTTAGAAGGTTTGCGGGATAATTTCTAATAGCAGGGCCCGTACTAAATACCCCTAATTTTGCTCCTGGATCATCGGTTTCCGCCCAGTGGGGAAGGTATGCTAACCACACAAGGACAGCACCAATAAATGCGCCTAATATTTGAGCGACAATGTACATCGGAACTTTAGCCCAGGGAAACTGTCCAAGATAAGCTAAAGCAATGGTTACCGCAGGATTTAAATGGGCACCACTTAATTTTCCGGTAGCATAAACGGCAATAGCCACCCCAAAAGCCCAGCCAGCAGTAATCACAATCCAGCCGGAATTTTGACCTTTCGACTTGTTTAAAACAACGTTTGCGACAACACCGCCACCAAATAAGATGATAATTGCCACACCAATCAATTCACCAATAAATGCTGTCATTTTCTTTTTCCCTCCTGAAATTTTTGTTTAAAGTATTTTAGGAAACAGTGTTAGTAGCCCCCTCTTTTCTGTTATCCCCTCCTTATTTTTTTAATAAATAGAAAAGCCCTCCCTGGATACAGTAAGCCTGTACCCAATTGGAGGGCTCTCCATTTCTCCAGCCCGCATACAGTATCCATTAACATTGGCAAAACAAAAAGAGCCTTTAAGTAAAAAGCATCTCCCTTTACTTAAAAGGCTCTCCTGTTCTCCCGCCACAAATCTTCATCTGCTATTAAGTGTAGTCTAAGAAGAGTAATTTGTCAATATATTTTTACAATTCTAAAAATGTTCATTTTTTCACAATTATTAAACATTACTTAAAAACCAAAGCGCTGTTTTATTGGTACTTACCGCTGTAAAACCTTTGGACAATGCTTCCTTTAAATCCTCTTCCCCTTGAATTAGCCCTCCGCCAATCACCGGAAGGCGGGAAGTTTCTTTAATTTCCCTGATGATTTTTGCTGGAACGGTAGCTGGAAGGATTTCCACTCCATGAGGTTTTGATTCAGCAAGCTGCTTTAAGCCACTTCTAACCGCTTCCGAATCAATGATAAAAAGCCTTTGAATGGCAACAATTCCTTCTTTTTTAGCCTGCCGGGCAATTGAAGTTTTTGTGGTAATTATCCCTTCCACCCCGGCTTTGACCAAATACTTGACCGCTGCTTCATCTTTTCCCAATCCTTCAATTAAATCAAAGTGGACAATCAACTTTTTCCCGGCAGCTCTGGCATGTTTTAAATAGTCTCCCAGGGAGTTAATATCCCCAAACAGCAAAAACATTATTTTTACCGAAGGAATATTTAAAACTTCACGAAAATCTTCAGGATTTCTTAACGCGGGGATTACCTTTTGCTGGTTAATTAAATCTATTAGCACTTTTAATTTTACCTCCCTTAAGAGTCTTTCTACCATTTAAAGTTTACTACTTTTTTAAAAAAAAGCAAAAATTTTTTAAAGCCTCTATAGGTAAGATGATAATCACCAACTCAAAAAAATAAGCCCTGAAGCTTGCCATACCGTCATGCCCGATTAACTACACCTAAAAAACAAAAAGGCTCTGGTTACACCAAAGCCTTTTTGTTCAATTCTAAACCAACCTTTTTAAAATAATATTCTCGACAAGCTTAAACCTTAACTATTTCCACCCGGGTATCCAATTCACTGGCTCCGCCGCCAATAGGATCGGACAAACAAGCATTTTTCAATGTTACATCTACCAGTTGAACGGCATTGGCAGCAAAACCAGTACCCCTTCCCAAAGCAAAACCGATATCATTTTTTCCTGCCACCCATTGGGTATGCCCGTAGGGTTGAACGGCATCAATTTTTTTACCGTCAATCCAAACGGGAGATGCGCCATAAGCAAAGTGGCCGTAATTATAGCTGCATCCCACTACTCCGGGTTTAATGCCATTAGTTACCAGGGCCTTACCTTGCACTTCAAAGTTTGGAGATATAATTTTAATGGTATCTCCGGAACTAATCCCGCGTTTTTTGGCATCTACCGGATTAATCCAAACGTAATTTTCCGCCTCTATTTCCCGTAGCCAGGCATCGCTGATAGTACGGTGCTGTCCGATATGTCTTGCTTTCCAGTTAATGAAAATAAGAGGATAATCAGCATTCTCCACCTTTTTTCCGTTATAATAAGCGATTTCTTCAATCCTGGGCAGGCCGTCTAAAGGTTTACCGGTAAATGAATGTTTTCCTTTGGCCACTTTTTCGGCGTAGAAATTAACCTCAGAAGCTAATTTATACTTAAGGTACGGACCGTCATATTCATTCCCCTGCTCTTCAAATCTACCTCCCCGATTAAGAACATAGACCACCCGACGCCACTCTTCCGGCTTTACCGCCCGTTTCCAGGCCTCCAGATCAAAAAACTTCCCCAACGCTCTTTTTCTTGCCCTTTCAAAGATTAACAGTTCTTTGTCATCCGCTTCCGGTACGGGCTTTTTCCCATCATAGGCAATATTGGCCACCAGCTTAAGGTAAAAGTCCTCGGCCCTGTCCAGGGAACTCCCATCCGGAAAAGCCCCGGCTCCCACCCCCGGCAACTTTAACTCCTTGGCCAGGTCAATAAAGAAATCTTCCATCTGCCGGGCTTCAGGATAAACCCGGGTTACCGGTTGTTGAATATGGGTTTCTTTCAGGGGGAAATTAGGATAGATAACTTCAAATCCCCAGCGTTCCAGGTAAGTTAAATCAGGTAAAATATAATCGGCATAAGCAGCTGTTTCACTGATAACCACATCGGATACCACCAAAAGGGGTATAGCTTTCTGATCTTTTAAAATCTCTCTGTGGGCCATCCCAACAGGCACCGACAATATGGGAGAGAACCGATGAATAAACAGGGCCTTGATAGGATAAGGATAACCTTCAGCAGCACTGGGTAAAGCCTCATGAATATTGTTAGCGGAATACTGGAACCAGGGACGCTTGGCCGGGTAACCATCCCGCTCAAAAAGTGTTGTCTTTTCATAAACAACCTTGTTCCGTACCAGCGGAATGCCCCAGGCTTTAAATCCTTTCGGTACTTTTAACAGATCATACCTGCCCTCGAAAGGATTAAACTTCGCCCCGGTAGTCATACTGCCCCCTTTCCAGTCATAGTTACCGATCAGGTGGTTAAGGCAGTTAATAGCCCGCAGATTATAGAAACCATTGGTATGCATTGCCGGGCCCCGGTAGGAGGTAATAGCCGCTTTTTTCCCATGAGAAGTAAACTCCCGGGCCAGTTCGATAATCAGCTGCGGGTCGATTTCGCAAATCCTGGCATATTCCTCAATGGTGTACTCCATAACCCGCTCTTTAAACAGGGTAAACACCGACTTGACATGGATACCGTTAATGACCGTATCCACTTCCAATTGTCCTTCGGTAGCCTGGTCATGGGGTACAGGCTTGCCATTCTGGATTACCACAAACTGTTCTTCCGTTCCAATCCCGAGATCACTGGCCCTTAGCTTTGGCTTTCCTTTTGCGGTCAAATTGACCAAATAAGTTGCATCGGACCAGGTCGGTTCCCCGTCAGCTTTTGCTGCCTCCTTGTTGGGATTGGTTAAATATCTTAAGTCATAACGCTCGTTTTCTATAATCCAGCGGGCCATACCCAGAGCTAAAGCCGCGTCGGTTCCCGGTTTAATCGGTACCCAGATATGAGCCTTTTCAGCAATCCGGCTCAATCTTGGGTCCACCACCGCCAGCTTCATCCCTCTTTTGAGAGCATTCATAATTTTGGGCGCAAGCCAGGTAGGTCCTTTGTTGGCCACCAGCGGGTCCGTTCCCCAGACAATAAGAAACTCAGCATTATCCACATCGGCGTACATTCGCTTTTTCGGTTTTTCTGAATTAAACGATTGCACATTCCCGATTACACCGCTGACACCACAAACACCAGCATGGTCAAGACTGTTAATGCTGCCAAGGGTCTGGCTCCAGAATCGTTCTTTGAAAAAATCCCGCCGGTCACCAAAAAAGCCTACAATTTGATTAGCCTTGGGTCCCAGATCCGGATGTTTAGTGTCGATAAGCACATCTTTATACTTTGCATCAAATTCTTCCTGGGACATCTCTCCTTTTTTCACCTTTTCCCAATCGGCCATTACCTCCTCTTCGGAAACAAAGGCCCAGATGCTCTTTAGCCCTGGAGTTCCCAGATCGGGGCTGCCATAGACAATTTCCTTTAACGCTTGCTCCCAGCTAATACTTTGCCATTGCCCGCTTCCCCTGGGACCAACCCTTTTCAGAGGCGTTTGCACTCGCAAAGCATCATAAGCAGTTTGGATGCCGGCCTGGCCTTTAAGACAGGTCCGTCCACCCCTAAAACCTCGTCCCTCCTTGGCTATATCACCGCTACCTTTAGCTGCTTCATCCACAGGAGTCTTGTACGGAATCTGTCCAAAAGGTTGCATATTAAGGGGACTATAAGGATTGCCGGCTATCTTTCTAATATAAGAAGTAGGACCGTTTCCTTTAGCAGGGGTGATTACCGCTTTTATTGTACAATGGGTATTACACTGTTCACAGGTGGTATAGATAACATCTTCGGCACCGTAGTCTAAGGTTTCTTTACCCGTCCCGTGAGGATCATCTAAAAACCAGGATTCAACCGCTGACTGTTCCGACCCTAAAGCTGCAGTTGCCATTAAACCTACCCCCGTCAGAACAGCGCTGGTTTTAAGAAAACTTCTTCGGCTGATTTTAGCCGGCTTCTTTTGTTGATCCATATTATTTTCCCTCCCTTAATTCTTCAACAGTATCTATTGGTAATGCTTTAATGGCTACCGTATATAAAAACAGGCCAAAAGCCACTATTCCTAAACTACTAAGCCATTCAACCGGAGAAGGATAATAATAACCCCAGGGTAACCCCTGTAACACCGGTACAATTAAAGGGGGTACCACAATGTTAAACCGTACGCCTAAAATGCCTATTACTACCAAAATAGCCGCCAAGGTAATAGCATTTACCGATTCCTTCAGCCTGGGGTTAAAGAAAATAAACAACGGAACAACTACTCCCAAAAATATTTGTATCCCCCAGAATAACCAGGAAAACGGGCCTTGAAAAATAGTTTCGATGGTAGCCAGTTCCGTATCTTGTAGCCCATAGGCTCCAACAAAAAATTCAAAGAATTCCATACCCGCTTCTATAAGGAGAAAAAAGGCTAAGAGTCCGGCCAGGGATTTAACCATTTCCTTATCAACCTCACGTCCCATCAACTTGGTCCGGATCACATAAAACACCAGTAAGAGAGCGATACTCGCGACCAGAGCAGATACAACTAAGATTACCGGGAGAAGTCCGCTATTCCAGAAGGGCCGGGCTTTAACCCCTGCAAAAAGCATACCTTCCCCCCCTAAAACTCCGAAAATAGCAATGGGAATTCCAATTGAGCCTAAAATTTTCAACCATTTGTGGTCACGTTTTTTGGACTCTTCGCTTAGGTCGGTACTGCCAAAAGTAAGGAAGCGGGCCAGAGCTGCTTGCCACCCTGTTCCTTTAGCAACCCGAATTAAATCCTGTCGCATGGATAAATAGAGTTCAGCAATTAATAAGCCAATATAAATTACATAAAAACGAACTTCCCAGGCCAGCATGCTGGTAAAATTCCAGTAACGGAAGGTATGCCAGAAGCGTTCCATCCTTCCCAGATCCAATAAGATAAAACACAAGGCCACAACCATACTAATAATGGACACCAGCAAGGCATCCCGTCCAATTTTCTCATAGTGTTCTATTTTAAAAACGTAAAACATAGTAGACAGGAGAAAAGTGCCGACGCTTAAACCCACAAAAAAGATATAAAAGGCTACCCAGGCCCCCCAGGTCGTCTCACTGGTCAAATTAGTAGCGACCAATCCGACCCGAATTCGTTCGATAATCGCCCAGCCACCGAGTGCCATTAATAAGACGAGTACCCCATACCAGGCTTTAGTCAATCGTTCGCTGTTTTTCACCGCACTCACATCCTCCTCTTAATCGTTTACAATTATTTCAGGTAGATGACTCTGGGTTTAGTCCCCATCTCTTCTTTAAGAACAAAAGCCCTTGGGCTTGCTGCCAATTTAGAGACCACACTTTCCGGATCGTTAAGATCGCCAAAATAGCGGGCATCTCCCGGACAAACCTCAACACAGGCCGGTTCTTCTCCGCGCAACAACCGGTGATAGCAGAACGTGCATTTGCGAACATTCCCTATTGGAGATTTACCCTTCTCCCGTTTGCCCCGGTCGACACCGTATTCCGGAGCCTGCACCTCATTACATCCAACCATCTCCTGGCTGTAATCCAATCCAAAGTCAAAATACCTGGCTCCATAAGGGCAACTTATAATACAATAGCGGCAACCGATACAGCGGTCATAGTCAATAGCGGTTATCCCGTTTTCCATTTTATAAGTCGCTTTTACCGGGCAAACCTGAACACAGGGAGGCCGGTCACACTGCATACAGGGTCTGGGCACATGAACCCTGGTAACACTGGGAAAAGTTCCCCTCTCCTCCGTAATTACGATATTGTAAGTCACTCCCGGCGGAGTCCGGTTCTCTGCTTTACAGGCCACCGTACAAGCATCACAACCAATACATTTTTGCAAATCAATTACCATTGCCCATTTTTTATCAGCGCTCACTGCTTATTCCCCTTTCCAATCACAAAGTAAGCTGTTACTGTTAAAACCAAGCGTTCCAGTCTTACGAATCCCCCAAAAACTTACTTCAATGTTAGTTTTAACCGCAGTCCGGAACTGATAAACTTTAACACTCTTTTCACAAACCTTAGCAGTAATCCACACCACTAAATATTTTTGAACCTAAACGGTAAATTCCATTTTATAACTCCCCGGAGAGTTTATTTTTTCGTTTATTAGAAAAGCAAATATCATGCCAGCACCAAAAAGCTTTAAAAACTGGACAATAATAAAAAACCCCCTGACATTTTGTCATACTATCGTGTCAAAATGTCAGGGGTACAGTTTAAGTTATTTCTTTAATTGATATTCCTCAATTTTACGATAAAGATTGCGAACGCTAATTCCCAGCAGTTCGGCAGCTTTGGTTTTATTCCATTGAACCGCCTCCAAAACCTGTTTGATATATCTTTTTTCCATTTCTTCCAGAGTATAAATCTTTTTCGGTTCCTCTTCACGGGGAAGACAGCCAAAAAGGTCTTCCTTTTGAATTTTATTCCCGGTACTGAGTAGCAGCCCCCGTTCCAGGATATTGAAAAGTTCCCGGACATTCCCGGGATAATCATAACTCATGAGAGCCTTCATGGCCTCCGGAGTAAGTTCCTTTTTTACTCCGTTACCCACCTTTTGCAAAAAATACTCTACTAATAAGGGTATATCTTCTTTCCGTTCCCGCAGAGGGGGAACCCGAATCTTGATGACATTCAGCCGGTAATATAGATCTTCCCGGAAATTACCTTTAGCTACTTCTTCTTCCAGATTTCGGTTGGTAGCCGCTATTACCCTGACATCCACTTTGCGTAAACGGACATCGCCGACTCTCCGAAACTCACCGGTTTCCAAAAATCTTAACAGTTTTACCTGTAGTCCCAGTTCCATTTCACCGATCTCATCCAAAAATAGAGTCCCGCGGTGAGCGCTTTCAATTAAACCCATTTTTGTGGTTAAGGCTCCGGTAAAAGCTCCTTTTTCATAACCGAAGAGCTCGCTTTCCAGAAGTTGGGCCGGTAAGGCTCCGGAGTTGATAGCAACCAATGGTTGCTGAGCTCTATTGCTCCACTGGTGAATTGCATTGACAATTAATTCCTTACCGGTACCGCTTTCTCCTTCAATCAGCACCGGTGAGTCGGAAGCCGCCACCTTTTTCGCTAACTCCAGCACCCTGGTAATAGCCTGACTTTTACCAACAATTATTTTGGAACTTCTATCCCTGCGCAAAACTTCTTTCATTCCCAAATTTTCTTCCAGTAACTGCCTTTTCTCATATGCTTTTTGCAGGGTAATCTCCAGCTCTGCCAGATTACAGGGCTTGGTTAAATAATCATAAGCCCCAAGCTTCATCGCTCCAATGGCAGATTCTATGGTACCGTGCCCGGTAAGGATAATCACCTGAAGATTTTCATCTAATTGCCTGGCCCGTTGCAGCAGTTCTATTCCATCCATTCCCGGCATTTTAATATCAAAAATTGCTAAATGAAAAGTTTCTTCCTTTAAAAATTGGAGTGCCTCTTCACCGGTTCCCGCTCCCTTAACTTCATAGCCTTTCCGGTTTAATCGTTGAATAAGCAAATCCCGAAAATTTTCCTCATCATCAACTACCAGAACTTTAATTGTTTCCTTCATCTTTCTCACCTTCTTTCCGCTCTAACGGTAAAATAATAGTTACCGTTGTTCCCTTACCTAACCGGCTGCTAATTTGAATATCCCCTTTCATTTCTTTAATAATACCGTAACAAATCGATAGTCCAAGTCCGGTACCTTTACCCAACGGTTTTGTAGTATAGAAAGGATCAAAAACTTTCTTCAGCTCCTCCTGGGCAATGCCTGTTCCGGTGTCAATTATTTTAATTACTAAATCTTTTTCTCTTTTTTCAGTAACCAGTTTAAGCCGACCTCCCGTTGTTTCCATAGCATCCAGAGCATTACCGATAATATTGAGCAAAACCTGTTGTAGCTGGGAAAGGTCCCCTTTAACCACAGGCAAATCTACATTAAATTCTTTCTCAACCTGGATGCCGAGTTGTTTAATCCGGTGATTAACCAGGGCTAAAGTATCTTCCAGCAATTCGTTAAGATTTATATCAACCATATGACCGGCAGGTTGTCTGGCAAAATTCAACAAACTTCCGGTAATTTTTTTGCACCTTTCGATCTGTTTACAGATTACCTGTAAGTATCTCGCCAATTCCCCGGAGCTGTGAAGCTCCTTTACATCTTCTTCACTAATCCGCTCTAACAGGTCCTCAGCATAAGCCGAAACAGTAGCTAAGGGATTATTAATTTCATGGGCTATTCCAGCAGCCAGTAGACCTAAAGCTGCCATTTTTTCCGTTTGAATAAGCTCTGCAGATTTTTGCTTTATCTGTTGCGTCATAAAGTTAAAAGCATCTACCAATTGACCGATTTCATCATTGGTAGTTTTAGGCAAGACCAAGTTCAATTCGCCGGCAGCCACTCGTTTGGCCCCTTGTTCCAAGACTTCTATAGGTTTGGTAAACCGCAAAGCAAAAAGAATACTGATTATGACAACCAAAACTACCACTAAAATAGTTACTATTAGAAACTTGATTTTCAAGGCAGTAACAGGCTGATAAGCCTCACGGACCGGTATTTCCACTACTGTTGCCCAGCCTAATTGTTTAATGGGAGCATAAACCCCCAATACTTCCTCGCCGGTAAAGGATACATATCTTAAAGGTAATCTGCCTCCATTCTCTTTCCCCTCCATAAAACGGCGGACAGCAAGGCTGGAGCTTACCGGCGTTTGTTTTAAAACCTGACTGAAATCTTCATGGGCAACTAATTTACCCTCTCTATTAACTACAAAAATGTCGCCTTTTTGGTTACCGTACTTGGCCAGGACGGTATTCATAATAGCTCTTAAATTAACTTGAACATAAAAACCACCTTTAACTTCCCGGGTCAGCAAATTTTTAACAGGGATAATTAAACTGACCATAGTACGCTGGTCAGAAGTCTGATAGCTTTTGACCATCCCTTCTTTGCTTAAGAGTTCCGGGTCCACTTGGGACAGTTTTTGGGTAGTAATTACTTCCCGTTTGGATACCCGGGCAACCTCTCTTCCCCAGGCATCCAATAGACTAATATCTTCAACGGCCGGTATATCCCGTAAAAAGATATAAAGGAATTTTTCCTGGCTTTCCCGATCCTGCTGCAAAAGCGCTTCCCCGAAAACATTACCGGCAGCGGAAATTTTATCTTCTATTCCGGAAATTACCTGACCGATGTCTATAGCTATCCCCTTTACCAGATCAGTGTTCCGTTGCTGGATGGATACCAGCATATCCTGTTCGGCGGCCCGGACATTGAGATACCCCAGGGAAGCCAGAGGAACAATAGACATTATAATACCAAAAGCTAAAACCTTTACTTTTATTCGATTCCAGATATTCATCCCTAATCGCCTCAATCTCATTTAATAATCGTTTTGGCAAAATTCAATCCGGTTTCGTTAAGCTTAAGTCCCAACTTCTTTGCTGTACGCAGATTTACCACCAATTCCAGATTATCCGGTGTTTCTACAGGAATCTGCTCCGGCTGTTGGCCATGCAAAACTTTGGCTACGATCCTGGCCCCCTGGTACCCCTGGTTGTACATGGAAACTCCATAAGCTGCAAAATAACCCCGGTCCGCCTCCTGTTCAAAGATACCCATAACTGGAATCTTATTTTGCAGAGAAAGGGTTAATAAATCCTGTGTTAAAGTTTCCAGCAAAAAACTGGACAAAGGGAGAATAGCATCAAATCCCTGAAGAGATTGACGGTTCAGTTTTGCTTTTAATTCTGCCCGTGAACTTACCTCGATAGTTTTAATCTCTATCCCTAAATCTTTGGCCGTCTCTCGAACAATTTTCAAACTGGCATAACCGGGAGGTACCTTGGGGTCATAGAGAACTATAACCTTATTCACCGCCGGCAGCAACTTCTTTAACAACTCCAACCTTTTTCCGGCCAATTCCCCGTGATAATTATCTACACCGGTAATTTGTCCCCCCGGCTTAATAAAGCTTTTTACCAGACCGCGTTCTACAGAAGAAGCAACTCCAATAAATACAATAGGGATATTCTGCTCCCGGACTACCGTTTTTAAAACATCCGCTTCCACACCCCCTGCTGCAACCAGCACATCCGGTTTCTCATGGACTAACTTCTGAGCCAAAGGCAGTAGCTGTTCCCGCTCACCTTCGGCATTTAAAATAACATAGGTAACATCTTTTCCTTCGGTAAACCCCAGTTCGGCCAAACCTTGTTTTAAGCCAATAATTTTTTCTTCCCGATCTCTGCTGGCTGCCAGGATACCTACAGTCCGCTGAGTTTTTCCGGTTGTTACCCCGATTTGACAACCAGCAAAAAAAATTAACCCGGTTACTATTGATAATAGTAAGGTAATTTTTTTCACCATACCAAAAAACACCTCTTTAATAATAACGGCTTTTGACTTTATAATAGCATAGATACCGTAAAAGCAAAAAAGGGCCGTTTTAAAAGTACTTTCGACCATAAGAACAAAACCCTTAGCACCTAAGAAAAAAAGGCTCCTGGTTAATCCAGGAGCCTCAAGTACTTAATGTTATTAATTTCTTTTTTCCTTTTGCCAAATAAAGGGCCTCATCAGCAGTTTTAAAAAGCTGGTCTTTATCGTTTAAGACGTCTTCCTTCATTGAAGCAATACCAATACTTACGGAAATCTTAACCCGGCTTTGCCCAAAAGCAAAATCATAGTCTTCTATCCGGGTTTTAATGCGTTGGGCAATATTTAAAGCTTCCTGTTCTTCAGTTTCCCAAAGCACAACCGCAAATTCATCTCCACCCCAGCGAACGATAATATCTACTTTTCTGGTAACATTTTTTAGAATCTCGGCGACCTTTTGCAATACAGCATCTCCTGCAAGGTGCCCGTAAAGGTCGTTTATATTTTTAAAATTATCAAGGTCAATTAAGAGTAAGGAAATTGGGCCTTTGGTTTTTATTTTATTTAACATCTTATTAAAATAATTTCGATTAAATAACCCGGTAAGCGCGTCGGTATTTGCTTGAACGCTTACTTCTTTAAAAAGCAGACTAAGCCCTATAGCCCAAACTATCTGAAATATTAAGAAAATGTTCCAGATCAAATCTCCATCCTTCTTTAAAAAATATAATATAAATGTTAAAAGCAATCCTCCGATTAATAGTAAATTAAAGGCCAAGCTCTTTCTTCCCGTTCGCACTTCCTTTTTGCCCCCACCTTAGCAAATTTACCCCCGTACGTTTTTTATTTTAATACATAAAAAGCTTTTTGCAAATAAAATATTTATGCTATTTGCCTTCTTTTTGACTACTGTTTTTATTAAAGTGTTCCACTATGTACTGATCTACCTTTTGGCTGATTTTCAGGATAATTTCTTTATTCATGTTCATCCTGGCAGCATTATGTAAAATATTTCTGGCAACTTCAATTTTATCCACTTTACCCACCCCGCTCACTCCCTTTATTTTTTACATCATTTTACATAATTTCAGGCTATTTGCCAATAATATTTTTATGCTAATTGCAAATTTTTCTTGACAACAAATTTCGATAAAGTTATATCCACAGGGAGTGAGTAAAGTTGGAAATTGATATTAAAGCTATCGGGCAAAGAATTCGAGAAGAAAGGGAAAAGCTTGAGCTTTCCCGGGAAGAAATTGCCGAACTCCTCGGGCTCTCCGATTATTACGTAGGACAAATAGAACGAGGAGAACGACAAATGAGCCTTCCCGTCTTAGTAAACATGGCAAAATGTTTGCATTTGTCACTGGATTATCTAATCTTCGGCAAAACCACCACCGATATTGCTGGAGTTCAGGAAGAAACCGGTACTTATAATTTGCCCCAAAACATCGACCAGGAACTACTATATTTACTGCAAAAATGCTCTTATAGGGAACTAAAATTAATTAAAAAGCTCATAAAAACTATTCTTCCTTACCTGGGAAAAAATTTATAAATAGCAAAAAAGCCGGTCATTTAGAAAAAAACCGGCTTTTTAATTTACTTTTTAATTTTGACCGTCGCCGAAAGGCCCGGAACAAGCCCTTCTGGCTTTTCCAAAAGCTTAATTTTTACCGGTATCCGTTGACTTACCTTGGTAAAACTACCGGTAAAGCTATCGGCCGAAAAGAGGTTAAAAGTAGATTGGGTAGCTTTACCAATAGACTCTACCCTGCCAGATAAGACTTTACCCCCCAGAGCATCCACGTAAATTTTAACCGAACCTCCAACCTTAACCCCGCTGATCTCTTTCTCCAGAATGTTAGCGGTAACGTAGAGGTTATTAAAATCTGCTAAAGATACAGCAGCCTGGCCTGGAGCCAAAATCTCCCCGGGCTTTATCCAGACTTTGACTACCTGGCCTTTTACCGGTGCCTTTACTTCAGTAGCCTCCAGGTTTAACCTGGCAAGTTTTAAAGCTGCTTCCTGTACCTTAACCTGAGCTTCTACCGCTTTGATGTCTTCGAGCTGGGCACCGTTTAGGGCCAGATCAAGCTTACTTTTAGCTGCCTTTACGCCAGCTTGGGCAGTATTCATCTGGGTCTTGGCCGCTAACTGCTGGTACTTTAACTGGGCAATTTGTTTTAAAAGTTCATTGGCCTGGTCTTTTACCTCCTGAGGGGTAGCTGGATTTGCCAGTAATGGTTTTAAAGCATCATATTTTTTCTGAAGGTCATCTATGTCTTTACTTAGCTGCTCGTATGTTTCCTTGGCCCCATTATAGCCAGCCAGCGCTTGTTCGTATAAAGCCCTGGCTGCGTTTACATCCTCAACCCTGGCTCCTTTTAACACCTTTTTTAACTGCATTTGAGCTGCACTTAATCCCCCCTGGGCCTGCTCTAACTGAGCTTTGGCTAAATCATCCTCAAATTTTACTAAAAGCTCACCTGCTTTTACCTCATCACCTTCCTGAACTTTCACTTCCTTTACCTTACCGCCGGTTTTGCCGCCAATACTGTAAATATCGGCAGTCACCCTGGCATCATCGGTAGTAACGTAATTTTTACTGTCAAGATAAGCATAAATTCCATAACCGGCTCCTAAAAGCACTATAACCAAAACTATTGCTAAAAACTTTTTCTTCACACCCGGCACCTCCCTTTAAAATTCCGCCACAGGTAATTTTTCTTTTTCTTCCTGGGGTTTTCTTTCTTCTTTTAAAAAGAAAGTAAGGATAACCCCAAAAACCATAATAAAAGCAGTAACCAGGATCGCATCGGTAATCGCTTTAGCATACGCTACCTGATAAAGGCGCATCGCAATTACCCCCATAGCTCCTTTGACCGAAACAAGAGGTGAAACCCCCATAATGCTTAAGCCACTTTTAAGGAAATTAACGGTATCCTGAAATACCGGAGAAGCCTGATTCAACCCTTCCACCATGCGGGCAGTGTGAAAAGCTACCCGTTGCTGGGTAATTGTGGTGATAATCGCCACCCCCAGTGAGCTACTTACCTGACGTAAGGTATTATTGATGGCCGAAGCTCTCCCCACCTGATAATTAGGCAGAGCATTCATGCCAGCAGTATTTACCGGCATCATCGAAAAACCAATCCCCATCGCCCGGATGATTAATAAAGTTTGCAACCACCAGAGTTCGGTATTAATGTGCGTAAGAGATAGGCCATAGGAACTTATAATTGCCAGAGTTAACCCAAATAGCACTACCGGCTTTGCCCCAAAACGGTCAAAAAGACGTCCCGCAATAGGCATCACCAAACCAGAAGCCAACGCCGCCGGAAGCATGATAAGCCCCGTATCCATCGGCGGATAACCCCGTAAATTTTCAAAGAAAATGGGAAAAAGAAAAAGGCCGCCAAAAAGTCCCATGGTATTAATCATGGTAATAATTAAGCTCATCGAAAAAGTAGGGTTTTTTAAGACGCTTAAATCGAGAAGAGGTTCAGGACTTTTTAGCTCGAAGTAAGCAAAAAGCGTAAGGGACAAAGCGGAAAGCCAGAAAAGGAACAGTATTTTGGCCGAACTCCAGCCCCAATCGGTCCCTTTACTCAGCGCTAAAAGGAGGGCAAAAAATCCCACCGATGAGGTGATAAAACCCGGTAAATCAAAAGTAGCATGGGGCCGGCGCACCGATTCTTTTAAAAACAGCACCGCCATAACCATGCCAAAAAGACCGATGGGAATATTAATGGTAAAAATTAGCCGCCAGTTAAAATACTCCACTAAATAGCCACTCAGGGTAGGGCCTATGGCCGGGGCTACCATTACCGATATCCCCCAGATCCCCAACGCCATCCCCCGTTCTTCCTTGGGAAAGGTGTTGAAAATAATGGTCATGGACGCAGGCATCATCATTCCGCCGCCTATAGCCTGCACTACACGGGCAGCAATCATCGAGTTATTGCTCCAGGCAAAACCACATAAAGCAGAGCCCAAAGTAAAGAAAAAGAGAGCAGCAATGTACAATCTTTTATAACCGTAAGTATCCCCCAGGTAGCCGGTAACGGGAATGACCACCCCCATCACCAGCATATAACCGGTTAAAACCCACTGGATTTCTTCAGTACCTACGGCAAAAACCTGCATCATCTTGGGAATGGCAATATTGACGATGGAGGTGTCGAGGATAGCCATGAAAGTGCCTATAACCACCACAAACATGGTAAGCCATTTATTTTCTCCAAAATTATGCCGCTGGTACTCCAAGCTCTCACCCTCTTTACAGTTCAAGTTTTTGTTGTAGCTCCTTAATCTTTTTCCAGTAGTGTTCTTTAACCTCAGGTTCTATTTCACTGAGAAAAGCATTAAAAAGTTTTGGCAAGTCATGATGATGGAAAAAATGGTGTTCTGCTAAATGGACTACTACCGGATGCCTGGTCCAAATGCCAATAGTCTCGTTTTCCGCTCCTTCTTCAGCTAAAAGGAGCTCATCACCGTCAACTATTAGTTGAAACCCTGAACTACCCCTTTTTTTTAAAATCGTTTTCTCGGCTGTTAAGACCACAGGATTAAATTCCCGTAGTTCTTCCCCCCTCCCAATTAAAGTTAGTTCAACGGTTACCTGCCGTTGCCTTGCGTTTTTAAGCTCTTCCTGGTATGGTATAACCATTGCGGTGGAAGCTAAAAGTTTAATATTTTTTTTCGCTTTGCGGATCATTTCCCGAATTCTTCCGGCAATTTGCTCGCCATTTAAATGGATTACCCTTTCTTTCGCACCTGCAGGAGTTACGGCTTCCAAAGCTTTTTTCGCTTCGCTAATCTTTAAGGAAAACTCCTCTTTTAGCCGCTCCAAATATTCAGTAGGAGGTTCAGCTATATACTTTACCGGCTCCCCCTGGATCTTCTGCACCGCACCTTTTTCTATAAGCTTATTCAAGGTCTGGTATATCATTGACCGGGGAATCCCTGAATTTTTAGCCACTTCGTAACCGGTAGCTTCCCCCAAGTTTAGTAAAGCGAGGTAAGCTTTTGCTTCATATTCGCTAAAGCCCAAAGCCTTTAACTTTTCTAACAATAAAATCTCCCTCCATAGTAGTTATATGTATAACTACTTTAAAATTTTAGCTATTATTCGGAAAAAAGGCAAGAAGAATTTTTATTATAAATCTCGAGAAATTTTATAAAGTTTCTATGTTCATAAGCAGCAAATAAAAATATAAACTTATGGCAAAGAGGCTGCTGGTTATAGCCAGAAGCCTCTTTTTTTATCTTTTAAAAAATGCTCAAATAAAGGTTTTTGCTTATTTTTCAAGCTTATTGGTATAAATATTTTTTATTATTAACTTCTAAAATCCCAAAAGTTCATGTTTCTTTCGTAACATTTTTGCAATATTTAACCTATAAAATCAAAAAAAACAAAAGAAAGGATGGTATTAAATGAACAAAAAAAACCTGAGATTTATTCGCTGGGTGATTTTGGCGGTGATACTTGTTTATATTACTTTTGCCGCCTATTTACACCAAACCGCTGAAGGTACATATCCCTCCATCCACGCCCTCTGCCCCTATGGCGGTCTTGAATCTCTTTATGCTCTGCTCTTTTCCGGAAGTTTTATAAAGAAAATCTTTACCGGAACTATGGTACTTTTAGTTCTAAGCGTTCTTATCACTTTTCTCTTCCGCCGCAGTTTCTGCGGGTTAATCTGCCCCTTCGGCTCCTTACAAGAATTTTTTGCTCTTCTTGGTCAGAAAATCTTTGGTAGAAGATTTAATATGCCGGAAATAATCGACAAACCCCTTCGCAACTTAAAATATCTTATACTTCTTCTTACCCTTGGTTTTGCCTGGTATACCGGCTCTCTTTGGATGTCACCCTACGACCCATACTCTGCTTATGGCCACCTTTCGGCCGGTCTTGAAACCTTAATGGAAGAAAGCCTGATAGGTTTTATTTTACTGATAGTCACTATTGTAGGTTCTTTACTGTATGACCGTTTCTTTTGTAAATATCTTTGCCCGGCAGGCGCCTTTTACGGACTTTTAGCCAAACTTAGCCCATATAAAATTATCAGAAACGATGAGCAGTGTATCCACTGTCAAATCTGTAATAAAGCTTGCCCGATGAATATTAAAGTGGATCAGGAAATAGTTATCACCAGTTCAGAATGTATAAACTGTAACGAATGTCTAAACGTTTGTCCCAAAAAAGATGTTCTTACTCCAAAACTTAACAAAAAATCTTTATCCACAGCCGTAGTGTTACTCCTCTCTTTAGGAATTTTCTTTGGAGGTATTTCCTTAGCTAAAGCTTCCGGAATTTATACTGTAACTCCGGCTCCTGTTACCAGTGGTTCAATTCAAAGCGTAGAACAAATAAAAGGTTCTATGACCTTAGAAGAGGTGGCTAAAGGTTTAAATATAAATATTGATGAGCTATATGAGAAAGTGGGAATACCTAAAACAGTACCTGCAAATACCAAGTTAAAAGACTTATCCCAGTATGTTGACGGTGTGACACCGGAAACGGTGCGGGAAAAACTTGAAAATAAATAAAGGTATAATTCTTGACAACTCCTTAACATTTTCCTGAAAGGTTCTCATTACTTTCCTGTTATGCTTTAAGTAAGCTCCAAACGAGGAGCAAAAAATAAAAATTTTTAAGGAGGTAGATAGGATGAAAAAACAAAACTGGTTCAAAAAATTAGCAGCAGGTTTAGTAGTAGGAGGCCTTTTGCTGACCGCAGTACCGGCCACTATCTTTGCCGCCGATACCACCACCACTCCCGCGTTAGTTCAAACCATGAAGGGATACGGAGCACGGCTTGGCCAAACTTTTGGGAGTATGCGGGATTCCATCGCCAAGTTTTTAGGAATCGACACTACAACTTTAATTACTGAACGGCAAAGCGGTAAATCCTTAGCCCAAATTGCCCAGGAAAAAGGTAAAAGTGAAACTGACCTGGTAAACTTCATCGTCAAAGAAAGAACCGCTCAATTAGACCAGCTTGTCAAAGACGGGAAAATTACTCAAGCTCAAGCGGATTTAGCAAAATCCCAGATGGTTGAGCGGGTAAAAGCCAACATCAACAAAACCACTGTTGGCGGCAATGGTTATGGCAAGGGAAGAAGTATGGGACAAGGTAAAGGCCAGTTTAAGGGCCAGGGCCGCGGACAGGCAGGCAACTGCATCTATACAACCCCCGGCACTACAAACTAAATAAAAAAGCACCTTAAAGCAAAGAGGCTCCTGGGAAACCAGAAGCCTCTTACTTTTCTCCTATCTTTTAGCTTATTCGCATTTTACCCTTTTCGGTGGCAACAGCTTTTTTGGCCAGGAAAATGACACTAAAAGTTTACTCAATTAAAATTAATCCAAAACAGGTTTCCTGTTCCTCTTTATCCCGCAAAACCTCAAGGTTAAACCCCGCTGCCCGGGCAGTAGCGTAAACATCTATCCCGCAGGCTTCCATAGAAGGCCGGGCTTCCAGGGGATGCCGGCAGCGCTCTAAATTACACTCAGTGCAGAGCTTGCAGGGGCCAGCTCCCAGTCCAAAAGCTTTATAAAATCCACGTAAAAAGATCTCCCGCTCTATTTTAACCACCAGCGGAGTGGTTCTGGGAAGAGAATTGGTCATTATCAGTACCCCGTAATGGTAGCTGTTTAAAATTTCCCTGGTCTCTTTATAAGAAGGAGTCCTGGGCGGACAGCAGTGGGTAGCATTGTAGCTGTCACAGCCGTAGCGGCATTTTAAAGTAACCCAGGGAGCAGTTACTACCTGCTCGGTGGAGATTATTTTTGCATCCTCCGCTCCTAAGTCTTTGGCAATTTGGCATAATTCCAGGTAATTTTTCACCGAAACCATCCCTTTTGCCCATTTTTCCATCATTCTTTTTTTCGACAAAAAACATTAATTTCCTTTAACGAATAATCTTAAATTTTTTAACCAGTAGGTCAGTTTTTCCGACTCTGAAGTCTATTCATTTTCTGATCAGCCTAACCCGATTCAACTTTCCAGTAAAAATTGTGTTTATTAAAAAACTTTAATATAATTTCCATGAAAACACATCTGACAGAGCTAGATGATGGTTTAAATTTGGAAATGAAACGCTTACATAAGACCGCAATACCGTGGGTGATTGGAGGCTAATATGCGAATGGTTACTGTGGTCAACTTTTAGCTATTGCCATGCAGGAGATTGGTCTTAACATTCTCCTGCTTTTTGTTTACTTTTCTCTTGCTTGTACGTCTTTATAAATGAGAATGGCTTTAAGGAGGAGGGGTTAATGTGGCAGGAATTGTACCGAATTGTATATCACTATTTACTTAAACTTGGGTTATCCCATGCCGATGCGGAAGATATAGCACAAGAAGTCCTATTGTCTACATACCTACATTTAGACAGCATCCATGAAGGAAATTTGAAATTTTATGTTTTGGCCACGGCAAAAAATAAGTACATTGACTTTTTAAGAAAGAATAAAAGGGAATTCACTGTACCATCTCTTGGCGAATTTGATGTAAACAACTTCTCAGAAATTCATCAAATCGAAAATAGAGAAGTGATAAAAAAAGCAATTTGTAAGCTTAATCTTACCGAGCAAAAACTTTTTTATATGAAGTACTATTTAGGAATGACAAATCCTGAAATTTCATCTTTGCTTAAAATTAGTCCCGATTCAGTTAAGACAATGCTGTGGAGATTAAGAAAAAAGGTAAAGGAATATTTAAAAAAGGAGGAAGAAAATTAAATGGCTGAATATGAAAATTTTGAAAATGTTAATAATAACATACATTTTGACGAAAAAGCTTTTTTACGTAAAGCTCGTTTTATAAGCATCCTTCGTATTACATTAATTTCTTTAGGAGTAACAATTGGTATATTTGTATTGTCCTTTGTAATTCCAGAAATAATGCTGCAAAATCAAGAAAACCGCATTGATAGTATCTATCCAGAACTTCTTAAATTCAGCGAACCCAACACCTTTGTCCTTTCAGGAGAAAGTTATAATGTTAGATTGTTTGGCCGCCAAAAAAAATATTATCTATTAAGATTGATAGGCAATAAACCTTATCCGGCCGGAGCAATAACTGTTGATTTTGATGTTTGGGGTGGAGAACAAATTAAGGGAAACCAAGCCTTTACTCTCCCAGAAAGAGAAAAAGAATATCTTGCACCCTATGCTGTACCAAAATTAAAATTTTTCCACCCAGCTGCAAATTACGAAAAAATTATTAGAGAATTTAATACGCTGGAAAATGTCCCAAAAGATTACTCTGTGGAAATGGCCCTCTCATTCAAGAAGCCTTTAACACTTGATGAAATGAAAACCATTATACCTGGTGATTTAAAGTTAATGTGGGGAACTGTATGTGTTTTTTCAGAAAAAGATTATGCGAAAAACAGTTATCTTTCCGAAAGATTGGTTGGAAATCCCTACCTTGATAAAACCAATGGAGAAAAACAATTACTCAAAGAACTTGAATGGCTCAGCAATATTCCTAGTCATCATGCGAAGAATCTAAAAAGAACCGTAAGCTACTTGAAAGAAAATGGTATTAAATATTATGGGGTAGTTGTAGTAGGAAATCCAGATACCCTTGCAAAATTATCTTCCAATCCAATGATAAGAGCTGCGGTTTTAGGCGTAGTAACAAGACCATAGTAGTATCATGATAATCGTAGGAACAACTCTTTACCTTAAACCTTTTCTTGACAAATGTATAAACATTGTATAAACTTAAATTGAAAGTGAGGCGATTTTATGTATACTACCATTCAAAAGTGGGGCAACAGTCATGCCCTTAGGATTCCTAAGGCTATTTTAGAAAAAGTTTCCCTTCAAGAAAACGATAAAGTCGAAATAATTGTAGACCAAGATGCAATCCTCATCCGTAAAGCCAAACCTAAATATAAAAATCTCGATGAACTTTTTGCTAACTATCAGGGAAATTATCACTGTGAAGAAGTCGATACCGGTTCACCCGTTGGAAATGAGGTGTGATAATGGCCTATATTCCCCGGCAAGGCGACATCATCTACCTTGATTTTAATCCCCAGGCCGGCCACGAACAGGCCGGAAGAAGACCAGCTTTAGTCATCAGTAACGAAAGTTTTTACAAATATACAAAATTAGCAGTAGTTTGTCCTATTACCAATACAGACAAAGCCTTTCCACTCCACGTTCCGCTTGATGACCGAACTTCCACTACCGGAGTGATTCTTTGCGAACACATAAAATCATTAGACCTTAACGCCCGCAAGGCAAGTTTTAAAGAACAGTTACCTGCCGATTTGTTAGAAGAGGTTTTGGAACGTATTCAGCTTTTTTTTTAAATATATTTTTCGTAGGGGCAGCTCCTGCTGCCAAAATCTTTTTAGCTGGCTAAAGCTAGCCCATACATTGGCATCACGTCGACAGGAGTCGACCATACCAATAATAACGCCGGCAGGAGCCGACCTTACTATTATTTAAAAACGGACTTCAACCCGAAATTTTAAAGTCAGCAACTCCAACTTCTAATAGACAATCCCTACAGTTATATGATTTTAAGTTTTTACTTTTTCGAATAAATTATAGACGATTACTCCAACCATACTGCCGATTACGTTTAGTATTACATCATCGATATCAAAATTTCCGATGCCGGTAATCAGCTGGATTATTTCAAATAATAAACTTAAAATTAAAGAAATCAAAATTATTTTTTTAAATTTATTACCCTTATCTAGTAATCTGAGTAAAAGAAAACCAAGGGGTATAAAAGCAGCAATATTAGCGATAATATTTATCCTGCTTATACCTGATTTTGACCAATTAATTACATAGTAGCATATGGTTTTAAAGGGGATAATGTTGCTGTGTAAAAGTCTTATTTTTAAAGTGGAAAAATCAGTTTGTTTAACTGTACTTAATATCACCACAAGCGGATATTTAAAAAGAATTACCTTGAATAAAACCGCGAGATAAATAATGAAAACAAATCTTAAGATATATTCCTGCTTTTTATTAATTTATACCACTCCTTTATTTAAACCCTACTGACTCTACAGAAAAAGCTTTCGTCCATTGGCTTTTAACCACTCTTTTTTCTCCTTATAATCATGCAAAAAATATCCGACCCTTTGCCAGAACTTTGGCGAATGGTTTTTGTATTTTAAATGGCAGAGTTCATGGACTACGATGTAGTCAATAACCCCAATTGGTGCCATGATTAGCCGCCAGTTGTAGTTGATATTCCCTTTAGAAGAGCAACTCCCCCAGAGGCTTTTCTGGTCTTTAATCCGGATATTATTAGGGTATAAATTTAGCTTTTGTGCATAATAGTTAGTTCGCTCCAAAAGTCTTTCCCTGGCTCTTTGTTTATGCCAGGCGGTAATCTCCTGGCGTACTACCTCCGGCCAGGTACTTTTATCTATGCTTTCCGGTAGATAAACCATAAGCCGGCCGCGATAAAGGCGCACTTCCGGCCTGGTAAAATTCCCTGTTATAATTTTCAGCCGGATATTTCGCCCAAGGTATAAAAAACTTTCCCCGGAAACGTACTCTTTGGGCAGTACCGCTTCCCGCTGCCTCTGCACCTGCTTTAACTTTTCACTAATCCAGCGGGCTTTTTCCAAAACCACCTTTTCAACAAAATTATCGGGAACTGAAAAGGTGGCAGTCACCACCACTTTCCCTTCCGGCGATATAATAATCCCGATGTGCTTTTTCTTTTTCCGAATCACCTGATAGGTAATAACTTCATCCCGGTAGCGTATTTGCGGCATAATGACCTACCTTCTAAGGTATATGATATTTCAAAAATTATTACTTTTTCTTTGTAATTTCCCTAAAGTCAGCTGTTGTATATCTTCTAATCTCCATAACTTTTTGCTCCTTCTAAATTACAACTCCCTATGGCCACTTTAAAGTTTAGAAAATATATTCTAGTATAGAACGATTTTAGAGGGCAGCTCAAGCGGTTTCTGCAGCTGTTTAAAGTTTTTTGGCTATTATGACCCGGGCAGCGTGGCGGTGAGGAATACCGCTGGAATTGCAGTCAAAAATATATTCATAGGTGTCAAGCATAATCCAGTCCTGGTAATAACTTTGGAGTTCTTCCCGGCCGTATAAATATTCGTTTTTACCCCAGTCGGGGGCTATCTCCACCTCCGGATGCTCAATAAAGGTAAAAAGGACATGGAGCCCTCCCTCCCGGGTGAAAGCTTTAAAATGCTCAAACTGTCGTTTTCTATTTTCTGGTTTTAAATACTGAAGCGTACCGATAGAATAAATAATATCTACTTTTTCCGGCAGTATCAGTTCGTTTATGTTCGCTTCTAAAGTCGTTATCGCTACTTTTTCCTTAAGTGCAAGTTTTTGCGCCTTTTTTAACCCCGCCGGTGAAATATCTACCGCCAGCACTTGAAAACCTTCCTTAGCAAAAAGACGCTATCCCTACCTTCTCCCGCCCCTAAATCTACCAGCAGTAAATCTTTCCGCAAAGGCTCGGCAATGTAATACAGCACTTTTTTTGCTAAATCATTGGGCTCGGTTCCCCAGTAATACTCCTCCTTTAAGTAAATTTCCTGCAGTTGTTCTTTATCCAAAGCTAACGCCTCCTAAAAGTTTTTAAAATCATTTTCTTTGTGGAGAAGATTTTGAGCTTTTTTCTTCTTTCCATTATAATTAGTTTAAGAATTTTATGGCACAATGGTTGGGAAGTGATCTTTTGGTTTTTCATCCCTATGGACAAATAATTTTTAGTTCGGTAATCGTTTATCTCTTTATTGTTTTGCTAATTCGGCTCTTTGGAAAGCAAGAATTAGCCCAGCTTTCAATATTTGACCTGGTTTTTATAATGTTAATCGGAAATGCTGTGCAAAATGCCATGGTCGGCAGTGATACAACTTTATCCGGAGGCCTTGTAGCTGCTGCTTCCCTCTTTTTTGTAAACTACCTTGTTAAATATATAACCTACCGCTTCCCAAAGTTTGGCAAAATGATCCAGGGAGAAGCAGTAATGTTAATTTATCAGGGTAAAATAATCAAAGAAAATATGGCCAAAGCTAAGATCTCTTTAAAAGAAATAGAAGAAGCCATCCGCGAACACGGTGTTTCTTCCATAGAAGATGTCGACTTAGCCGTTTTAGAAATTGACGGCAGCATAAGTGTTCTCTCCAATGAATTTAGACGGAAAACCTCAAAAAAACGTAAAGCTCCTGTCTATATCCGTTTGCTTAATTGCACTAATCAGCATTAAAAGCGGATATTTAAAAAGAATTCTTTTGATTAACGCTAAAAGATAATCTAAAAAAAAGCTTAAAAATATCTATTCGCTGAATCTTCATCCGAAAACAGTTTACCGGAATCATTCTGCTGCTCTCATGGTACCTATCGGTACCGCTTTATGAAAGAAAAGAATTTTAATCAGGGCGAACTTCTATCTTACTTATATATTTGGATATATTGAGCAGGAAAGTTCAGAAAAAAAGCGAATTTGTTAGTTAATAATAAGTTATAAAAACTTTCAGCACGGATTAGGTAGCCGGTACCTGAGGAAAAATCTTTGCAATATTGAGTATTTTCCTCTTGCAAAAAACACCTTACTTCGTTTTTCTTAAAATCAATACTCCCAAATAAATTTACAATCTCGGCAAGTGTAACCTTCCTAGTATTTATGCAAAGCCAGCTCTTACTGACAATTTTCTGGTAAAACCACCAAAATTATAATTCTTCAAATTCATTTATAAATAAGTCCTCTCCATATTTCTTTTTTCTTTTTTCAGCAGTTCTGTAACAATAATCATCATCCCTTGGTGAAATAGCAATAATATTCATAATTTTTTTGTCTCTTACAAGGGTATACACAACCCTGATTCCTATGCCTTTGTATTTTATTTTAAAAAAACCTGTTAAATTATTCCCCTGTTTTTTACCAAGGGGTTTGCCATATCCTCCTTCACTTTGAGGAAGAGGGTTCGAACTAACTTTTTCAATACCAGCATATACAATAGTTCTGATATTTTTATCTAATTTATATAAATCCTTCTTCGCCTCTGGTATGAAAGTTATACGCCACATCTTACTCAATCTCCACAGTTTCCGCTAACTTTCTTAATTCTTCTCTTGATAGTCCGTCCTCTTTAAGAATGTCTTCAAAGGATATAAAATTTTCTTCTTTTAAGTTTTTTGTCCTTTCAATAGCCAGCTGCAGAAGTTCTAAGTCCTCCTGTGCTTCCATTAGTTCATCATACTGGTCAATAGGAATTATAACCGCCTGAGGTTTATTGTTTTTTATTACTATATAATGCTCTTTCTTATTGGCAACTTCTTCTATTATTTTCGATGCCTTACCTCTGCCCAAGTCACTAACCGAAATCATGTGTGAAACCAGTTTTTTAAGGTTAGAAAACCTTTTCCTTCTCACAGTTGCAACACCATCTTTTAACATGGTTTATTCCTCCTTACTATTTTATTCTTAGCTTAATTTAAGTATACAGATTTTACCAAAGTTTTTCAATTATTTTTTACTGAAATTTTTAATGAAAATTTTATTTTTAATATTTGCTTCTTTCTACTACTTATATATCAGGGCAGGCTTTCACCTGCTAAAAAAGCAGGCTTACGCCTTCCTTGCGCTTTTTTCCCTTCAATATTACAGCGCCCTATCGACACTTTAAACTGGTGAAATTCAGCAATCATTTATATTTTTCTTTTTTCCTGCCAAAAAGAAAAATCGGCCAAATAATATTTGGGCCGATTTTTTACAAATTATATTATTTACATAAATCGTTTAACATTTCTTCATAGGTTTCTTTGGAAATTTCGCCTCTAGCATATCTTTCCTTTAAAATTTCTTCATGGGTTTTCCCTGAAACGACTTTACTAAGAATATCATTGCCGGTTAGGTTTTTATAATTTTTATAAATAAAGTAAACTATAACAGCTCCAAACAGAAAAATAAAAAACATCATAATTTACACCTCCCATCTAATCAACAAATTTAGCCAAACTGGAATTTTCCTTTATTTCTTGAGGTCTTCTAATGCTTTTAAATATTCTTCTCTATTTATTTCACCTCGGGCATATTGTTCTTTTAATATTTCTTCTGCTGTTGACCGCCGGTTGGAAAGGGTTAATGAACTGCTATGATTATTTACAGCTAATCGTTTAAAGATAACTATTGCTACAACTATAACTACAACTATAACTACCATTAGGATAAATAGATTTATAAGAAAATCACCAGGGAAATATCCAAATCCATAGCCATAGCCATTACCATACCCATTACCGTAACCCGGAAAAAATCTCCACATCATTGCTATCGCCTCCTTTTAAGCCCATTATAAAGTTGGATTGTTTCTAAAGTGTTGCATGATTATTGCAATTTAATCATATTTCCGTTTTTTAAAAGCTCCCGTCCCCAAAAACGCCAAAAAAAGGATAAGTAGCGTAAGTCCTTCATTTTCAGGGCTTCGCACTTATCCCTTTACTATTCTTTATACTTTTTCCCTTAACCCTCGATTTGCTCAAAATGCCTTTCTCTCATAAAGAGGACCGACAAGGACCATGAACTCAGCAAGATGATTAAGGTTAAACCGGACAATAGAGCAACCAGAAGGTAGGTAGGGGAGGATTGGTTCAAATCCACGATACCCCAGAAGTTATGTTTCTTTCCCAGATTATGTACCATTGGTACGACCGCGACCACAAGGATGGCAACCTAATGTTATTTTTAACCGTGTAAATCATGATATCCTCTAAGGAAGGTGTTTCGTAAATCACTTGATATAGTGCTGATTGATTTTAGTAGCTCTGGGGACACTTCCGAAATTTGCAGCCCTGGCAACTATTATTCCAGCTCCCGTTTTAAGGGAGCTGTTAATTTAAAAAAAACCTTTATCAAACACCTTTGCATTTTCTTCAAAGGAACAACTTTTAATTGTGCTTCATAATAATCGAAATGCTAATCTTTATATGAGTCAATGTAAATTACTTAATAATCGTTAGTGCCTTTTCTAAATATTCATTCCAGTATTCATCGTCAGTTTCTATATCATGCATCCAATAGTACATCATAATTAATTCCAACTCTTGCTTATGACCTCTAATAAAAGCTTTATTGGACACCCTTGTATATAATGAATCTAAATTAAATAGATTCTTTTTCTGCTTGTAGTCATAATCATAAGGAAAATAAGGATTATCAGATTTCTTTTTATGCGTTGCAGGCCATTTCTTATAGTCATCAGAAAATTTAATAACATATGTGTATGCAAAAGCTGGAATACTTACATTATATTTTGCTTGAGTCTTCTCAATCCAGTCACTTATTGATTGAGTGAAAAAAGGGAGTTCATTGTATTTCATCGCTGAAATACTTTTGACTCTATGATAATCCTTAATAAATAGGAATAACATTTCGGTCTGATCTTTTAAAAATGGATATTTTTTTATCAATTTAGAATAACATTCATATGAAGCGCTTCTAAATTCACTCTCAGTACTATAGAGCAAAAATATGTCGTTTTCATCAAGAATTTTGCCTATAATTCTATGCATGTATTTCCCATATTCATCATATATATTTACAAGCCAATCTTGAATATCTTTATCATATTCCCGTAATTGCTTCCGAAAAGCATCAAGTCTTTCATTATTGAGAATTGTTTGATTCTCAACCTCAGTAATATCTAAGTAATTATTAAAATATTCAAAGATATAATCCACACATAGCTTTATATTGTCAATTCTTTTCTCAACATCGAATTCATTTAGCTTATCTTCTTTTTTTCTTTTAGCAATGTATTCTTCAATTGTCAGCATACCATGCACCTCATACAATTAAATTTCTGTTATTTAGCAAATTATCTTCTCCAAAACCCTCGGAAATTTTTCAAAATAAAACAGCGGTTTAGCCTTTTTAGACCCCAAATATTTTGCTATAATTTTTGCAAAATATTTGGGGTGATTTATTTTGATGATTTTTTACGATTTTGGCTTATCTGTCCGGGAATATGCTCACCGGGGCAAAAAGAATGATTTCCCTGAGGTTGACATTTGCCCGCATTGTAAGGGGCATATTCGACTGCTGCGGCATGGGTTTTATAATAGAAATACCATTACTAATAATAATATTTTTTACATCCCTATCTGTCGTTTGAAATGTCCTTTCTGTGGTAAAACCGTATCTCTTATCCCTTCCTTTTTGTTTCCCTATTTACAGCATACCATTACTACCATTTTGGTTAAACTTAAGAATTTTTTCTGTTATCGAAAATTCACGGGATACCGCCAATTGATAGAGTTTTTAAGTCAGAGGTTCATGAAAAATCTGCTCCTCATTGAAATTTTTTTCCGGGATATTGGCTTTAGGGGTGTTTTCCCTTTTAAGCTAAAAGAAAAAGCCATAAAGTTGGTGGAAATGCTCCTGGCTTTTGCAAAGCCCCCCTCCGAAGAAGGGGCAACGGACATTTTCCGCTTAACTTTATGGCAAATTAATTCTATCCTTTTTTATCCTCCTGAAAACTATTTTTTTAGTGTGTTGGATTTTCCAAGTAGGTTAATCAGTTAAATTCCGTATCAATACTTTTTTGCATTTCCTCCAAATTTAATTCTGGCAATTTCTTCGTCTTTGATATTTCAAACATTTCTAATTTCATATAATCATGGTTAATAATTTTCCAATTACCTTTTTCTTTTTTCAGTTCAAAAGTATTTATCCCGGAACTAATAAACGGAGGATAAGCTTGCTGATTATCAATTTCCAATACTAAAATTACCTCAGCTTTATTATTTTTTACTTCAATTTTCTTATAATTAAAAGTTACTGGAAACCGCCTTTTTTCCACATAACCATATTTCTTTTCATCAATATATTTTCTTCGTGCCACAAGACTTTTTAAAGCGATTACTTTATTTTGATTTTGAATCTTTGTCATATCTAAAAATGGTGTAATATCTTTATATTCTAACTCTAAATAAGCTTTATACTGGGTATCATAAAATTTCTCTATTGTTTCCTTGATCTCGATGTCATAAGAATAGCCGTATATACTTGTATTTTGACTTATAATCATAAATAAAAATAATAAAGAAAAAATTAAATATCTTTTTGAAATATTCTTCATAATTTCCCTCCTTTTTTCATTTTTAGGAATATATTCCCGCTTATTACTATACGATAATCTTTTTTATATGTCAAGATAATTTTTGAATTTTTCTGTAAATTTAAAATAAAGAGCCACCATGTTAAATCCCCGTTTCTGGTAAAAACGAATCGCCTTTAGATTATCATTGGTAGTGATAAGCCAGACTCTTTTACATCCTTGCTTTTTTGCCTCACTTAGCACACAATCAATTAGTTTACTGCCTATACCCTGATTTTCTTTTAAACTATCAAGGGATACGATTTCACACTCCCCGTTTTCTATATGATAAGTTATTAATCCCTCTATTTTTCCCTCATTTAAAGCTACAAAACCCGGAAGTTTATCTACATAATGCACCTTACCTTTAGCTACCATTATCGGCGCACCCCAGTGCTCGGTAAAAAAATTAAAAACTTCTTTTCTTATGGTTTATCAATAGGTTTAATTTCCATGGTACCACTCTTTTATCTAAGTTCAATAAAAACTGTTCTTACCTAATAAATTCACTTTTTTCTGAATGGGTATGCACTCGAAGAATCCCTACTATGTCAAATGTGAATTGGAAAATGCCCTATCTAAAAAAAGCCAAGCAGAAATCAGGACAAATATTTTTTCCTACAGTTCCCCTTTTAGCCCAATAACATCTGCTACTTTCTGCATACCTTTTAAAGTTTCTTCAATTAATTTATCCAATTCCATCCCCAGCATTTTTGCCCCCTCTTCAATAACCTCTCTATTTACTCCTGCGGCAAAACCCTTTTGCTTCCATTTTTTCTTTACCGATTTTACCTCGAGATCCAGGATACTTTTACTTGGCCGCATAAGAGCAGTCGCAGTAATCAATCCCGTTAATTCGTCAATTGCATATAGTACTTTTTCCATCCTTTCCACCGGTTCAACATCAGTACAAATCTTCCAGCCATGGCTTTCTATTGCCCGAATGTAATCTTCCGGCCAGTTTCTTTCGGTCAATATTTCTCTTACTTTCTTACAATGTTCATCAGGATACATTTCATAATCAAGGTCATGAACTAATCCGATAATTCCCCATTTTTCCTTATCTTCTTCGCCAAAAAGTTCGGCAAAGTGCAGCATTACCGCTTCAACCGCCAGAGCATGTTTAATCAAACTTTCACTTTTGTTATACTCTTTAAAAAGTTTAAATGCTTCTTCCCTGTTGGGAACAATTTTTTTCATTACCTACCCCCCTCTTTCCGGCTAAAATTATCTTGGTAATTGTTAAGCCTTGGATATCTTAAATCTAATTATATTAAGTCTTCATCTTATAATAAGTCTTCATCTTAAGGTTCTTCGACAAAAAACAGTGAGTTTCCTTCCTTATCTGGGGCCTTGAAATTGGTAGTTAATTACGAGTTACGCAAAACTTTAAGGTAATAAATTATAAAAGCGCACCTTTTGGTGCGCCTGTAAGTTAAACTCTTTTAATATACTGGCCGGTACGGGTGTCAATTTGCAGTACATCGCCCACTTCCACAAAGAACGGAACCTGAACCACGTAGCCGGTTTCTAAAGTTGCCGGTTTGCTGCCACCGGAAGCAGTATCTCCTTTAATTCCCGGAGGGGTGTCGATTACTTTTAGCTCGACAAAGTTGGGAAGTTCCACCCCGATAACCTTGTCTTTGAAAAACAGTACCCAGAGGTTGGTGTTTTCTTTAACGTAATTAATGGCATCGCCAAACTGCTCTCTGGTCAGCGGAAACTGGTCATAGGTTTCCATATCCATGCAGTAGAAGTTATCGCCATCATTGTAGAGATACTGCACTTCCCGACGGTCTACGTGGGCTTTGGGAACTTTTTCACCGGCGTTAAAAGTTTTTTCAATTACGGCACCGGTCATTAAGTTCCGAAGCTTGGACCTGACAAAAGGGCTACCTTTTCCGGGCTTAACATGCTGAAATTCAATTACCTGATATACCTCCCCATCCAATTCAATGGTAAGCCCTGTACGAAAATCGTTGGTTGAAATCATCCCAAAACCTCCTTAATTCTAAATTTTATTTAAGAAATCTTAGAGTATAATTAAATTTTTAGGAGAACGGGTTAAAACTTCAAAGCCGTTTTCGGTAACCAATACCGTATCTTCTATCCGTACCCCCCCGCTACCGGGGAGATAAATACCCGGCTCGATAGTTACCACCATCCCCGGCTGTAAAACCGCCTTCCCTTTAGGAGAAAGTCGTGGACCTTCATGGATATTTAAGCCTACCCCGTGGCCTAAACCGTGGCCAAAATACTCGGCATATCCTGCTTTGGCGATAATATCCCGGGCCACCCGGTCCACATCTACCGCCAGCGCTCCAGGACGGACGGCTTGTAAAGCCGCTTCCTGAGCCTGAAGAACTACATCATATATTTCAAGCATTTTTTCCGAAGGTTCCCCTATCGCTACTGTCCGGGTAATATCGGAATGATACCCCTGATATTTTGCCCCAAAATCCAGAGTAACCATTTCCCCGGAAATAATTTCTTTCTCCGATGCCACTCCGTGGGGCAGGGCGCCCCGCTCCCCTGAGGCAACAATAGTTTCAAAGGCTATATCTTCCGCTCCCGCTTCCCGCATAAACTTTTCTAACTCCCAGGCCACTTCCTTTTCGCTCATACCCGGAGTTAACTTTTTTAAAAGGTGGTTAAAGGCCGCATCGGCAATGGCACAGGCTTTTTTAATAACTTCCACTTCATCTTTATCCTTAATTTCCCGGAGTTCATCCACTATTTCCGGTAAACTTACCAGATTCACCCCTGAAGCTTTTTCGGAAATTTCCCGGTAGTCTTTAAAGGTCAGGGCATCTCCTTCAAAATGCAAAGTATCGATTTTTAATTTCTTTAAAAGCTCGGCTACATGGGAATAAATCGTGTCTTCGTGTTTTTCTATAATAAACCCCCGGCACTGTTTGGCCGCCTGTTCTACATAGCGAAAATCGGTAATAAAGTAATTTTTCTCGGGAGTAATCAACACCGCACCGGAACTTCCGGTAAAGCCTGCTATGTAGCGCACATTTTCTCTTTTGGTGATAAAATAGGCGTTAATTCCTTCTTTTAAAAGCTTTTTTCTAAGCTTTTCCACCCGCTCCATCTTTCTCCCGCCTTTTTAGATAATCAATTAACGCTATTAACCCAAGACGATAGCTATCCACCCCGAAGCCGGCAATGTAGCCGATACAAGCACCAGCGGTAACCGAATGTTGCCGGAACTCTTCCCTTTTATAAAGATTGGAAAGGTGAACCTCCACCGCCGGCTTTCCTACCGCCAGCAAAGCATCTCTTAAAGCAATGCTGTAATGGGTATAAGCACCGGGATTTATTAAAATCCCGTCTATTTCCCGGTAATACCGGTGAATAAGGTCTATTAACTCCCCCTCGCCATTTTTCTGGTAAAAAATAATTTCCACCCCGTGATTTTCGGCAAAATCGGTAAGGTACTTTTCTATTTCTTCTAAACTTACCTTGCCGTAAATTTCCGGTTCCCTAATTCCCAGAAGATTTAAGTTCGGCCCGTTTAAAACCAGTATTTTCATTTTTTCACCCCAATCCTTGAAAATTGTAACATAATTTTAAATAAAAAAAAAGCCCGGTTAACTGATTTGCCGGGCACCACCTTTCTTGACTTGAGGAATGAAGTCTTGGTATACTTTTTGAGCAATTTGAGTAGCCTCATCTGGAGGTAAAGGTTTGCTAAAATAATAGCCTTGAACTTTGTCACAACCACATCTTATGAGATAATCAAGCTGTTCTCTTGTTTCTACTCCTTCAGCAGCTACACTAAGTTTCATCCTGTGGGCTAATAGAACAGCCGCATCTATAATAGCTTTATTTACATCTTTCGTTATCTCATTCACAAATGACCTGTCAATTTTTAAACCATCAACCATATATTCCTGAAGGTATCTTAAAGAGCTGTTTCCCGCTCCGAAATCATCAACGATTATTTTAACCCCCGCTTCCTTTAACTTATAAAGATTCTTCGCTGCTATTTCCATCTCTCTTACCAGGACAGTTTCAGTAAGCTCCAGTTCCAGGTATTGGGGATCAAGCTCAACTTCTTTTAATATTGCAAGCACGTTGTTCGCAAAATTTAGTTGCTCTAACTGATGTACTGAAATATTTACCGCAATACTTAATCCGGAATATCCCATGTTAAGCCATTCTTTCATTTGCATGCAAGCTTTCCTTAAGACCCACTCACCTAAAGGTATTATCTGCCGCGTCTCTTCAGCAATAGGAATAAAGTGGTTGGGACTTAGCAACCCTTTTTTAGGATGCTGCCATCTCACCAGGGCTTCCATGCTTGTTACTTTACCGGTCCTTACATCTACAAGAGGCTGGTAATAGAGAAAGAACTGCTCTTTTTCCAAAGCCATTCTTAAATCACTTTTTATTAAATTGACCAAATCTACCTCACTCTTCATGACTATATCAAAATACTGGAAATTATTTTTTCCTTTTCTCTTAGCTTTGTACATGGCTATATCCGCATTTTTAAGTAATTCTCTCTCGTTTTTGCCATGGTCAGGATATATGGCAATACCTATGCTTACAGTAACATACAACTCATGATTACTAATCTTTATTGGTTGATTTAGCAGCTCTAATATCCTACTGGCAACTATAACTGTATCATCAAGATTATTTATATCTGGCATCAAAATGGCAAACTCATCGCCGCCTATTCTGGAAACTATATCTGTATGTCGTACACCCATAATCAGCCTTTTAGCAATTTTTTTCAACAGCTTGTCCCCCAAGAGATGTCCAAAAGAATCGTTAATATTTTTAAAGTTATCAAGGTCCACAAAAAACACTGCAAGTTTCTTGCTACACCTTTTGGCATCCATCATCGCAACTTTTAGCCTTTCCATAAAAACATTACGGTTTGGCAAACCTGTTAAAGAGTCATATAAAGCCATGTATTCCAACTTGCTTTCCATTTCCTTTTTTAAAGTAATATCCGTGTGAGACCCTGCCATTCTTATGGCCTTACCTTCTTCATCCCACAAAGCTTTCCCTCGGCTTAAAATCCATTTATACTTGCCATTTTTTGTTTTAATTCGGAACTCGCATAAGTAAAATGGTGTCTTTTTTTCAAGGTGATTACGTAGGCTATTTATAACTTTTTTAATATCTCTGGGATGAATAGCCTTAAGCCATTTTTCGTAGTAGTTGTTTATTACTTCACTTTCAGAATCAAAGATATCTTTCCACTTCTCAGATACATATGCCGTATCGGTAACCAAATTCCAGTCCCATAGCCCATCACTTGCTCCTTCAACCGTTAATTTGTAACGTTCTTCCCCTCTTTTCAGCTCCTTTAACTCTTCTTCCTGAGCCAGAAGCTTTTCATTTATTGCAAACAGTTCAGCTTGTTTTGCCATTAATTTTTCGTTAACCGCAAGAAGTTCTTTGTCGGCTTTTTCAAGCCTTTTTTCTATGTTTTTTAAATCTGTAATGTCCACACCTGTGGAAACGATATACTTGTTCCCTTCATCATCACAAATAATATGGTTATGCCACATAAGGTAAGTTATTCTACCATCTTTCAATACCATCTGACTTTCACATTTGTAGTAAAAGTCTTTATCTTCTGAATCATCCAGATGCTCTATTATGAGGTTCACCAAATTTTGGGGAATTATTAAACTTACATCTATCCTGTCTTTTTGTTCAGCAATTTTTAAATCAATTACTTCCTGGGTATAGCGATTGAACCAAACCACTTTCCCATCCAGGGTCCAAACTACTATTGGCATCTGCTCTTTTTCAAGAATTCTCCATAAAAATTCTTCCTCCATTTTAAGAAAGGTGTTACCCATTGTTTATATTAATTCCTCCTCATCTTCATTTTCTACACCCACTAACATCAAGTGCAATCCGTAGTTTACTACTACTTAGAAAAACTCTACATTACTTAGTAAATTGCTTTCCTGCGCTGGTAAAGAACCATTAATTACCTTTTGGTGAAGATCTCGCTCTTCTTCTGAAGTATACAAAGCCTCAATTTTGCTTAATAACTCACCCTGTTCTCCGTTTTGGAGATACTCATCAATTATTTTTAAACTTTTAATTACATTGTTTAAGCGCTGAGCAATAATATCTTGAAACTGAAAGTTAACAGCTCCCTGAAGAATGACATCCTCTAAATCATTTAAAGCAACTTCAGCACTTTTAAATATTTCTTTGGTCTTTTCACCCCATTCGCGACTTATCCTACCGCTTTCACTTATTTTACTATTAGCAGCTCTAAGTTGAGTTAAAAAATAATCTTCTAATTCCCCCAGATGTTCTGTTAATTCATCTACCTTTTTCTCAAATACCTTATTATGCTCAGCTAAATTTTCAATGGCTTCGGAAGTTTTACTTATTAAAATTTGGATTTCCTGAGCCACAACCGTAAAACTGTTACTGGACGTTCCCAGCCTCGCTGCCTCAAGGGAAGCATTTAAAGCCACTACCCGGGTTTTTCGGGTTACGTTTTTTAAAAGTTCTACCAATCTTTCCTGTCCATCCTTCCCCCAAAATCGGAAGATTCCGTCAACTTTTTCTACCAAAGTGTGCAAGTATTCTTCGACCTCTTTTAATACCCGCGCATTTTCATCTACTACTGCACCTATTGCTTCAATACTTTTCCGGTTTAACTCTAATACCTCCTGAAGGGATTTGGCTATTGTTTCTTTACTATTTTTGACCATTTTCATGCTAACTTCAGCAGCTTGTCCCATTTCTAATACTGCTGCTTCGCTTAAATTAATAACTTTCTCGATTTGCTTTTCCAATATAACAAAAGACTCTCGAATTTCCATAATATTTATGTCATTTTTTTGACTATCGTTCTTTTTTTCTTTTGCTAATACTCCTCCCCCAAACATCCCACTAAACACCTCCCGAAAACATTTCTTGCCACAAATCCTTCAATAAGGTAATATTTTCTATTTCTTACCTGTAATTGTACTATATGTACAATTTATTTTCAATAGTTTACACAAATATTGCATAGTTAATTATATGTCAATTAGTTATTCAATTTTGTATGAGAATGCACAAAAAAGAAATTTTTATTAGCTTTTAAGTTCCTTATCTAAACCAATTGTATGTTTTTTTAGTAAATAATTAATAAATCTTATGTAAAAGAACAAAGCGACACTCCAGAAGTTTTTTAGGACATTTAGTCTAATTATTTAAGGCTAAAAAATATTCCTGAAGAGATTTTACAGTGAGGTTTTATCAAAAAAAGCCTATCCAAATACGGATAGGCTTTAAATGATTATGGATCCCATTTATAATTCGCCCAAAGTAGCAACTATTTCATAAAATCCTTGCTCTCCGCAATAGGTAAAAGCACCGGAAATTAAGGAAAACATCTCTAAAAAAGTATGAAACTCTACTCCCAAATTCCCGGAAAGATGTGCTGCAACATAAACAACAATAATGTAAGCTAAAAATACCCAGAATCCACTCCAGCCAAGGTAGAGGGGTAATAAAAACATGGGAATCAACAAAAAAACCCACAGGGATAGCTCATCCCCCAAACGCGATGGTAACAGGATAAAAGCGGCAATGGTAAAAATAACGTTTATTAAAAAAACAATCTTTGCGCTCAGGGGAAAACCCAGCCGGTCTTTGGGATTTGTTATTAATTTGCCGCTTTTTTTCTCCATATAATTACCTCTTTTTCTCTTTTTAAATATTTTACAATTTTTTCAGAAAAGTTTCAATATTGCGAAATGTTATTGTTATCACATGTTTCCTACTTATATTAGTAATTAACAATTATCTAATATTACTTTACGAAAATTTTTTACCCAAATTTATTAAAAAAACCTATCCTAAAAGGGATAGGTTTATGTTCAAAACTAATCGGCATAATTTAAGCCACTTAGATACTCCCGGGCGGATTTCCCGGTAAGTTGGACGGTATCATAGCCATCAAGGTAAAGCCAGCCGGTTTTACCTTTTTCATCTTCTAACAGGCACCAGTGCTCATCATCGGTTATAAGAATAGTAGCTTTCTCTCCCGCCGCAAACTTAATTAGGTCTTTCCTTTCTCGGTCTTTATAAAGATAAATATCCTGAATTACTGTAACATCTGCTCCCATGTAGTACCATTTCTGTTCTGTCCGTTTTAAGAAACCGTCTCTTAATTCATAGGTCACCGGATAAAACCAGGTATGGAGTAGCTTTCCACGAACCATGGCTTTAATCCCCCCGGGTACTACCTGGTATTCCGGCCCACCATAAACAACCCCAAAAGGTAAAATTTTAGTACCTTCCATTCGTAAGATTAGGGCTTTATAATCGTTACCCGGTCCGTCTTCCGGGATTAAAAGCTCTTTAACCTTATCATCCGGATTTAAATCAATAAGATAAACATTCCCTCGCAGATTGTCCCCTTCACCGTTATATATTGTATTTCCAGCTTTTATGGTAAAAGTATCAAAAGAGCCTTCATTTTTATACATTTTAACTGCAACTCTTTCCTTTTGCCCGTCACCGTTTAAGTCGGTATAAAAATATTCTCCTGTGTTGGCGGTAATTTCTCTTTCCCGAAGCTTGGAACAGTCATAAAGTAAATAACCGAGATAGAGGGAAATAATTAACAAAAATAATACTCCAAAGGCATAAACTCTTTTTAGATCCATCTTACACTCTCCCTTTTAATTTGCTAAATAACGGCTAACTGCCGCGCTGAATTCCTCCCAGCTAAATTCCCCATAAATCACTGGCTTCAAAATTTTTCTCTTCTGCCCGCTCTAGTAATTCAACCAAACCAATCATATCCCCGGACAGCATTTTGGCATAGCCTGTTGCTAAATTTTCACTTACAGATTGATACTTGTTATTTTGTAAAGCCAATGTATAAACAATTACTGCAAAGGTTAAAATAATCAGTAAAGTAGTAATCATCAAGAAGGTTTTTAATTTTTCAAAACTATCCATTCTACTTAGCATAGAACACCTCACTTTGCAACAATAATTTTAGAATTTATTTTTCTGAGCTCATCAATAAACTTGTCCTCATCCACCGGTGAAATAATTACTTCATCATAATTTTTCCCAAAAACAATAGCCAGACGGTCTAAAGAAAGCGCTACAGAAGATACCGGACTGCGCGTTTTATAAATTTTAGTAATTTCTTTAATTGGAATTTTCGCTTTAAGAGGGCCAGATTTTATTACCAGAAAGTCTTCTTCTATTTTATAACCGGTACTGAACCAAACCCAACCCCAGAATATTAAAATTATTGAAAATATTAATATCGTAACCCAATCCAATTCAGAAATTGCAACTATAAGCCCAATAGTTAATCCACCCCATATTAATCCCCCAAAAATCACGCTTTTTTTAGATGGAAAATACATAACCCACCACCTTTGGTCATCTATCAAAAACAACTCCTCCCCCCAAATTCTTACATTTATACTCATGATAAATTTATAATATTTTCTTATTTTTTACAACATTTTGCAAAAACTTTCCTGGTAAAATTTTAAAGCCCCTGGTCTTAACTTTAAACCAGGGGCCAAATAAACAACATTTTTAGTTTTAAGCCAAGCCATTTAAAATTTCGCAGGCTTTAACGGTGTGCTTGCACAGTACCGCCGTCGTTACCGAGCCTACCCCACCGGGAACCGGAGTAATCTTATCGACAATCGGCTCTACTTTTTCAAAATCAACGTCGCCACAGTACTTACCAGGGTTGTCCGGATCCTCGTTAATCCCTACGTCAATTACCACCATTCCGGGTTTGACATAATCTTCTTTTACCATCTTGGCCCGGCCTACCGCCGCCACCAAAATATCCGCTTCCCGGCATACTTCCGGTAGATTCTTGGTGCGGGAATGGCAGATGGTAACGGTAGCATTCTCCCGCAGAAGAAGAATGGCCGCCGGTTTGCCCACTACCAAAGAACGACCAAGGACAACCGCTCTCTTACCCTCCAAAGGTATGTTGTAATATTTAAGTATTTCCATGACCGCCGTAGGCGTACAGGGCGGAAAGCCGGTAGGGTCATCGGCAAAAACTTTACCGGCACTACCTAAAGTAAGGGAATCCACGTCCTTTTCCACGGGAATCAGGGAGCGGATTTTCCGCTCGTTTAAATGTTTGGGCAGCGGGCTAAACATGAGAATACCGTGAATATCCTTCCTTGCTCCAATTTCGGTAATAGCTTTTTCAAAGGATTCCTGGTCAATGTCCTGAGGATATTCAAACACCTCGTATTCCATACCGATGGATTCACAGGTTTTCTTGGCTCCGCCCTCATAGTAGAGGTCATCGGACCGGGCTCCTACCCGGACAATACCAAGCTTTGGCACAATCCCCTTAGCCTTTAAATCGGCTACCCTTCCTTTTAACTCCTCTTTAATTGCATCGGCCACCGGTTTACCAGTAAGTCTTTCTGCCATTTTTTCTCCCCCTTTGCTACTAATTACCTCAAATTAATAATGAATTATTTTTTAATTTGATTTATCACTAACTCCAGAGTCTCATCGGCAATTTTGCTGCCTTCATTTAGTAAATGCTCCATTTCCGCTTTAGTTTTTTCCACAAATTCCTGGTCCTTGATGGTGTTCAGGTTAATTAAAACATTGAGCATACCGCTAATAAGGGCCGATTTAAGGAAAACCACCCCGCAGCCTACATCGGAAATAGCCAGTTTGGAGCCAATCTGACCCATGCGCTGGTGGATTTTAATCCCCTCAAAAGCCTTACGCATAATTTCCATAGGCACCGAGCAAGCATCCTTGGAACACTTCTCCAGGGTTTCTTCTTTGATTTTTTTCTGCTCTTCCGTTTCCGCCGGAAGACCATAGGCTTTGGACAGAGGCTCAAATACTTCAGCATCTTTGTCAACCAGGCTCTTTAGCTCTTCAATAATTTGGCTTCCCCGGGCGATGAGTTCCTTTACTTCATCCTCAACATCGGCGTACTTCTTTTTGCCCACCGTTAAGTTCCCTACCATGTTGGAAAGAGCCATACCAATAGCTCCACCGAGAGCAGCCGCTCCACCGCCACCGGGCACAGGAGCTTTAGAAGCTAAAGCTTCTAAAAATTCGTTACAGGTTTTGTCAAGCATCGACATGAATTAATACCCCCCTTTAACTTTTTGTTTCCCTGTTTTTAAGATGCACTTAGCCACCAAAAGATAAACCTTTTAACTATATACCGCTTCCTTCCCCCCTTACCCATTGGCTTAATTTTCTTAAAATGTATTTCTTTTGAATATTTATAATCTTCCCAAAATATAATTTTAACCGTTCCCCTTTATTTACCCAGATTAACATCAGTAACAGTGTTTTATTTCGGCAGGTTTTCTTTTTTTCCTGCCCAACTGGTCATAAAAAACCTTAATGTTTGCCAATAGTTTTATCGTTAAAACAAAAAACCACCCGGTTTACCGGATGGGCTTAAATCTCTCCCAGGAGGCAGTAAACATTTTTTCGTTTAAAAACCATGTTCTTTTTTGTAAAAAATATAATAAATCAAACCAAATGGAGGAAAACAAAATGCTGCAAAAAATTCCCAAAATAGAAAGGTCAAAAAACTCCAGTTATGTTTACGACAATCTATAAATACAAATATTCCTATGATGGCTATCAGTCCAATAACCATGATACTGAATAGACCTTTAATAAGATCATAGCTCATACAATCAAAACGTCCCTTTTTCCAAACTGAAGGTGGGACTCCCTCAAACGTAAACCACCTTATTTTTTCATGATTTTCACCATTTTTTGGATAGCCGCTAAATACATTTCTTTATCTTGAGGATTACTGTATCTATTATCATTGATTGTTCTTTCAAGCTGGTATAGTTCCTTTAGCTCTTCTTGTAATTGTTTTAATTTTTGAAAATTTCTTTCTTCAACGATTTTTTCAAGGTTGCTAATATAAAGTTCCATTACATCTAATAGATTAAAAATTGGCTGCTGTAATTCCGGAGTTATTATTTTATCTAAGTACTCTTTATTAACCGAAACTATTTTCCCAAAACTTCCGGGCCTTCCCAGTAAAAAAGCATCAATTCTTCCCTTTAAGTAATCTATATCCCTTTCATTTTTAACTTCCGAAGCTTTCTTGATAATCTGCCCAAATTCAAAAAGTCTTACCGAATAATCGTGATTAAATGTCCCATAAACATATCCATAATATTTTGAAGAAAGGTCAAGTAATTTAGATTCAGTTGGAACTTTATTTGTAGTACAACTTATTAAGAAAAATGGCAGTAAAAAAGCCAGAAAAAAGACTTTTTTCATTTAATTTCACCCTTTCTAAAAAAATTTGTAACTTCAACTCATAATTGGAGCTAAAGGTGGCCAATTAGCGTTAAAATATTTCCTGTTACCCTCATTTATTTCATTAAATCTACTCCAACCAATTGATGGCCATTTACTAAAAATTTCACTTCTTTAATATCTTTAATTAATTTCTTATTGCTCTGAAATGTCTCAATTATTTGTCCAGATCGAATTAAAAAATCATACCTTTTCTGTTCGGCAAAATTTTCGTTAAAATTTATAAATAACACTTTTTCTTTCTTATAAATATTAAGTACACTAGTACCCGGTATAAAGTAATTAAAATATCCTTTTTCTTTTTCTTCTTTATTAGGGCCATTTAATAAATATTATTAATTCATTGGCAATAGCGGTAGTTTCTCTTGATTTTAAGTTTACTTTCCGGTACACTTTTTCAAGTCTTTCACCATATTTAGGTGTATATCGTGGAAAAAATAATGCAACTTTTACACTTTCATCAGATTGGTTTTTATATATAAAGATGCTTATTATAAATAATGTTATTAAAATTGATAGCAGGATATAGCTTTTCTTTAATTTCATAATATCACCGCAATTCCAAGTATTTGTAAACCACAAAAAAACAATATCTATTTTTATTTCAAAGTTATTTTAAATAAATTTTTATAACTAAAAATATAAAGATTATTGGGATTTTCGCTGTCGAAAATAATTTCTTCCAAAATTCGCTCACTGTTTTCTAACGATGCTATAATCTTGGCTTTATTCTCATAAATTTGATATAAACTAATTTCATAATGTGATTTGTTTATTTCCTTTAAAGTTAACACAAAAATTTTTTTAGTATCATCTCTTCCATTAATTGCCAAAATCTCTTCTTCTTGATGTATTGCAGGAAGTTTTACTTCTTCAATTTTTCCTTCTCTCAAGCGATATAAACCTCTACCATCGATAAAATAAAGATTTTTTAAATCTACTGGATCAAAAGCAATGCCCCGGGGCTCACCATATAAAAAAACATTTTGCCAATGTTTCCCTCCATCTAAGCTTTCCCAAAGCCCATTACGTGCGGTAATATAAATTTGTTTTTCGTTTAGGGAATTAATAAATAATTGGGTAGCATAAAAAATTTCCTGCACAGAAAATTTGAAATTCCAATGTTCTCCACCGTCTCGGCTAATAAAAACTTTAACCCCTTTAGGCTCTTTATTTTGAATAAGATAACAAGTATCAGGGCTTTTGGGGTCAAAAATTATTTTTTCAACTCTGCCTTGAAAAATTTTATGCCATTTTCCCCCATCCTTACTTTTATAAACTCCTTTTTCTCCGGTATAAGAAATAAAATAAATCTCCTTGTTATTTTTTGGGTTAATAAAAAACTGACCAAATTGATTTGAAAATTGTACCACCACGTTATAATTCTTTAAATCCTTACTTTCGTAAAGGGATATGAACTTTTTCGGGTAATCCTGCCCTTGCTGGGCAAAAACCGTAGTTCCACCTATCCAGAAAGGACGAAAAAACCCTTCAGGCAAAGGATATTGAGTTATCTTTACCTGAAAATTATCAATACGGAATAAGTTTTTCTTGTTTCGCTCCACATTCGGCCAACAACCACTTAAAATAGTGGTAATTATAAAAAAAACCATCGTTTTCTTTAAGATTGACCCCATTTATATTTACCCCTTTACGGCATTCGCACCGGTTCTTACTGCTGCCGGTGCTGTTAACTTTAATTCATTCTACTTTTCAATATATAAAATAGAATCTCCATAACTTATTCCGAATTTCCCCTTATGTCCTTTGTCTAAGACAAAAGCTTTTGAATCTATTGAGGTCGTTTGCAAAAGCTTTGCCAAGCTATTTGTCTTAATATTATAAATGAAGGCATTATGACTTATTGAATCAATAAGGAGAATTCTGTCCCCTTGGATTTTATATGAAAAAAGATTTTTTACATATTTCGAAAAATCAATTTTATAAAATTTCCCGTTCTTTTTATTAAGCATAAATAGCTCCTGATTAAAATATTTCCCTCGAAATATCACAAATTGTTGATTCCCCTCTACGCTAAAGGGTTCGAATTCCTCTGGTATTTTTATCGATAATGTATCTTTTTTATTACCTAAGCCCTCACTATGGAGATAAACATTACCGGCAGCATCTTTTTGAAGATAGGTTAAGTAATCTTCATTAATAATTGCCCGCAAATATGTATGTGGTATATAAATGTTGTTCCTCTCTTTCGTTGTATTATCATTGAAGTTATAAATCTTTAGTATTAATTCAGAAGTGTTTCTCTTATCTGGTTCAAACCATGTTAACAAATTATTATTAGCTTCAATAAGTAATGGAGCAAAATTTATTTCGTAAATTTTTTCAAACTGTTTTTTGGTCAGGTCATACTTTATTATTCTGGTATAATTACCCTCTTCTTCCCAAAATAAATAGTTTCCTGAAACCGAAAGTTCCGCAAGACCATGTAGCCCTTCCTTAGTTTCATACAAAACATTACATTGATGATTTTTTAAATTACAGCTAATAACCTGTGTTTTTTTTACTTCACCAAAATTTCCATAGAAATCTACGGATACATAAACATTGTCACCATCAAAACAGTAATCTCCCATCGATGTATTGTTAGGCAGGTTAAGATCACTTAACGTTATCTTATTAAAATGATCAAGAACTGTACCTTTAGATAATCTTGGAGTTACCAAAATGAGATCATTCAGATTAAATTCGTATTTTCCATCTATATTTTTTGTTTTGTGATTAGATAGCAATATAAAAAAAAAGAACGATATTATTATACTGGTAAAAACAATTATAAGTTTTTTCGTCATTTCTTTAATTCTCCTTTTTTATGTTATTTAGCAAATTATCTTCTCTAAAATTTCCAAAAATTTTTCAAAATAAAGCTGCATGCTGAGGTGGTTAGGTTAGCAGCTCAGGATGCTGGTTTCTAATCGTGCCCGGTCGCACTTATGCGGCCGGTTTTCTTTTTGGCATTATTGTTTATACAGAATAGAAAAATCTATCCGAACCAAAATTAATTTTTTGTATAAATCCATGCTACTTATCAGACGGCTTAACCCTTTGATTTTATTTTTTCTAAATCAATAATATATATGGTTGTAGTTAGATCTATCTCATTAAATGTTGCCACAAGCTTACCATTACATTCAATAATTGAATCAACTCTTATTTCGAGCGGTATCCATTCCAATTTATCCATAGAATATAATTCTAATAAATTTTGACTGTTCATTACCAGTATATATTTTTTTCCTAAACTAAACCCGTTTATGTAACCAGACGAAATACTTGTGTACAAATTATTTTTAATATCATATTCTTCAAATTTATGAGAAGTCCAATCCCTAATATTATTAAAATTTAGGGAATAAATTTTATTCCCGGCAAATTTCGCATATCCCGGGTATAAATATTTCGACTCATAGGTTTTTATCTTGTATGTTTTTAAATCATAAAACTTATAATATCCTTTACCATCGTACGAGTCCGTCCAAAGTATTTTGTTGTCATTAATGTAAATAAAATTGTTATATAAACCAAGTTGTCTAATTTTACTAACAACCTTTGTTTTGTGGTTATTTAAATTATATAACACTACTTTTCCGTTAAAATACTTGCCATCGTAGCGGGTGGGTTCAACCCAGGCAATAAAATCCTCATACAAAAAAGGTGAAATTGGGGTAAGTCCCTTAAAGGCCAATTTTGCAATTAATTTTATTTTTCCTGTTTTTAAATTCTTGACATAAATTCGGTGAAGCAACCCGTCTGCAGTTGAATCGGTCCAGATAAGCCATCTGTCATTGATCATAAGATTTTGTACCGAAGGATCATCAAACTCCGAAGTAAATATTTTTTCCGTTTGCTTCGTTTGTAAATTATATTTAATGATATTTTTTGTAAATTCTGTATTATCACTTACACACATATACAAATCATTACCCACTAAAACTACATCTCCGATTCTTCCAAAAGGAGGTTTTAGTGTTATAATCGCATCAGCATAAGGATTTTTGTTTTCTTTTATGGTTTCGTTGTCTACTATATTAGATTCTCCTGTTGCCTTATTAGACGGAGGATTTTGATGCACAAATTCCTTTTGAGAGCATCCGCTCCCTACAAAGATAAATATAATAAATAGAAAAACTACTATTATTAGAAATCTTTTTTTCAAATTTATCCACCCCAAAATTTATAACATCGCTTGACGTGCAATTGATTGAGCCCAAGCTTTTGAGCTGTTAAAACCACAATAGCTTGTATAATTATGTCAATCACAATACAGTAGGTTAGTGCATAAGTTGATTGTGCAATATCGAAATTTGCTACCTGAAAGGTCTTTTCATCTCCTTTATACTTAGCCAATACATATTTTGTCGCCAACTCTTTTAAGTTTTTTTCTAAGTCACTTAGTTCTGGACTTTCCGATTTATCAGCTTTATATACTTTGTTTTTAACCGTTCTATTATCGGTAACCGGTTTTTTTGTGGTATTTTTGGTTTCAGTACAACCGGTAATAAGGCTTAGTAAAATTAATGCTACAAAAAAATAATATGCTCTTTTTTCAATAACCCACATTTTTATTCCACTCCCCCAATAAACTTCCCCTGAATCCTTCGTTCTACCTGCTCTGGAGATGAAATGTAAGAAATGCTTACTTTAATGGACTCAAACCCAAAATTATTTGGAATATTTTTGAAAATTTTTGTTTAATACCATTAAAATTCTGGTATAATAAAAAGAAAATCCGGTGGTTTATTCTTTCACTTTAATTACAGGTGATTTAGATGAAAAGGAATTTGAATGATATTAAAGGGCAAATTGAAGAATTAAAAAAATACTGTGAACAAAATAAAAACATTTTAGCACTTTATATTTTTGGATCTTATGGCACCGAGCTTGAACGTATCAACAGCGATATTGATTTTGCAATGTTATTCAAAAATAGCCCTTCACTTTTTGAAGAACTCGAGATTGAATCTGACATCAGCCAGATTTTCGGACGGGATAATATTGATCTTGTCAACTTAAACAAAGCCCCATTAGATATTTGTCATCAAGTATTATATACAGGAGACCTTTTATATTGTACTGATGAAATAGCCCTTGCAGACTTTAAGGAGAAAGTTTTTAATGCTTTCGGAGATTATGGAATTACATTAAAAAAATTTTATGATGATTATATGAAAGGACTTTATTAATAAAAATGGAAGTAAAAAAGCCAGGAAAAAAGCTTTTTGCATTTAATTTCTCCGATATAACTAATATAACCCCAATAAATTATAAATTTTCTGCACAGACAAGAATAGCCAATAATCATCAATCAATAGACTTGATATAACCCATAACACTAAACCCAAAAAGGAAGCTATGACGCTTTTTTTGAAGCTTGTAATTAAACCTAAAGAATGACCAAACGTTAATGAAAGTAAAATCCATACAATGCTTAAAAATAACAACCGAGAAAATCCCGTTAAATAGCTAAAGTTATAAAAAGCAAAAATTGCCAACCAATACCAGCGATACTTCACACGAATTCCCAGCATTATTCCAATTATCCCTACAATAATACTGATGTAAAATAAAAAAATTTCTAACTTCACTGTATATCACCTTCCCTTATGGACCTTTTAGACCGCTGGCTAGGTGACCAAACCCCCACCTTACACCTGTGGAACCACTACCTTCAATTACATTATCAGGAATGTATTCCCTTTTATTACTATACTCACATTTTTTATTTTTCATCAAGATAATTTTTAAAAAATTTTTGTCAATTAAGAAAATTTTCTTCATCTGCACTAAAGGCTACTACTGCCTTCGCCGTTCGGGATTTTTACCCGTGAGGCAGCACCCATGCCGGGCGCACATTATGCCAATGGCCAGGCAGTGAAAAAACTGCCTGGCCAAAGCTGAGCGCAAGTAGTTTGCAGATGCAAGGTCTAAAAAGGTCTAAAATTGAAGTTATATGTTGGGGTGTGAATAGCAGTTAAGCTAAGTTAAACTGTAACCGAAAGTAGCAGGGAGTCTTACCCTCTGAATATAAGAAAAAGAATTGCAGCAAAAATCCCGGCAACTGGAAGCGTTACCACCCAAGAAAGTACCATATCTCTAACCACACGCCAGGAAACTTCCCCTGATCCCTTCTTGAGTCCGAATCCGATAATTGCGGATGAAATAACATGGGTCGTTGATACAGGAAGACCCAGTTTAGACGCTGTACTGACAAGTAAAGCAGTAGTTAAATTAGCCCCTAATGCTTCACGGTCGTCCATTTTTGTAATTTTTTCAGCAAGCAGATGTGTCACTGGTAGACCTTTAACATAACTGCCCAGTGCCATTGCAATTGCAGTAATGAAAAATAAAGGCGTAATCGTCGACGCATCAAGCCCAGTTGTTACCGTGATAAAGAAACCGAGGGCCACAATTTTAGGCGTATCATTTACTGCTCTTGCAAACGTAGCAAACATACTCGATAAGAAATGTACTGAACGCAGATAACGACCTTCAGGCAGTTTCATAATGATATTCCATAAAGTATAAGCAATAGTGATCGAAATAACAGGACTGGCTAGTAACGGAATGACTACCTTGCTGTACAACGCTCCCCACTTGATGTGCTCAACCCCAAGAGAGAGAACTCCTGCTCCTATGATAGCACCAGTAATCGCGTGAGTAGTTGAAACAGGCATCGAAATTCGCGTAGCAATAGCTACCCATAGAATTGCTCCTATTAAGGTAGCCAGGGCAATAGATGAGGGAAAATTGGTTTCATCTAAAAGACCTGATGAAAACAATTTAACCATTTGCCGACTTGCCCACGCTGATGTCAATCCCCCGATTAAAGTTGCAATAGTGCCACTCATGATAGCTGTACGGTAATTTGTAACCCCGCCACTGATAAGGGTAGAAACACTTTTGGAAATATCGTTACCCCCGTTCTCAAAGGCAAGCCATGCCATTAATGCTACACCAATTGAAGCAAGCCATCCACCATGTAAAATAAAATGAAATGCAAGAGCAACTAAAATCATCATAACACCTGTAATTAACCAACTAAAAGGTATTGCAGAATGCTTTTGACTTGTTGTAATAATAGGGTCTGCACTACTCATGTTAAATACTCCTTCCAGAAAAGATTTTGTAGATCATACCCCATGGGGGTATAACAGTATTTATATTATCTACTCATGAAATAAGTGTCAATACACTATTCTTTCCTGATTTTACAGAGGTAAAACGGATTTCATAGTTTTACCATGAGAAATATAAAGTTGGCTATATCAACGTGGGGAATCTTTATTATGTAATTTATAAATCTGATTGCATGACCTTATATGAGGTTCGTGTTCCTCGGGCCGGAGGTTGCCGCTGGTCACCAATAGCTTTCACCTCGCTTTGTATAATCTAACGGCTACTACTACCTCTGCCGTTCGGGACTTTTGCCCGTGAGGCTGCACCCGTGCCGGAAACACGACAAAAAACCCACCCGGTTTACCGGATGGGCTTAAATCTTTCCCAGGATGCAGTAAACAAAAAAGCTCCCACTTGCGGGAGCTTTTACTTTCAATGGTCGGGCTGGCGGGATTTGAACCCACGGCCCCTACCACCCCAAGGTAGTGCGCTACCAAGCTGCGCCACAGCCCGACATTCACTGGAGACATCTTATATTTTAAAGAGAAAACAGCTACATGTCAAGTGCACAGAACCTTTTATCTTATTCCAGGTATAGTAAATAATGCTTTCCGGCATTAAAGGGAATTTCCAAGAGTTTTTCTAATAAAGCAAATCCGTATTTGGCAAGGTAGTAAAAAATATTATACACCCGCTCCTGCCAATCATTTTCGGGCAGGAAGTTTGTTTTTAGATACCGCAATTTTTCAATGTATTTACTGTTCTTTTCTCGATGGTATTTTTGCGCCCGCTCCTCCAGGTACTTCACCTGGGCCATAACCCTTCCTAAGTTTTCTCCGGTAAGCTTTTGAAAATCCGCCCCTAAGGGAGCAAGTTTTTCCTGCATGGTCCGGTAAGCCGAATTGATACTTTCTTTTAAGGTATTAAAGGTATCGTCAATTCCAAGGTTGTCGAGCTGCGCTAATACCCGGTGGAATACCCCTTCGTAATCTTGATAAATTTCCTGCGGTAAAAGGGCAAATTCTTTTAAAGCTTTCTCCACCCGCGGTTCAATTAAAGTTGCTGTAAACCGGGGGATAATTACCGGCATTTTGGTACCCATTATTTCATACACTTCTTTTAACATGCCGTAGTAACCGACTTCTCCGGGACCGGCCACATATGCCAGTACCGGAAAAACTAACGACTGGATTGAAGTCCTGACTACCAGGTTCGGACTTAACTTTTCCGGGTTTGTTTCCATAAACTCCAAAAACTCTTCCCGGGTAAAGCTTACTTCTCCGTCCCGGCTTACCACCTTTTCCCCGACCATTTCCAAAGCAATTCTTTCGTCGTTTTTAAAGATAAACATATTGCAGTGGTTGGGACAGGGGTCAAGCTGCGGCTCAATTCCAAAATTTTGCTGTTCGGTATATGCTTTAAATAAAGCCTTTTCAATAGCATCTCTCTTTAAAAAAGCATTTTTAAGATAGTCTATGGTAACCCTTTTAAATTCCGGGTTTAGGCCATCGTAAACTAAAAGACCGTATTTACCAAAAAGTTTTAACATTAAGCGGGCAAAAGCCTGGCCTAAATTGGCTGAATGATAAGCTTTTTTAATTTCCGTAAAAACTTCTTCTTTGTAATCAAAATTGGGTAAAAGGCTCTCGAACTTCTCGATAGCTTCAACAGTTTCAGGTTTTGCTGGCCTCAGTCCAGCCGGGATTTTTCGTAAGTCGCCAAACTCAATTTTTATTTCCTGTGGCCCCTCCTTTCCGGGGAAGTAGAGAAAATTTACCTCCTCCACATCGTGGTCTTCACTGCCAATCCAAAAGAGGGGCACAACTTCGTGATTTAGCAATTCGCTTAGTCGTTTTGCTTCAATAATTGCATGAACTGCTTTATAGATGGTATACAAGGGTCCCGTTAAAAAGCCCGGCTGCTGCCCGGTTAAGACGATAAATGCTCCCTTTTTGATTTTGTCGAGATTTTCCACAACCTTTTGGTCAAGTGCAAAATTTTTCAGGTAAGAGCTTAATAAATTATAGAGAGCTTCCGGATTACTCTTATCTTTTAAATAATCTGCCCTATCATAAAAGCTTCGGGTATTCCAGGGGTTGTAATGGTAAAACCTGAATACTTTGTCGTACCCGGTTAAATAATACCTGACCAGATTTTTGTCGTAACCTAAATTTATTTCCTCGTACCGCATTGCCTGCTCCTCTGTTTTTCTTTTATCTTACCACAGTCTTCTTTAAAAGTTAATTGTCGCCCTCCGGCCAGCCACATACTCCAAAAAGTTACTTAAGATTGGCGCCATTTTGGAAAACTCAATTAAAAAAGCATCGTGGCCGTGAGGAGAGGAAAGTTCCCAGTAATAAGCCTCTTTTTTGGCTTCCCTCAATGCTTCTACAATTTCCTTTTGCTGATAGGTTGGGTAAAGAAAATCGGTGTCAATACCAATTGCTAACAGGGGCGTTTTCAGCTCCTTTAAAATTTCCCGGTAGCGTCCCCGCCCCCGGCTTATGTCATGCAAATCCATAGCCTTTAAGAGATACAAATAAGTATTGGCATCAAACCGCTTTACTAATTTATCTCCTTGATAGTAAAGGTAATTTTCAATTTCAAAGCGGGAAGTATGGCTGAAAAGCTCCTGGTCCGTTTCATAAGTATGGGTTCGCCCAAAACGGTACTGCCAGGAAATATCGCTTTTGTAGGTTATGATCCCAATCATCCTGGCCAAAGCTAAACCTTTTTTTGGGCCCTCAAACCCGTAATAATCACCACCCCGCCACTCGGGATCGGTCATGATGGCTTCCCGGCCTACCGCATTAAAAGCTATACCAAAAGGGGAGAGGCGGGCACTGGTAGCAATGGCCACAACGCTTTTTAACATCTCAGGATACATATAAGCCCACTCTAAAGCCTGCATGCCCCCCATGGAGCCGCCCACCGCTGCCAGGATTTTCGTAATCCCCAGGTGGCGCACCAGCATGTACTGAAGATTAACCATGTCTCTAATGGTGATAATGGGAAAGCTCATGCCCCAGGGCTTCCCGGTAGCGGGATTGATTGAAGAAGGCCCGGTAGTCCCGTAACATCCCCCCAAAACGTTGGAGCAAACGATAAAGTATTTACTGGTGTCAAAAGGCCTTCCCTGTCCCACCATGGGGTCCCACCAGCCGGCCACTTTGTCTTCAGGCCGGTGTTTTCCCGCTACATGGGCATCTCCAGTTAGGGCATGTAAAATCAAAATCGCGTTATCTCCCCGCTCGTTCAGTTCGCCGTAAGTCTCATACGCTACCGTTACCGGAGAAATTTTTTCGCCGCATTCTAAAGTTATTTCCGGAAAAGTAACCTTCTTGGTTTCCACAATACCAACCGAGCCGTTCATTTTTCCTCCTACACCTGTGCTAAAGCATTATCTAAATCCTGGATTAAATCATCAACGTCTTCAATGCCAATGGACAAACGAATTAAATCTTCTGTTACTCCGGCCTTCAAAAGTTCTTCACTGTTTAACTGGCTGTGGGTGGTAGAAGCGGGATGGATGATTAATGATTTGGCATCCCCCACATTGGCAAGATGGGAGAAAATTTTTACCCCTTCTATTACTTTTTTCCCGGCTTCGCGTCCACCTTTTACCCCAAAAGTAAGCATTGCCCCAAATCCGTTTTTAAAGTATTTCTGGGCCCGGTTATAGTGAGGGTGGTCGCTAAGGCCCGGGTAATTGACAAAGGTAACTTTCGGGTGCCCTTTTAAGTACTCAGCAATTTTAAGAGCATTATCCGAATGCTTTTTCATTCTGAGCTCCAAAGTTTCTACTCCAAGTAGTATTAAAAACGCATTAAAAGGAGAAAGAGATGCGCCAATATCCCGTAAAAACTGAGTGCGGGCCCTGGCAATGTACGCCGCTGCCCCAAACTTTTCGGTATAAATCATGCCGTGATAGGCGGGATCAGGAGTGGTAAACTGGGTAAAACTCCCGGCTGCCCAGTCAAAATTTCCTCCATCGACAATGATGCCGCCTATCGCCACCCCGTGGCCCCCGATAAATTTGGTAAGAGAGTGGATAACAATATTGGCTCCATATTCAATGGGTCGGAAGAGGTAAGGAGTTGCAAAAGTATTGTCCACCACCAGCGGTATTTTATAGCTCTGGGCAAGCTTGGATAAAGCTTCAAAGTCGGGAATGGTAAGTCCGGGATTGCCGATGGTTTCCACATAAAGGGCCCGGGTTTTGGGAGTGATTAATTTTTCAAATGATTCCACTTCAACATTTTCTGTAAACTTGACATTTATGCCAAAGAATTTAAAAGTATTGGCTAACAGGGTATAAGTTCCGCCATAAAGATTGGAAGAAGCAACAATTTCATCCCCGGCAGAAGCAAGATTCAAAAGGGCAAAGGTGATTGCCGCCTGACCGGAAGCAACCGCTAAAGCTCCAATACCCCCTTCGAGAGCCGCAATGCGGTTTTCCAAAACTTCGGTGGTTGGGTTGTCAATGCGGGTATAAATGTAACCGCCACCTTCCAAATTAAATAATGCTGCAGCATGCTCGGTACTTTCAAAGACATATGAGGTGGTTTGATAAATGGGAACCGCCCGAGCTCTGGTTTCCCTGTCCGGTTTTTGTCCGGCATGCAGCGCTTTTGTAGCAAATTTCATTGCAATCTCTCCTTTCTTTCCGCCTAATTTAGGGACGTCCGCCTAATTTAGGGACGGTTCTGATATTTGCGTCTATACGCCTAAAAAAAGAACCGTCCCTGATTTTGGTGTTTAAATAAAAAAACCTCTTCCGACAAGAAGAGGCTTTGGTTTCCTCCTCTTATCTCTCAGGATTATCCTCCTGCAGGATTTGGCACCTTTGCCTGAAAGGCCGGTTGCCGGGCTTCATAGGGCCAGTCCCTCCGCCGCTCTCGATAAGAGTGTTTCGCTATTCGCTATTTACTTGAAATTAATTCTATAAAGGATAAAACTATTTGTCAATTACTTAGCTCAAATTTTTTATGAATGGCATTTACCGCTCTTTCCACCGCATCTTCAGCGATAATGCAGGAAACCTTTATTTCGGAAGTACTGATCATCTGAATATTGATATTTTCTTCATAAAGGGCTTCAAACATCTTGGCTGCTACCCCGGGATAGGTAACCATTCCAGCGCCAACAATCGACACCTTGGCCACCTTTTCATCATAAGTATACCCTCTGGCGGAAAGCTTTTTGACTACATCTTCCAAAATTTCTACAGTTTTTGCCAGGTCATTTTTTCCAATGGTAAAAGATATATCGTTTTGTCCTTCTTCTTTTCCGGCGCTCTGGATAATCATGTCAACGTTAATGTTATGGGCGGCCAATTCGGAAAACAAGCGATACGCCACCCCGGGCTGATCGGGAACGCCAAAAACCCCGATTTTAACCACATTTTTATCATGGGCAACTCCCGTTACAACACCCTTTTTCTCCAAATCTTTTTCCTCCTTTAAAACCGTACCTTCGTTATAATTAAAGCTTGACCTTACGTGAACTTCCACTTTATAATTCCGGGCAAAGTCGACCGAACGGGGCTGCAAAACCACCGCCCCCAAACTTGCCAGTTCTAACATTTCCTCGTAGGATATCTCTTTAATTTTCCGGGCATCGGGCACAATCCGGGGATCTGCCGTATAAACCCCGTCCACGTCGGTATAAATTTCGCAAATATCAGCCTTCAGGGCCGCTGCCAAAGCCACCGCCGTGGTGTCGCTTCCTCCCCGGCCGAGGGTGGTAATATCGCCCTCTTGATTTACTCCCTGAAAGCCGGCCACCACAGCTACCTTACCGGAATTTAAACAAGCGATAACTCTTTCCGGGTTAATTTCGGTAATTCGCGCCTTGGTGTGTACTTCATCGGTATAAATACCGGCCTGCAACCCGGTGAAAGACTGGGCTGGTATCCCTATTTCGTGTAAAGCCATAGCCAAAAGAGCAATGGAAACCTGTTCCCCCGTAGATAAAAGCATATCAACTTCCCGGGCCGGAGGGTTTGGACTTATTTCTCCCATAAGATCTAAAAGTTCGTCGGTGGTATCTCCCATGGCAGACACCACCACCGCCACCCGGTGTCCTGCCCGATAATACTCGGCAACCCTTCGTGCCACATTTTTTATTCTCTCGGGATTAGCTACGGAACTGCCGCCGTATTTCTGAACTACTAACAATCTCCTTCCCCCTTGTAATTTATTAAGTCAATAGCTCCCCGATTTTCCGGACGGGTATAGATAATTTCAGTTTCCACATTAAATTTTAAAAACGCTTCTTTTATTACTCTGCCTACCGCCTCACCCTCTTTAGCTAAAGCAATTACCGTAGGCCCGCTTCCGCTTAAAGCTACTCCGTAAGCTCCGGCATTCTTAGCTTCCTCTACTACCTGATAAAAGCCGGGTATCAGTTGACTGCGGTAGGGTTGATGCAAATAATCTTCCATGCCTATTTGTAAATATTCATACTTTTTTAAGCAAAAAGCAGCAATTAAAAAGGAAACCCGATTAACATTTAGAACCGCCCGGGAAAAGGGAATTTCCGCCGGCAGTATCTGCCGGGAATCGGCGGTTTTTAACTGAAACCTGGGTATAGCAACCACTACCTCTACCTCGGGAACGGGAAGCTTAAGATATTTTACTTTATCCCGGTCGAAACCGGAAATCACCACCCCGCCAAGAAGAGCCGGTGCTACGTTATCGGGATGGCCTTCTAACTCCGTAGCCAGCCGTAAAAGTTCATCGCTCGGCAGCGGATTCCCCAGGTAAGCATTCGCTGCTACCAAACCACCAACAATAGCAGCGGCACTGCTGCCAAGTCCCCGGGCTAACGGTACTCGATTTTTCAGGGTTAATTTTAAATTTCGGGGCGTTTTTCCTAACTTCTCAAATACTTTAGTTATAGCAACGTAAACAAGATTATTTTTATCCCTGGAAATTAATTCAGCCCCATCACCAAAAACTTCTATTTCCAGTTCCTTTGGCGATGGCCCGAGACTTACTTCATTGTAAAAGGAAAGAGCCATCCCCACCGCATCAAAGCCGGGACCTAAATTTGCCGAAGTTGCTGGAATAAGTACGCAAACCATAATCACACCTTATAAGATAATTTTTAAAACTTCATTATAATCCGGCTCCACCACTGCCGGCAGATTGGCATTTTGTTTTAAAGCATTGTCCGGGTCCTTTAACCCGTGACCGGTTAAAACCAAGACCACCACATCGTCCCGGTTAAACTCGTGCTCCCGGCGGTACTTTAACAATCCCGCCACGCTGGCCGCCGAAGCTGGTTCGGCCATAATACCTTCTTTTCTGGCCAAAAGCCGGTAAGCTTCGATAATTTCTTCATCGGTTACATAGGAAATTTTTCCTCCCGATTCATTGGCCGCTGCTACCGCTCCCTGCCAGCTTGCCGGATTGCCTATTCTAATGGCAGTAGCTATTGTTTCGGGATTGGGAATCGGCTCCCCTTTAACAATGGCCGCTGCTCCTTCCGCTTCAAACCCCATCATTTTAGGAAGTTTTTTAGTTTTACCCAGCTCATAATACTGTTTAAACCCCCGCCAGTATGCGGTAATATTTCCGGCATTGCCCACCGGTATAAACAAGTAGTCCGGCGCATCCCCCAAAACGTCGCAAATTTCAAAGGCTGCTGTCTTTTGGCCTTCAATTCGGTAGGGATTTATCGAATTAACTATAGCTATTGGATGATTTTTCCCAATTTCCCGCACCAATTTTAAGGCTTCATCAAAATTTCCTTTAATGGCAATTACTTTTGCTCCGTAAAACAACGCCTGGGCTAACTTCCCCAGGGCGATGTTCCCTTCCGGAATTAAAACCACACACTTTAAACCCGCTTTGGCCGCATAAGCCGCCGCTGCCGCCGAGGTATTCCCGGTGGAGGCACAAATTACCGCCCGGGCTCCCTCTTCCATGGCTTTGGCAACCGCCACCACCATTCCCCGGTCTTTAAAAGAGCCGGTTGGGTTTGCTCCTTCAAATTTAAGATAAACCTTAGCCCCTACCCTTTGGGAAAGATAAGGTGCGTAAATTAACGGCGTATTACCTTCGTTTAAGGTTAACAGGGGAGTTTTTTCGGTAACTGGCAAATACTCCCGGTAAGCTTTAATTACTCCTTCCCAGCGCATTTAAAAATCCCCCTCAGCTCTTATTACGTTGGCAATTTCTCGTACCGTAGACATCCCTTTTAAGATGGAAACCGCATCCCGGATATGCCGCTCTTTTACCCGGTGGGTCATAACCACCAGCTCAGCTAAATCTTCGATAGAACGTTTTTGGATAACCGAAGCAATGCTAACCCCCTGGTTACCAAACACCTGAGCAACCGAAGCTAAAACCCCGGGTTTATCTTCCACCACAAGTCTAATATAATACTTGGTGCTAATTTCCCCGATAGGTTTTACCGGCTTTTCCAGGTAACAGGTACAGCCAATTCGACCGGTATCGTGGTGACGGATATTTTTTACCGCCTCGATAATATCGCCTATGACCGCACTGGCAGTTGGAAGTTCACCGGCTCCCCGCCCGTAAAACATCAGGGGTCCCACCGCATCCCCTTCCACAAAAATGGCGTTAAAAACATCATTAACCGCTGCTAAAGGATGGCTCTGGGGAATAATGGTAGGATGCACCCTTACCTCAATCCCTTCCTCATCTTCTTTGGCAATCCCCAGCAATTTTATAACTCCACCCAGCTCCCGGGCGTACTGAATGTCAATGGGAGTAATCCGGGTAATCCCTTCGGCATATACATCTTTAAAAGTCACCCGGGAGTTAAAAGCTATGGATGCTAAGATAGCAAGCTTTCTTGCCGCATCAAACCCTTCCACATCGGAAGTAGGGTCCGCTTCGGCATAGCCCTTTTCCTGGGCTTCTTTTAGCACCTCTTCATAGGGAGCACCGTATAATGACATTTTGGTAAGCATATAATTGGTGGTTCCGTTGATGATTCCGATAACTTCTTTAAAATTGTTTCCCGCAAGGCTTTCCTTTAAGGTTCTAATAATGGGGATTCCCCCGGCCACACTGGCCTCAAATAAAAAGTCTACTCCCTGTTCTTCGTGCGTGGCAAAAAGTTCGCGGCCATGTTCGGCAATCATGTCTTTATTGGCGGTAATTACGCTTTTATCGTTGCGCATTGCCTGTAAAACGTAATCCAGAGCCGGTTTAATTCCGCCCATTACTTCAACTACAATTTTGATTTCCGGATCATCAATTACCTCCCGGGGGTCTTCGGTAAATAAATTTGAAAGCTCGGGATAAGTTTTTTGATACTTTTCGAGATTTCTTACCAAAACCCTGGCAATTTCCACTTCTACACCCAAGGTGTTATAAATTTTTTCCCGGTGGGTTTGTAGGACCTTATAAACTCCCCGGCCCACCGTGCCAAAACCCAGAAGTCCAATTTTAACCGCAGCCATTTTCCTCCCCCTTACTTTTTCTAATTTTTAGCTTTGACCCACAAGCTCCACTTTGTTTACTCCATCCATTTGGCTTAAGGCATCTAATAGTTCATCTACAGTCACTGTCATTTCTTCAGTTTCAATGCTGATGGTTACATTGGCTATTCCCCCTAAGGGTAAGTTTTGATTAATGGTTAAAACATTTCCTTGAATATGGGCAATAAAATTCAAAACTTTGGATAAAACCCCGGCCCGGTGTTCCAAGTTTAACGCCAAAGTAATAATTTTTCCCGAAGCTTTATGGTAAAAGGGAAAAACTCCGTCTTTATACTTGTAAAAAGCGCTCCGGGAAATCCCCACCTTTTCCACCGCCTCATTGACCGTAAGCTCCGGCCTTTTGCTTAAAAGCTCTTTCACTTCGGCGGTTTTCCGGATGGCTTCCGGAAGAATGTCCACAGCCACCAGTAAAAATTTGGTTTTTTTCATCTTCCTACCCCTTTATGTCCTTGTAGGGTGGATTTTTATCCGTAATTGGTAGACATTATAACATTGTTTTCCCCGTTTGACAAGATGTTTTGGTAAATTTACGCATAAAAAAGGTGGGTATCGGAGGAAGAATACCCACCTAAATAGAAAATGAATTTCATTCGTAAAAAAATGAACATCGATCGATAAAAAAGAAAAAGGTCTTCAAAAAAGCTTGCAGGCCGAAGAATTCATACCAAAAACTTTCCTCAATACCGTTACTTTAATTTGGCCGATGGTTACGACCCGATCCGCTTTTTTCTAAAAGCGTCAAAAAAGTCTCATACAGATTTTTCAATTTATTTATCCCCTATTAATGAATTTTTAATTTTAATAGAATTGCTGCAACAGGAAAAGATAATAAATTAAATAATACTACCCTTATAGCACTATTCCTTACAAAAAAAATACCCGCAATGTTGAATAATAATGCAGAAACAATTATTAACCAACTGAAAAAATAATTTTGTATTATTTTTTCAATAATAATATGATGAGTAAGTATAAGGGCGGATAAAAAGGCAGTTAACTCATTAATATTTGGTAAATTAAGAAATATTTTTTTCTTAAACTTTACTATTCTTCTTTCTTTAATTTTATTTGCATAATAAGCTAATGTTGAAGAAATAATTACATTCAAAATACTTAAAAAGGTAAAAAAAGGTTGACTTATTATTTCAGTCATAGCTTAACACCCTTGTTTTATAAAGGACAACTTACACATTTTAAATAACAAGCTTTTAATATAGTAAAGTATGCAATACCATTAACTGTTAAGCATGTATAACACAATGAAGTACAAGAGGTTTGACAAACAAGTTCACAGAGATATCGCAATATTTCCAAAATAAAATATGGAATAGCTGTGCATTTAAACATACAATCCCAAAAACTATAGCCAGTTATTGTTATTTTATTAGCATTTTGGTTATTTAAATTAACAAGTTTTTCTTTTTTGCCATCTTTAATAAACCAACCATCTAAATATTTTCCATCATCAGTCATAAAACCATTTAATATAACTTCTCCATCTTTGTATATCATAGTCCGATTTAAATTATCTTTTTCTTTATTTATTAAAATTCCATTTGTAGTAACAATGTTAAATTTAACTGGATCAATTATAGCAACATATCCACTAAAATTAACGTTAGTTTCAACCGGTATATAAACACCAACCGTATTATTTACTTTAAACACACCAGAGTTGCTCAAATTAATATTACTATCATATTTTTTTACATAATGTTCAAATCTTTTAAAATCTTTACTTTGTAAAACAAGATTTAGATATAAATTTTTCTGATCATCATTTAAATAAACAACTTCTGGTAAACAAGGTTCTGTAAAAGCATATACCGATGTGGTAAAACTAAAGATTAATATTAATAGTAGTGAAACAATTTTTTTAAATTTTTCACATTAAATTCCCCTTTAAAATATTCCATATTTAGGAATGCATTCCCTTTTATTACTATACTGAATTTTATTCTTTTAATCAATAAAATACTACTGTATTTTTGCATTATTTTTTTATAGGTATAAACTTTCTTTATCACCCCTATGTCTAATAAGGCAAAACTTCAAATAAAGCTTAATTAGCATACTCATACAAAAACCCGCTCCCTTTACAGAGCGGGTTTTTTGTTAAATTATGATGCAGATTAATCCGCCTCCGCCGTCGTTGACAATCCGCTGGAGGGTTTCCTGAAGTTTGACCTGGGCGTTTTCCGGCATCCGGTGGAGTTTGTTCTGAATACCTTCCCGCACTAAGTCGTGGAGGGATTTACCGAAAATTTCCGACTCCCAGATTTTTTTGGGATTTTCCTCAAACTCTTTTAACATATACTGGACCAGTTCTTCGCACTGCTTTTCGGTACCGATAATCGGGGTAATCTCGGTGGTAATATCCGCCCGGATGATGTGCATGGACGGAGCACTGGCCCGAAGTCTTACGCCAAAGCGGTTACCCTGCCGGATTAACTCCGGTTCTTCCAGGTTCATCTCTTCAAGCCGTGGAGTAACTACCCCGTAGCCGGTTTCCTTTACTTCTTTTAAGGCTATAGCAACTTTATCGTATTCCTTCTTGGCATAGCTTAACTCTTTCATGAGCCGCAGCAGCTCGTGCTCGCCTCTTATGGCATAGCCGGAAACTTCTTCCAAAATCCGGTAGAATAAACCTTCTCTGGCGGTAACTTTAATGCTGGCCTGCCCGGTACCCATATCGAGATTTTCTAATTCGACATTATCCACATACTCGTTTTCGGAAAGTCTGGTCACGGCATTGTTGATGTCTTTTACTTTTTTCACATTTTTTAAAGCTTCATGCACCGCGGACGTAAACTTTTCTTTTAACCAGTGGGTAGCATCTAACTCTTCAATCCACTGGGGCAGGTTAAAGTTGACATCCACCAGCGGAAATTCATACAAGAGATTCTCTAAAAGGGCGTTTAAGTCATTTATACCTATCTCCGCTACATCTACCGGCACTACCGTTACGTCGTACTTTTGCTCCAACTCTTCTGCCAAAGCTTTAGTTTCCGGAGCATTGGGGTGGGTTGAGTTTAAAACTATAATAAACGGTTTTTCCAGTTGCTTTAACTCCTCTACCACCCGTTCTTCCGCCGCCAGGTAGTTTTCCCGGGGGATGTCGGTAATAGAGCCATCGGTAGTTACCAGAAACGCCATAGTAGAGTGATCGGTAATCACCTTCCGCGTTCCGATCTCCGCCGCTTCCGCAAAGGGAATTTCTTCGTCAAACCAGGGGGTTAAAACCATCCGCGGACCGTCTTCTTCCTCATAACCCAAAGCGCCAGCTACCGGATAGCCTACCACATCCACCAAGCGGACATTGGCTTTGACGCTGCTGTTAATATTAATTTCAATAGCTTCGTTGGGAATGAATTTGGGTTCGGTGGTCATAATGGTTCTTCCTGCACCGCTCTGGGGCAGCTCATCCTTGGCCCTTTCCCGATCGTAAACGTTTTTAATGTTGGGTAAAATTAAAAGTTCCATGAATTTTTTAATTAAGGTAGATTTTCCCGTCCGGACCGGTCCTACAGCGCTGATGTATATATTGCCGCCAGTTCTTTGGGCAATATCACGAAATAAGTCAACTCTCTCCATAAGCTACCTCCTTCGCCCTGTATATTTAAAATCTTATTGAGGACAAGATAGGTTTTATTAATATCCTCGCTAAAATATATTGGGGCGAAGGAAGTTTTATTACTGTTTTTTAAAAATTTAATTCTTCTTTTTTTGCTCGCGTCATTAAACCAAAAAGTCCTTCTCGAGGGGATAGACCGGTAAACAGCACTTTATACAACGCCTCGGTAATTGGCATCTCCACTCCTAACCGTTTTGCTAACTGATATGCCGCCCGGGTTGTTCTAATCCCTTCCACAACCATATTTATTTCTTTCTGGGTCTCTTCTAAGGATTTACCTTCACCGATTAAAATCCCGGCCTTATAATTTCTACTGTGCCGGCTGCCCGCAGTTACAAAAAGGTCTCCCAAGCCGGATAAACCCATAAACGTTTCCTTTCTGGCGCCAAGTTTAATTCCAAGGCGGGTAATTTCAATAAGTCCCCTGGTCACCAAAGCCGCCCGGGTATTATCTCCAAGACCCAGTCCGGTACAAATTCCCGAAGCAATGGCGATAATATTTTTTAAACTTCCGCCCAGTTCCACTCCCGTTAAATCATCGTTGGTATAAACGCGGAAGTATTCGGTAGAAAAAAGCTCCTGTACTTCCTGAAGTTTTTCCGGAGAATACCCGGAAACTACTATTGCCGTTGGAATTCCCCGTCCGACTTCTTCGGCGTGGCTGGGACCGGATAAAATCGTATAGTTGTCGCGGTGCTCCGGCAACACCTCGGTAAACACCGCAGACATTCTTAAAAGGCTTCCTTCTTCAATTCCTTTGGCAGTATTGACCAGAATCTGCTCGGGTTTAAAATACGGTTTTATTTTTTGTAAAAGGTCTCGAAACGCCTGGGAAGGTACCGCCGCCACAAGAAAATTAGCATCTTTAAGTGCAAATTCTAAGTCAGCGTTAGCAATTAGTTCGTGAGAAATTTTTACCCCTGGAAGATACCTTTTATTTTCCCGCTCCCTGTTTATTTCTTCAATTACCGCCGCATCCCGTCCCCAGAGCACCGTATTTACACCTTTTTGGGCTAAAAGATTGGAAAGGGCCGTCCCCCAGCTTCCGGCCCCCAGAACTGCAACTTTAATACTACCCATGGCTTCTTCACCCGTTAGCCTTTTTTCCTGGTACCAATTTTATTTTCGGTACCGGATAGTAATCTCTTAATATTATCCCGGTGGCGGTAAAAAATCATTACCGCAAGAAAGATTCCCAAATAAACGTAAGACCAATCTAATCCAAATAAAAGCATAATTAGTGGAATTGATAACCCGCAAACAATTGAGCCCAGGGAAACGTAACGGCTAATAAGCATCACCGTAAGCCAAATAAAAAAAACCACAACCGTAACTTTAATGGAGGTCATAATTAAAACCCCAAAAGTAGTAGCAACAATCTTGCCCCCATGAAACTTTAAAAAAATTGAGTAAGCATGGCCAATTACAACAAAAAACGATGCTACCAGTGCTCCCCGTTCACCGGCTAAAAGGGACCCGATATATACCGCCAACATCCCTTTCCCCACATCCCCAAGAGCGGTTATAGCTCCAGGATAAGGGCCGAGATTCCGGTAAACATTGGTAGCACCAATATTGCCGCTTCCTTTTTTAGTTATATCGACACCCCAGAGATATTTTGAGGTAAGATAACCAAAGGGTACCGAACCTAAGATATAGGCCAGTAAAGCAGCTAAAATAATCAAGTAGTTCTCCCCCGCTCCCGTAAAACAAACTTAATTGTGGTTCCTTCAAAACCGAAATTTTGTCTAAAGACATTTTCCAGATATCTCAAATAAGAAAAATGCATGAGCTCCGCATCATTAACAAACAAAGCAAAAGTTGGTGGCTTCGTCTCAATCTGGGTGGCATAGTAAATTTTCAGCGGTCTTCCCCGATCTGCCGGCGGTGGATTTAAACCCACCGCTTCCCGGAGTACTTGATTTAAAATACTGGTAGCCACCCGCTTTTGGTGTTCAAAAGAAACTTTATCTACAAGCTCCATTAATTTGTTCAATCGTTGGCCGGTTTTGGCCGAAACAAAAATTACCGGGGCATATTTTAAAAATCCCAATTCAAAATATATATGTTCTTTGTATCTATCGGCAGTTTTGGCATCCTTTTCAATTAAATCCCACTTATTTACAACTATAATAACCCCCCGGCCGTATTCATGAATAAGTCCGGCAATTTTTTTATCCTGTTCCGTTACCCCCTCTTCGGCAGAAATTACCAAAAGCGCTACATCGGCCCGCCGGATGGCTTTTATCGAGCGGTTAACGCTGTACCTCTCCAAATCCTCCTCAATCCTGCTTTTCCGGCGCATGCCCGCTGTATCAATTAACAAATACGGCTTTCCCTGATACCACATTGGGGTATCTATGGCATCCCGGGTAGTTCCGGGAATGTCCGACACTACCACCCGCTCTTCGCCTAAAAGGGCATTTACTAACGAAGACTTACCAACATTGGGTCTACCCACTACGGCAATTTTTACTACCGGATCCTCATCTTCATAATCTTCGGGAAAATTTAGTTTTGAAATTACGAGGTCCAGAAGGTCACCAACGTTTGTACCGTTGGCAGCAGAAACAGGAAAGGGCTCTCCCAAGCCCAAACGGTATAAGTCGTAAAAGTTTGCGGGGGGATTTAAATAATCATCTACTTTGTTGGCTACTAAAATCACCGGTTTTTCCGATTTTCTGAGGTTTTTGGCAACAGCTTCATCGGTAGAGGTAATGCCTTCACGGCTGTCACAGACAAATAAAATTAAATCTGACTCCGCAATAGCCTTTTCTATCTGCTCCCGCACTTTGGTAGTGATAAGATCTTCGGAAAACTCCAGGCCGCCGGTGTCTATTAAATCGAAAACCTTTCCCTGCCACTCGGCTTCGCTATACAACCGATCCCGGGTAACACCCGGGATATCTTCCACAATGGCAATTCTTTCGCCGATAATGCGGTTAAACAAGGTGGATTTGCCTACATTTGGTCTACCAACTATTGCTACCACCGGTTTTCGCATCTTTTCACCTCCCAAACTGCTTAATTACCGCTAAAAGTTTCTGAGGCGTTAAAACCGGATATACGGGCATTTTAAGTTTTAAGGCTACTTCATTAACGGTTAAATCGTCTAAAAACCGATTATCTCCTTCTTTTACCATTATATCCGGAATTACAAGATAATCAAAGCTCTTAGGTTGAACTTCCCGTAAAATATCGTGCCCGGTTAAAAGTCCTGCTACCGTGACCTCCGGCCCAAATAAGCCGTTTTCCAGAGGAAGTAAAGTAATGTTTAATCCCGGAATATCGTTTAAACGCTCCACAAAAGGCGCTAAAATCTTTCCGCCTAAAACTCCGGTTATTAGTCCAACCCTTTGCGGTATTACTTTTTCCGGCAATCTTTTTAATGCCCGCTTCATTTTATCAATAAAATCCCTGACGATTCCCACTCCATTTTCGTACTGGGGAAATCCCTCGTAAAATTCCCGGCCGGGTATCTTTTTCTCCGCCAAAAGAAAAAACTCATCGGACGGATAAATAAGCCTTGTCCCCAGCTCTTTTTTTAACCTGCGGCTGTATTTCAGGGCAAGGTCAACTACAGCGATAGCTTCATCTTTTGTAAAACGGCGCAACTTTTTATTTTTCCGAAAGCGGGTTAATCCCACCGGTACTAAAGCAATCGATTGAACCGCCGGAAAAAACTTTATTAAATCGGCAAGGCTCTTTTCCAAAACTTCGCCATCATTAATACCGGGAACCAAAACTAACTGCAAATGAAAAGCTATACTGTTTTGTGCAAGAAACTCTAATTTTTCTAAAATATCCCCGGCTTTCTTACTTCCTAAAAGCAGGCTTCGAATTTTAGGATCGGTGGCATGGACCGAAATATAGAGGGGAGACAACCGTTCTCTAATTATCCTCTGAAAGTCCGTATCGGTTAAATTGGTTAAGGTGATATAGTTTCCGTGGAGGAATGACAAGCGATAGTCGTCATCCCTAACATACAGGCTTTCCCGCATCCCGGGCGGCAACTGGCGCACAAAACAAAAAAGGCAGTGGTTTTCACACTGACGAATCCCATCAAAAACTGGACTTTCAAAGATAAGGCCCAAATCTTCAAACCCGGAATTTTTAACCTTAATTTCCCGAATTTTACCGTTTTTTTCTTTAATTTTTAAAGTATAACTTTTCTTTAAAGTTAAAGTTTTATACTGAATATAATCCAAAAGTTTTTGACCGTTTATTTCCAAAAGCTCGTCCCCGGGATTGATACCGAGTTTATAAGCCAGGCTTTCGGGTATTACTTCCACAATCTTTACCATAAAATCCCCTACTTCTTTAAATGTTTTCTTTCAAATTATCTTTTAACCGGTTTATCTCTGTCAAGATAATTTTAATAATATGCTTTTTGCTTTGTAAGCTTTTTTTGCTTTTAAGTCATTAACCAGGCACTCTCAATAGAGTAATTTTACCGTTTTATATTGAATAATCTTTTAATGAGTATAATTTTCTCCCTAAAT
>NZ_BDJL01000039.1 GCF_001950325.1 Carboxydothermus islandicus
TGTTTATGGCAAAATAAAAGTGCAGAGTTTGGCAAGGTAAAAGTGCAGAGTTAGGATTAGTAAAAAAAAACCATTGCCAGCAGTCCCAAAATCTAATAACCTCTTGTTTGTAGACCAATACGAACAGGAGGTATAGAAAGGATGCTAGCAATGGCTGATATTAATTCTATCAAATATTTGAGAGAAAAGAAAGGGTACAGTATTTCCAAAATTGCCAACATCCATAATATCAATTGGAGGACTGCCAAAAAGTACAGTGATCGGGATGACTGGAATATCGAGATTAAGAAAAAGAAAAGATCCAGTCTTAAAGATGAATATTATGAAATTATCTCTATTTGGCTAAAAGAAGACTTAAAGCTTCCCAGAAAACAGCGGCATACTGCGCAAAGAGTTTATGAGCGCCTTGTGGAAGAACATAATTTTCCCGGCAGTGACCGTACCGTTCGTCTCTGGGTAGCTGAAATTAAAAAAGAACTATATAAATCCCAAAGCGAGATTTATGTTAAGCTTAGTGCCCAACCTGGTGCTGCTCAGGCAGATTTTGGTAAAGTTCAGGTAATAGAAAAGGGCGTAATTAAACAATACAGCTCTTTAGTTTTAAGTTTTCCCTACAGCAATGCTGCTTTTACTCAGCTTATGCCTGCAGAAAACAGCGAGTGTTTGCAAGAAGCTTTAAAGAACATTTTTGAATTTCTTGGTGGTACACCAGGAATGATAACCTTTGATAATCTTACTGCTGCAGTAGCCAAAGTAAAAGCCAACGGAGAGAGAGAATTAACCGAATCGTTTCAACGATTTTGTCTTCATTATGGTTTTGAACCCATCTTTTGTAATGTTCAAGCCGCCAATGAAAAAGGTAATGTGGAAAATAAAGTGGGTTATATCAGGCGAAACTTTTTTGTCCCCCTGCCTGAAATCAACGACCTTGAATCTTTTAACCGGGAACTTTTGCAGAAATCCTTGAAATACCTGGATAAAACCCACTATGAAAAACAGCAAAAAATCCGGGATTTATTTGCCAAAGACCAGCAGCAGCTAAAAGTGTTACCACCCAAGCCTTTTTATCCTTACACTACAGCTACGGTAACAGTGGACAAATACGGCCGAATAAAGCACAACCAAATTTACTACTATGGCATCCCGGCAAAGCCAGGAGAAAGTTTATTAGTAGTGGCAAGATGGAACACCCTGACCATTTACAACAGCCAGATGGAGGTTATAACTGAGATTCCTCGAGCTTACAAGCAAAAAGAAGTAGAAATTGATTGGAAAGCATTCTTTGACCTGGTAAAGAAAAAGCCAAAAGCTTTTCTCCATTCTACCCATTATGAATTTTTACCGCCTAATGTCAAAAGATATTTAACAATTGAGGACAATGAACAACGAAAGGAACGACTCTGGCAAATGGCCGAGCTTTTAGAGGAATACACACTGCAGGTTGTTGAACAGGCTCTTACTGACTACAGCGAACAAAGCAATGTTGATTTGGCCCGGATAAAGCTTTCGGCTTATAAAATTGCCAGCAATAACAGAACCACCCCTTTGCCCCTGGCAATTAACAATCAAAACTACAGTGGCTTTAACCCGGACTTAACCCGGTACGAGCGCTTATTAAGGGGGGAAAGGGAAAATGGATAAACAAACAGTAAATCAGCTTTGCAAGCAATTAAAGCTCGGGTATATATCAAATAACTATCATAAAGTCCATTTTACCACGCCGGAACAATACTTAGCCGAGCTTTTGCAAATAGAACTTACCGGCAGAAAACAAAGTAAAATAAAACGACTTATCAAAAAAGCCGGTTTTCCCAATATAAAAACCCTGGAAAATTACAGCTTTAGCAATATAAATTTTCCCCAAACAATCAGCATCGAAGAGCTCACCGAGCTTACCTTTATTGAAAAGCAGCAAAACATAATCATGCTTGGGGAAGTGGGTACAGGCAAAACCCATTTAGCTATAGCTTTAGGAATTAAGGCCTGTAGCCTTGAATATAAGGTTAAATTTTACCGGGTAGTAGACCTAGTAAACCTTTTAACCGAAAACCTTAAGAAAATGAATTTACGGGCCTTTTTGCGGGAGGTGAGGCAAAACGATTTATTAATTCTCGATGAATTAGGATTTACCCCAATTCATAAAGATGGAGCCGAGCTACTATTCAATGTAATATCAGACTATTACGAGAAAAACAGCATCATAATTACATCAAACCTGGAATTTAGTAACTGGAACACCGTTTTTCTTGATAATCGGCTGGCAGCAGCCGCGATAGACCGCCTTATTCACCATGCTCATATCCTGGTGTTTAAGGGTGAGAGTTATAGATTTAAAAACGCCCTCTCAAACTGTTAAATTTTAACTCTTATGTATCTTTTTGTGCTGGCAATGGCCAATATTTTTTCTGCATTTTTCTTTGCCGTTTTATGCATTTTTATATTGCCAAACACA
>NZ_BDJL01000040.1 GCF_001950325.1 Carboxydothermus islandicus
GCCCCTGGAAGATGCAAAAGAGTTCACCTGGTAGGTGTGTAGGTACAATTTGCGCATCTTTAGGGATAAAAATGCCCATTTTTCAAGGGTTCCAAGATTTTAACTGACAAAGTCAGGAAAAAGATTTTGGGCTCGTTTTACAGTTTACGAACTACCGTTAATTCGGACCGCCAAAATGGGCGGTTTTTTTTATCTTATCTTTATAGCATAAATGGATTTTGTATACATATATATTTACCAAAGAAAACATTTACGGGGGTTTAAAAGTGGTTTATTTAATCACTTTTTGCGAAGGAGAGGAAGTACGGTATCTTTTTACCCAGGTTTTTGAAACAAAATCCTGGGACCTTTTAGATAAAAACTTAATTGTGGTTAAATTAATAGACTAATGCCGGCTTTTGCCGGTATTTTTGTTTGATGAAGCTTGCTTATTTAAAAATCATTTTGCATATAATGTAATAACACGAAGGGAGGTAAGCCCATGGAGTTTTTAGAAAAACTTGAGGCTTACAAAAAAAGAGAAAAGGAACTTGCCTGGGAGGGCAGTTTTAAAGAATATTTAGAAATAGTTAAAAAGCGGCCGTATGTTGCTCAGCTTGCTCACAGCCGTATATATAACATGATTAAATCTCATGGTATAGAGAATACCGGGGAAGGAAAAAAATACCGCTTTTTTGCCTCGGAACTTTTTGGTTTGGATAAAACCTTGGCAAAATTGGTAGAAGAATACTTTCATCCGGCAGCCCGAAGGCTTGATGTTCGCAAAAGGATATTGCTCCTCATGGGTCCGGTGAGCGGAGGTAAATCAACATTGGTAACATTATTAAAACGGGGGTTAGAAAAGTACAGTCGGACCGAGGAGGGGGCTTTATACGCTATCAAAGGTTGCCCAATGCATGAAGAACCTCTCCATTTAATACCTAAAGAATTGAGAGAAGATTTTGAAAAAGAGTTTGGAGTATATATCGAAGGTGAGCTATGTCCCAGATGTCAGGTAATGCTTGAGGAAGAATACCAGGGAAATATTGAAGAAGTAAGAGTAGAGCGGATTTTTCTTTCGGAAGAAAAACGTGTTGGGATTGGAACTTTTTCTCCTTCGGATCCTAAATCTCAAGATATAGCAGAATTAACCGGGAGTGTTGATTTTAGCGCCCTACCCAAATACGGAGCTGAATCCGATCCCCGGGCCTATCGTTTTGATGGTGAGTTAAATATCGCCAACCGGGGGATTATGGAATTTCAAGAAATGTTAAAGTGTGATGAAAAATTTTTATGGAACTTACTGAGTTTGTCCCAGGAAGGGAATTTTAAAGCCGGGCGATTTGCCTTAATTTATGCCGATGAGCTAATTGTTGCCCATACCAATGAAGCGGAATATAAGGCGTTTATCAGCAACAAAAAAAATGAAGCATTGCTTTCCCGGATGATCGTTATAAAAATTCCCTATAACTTAAAAGTTTCCGAGGAAGTAAAAATTTATGAAAAATTAATTAAACAAAGCGATTTAACCAATATTCATATTGCGCCCCATGCCCTGCGGGTAGCTGCTATGTTTTCGGTTTTATCAAGATTAAAAGAGAGTAAAAAGCAGGGGATGGATTTAATCAAGAAAATGAAGCTTTATGACGGTGAACATGTGGAAGGATTTGTGCCCAAAGATGTGGCCGAGTTACAAAACGAAGTAGAAGAAGAAGGTATGTCCGGAGTTGACCCCCGGTATGTAATAAATAGGCTTTCTTCAGCTTTAATTAAAACCGATACTGCCTGTATAAATCCTTTGGATGTTTTGCGGGCCTTAAAAGATGGTTTAGATCAGCACCCGTCCATAACCAAAGAGGAAAAAGAAAGGTATTTAAATTTAGTTTCTTTAGTTAGAAAGGAATATGATGAAATTGCCAAGAAAGAGGTCCAAAAAGCTTTTGTTTACTCCTTTGAAGAGTCGGCTAAAAACTTATTTAACAATTATTTGGATAATGTTGAAGCCTATTGCAATGGGACGAAACTAAAAGATCCCATTACCGACGAAGAATTAGACCCGGATGAAAAGTTAATGCGCTCAATTGAGGAGCAAATAGGTATTTCGGAAACGGCCAAGAAGAGTTTTCGGGAGGAAATATTAATTCGGCTATCGATTTATGCCCGTAAAGGTAAAGTTTTTGATTATAACGCGCATGAGCGTTTAAAAGAAGCTATTGAAAAAAAACTTTTTGCTGATTTGAAAGATGTGGTAAAGATAACAACTTCCACTAAAACGCCGGATGCCCAGCAACTGAAAAAGTTAAACGAAGTAGGCGAAAGACTTATTAACCACCACGGTTATTGTCCGGTTTGTGCCAATGAACTTTTGAAATATGTGGGGAGTTTGTTAAACAGGTAGGTGGGGAAAATGGGAAATTTTATAATTTCCAGAGAAGACTGGAGTCTTCACCGCAAAGGGGAATTGGATAAAGAACGGCATCAGGAAAAAGTACGGGAAGCTATCAAAAAAAACCTGCCGGAAATTTTAAGTGATGAAGCCATAATCATGAGCGATGGCAAAAAAATCATCAAGGTTCCCATTCGCAGTATTGAACATTATCACTTTCGCTACGATTTTAATAAACAAAAACATACCGGTCAGGGAAATGGGGGTACAAAAGTTGGAGACGTTTTAGGTAAAGAAAGTGGGAGTGCCAAGGGTGGCATGGGCAAAGGAGCAGGAGATTTACCCGGTTATGATTACTATGAAGCGGAAGTATCGATCGATGAATTAACGGAAATTCTTTTAGAAGATTTAGAACTTCCCCATTTAAAAAACAAAAGTAAAGATGAAATAAACCATGAAAGTTACGATTTTCGCGATGTTAGAAAAAAAGGATTAATAGGTAATATTGACCGGAAAAAGACAGTTTATGAAGCTTTAAAAAGAAATCTTTTAAAAAATAGTGAAAATCTTTATCAAATCACCCAAGAAGATTTAAGGTTTAAGACCTGGGATGAAGAGCAAAGACCCGAGTCCAATGCAGTAATAATTGCCATGATGGATAGTTCAGGTTCCATGGGGCCTTTTGAGAAATACATTGCCCGAACTTTTTTCTTCTGGTTGGTGAGAATTTTAAAATTAAAATATCAAAATGTAGAAATTGTTTATTTATCCCATCATATCGAAGCCAAAGAAGTTACGGAAAAGGAGTTTTTTACCAAGGGTGAAAGCGGAGGTACCAAATGCTCTTCGGTATATCAATTGGCGTTAGACATAATTAAACATCGTTATAATCCGCAGCAATACAATTTGTATGCGTTTCACTTTTCGGATGGGGATAATTTATCTTCAGATAATGAAAGGTGTTTACTGCTCGTGAACGAGCTCTTAAAGGTGTGTAATATAGTCGGTTACGGAGAAATTGAAGGACCTTATTATTACACTGCAACTTTAAAAAAGGAATTTAGTAAGATAAACAGCCCTAACTTTGTCATGACCTCTCTAAGAGATAAAGTTGGTGTATATCAAGCCCTAAAAGCTTTTTTAAAAAAGGATGTTTAGGTTTGGGGGAAGGTTAATGGACGAGTTGATATGTCTGGAAAAAGCAGCGGAAGAAATTGAAAAGATTGCTTTGGGATTTGGCCTTGATTTTTTCCCTATGCGCTTTGAAATTTGTCCGGCGGAAATTATTTATACCTTTGGGGCATACGGTATGCCCACCCGCTTTTCCCACTGGACTTTTGGTAAAGCGTATCAAAAAATGAGAACTCAGTATGACTACAACCTAAGTAGAATTTATGAATTGGTCATCAATACCAATCCCTGCTATGCTTTTTTGCTGGAAGGTAATTCTTTGGTCCAAAATAAACTGGTAATAGCCCATGTTTACGGTCATTCAGACTTTTTTAAAAATAACTGGCATTTTAAAAATACTAATCGGAAAATGCTGGAAACCATGTCAGTACATGCCCGGAGAATTGATGAGTTTTCTTTTCGTTATGGTAAAGAAAAAGTAGAAAAATTTTTAGATGCTGTTCTTTCTATCGAAGAACATATAGATCCCTATGAAGGGACAATAAAAGAACAATCTTCAAATAAAAAAATTAAGGAAGTAAATAATCCATATGCTGACATCTGGTTTGAAACTAATAATGAAAAGAGGGAAAACGAAAAAAATGAAAGAAAGCCTGTAAAAGACCTTTTAGGTTTTATCGGACGTAATAGTAGGTATTTGGAAGAATGGCAAAGGGAAATGATTTTTATGGTACGCGAAGAAATGAAATATTTTTGGCCCCAGTTAAAGACAAAGATTATGAATGAAGGTTGGGCAGCATACTGGCACATTAGAATCATGCGTGAGTTAGATTTAACGGAAGACGAAAGTATCGAATTTGCTAAATTAAATTCGCAAATCCTGTACCCGTCTCGATTTAGTATAAACCCCTATCTTTTGGGTTTGAAAATTTTTGAGAATATTGAAAAAAGGTTTGGGAGGGATATGATTTTTGAAGTAAGAGAAATTGATTCTGATGTTTCGTTTATCCGTAATTATTTAACGGAAGAGTTAGCGGAAGAACTTGATTTGTATAATTTTCAAAAGGTGGGGGGCGAATGGCGGGTTACGGAAAAATCTTGGGAAAAAATAAGAGATAACTTAGTTTTAAGTTTAAATAATTGCGGGTTTCCTTATATTGAAATTTTAGACGGTGATTACGGAAAAAACGGTGAACTTTATCTAAGACATCGTTATGAAGGTATCGAATTAGACATTCATTACTTAGAAAGAACCCTACCGTATGTTTATGAACTTTGGGGTAAGCCGGTTCACTTAGAAACGGTAGTGGATAGAAAACATGTATTATTTACCTACAATGGTGAAAAGCATTCACGAAAAATTCTTTAAGGATTTGGTTAATACTATTAGCAAAGGAGGTTGTAAAAATGAGGCCCCAAAAACCAGATCATTACGGAGAATTACTGGAAACCAAGCGGGAACAGTTTTGGCGAAAGGTAAATCAAACACGGGAAGGAATTTCGGCTGAAAGAGAAAAATTGCCAATGGGCTTAAAAACTACCACTCCTAAATTTTTAGATTCGAATAAAGAAGATAATTAATAAAAAACCGGTCCACCTAAGGACCGGTAGTTTTTTGCCTGGCGGGAGTGAATAGGAATCGAACCTACCATGGACGGTTTTGCCGCCCAACAACGGGTTTGAAGCCCGCGGGGCCCACCAGGACCCAGTCACTCCCGCTTTTGTCACTGCAAAATTTATTATATAATAAAATTACTCATTAGTCAAAATCATAGAAGGATTTTGGACATTAAAGGAAGAATACTTCTTTATATTTTACCAAGTATTTTTTACCAAGTATTCTTGTAAGTTTAAAAATGGAGGAAAAGAAATTGTTTGAACTTGTAAAAGAGGATTTAAGAAAAATTGAACAAGAGTTGATTAATGAAGTTAGTGAAAGGAACGAATTTTTACACGACCCTGCCATGCACTTATTAAAAGCCGGAGGAAAAAGATTAAGACCTGCTTTTGCTCTATTGGCAGCAAAGCTTGGCGATTATGATTTCGAGAAAGTTAAACCTTTAGCTGTGGCTTTGGAACTTATTCATATGGCTACTTTAGTTCACGACGATGTTGTTGATAATTCCATGCTTCGCCGCGGTCTTCCTACGGTTAAAGCTAATTGGGGAAATAAGATGTCAATACACATTGGCGACCGAATATTTGCTAAATCGTTACTTTTAATCGACGCTTGTAAAAATAATTACGTGGCTAAAGTTTTAGCTGAGGTAAGCGTTAAAATGACTGCCGGTGAAATTCAACAGTTAAACGGCGCAAAAAACATTTCTACCAGTATAAAAGAATATTTGATTAAGATTAAACGAAAAACAGCTTTGTTACTATCTGCAAGCTGTGAACTTGGTGGAATCATGGCCAACGTTTCACCACGGGTTGTTTATGCGTTAAAACAGTATGGTTTATATGTTGGGATGGCTTTTCAGATTGTCGATGATATTTTAGATTTTACTGCTGATGAAAAGGTTTTAGGAAAACCGGTAGGTAGTGATTTACGGCAAGGATTAATAACCTTACCGGTGCTCCTGGCTTTGAAAAGGGATAAGAAGCACGAGCTTTGGCGGGAATTACAAAATCTTCCCCAAAATAATGCTAACATTGAGCAAATAATCAAAGAGATAAAAAACCTTGGTGGTATCAGTGAAGCATATGCCTGGGCAAAAAATTATATTGAAAAGGCAATTTCTGCTTTTGATTTGGTGCCTAAGTCCCCGGTGAAAGATACTTTTTTAGAAATTGCTCAATTTATCGTGCAAAGAAATTATTAAATATTAGCAGGAAATTTAATTAATATGTAGAAATAATTTGTGAAAAATGTATTTAATCCTTAGATAAAGGAGCGCGTTTAGTATGTATTTAGTGGTTGTGGGGGTAAATCACAGGACTGCTCCGGTTGAGGTGCGGGAAAAGTTATCTTTTTCCGACCACCAATTAAAAGAAGCTTTTTCCACGTTGCTGTCTTATCCTTCCATTGATGGTTCGGTTATACTTTCTACTTGCAACCGTACTGAGGTTTATGTGGCGTCTTTAGATGTTGATACCGGATTAAAAGTGGTAAGGGAATTTTTGGCTAATTGGGCCGGCTTATCGTTGTCAGATATAAAGAATTATACTTACAATTATACATTGTATGATGCTGTTCAGCATCTTTTTCGCGTAGCATCAGGCCTTGATTCCATGATTTTAGGAGAAACCCAGATCTTGGGTCAGGTCCGCGATGCATTTTTAAAAGCCTCATCTTTAAAAGCGTCCAATAAAATATTAAATACCCTGTTTCAACACGCTATAACTGTGGGCAAAAAAGTCCGAACCGAAACTGGCATTGACAAAAATCCCGTTTCGGTTAGTTATGCCGCAGTTCAACTGGCGTGTTCATTTTTTGGCAGCTTAAAGGACAAGAAGGCGCTTTTAATTGGTGCCGGAAAAATGAGTAGTTTAACGGCGAAGCATTTAAATTACTATGGAATTAAAGAAATCATTGTTGCTAACCGTTCCTTTGAAAAAGCCGAACAATTTGCCCGGGAGTTTAATGGAATAGCTGTTCCTTTTGCCAAAATCTATGATATTCTTGCCGAAGTGGATTTGGTAATAAGCTGTACCGGGGCACCTCACCTGATTATCCATAAAGAGCAATTAGAGTCAGTTATTAAAAACAGGCAGCATCCGTTATACTTAATAGACATAGCAGTTCCCCGGGATATTGATCCCGAAATAGCCCAACTTCCGAATGTTTATCTCCATGACATTGATAAATTGCAAAATGTGGTCACCAAAAATTTGGAAGAAAGAAAAAAATTAGCTGAAATGGCTGAAAACATCATTGAAACTGAACTAAAAGCTTTTATTGAATGGCATAGCACCCAGTTTGTAGTCCCAACCATTGTAGCCCTTAAGAAAAAAGCCGAGGAGATCAAAGAAAAAGAGGTTACCAAAGCTTTAAATAAACTGGGAAATATTAGTGAACGGGAAAAAAATATCGTTTGTGCCCTTGCTCATACTATTATTAATCAATTACTGCATACACCAATAGTGAAGTTAAAGCAGTATGCTTTAACTCCTCAGGGTCATTTGTACACCGAAATCCTGCAAAACCTCTTTGACTTACAAGTTGAAGGGGAACGTCCGAAAAATTTCAGCCATTCGAGCGCAGAAATGGAGGAAAGCGATGAAGAAAGAAGTTATTGTGGGGAGTCGAGATAGCGCCTTAGCTTTATGGCAAACAAATTGGGTAGTGGAAAGACTAAACAAAATTTACCCCGAAATAAATTTTAAAATTGTGACCATGAAAACAAAAGGGGATAAGATCTTAGACGTAGCATTAGCTAAAATAGGAGATAAAGGTCTTTTTACCAAAGAATTAGAACATGCTTTAATAAATAAAACCATAGATATGGCTGTCCATAGCATGAAAGACTTACCAACGGTTTTGCCCGAAGGCTTGAAAATTGGCGCGTTTTGTGAAAGGGAATACCCGGGAGATGTTTTTATTTCTCCCAAGGGTTACAGGTTTTTGGAACTACCTGAAGGGGCGAGAATTGGTACCAGCAGTTTGCGACGGATTGCCCAAATTTTAGCTGTAAGACCGGATTTACAAGCCATACCTCTGCGCGGGAACCTAACTACACGCTTTCGTAAAATGGAGGAAATGGATTTAGATGGTATTATTTTAGCCTACGCCGGTGTGAAAAGATTGGGTTTTGAGGATAAAATTACAGAGATGTTAAGTTTTGATCTCTGTTTACCGGCGGTTGGTCAAGGTTCGATAGGGGTGGAAATCCGTGCCGATGATCCTTTTATCGAAGAGCTTTTAAAACCTATTGATCATTTTGCAACAAACCGGGCTATTCGAGCAGAAAGGGCCTTTTTAAAGCGCTTGGAAGGTGGATGTCAAATTCCCATTGGAGCCTATTGTGAAGTTAAAGAAAACCGACTTCTTTTGAAGGGTGTTGTTGCCAGTTTAGATGGGAAGTTAGTTATTAAAGGTGAAAAAGAGGGAATGATTGAAGACCCGGAAAAGGTGGGGATTAATTTAGCCGAAGAACTTTTAACAAAAGGTGCCCAAAAAATACTGGAGGAAATCAGGCGGGATGCTAATGAGTAATTCGCTTACCTGCCGGGTTTTGGTAGGGGAAAAAGTTGATTACTTTTTAAATTCGGAACTGTTTTTTCGGGGATTGCGGGACGCAAAAAATATTTATTTTTTTGATAATGAACTTGATTTTATTTTAAAAAATTTTGTAAATACTCACTTGGTAAATGAACTGCCCAACAACGTTACAGGGGAGGATGTAATATTAATTACTAAAAAAGAAGATTTGTTAAAGAC
>NZ_BDJL01000041.1:0-38585 GCF_001950325.1 Carboxydothermus islandicus
TCATCGGAAATGCCAGTTCTTGAATGCCCTTACTGTCCAGGTGGTATGGTGTATAAAGGAAAAAAAGAGTAAACATTGCTGCTTACTCTTTTAAGTCGCCCGAAGGGCGAATTTGTTCCTAAATTTAATAAATTAGGGGGCGGAAAAATGGTGAAAAAAAGATGGATGGTATTTTTAGCTGTTGCCATCATTCTGCTGGTGACGGTAGCTCCATTGATGGCAGGGCAAAGTAAAGGGATAACGGTAAAAGACTCTAAAGGGAACGTTTTTACCTTTAAAAGCTATCCTAAGAGAATCGTGTCGCTTGCTCCAAGTAATACCGAAATTTTATTTGCCCTTGGATTGGATAAAAATATTGTCGGCGTTACTAATTTTTGTGATTATCCGGCAGCAGCAAAAAAGAAAGCTAAAGTTGGCGATGCGTTTAATGTGAATGTAGAAAAGATCGTTAGTTTAAAACCTGATTTAGTGGTGGCTCAAGATACTATTTCTCCAGAGGCAATTAAAAAGCTCCAAAATTTAAAGGTTAAAGTTTTTGTTTTAAAAGAGCCAAAGAACTTTAATGATATTTTAAATAACATTAAGTTGGTTGGTAAAGCTACCGGTAAATACTCAAAAGCGGTAAGTATTACTAATAATATGCAGGCAAGATTAAATAAACTAACTGCAAAATTAAAGAAATACAATAAACCGTCAGTTCTGGTAGAAATTGATTATGCTTACGGTTTATATGTTGCCGGACCGGATACTTTTATCAATGACATTCTTGTAAAAGCTGGGGGCAAAAACGTAATTACCAGTGGTAGTTGGGTAAACCTTTCCGATGAAAAGCTTTTAACTTTAAATCCTGATTATATCTTGCTTGCTGATACCGCTTATTTAAAACCGGATCAACATCCATACAAACGTGAACTCTGGCAGGCGTTGCGCGCAGTCAAAGAAAAGAAAGTTATTGACAGTATAGATCCTAATTTAATTGTGCGGCCGGGTCCCCGGACTATTGATGGTATAGAAAAGTTAGCAAAAGCCCTTCATCCTGGTTTAAAATAGGTGAGAAAATGAAATCTTGGTGGGTAAAATTAATTTTTGGAGGAGTGGTATTACTCCTCCTCCTTATTTTTGCTATCTTTTTAGCGGCTAATCTTGGGGCGGTGAAAATACCTTTGACACAAATTTTAACCGAGCCGTATAAAACAATCTTTTTTAAGATAAGACTTCCCAGGATTGCTTTGGGTATAGTGGTAGGAGCGGCCTTAGGCCTGGCGGGAACGGTGTATCAGGGAGTTTTAAAGACTCCTTTAGCCGACCCGTATATTTTAGGAGTATCTTCCGGCGCTGCGGCGGCAGTAGCTTTACTAACTCTGCTAAAATCTTTTCCTTATTATGCTTTGCCCTTAGGAGCGTTTTTAGGAAGTATAGTAGCGTTACTTTTAGTTTTTTTAATTTCCCGAAAACCCGAACCTAATAGATTAATCCTTGCTGGAATTATTGTAAATAGCTTTTTAGGAGCTATTGTTACTTTTGTTTTGGCAGTAAGCCGGGAAAATATGCACCAGATTATTTACTGGTTAATGGGAGGACTTAATAATAAGGGATTTAAGGAAGCGGGAGTGATTGCCCTGTACCTTTTATTGGGGCTTGTTTTACTTTTTGTTTTTGCCCGGGACTTAAATGCTATGAGTTTTGGGGATGATACTGCGGTGCAGTTAGGGGTGGAGGTTAACAAAAAAAGAGTTCTTTTTTTAATGCTGGCAAGTTTTTTAACGGCAGGAGCGGTAAGTTTTGCCGGAACTATAGGGTTTGTTGGTCTGGTAGTTCCCCAGGTGGTAGAGCTTATTTTTGGTAAGGATTATCGCGTTTTAATACCCTTATCAAGCTTAGCCGGAGCTATCCTCCTGGTTTTTGCCGATGCATTGGCCCGGAGTATTTTGGCCCCGGCGGAGCTTCCGGTAGGGGTTATTACTGCTTTTATCGGGGCTCCCTTTTTTGCCTATCTTTTTATAAGGCGGGGTCGGCATGCTTAAAGGCATTAACCTGGTTTATGGCTATGGTAACACAACATTGTTTGAGGGTATAAATATTGAGGTACAACCGGGAAAGTTTACTGTAATCCTGGGTCCCAATGGAGCAGGTAAAACTACTTTATTAAAAATTTTGGCCGGTTTTTTAAAACCCCGTGAGGGAACGGTGGAGATAAATGACCAGGAAATATTTAAGCTACCTGCAAAAAAACGAGCCCGGATGCTGGCGTATGTACCCCAGGAACCCGAAACTTTACGGGATTATTCGGTCTGGGATACGGTAATGATGGGAAGGTACCCTTATCAGGGATTTTTGGGGTTAGAGACTAAAAAAGATTTTCAAGGGGTAAAAAAAGCTATAGAAACGGTAGGTTTAGCCGGGTACGAGGAACGAACCCTTTTGTCCCTTTCGGGAGGGGAAAGGCAGAGGGTTTATCTTGCCCGGGCTTTGGCCCAGGAAGCCGACTATATCCTCTTAGATGAGCCCACCAATCACCTGGATTTATTTTATCAGGTAAAAATACTATCTCTTTTAAAAGATTTAGCGGCTCAAGGTAAAGGGATATTAGCGGTTCTTCATGATTTGAACCTGGCTTCCTTTTTTGCCGATAGACTTTATTTATTTTCCGAAGGAGATGTCATTACCGGTGCGGCCGGGGAAGTCTTAACTTTTGAAAATATTTATAAAGCTTATAAAGAACCGGCATTAGTGGTCAATCATCCGGTTTTAGGCATACCCCAGGTCCTGCCTTTAATTATTAATAAGAGCAGTGGTGGAAAGACCCGGGTACATATCATTGGTGGAGGCGGAATGGCAAGCGGTATTATGCTCCGGGAAAGCCAGCAGGGAGCGAAGATTTCAGCGGGGGTTTTAAATAAAAGCGATAGTGACTGGCAGACAGCAAAAGCGCTGGGAGCAGAAGTGGTGGAGGAAGAACCTTTCTCGCCCATTTCCCAGGAAAGCTACCGGCGGCTTTTGGAGGTCTTAAAAAAGGCGGATAAAATAGTGGTAGCTCCGGTACCAATAGGGCCGGGAAACCTCCAAAATATCGAAGCCCTTTTGGAAGTGGAGCCGAAAAAAATTTTTATTGTAAAGCCGGAAGAAATGGAAAAAAGGGATTACTCCGGAGGAAGGGCTACTTATATTGTTAATTCCCTTATAAAAGCCGGCGCCCAAAAGTATCCCGAGGCTTAAAACTGTGATAAAGGTCATAGCTATAAAAAGAAGCCCAGGTTAAAATAAAGAAAAAACAAAAGGGGAAGAAGAAGATGCGCTGGACGAAAGAAGCATTAGAGTACATGAATAACGTTCCCTTTTTTGTGCGGGAAAAAGCCAAGAAGAAGGTCGAGGAGTGGGCGAAGCAAAAGGGTGTAGAGGAGATCACGGTAAATGAAGTAATGGAAGCCCGGGGGAAAATGACCGCCAGGGATGTAAGCGACCCGAAACCGCAAAAGCCGAAAATTGCGGTGGTGCGCTGTCATATTGTTGCCGAAGTTTGCCCGGGAATTGGTTGTTTTAATAGCTTTAATAAAAGGGAGCAGCAGTTTGCCCGCTATGGGCCGGAGGCAGAAATTATCGGCTTTTTCACCTGCGGTGGTTGCTCCGGGCGCCGGGTTTCCAGGTTAATTGAAAAACTTCTCCCTTACGAGTTAACGCACGTTCATTTAAGTTCCTGTATGTTGTTAGACGGAGATTATCCGAAATGCCCTTTTAAGGAGCAAATTAAAAAAACCATTTTAGCTAAAGGTGTGGAAGTAATTGAAGGTACTCACCACTAAAGCCCTGCAGCTGCAGGGTTTTTGTTTTTAAATTTTTACTTAGTAAATTTTTATTTGGCGTAAAATAAATATATTAGACAAATTAACTCCGAAATGCCTTTAAATAAAGAAAAAACGACAATTTTCGACAAATTTTATTTATATTGAAAAAATACAAAATATATTGTAAAATACCTTAGAAAGCTTGATTTTTCAGGGGGAAAATTCATGCAGCTAACAAAACAGGGGGAATATGCTTTAATTGCCATGATGGATCTGGCAAAACTGCCTAAAGGCCAGGTAGTACCGGTAAAAACCCTGGCGGAAAGGCTGATGTTGCCGGAGGCTTTTTTAGCAAAAATAGTTCAGTCACTGGTTAAAGCTGGACTTGTATATACGGTAAAAGGACCGCAGGGGGGTGTTGCCCTCCTGAAAGATCCGGAAAAGATTACCGTTTTGGAAGTGGTGGAAGCGGTGGAGGGACCGATAGTTTTAAGTCAGTGTATTAACCATCCGGATATTTGTGAGAAAGTGGAAATTTGCCCGTTACATAAGATCTGGCATAAAGTTCAGCAAAAATTAATTGAGGAGTTTTCCTCTCATAATCTTTTAACGCTTTCCCAAGAAGGCCAGTTAAGTGGCTTTTTAGCGGAGTAGCTTATGAATCCCCTTGACGACCGTTCTAAGCTTTTTTTATATGGAATTATCTTCTTCCTTTTAGCCTTGGTTTTCTATCTTTGGTGGACTGGACCGGAATCACCCCCGATTAAAGAAACGGCTGAGCAGGAAGTTATTACCAGGGAGGTTACCCGGAAGGGAACGTTAGTTGTGCATGTGGCCGGAGCGGTTTATAAACCCGGTGTTTATGTTTTAGAAGAGGGCGCCCGGGTAAAGGATGCCATAGAAAAAGCGCAGGGAATATTACCGTTAGCTGATGATAGCAGTATTAATCTGGCGGCTAAGGTAAGCGATGGGCAAAAAATCTATATTCCCTTCAAAAATGAAAATACAACACCAGCTTCGATCAGCAATGGGTTTAGCCAGCAAAATGCTCAAAAGGGTGCCGGCAGCCAGGGAGCAAAATTGAATATCAATACTGCTTCCGCCGAAGAACTGGATAAACTACCGGGAGTTGGTCCCGCAACGGCAGCCAAGATTATTGAATACCGGGAGCAAAATGGTCCTTTTGTGACTATTGAGGATTTAAAAAAAGTTAAGGGTATAGGGGATAAAAAGTTTGAAACGCTAAAAGATTATATTACGGTTAATTAGGGGAAAATATGGAAATTTATCTTGCTTTCCTTTTTTACATAGCAGGAATTATCATAGCCGATTGGGGATTTATCCCTTTTCGGCTATTTCTGTATTTGGCCTTATTGTTTATGCTTTTAGGCTATATGGTTTTACCCCGGGAACGTAAAAGCTTAGCCGTTCTGTTAATAGCTTTTATGCTTCTTGGAGGGGTAAACCTAAATCTTCATGGGAGTCCGGGTTTTCGGGAAGGGGAATATCGGGGAATTTGCCGGGTGGTGGAAGGGTCTACCGTAAAAAATGATAAGAACAGTTTTAAAGTTGTTGATTTAAAAACCAAAGAAACCTATTTAGTCCGGGAAAAAGAAAGGGTTTTAAGATTACCCGGAGATATTTTAAAAATTACCGGAAGTTTCCTAAAACCAATTCCTCCGCAGAATCCCGGCGAGTTTAACTATCCAAATTACTTAAGGCGGCAGGGAATTTACGGGGTTTTATACGTACAAACCGCAGAAAAAATCGGGGTTAACTTTTCTTTTCTGCGGCCTTTTGCAGCGGTAAAAAATTTTCTTAAAGAAAGGTTAAATACCTATTCTCCCGAAACTGCGGCGTTATTAAAAGGTTTGTATTTAGGGGACGATGAGGAAATTTCCCCGGAGGTTTACGATAGTTTTGCTAAAACCGGAGTCGTACATATTTTAAGTGTCAGCGGCCTGCATTTGGGGTTGGTGGCGGGGGCGATTTATTTTTTGGGAAAGGGGTTGCGGCTTTCCCGGCAAAAGCAAAACCTTTTTACAATAATTTTTTGCTTTTTTTATACCGCCCTGACCGGTTTTAACCCGGCAACGGTACGGGCCTTTTTAATGCTGGTGTTCCTGGTCGGGGCTTTTTTTTTAGGGCGGGATTATCAACCGGTTTATCATTTGTTTTTAAGTGCCTTTTTTTATCTTTTAATAAAACCCCAGGAACTTTTTTCGGCGGGTTTTCTCCTGTCGTATTTAGCAACCTTGGGGATATTTTTAATAGGTTTACCTTTAGCGGAAAAATTAAAATTGCATTTACCTTCTTATTTGGCGGACACTATTGGAGTTACGGTTGGTGCGCAAATTTTAACCGAACCAATTGTCTTTTATCATTATTCCCTCTTTGCTTCCGCATCAATTATAGCCAATCTTGTAGTAGTTCCCCTTACCGGTCTTATTATGGCTTCCGGAATTTTCGGTTTATTTTTATCCCCCTTAAAACATCTAACTGAACTCCTGACGGTGTTTACTTTAAATATAAACAGTCAAATGGCTTTAATTCCCGGGGCGACAATTGCAGTAAAAAAGCCTCCCTTTATTTTAATTTTTCTTTTTTACTCTGGGTTATTTTCAGGCTACTTTTGGTTTGTAAAAAAAGAAAAGATGGATATTGGAAAATACACAGTCATTACTTTTTTAATTTTAGGCTTATTTTTAATACCCAAAGAGCATGGAAAAACCGTTTTTCTTGCCGTGGGCCAGGGGGATGCAGCGGTAATTCATACTTTACGCGGACGCACGATTGTGGTGGATACCGGACCAAAAAACGAAAGTTATGATGCGGGAAGAAAGGTTTTAGCGTATCTTCGCCAAAGTGGCACGGGGGTTATAGACCTTTTAGTGTTGACCCATCCCCATAATGACCATTACGGGGGTGCAGAAACGCTTATCCAGAGTGCCACGGTAAAGGCGGTCTTAATTTCTCCATATTTAGGGGAAGACCAGGAATACCTGGAACTTTTAAATTCACTCCGGTTAAGAAAAATAAAAATTTATTATGCTAAAACTTCTGCCGTTATTAGTTTGGATGATGTTTTTTTACGGATATTAGGACCGGAAAGAATCTATTCCGGTACCCGCTCGGATCCCAATAACAACAGTATAGTGATGGCGGGTAAAATAGGCCGGAAAACCTACTTTTTTGGTGCGGACATCGAGAGAGAAGCGGAAGAAGATTTGGAAAATCAACTTTGGGCTTATTATGACGTGGTAAAAATTCCCCATCACGGCAGTAACTTTTTTGCAGAAAGCTTTATGGAAAAGTTAAAATTTGGTTATGGAGTTATTTCCGTTGGTCAAAATAATATTTATGGCTTTCCCGGGGATAAACTTTTAGCGGCTTTAAAAGGTAAGGGCAAGCTCTGGCGCACCGACCTTGAGGGGGCTTTAGTTGTCGAAAATTACTAAGTTGTATTAAAATTATTAAAAGAAAAAAGTACCGGGGTGGAAAGATGATTGATTTAACACCTCTTTTGACTTATTATTACCTTACTTTACTAACCCAAATATTAGAGCAAATGGAGGGGTTTAAGGCTCTCTCTTCCACTGAAGCTCCTAAAAGCCTGAATTTTGCCGACCTGGTAGTGGCCAAGCAAGAAACTGCCTTATCTCCTTCGGAAAACAAGATAGCCGAAATGGTTCGTGAGCTTTCGCAAAAATATGAAGTACCTTATTCGTTAGTCATGGCGGTTATTAAGCAGGAATCGAACTTTAACCCAAATGCTACCTCCCCCCGGGGAGCTATGGGTCTGATGCAGTTAATGCCCGGAACGGCCCGAATGTTAGGGGTTGAAAATCCTTATGACCCCAGAGAGAACTTAGAGGGGGGTATTAAATATTTGAAATCCCTTTTAGACCGGTTTGGTGACGTGGAACTTGCCCTGGCGGCTTATAATGCTGGCCCGGGCAATGTAAAAAAATATAGCGGCATTCCGCCCTTTGCGGAAACCAAGGATTATGTCCAAAAGGTGTTGAAATGGCAGAAGTTTTATCAAGGAGACGAGAGAAATGATAGCTTACGAACGGTTTAAAAATGCTTTAAGCCGGGGGGTTTTAAAGCCCCTTTACCTTTTTTCCGGAGAAGAGCTGTATTTTAAAGAGCGGCTTTTTGCAGAAATTAAACAGTATATTGGAAAAAATCACGAATTTAACTATGAAGAGTTGGATGGGCAGGAAGTTCTTCCTGAAGAAGTGGTAGCCAAGGCAGAAACGGTTTCGTTTTTTGGGCAAAGGTTTATTGTAGTGAAAAACTGTCGCTTTTTTGCCGGCAAACATGATGAAGAACCGCTCGTAAATTACCTGAGAAACCCGGCACCTCAGGCGGTGGTTATTTTTTCTACAGAACTTCCTGTGGATAAGAAAAAGAAAATCTATCAGGAGCTTTTAAATTATGGTGAGGAAATTGAATTTTCCCGGTTAGAAGAAAAGGAAGTTCAGGAACTAATTAAAGCCTGGGCGGTCCGGGCGGGTTTTCAACTTGAGCAGGAAGCGCTGAAAGTTTTAGCTCAGAGTTACGGACAGAATTTAGTAGAGTTAGAAAAAGAGTTTAAAAAATTGGTTTTATATAGACTTTCGGAAAAGACCATTACTTTAAAGGATGTTTTGGAAGTTTCCGGCCAGGATCAAGAAATTTCGGTTTTTTATCTTCTTGAAGAACTACTTTCCGGGAAAATAAACCGCTCCAAGCTAAAGGAACGGCTTACCAATCAGGAAGAAGCGGTGAAGTTTACCGGGCTTGTGGCTAAAAACTTAAGGCAAATTTATACCGTAAAAGTTCTGCAACATAAAGGTAAAACACCGCAGGAAATTGCGAAAATTACCGGTGTTCCCGAATGGCTGGTAAAAAAAACCTTAAGAAGTGCGGTGCACTTAAGTCAGGAAAAACTGAAAAAAGTAATTACTGCCCTGGCGGATCTAGATGAAAAAATAAAATCCGGTGAAAGGGAGTTAACCGGATTATTTGAAAGATTTTTTCTATCAATAAAAAAATAAAAACCCGGAGTACCTGCCGGGTATTTTTTATGATGCTTTATAAACGGAATTGAATTTCCGGGTGAGCCGGGATTTTTTTCTGGAGGCGGTATTTTTATGAATAACACCTTTGGTTACCGCTTTATCTAAAGCCCGTACAGCCTGCCGTAAAAGCTCTCTTGCTTCTTCGGCGGGTTTTACCTTAAGGGCCATCTCAAACTTTTTAATTGCGGTCTTAACAGCCGAACGGATTGCTTTATTGCGCATGGTTCTTTTCCGGATAATTAAAATCCGCTTCTTTGCTGACTTAGTGTTTGCCACCAATCTCACCTCCTAACAGCAAGTATTCTACCAGAGATATCAAAAAAATGCAAGAATACCTTCTTGTTTTTTTTTGCCCTGGCTAACCACAAATTGTATAACATGAAAAATTATAGGAAATCCTTGTATAAGGAGGTGAAAACGCAAATGGGAATGATTATAAAAATTGTGATTTCGGCAATAACGTTAATTGGCGTTAGCCTTCTAACTCCGGGTTTTTCCGTAAAAGGCGGGGTAATTGGGGCTGTGGTCGCCGCCATAGTAATATCTATTTTAAACTCTTTGGCCGAAAAAATAATAGGAGAAAAAGGAAAAGGCTTTACCGGCTTTGCGGTAGCGGTTTTAATTCTTCTCCTTGCCCGGTATATAGTTCCCCAGTACCTGCAGGTTACTTTACCGGGAGCGATAATAGCGGCAATAATCATTGGTTTGGTGGATCGCTTTATTCCAACAACTCTCAGGTGAATCATATTTTTTCGGAGGGCATCATATATTTTATTTACAAAAATAAAACCGGGGAGTAGCGAAAAAATGGAATACCGGGCAAAAGCACAACGGGGGATTGCTGTAAATTTATTTTTACTAATTTACGCTTTTTTGCTGGGGATAACTGCCACCGTTGTGCCTCCTGAAACTTCCGGATTAATCCTTGAGGGGATAAAAAATAGTGCGCTTTTAGAGGTATTAAAAGAAAACCTTTGGGAAGAAAACCCTCAGGGCTACTTGCAAAAAACTTTGGGTTTTAAACAAAAAAACGATGAAGAGGGGAAATTAAGTCAGGAATATGCTCTCTGGCTTTTAACCGGTGCCAAAGTTAACGATCCTTACTCTTTAATGCTGGCCGGGTATCCGGTCTTAAATGGTGGGGAAGAGAAGTTTCTTGACATCAATGAGGGGGGAGATTTTCCGGCTTTGCCGGGAGAGCCGTTGGTAGGGATTTTTTGTACCCATACCGGGGAAAGTTATGAAGGGGATGGGGGGCGGGAAAGGGCCCCCAAAGGGGAAAAAGGAGAGGTTTTGGAGGTAGCCCGGGAACTTTCCCAAAAGCTTGAGGAAAATGGAATAAAAACAATTTTTATTGAAAAGGTTCATGATACCGATTACAATCGTTCCTATAGCGAAGCAAAAAAGACTGTTCTTGATTTATTAGAAGTAAAAAGCTTAAAGCTTATTATAGATGTTCACCGGGACTCCGAGGCTTCTCCTAAGTACCGTACGGTAAACGTTATGGGGGAAGAGTTAGCTCCGATTATCTTTGTAATTGGTAAAGGGGAACGTTTACCTCAGCCCCACTGGCAGGAAAATGAGCTGGTGACCAAAAAAATTATTGCCGAAACCGAAACTATTTATCCCGGGCTAATCCGGGGAATAAGGTATAAGTCCGGAAGATTTAATCAGCATTTATCCAGTCACCTGATTTTGGTGGAAATCGGCAATGTAAGTAACTCCCTGGCCCAGGCCAAAAAGTCGGCCGACCTTTTGGCCGAAGGTATTGCCCGTTATTTACTGCGTTAAAGCCAGTTTTTCTGGCTTTATTTTTTTTCTTTTACAAATTTAAAAAAAGTGATATATTTTTTAAAGGATTTATTTTAAAGGGAAGGGCTATATGGGTTATGAGTACCAGAAAAAACGTTGCGAAAGCTGCAGGGATAATTTTAGCTTTGGGAATTGTTTCGCGGATCTTAGGTTTTGTACGGGAACAGCTGCTGGCGGTAAAATTTGGGGCTACAGGGGTAAGTGATGCTTATGTAGCGGCTTTTACCATACCGGATTTCCTTTATAATTTACTGGTGGGAGGAGCGTTGAGTGCGGCCTTTATTCCGGTTTTTTCTTCATATTTAGCTAAGAATGAAGAGGAAGAAGCCTGGAAAATGGCCAGCACGGTCATAAATTTAGTAATAATAATCATGCTATTTTGTATTGGCCTTGGTTTTTTGTTTACACCGGAACTGGTAAAACTTGTGGCGCACAAATTTACCGGAGAACGGCTAAGCACTACCATTGAACTTACCCGGATTATGCTACCTTCGGTTATCTTTACGGGTTTAAACGGTTTTTTAATGGGAATGTTAAATTCCTACCAGCATTTTTTTACCCCGGCTCTGGGGAGTGTAATATATAACATTGTGATAATTCTTTTCGGCTATTTCTTAGCCGACAAGCTGGGAATTACCTCCTTTGCTCTCGGGGTTGTGGCCGGGATGGCTTTAAATTTCATGGTCCAGCTTCCAAGCTTAGCGCGGTACGGATTAAAATACCGGCCAATTATCGATATCCACCATCCCGGAGTAGTAAAAATGGCTCAACTGATGATTCCAACCCTGTTGGGGTTGGCGGTAAGCCAGATTAACCTGATTGTTAACCAAAATCTTGCTTCGGGATTGTCGGAAGGAAGCATTATGGCTTTAAGGCTTGCCAATCGCTTGATGTATCTTCCCCTGGGGTTATTTGCTTCGGCAATAAGCATGGCTATTTTTCCTACCATGACCGGCTTTGCCGCCCGGGGAGAAATGGATAATTTTAAAAAAAGCGTAGCTATGGGGATAAAAGCAATCTGGTTTATTACCCTGCCAGCTCAGGTGGGCCTGATGGTTTTAAGCGTTCCGATTGTCCGGCTTTTGTTTGAAATGGGAGAGTTTACCCCGGCCATGACCGAGGCTACGGCCTGGGCGCTGGTTTTTTACTGTGTTGGGCTTTTTGCCCACTCGGCTTTGCAGGTGGTTTTACGGGGATTTTATTCCCTGCACGACACGATTACGCCGGTTACCACCAGCCTTTTAACCATCGTTTTAAATTATCTTTTAAATGTGGCCTTTATCCGCTATCTCGGCCATGGAGGGCTTGCTTTGGGTTTTTCGTTAACGGGCATATTTAACTTTGCTGTTTTGCTGTGGCTTTTCCGCCGTAAGGTTGGCTCAATTTACGGGAAAGACATTTTAATTTCCGGAGTTAAATCGCTTTTGGCTTCGTTATTAATGGGAGTAACGGCCTATTTAATTGCCGGGGAACTATCCGGATTGGCTGAAACCAAACATGGTCAATTAATTCAAGTTGGTGCGGCAATTGCAGGTGCAGTGGTGGTTTATGCGGCCACAACTTTACTTTTAAAAATGGAAGAAGCGCTGTTTTTCATAAATTTAATCCGGAAAAAAGTTTAGTGGAGGTTTACTATGCCCAAACGCCAGGAGTTAATCAGGAATTTTTGTATTATTGCCCATATCGACCACGGAAAGTCCACCTTGGCGGACCGGCTTATTGAGTATACCGGTGCTTTATCGGAGCGCGAGTTAAAAGAGCAGGTTTTGGACCAGATGGAATTGGAGCGGGAACGGGGTATCACCATTAAAGCCCAGGCGGTAAAGCTTACCTATAAAGCCAAGGACGGAAATACCTACTATTTAAATCTCATCGATACCCCGGGCCACGTGGACTTTACTTATGAAGTATCCCGCAGTTTAGCCGCCTGCGAAGGGGCGCTTTTGGTGGTGGATGCTTCGCAAGGGATCGAAGCCCAGACCCTGGCTAATGTTTACCTGGCCATGGAGCACGATTTAGAGCTCATTCCGGTGGTAAATAAGATAGATTTACCTAATGCCGAGCCGGAAAGGGTTTTAAAAGAGATAGAAGACGTTATAGGCCTTGATACCAGTGAGGCCATTTTAGCTTCAGCTAAAACCGGTCAGGGGATAGAAGAAGTATTGGAAGCTATTGTCAAAAGGATCCCACCCCCGAGAGGAGATGAAGAAAAACCCTTAAAAGCCTTAATCTTCGATTCCCATTACGACCCTTACAAGGGAGTTATAGCTTATATTCGTCTGGTGGATGGTTTTATAAAGCCGGGGATGAAAATAAAAATGATGAGTAATGATAAAGAGTTTGAAGTTACCGAGGTGGGCATTTTTAAGCCTTATCTTACCCCGGTGGATGGCCTCTGGGCCGGGGAAGTGGGATTTATTGCTGCGGGGATAAAAAACGTGCGCGACTGCCGGGTAGGAGATACCATTACCGGTGCTGAAAACCCGGCTAAAGAACCGCTACCCGGTTATAAGCAGGTCAAGCCAATGGTTTTCTGTGGCCTGTATCCGGTAGAGTCCAATCAGTACGAGGATTTAAGGGATGCTTTGGAAAAGCTAAAATTAAACGACGCTTCGCTAACTTTTGAACCGGAAACATCGGTGGCCCTGGGTTTTGGTTTTAGGTGCGGCTTTTTGGGACTTTTACACATGGAAATAATTCAGGAGCGTTTAGAGCGGGAGTACGGCTTAAATCTTATAACTACCGCTCCCAACGTTATTTACCGGGTGGTGCAAACTAACGGCGAAATTTTAGAGATTGATAATCCGGCGAAACTGCCTCCGGCGGGGAAGATCGATCACATTGAGGAGCCTTATGTGAAAGCCACCATCATGGTTCCCAAGGAATTTGTGGGAAATATCATGGATTTGTGCATTGAACGCCGGGGTGTCTTTATAAATATGGAATACCTTTCGGAAAACCGGGTGATGCTCACTTACGATTTGCCTCTGGCAGAAATTATTTACGACTTTTTTGACCAGTTAAAATCCCGTTCTAAAGGTTATGCTTCTTTGGATTATGAATTTATCGGCTATCGCCCCGGGGATCTGGTAAAGATGGATATTTTAATTGCCGGAGAGCCGGTGGATGCGCTTTCTATCATTGTCCATGAGGATAAGGCTTACTACCGGGGACGGCAGTTGGTTGAAAAACTGCGGGAGTTGATTCCCCGCCACCTTTTTGAAATTCCTATCCAGGCGGCGATTGGTTCGCGGGTAATTGCCCGGGAGACGGTCAAGGCTTTAAGAAAAGATGTTTTGGCTAAATGTTACGGCGGCGATGTTACCCGGAAGAAAAAGCTCTTAGAGAAGCAGAAAGAAGGTAAAAAGCGAATGAAACAAATTGGCAGGGTGGAAATTCCCCAGGAAGCTTTTATGGCGGTGTTGAAAATTGATAATAACAAATAAAGCTCAGGCCCTTTACCTGCATATGCCTTTTTGTCTTAAGAAGTGCCATTACTGTGCTTTTACCTCTTTTCCCGCGCCGGCGGGTAAAGAGGTATTTTCGTATTTAAGCTTAATAAAGAAAGAATTGGAATGGCGAAAAGATTTTTTGGCGCCTCTCCAAACCGTTTATGTAGGCGGGGGAACGCCAACTTCCCTTTCGCTTAACGCTTTAGAAAAACTTGGGGAAATTATTTCACCTTATATTTCCGATGAGCTTTTGGAGTTTACCGTTGAAGCCAATCCGGGAACGTTAAACAGGGAAAAAATTCGCCTTTTAAAAAACTTAGGAGTCAACCGCGTAAGCATAGGGGCCCAATCTTTTAATGATGAGATTCTTTTAAAAATGGGTAGAGCCCATACTGCTGTGCAGACGCTGGAAGCGTATAATTTATTGAGGGAAGAGGGCATAAACAATTTAAACCTGGACTTAATTATCGGTTACCCCGAGGGGCGCGATAGCTTTATAAAAACTATAAAAACGGCCATAAGCTTAGAGCCGGAACACATTTCTTTATACGATTTAAAGGTCGAAGAAAATACCCGCCTTTATGAAGAAGTATCAAAGGGTAAAATAATATTGCCGGAAGAAGATGAAATAGTTTTATATTGGGAAGAAGCGATCAATCTTTTAGAGGAAAACGGTTACGAGCGGTACGAAATTGCTAACTTTGCGAAAAACCAGCAGTATTCCCGGCACAACCTTACTTACTGGGAAAATAAACCTTATCTTGGCATTGGCCTTGCTGCCCATAGCAAGGTGGGCCTGTACCGGTTCTGGAATCCGCATACGTTGCGGGAATACCGGGAAATGCTTTTAACAGGAAAAAATTACGGCGAGGAAAAATTAACTTTAGAAGAAGATGCCAAAGAAGAGATAATTTTAAAATTAAGGTTGAAAACCGGACTAAATTTTAAGGAGTTTCAAAAAAAATACCGGCGGAACTTTATGGCAGAGTTTGGCGATAAAATCCAAAAATTTATTGAACTTGGTTTAGTAACAATTGAAGATGATAGACTTTTCTTAACCCGCAAAGGAAGTTTTGTGGCTAACACTATATTAATTGAGTTTATCTAAACTTGACAAAAAATACTTGACAGTGCTATTTTTAATTTGAAGTTAGCACTCAACAAAAGAGAGTGCTAACAAAAAGGGGTGAAGCGGTATGATTGATGAGCGGAAAAGAAAGATTTTAATGGCAATAGTTCAGGATTACATCTCTACCGCTGAACCGGTAGGCTCAAGAACTATTGCCAAAAAATACGACCTGGGAATTAGTCCGGCAACTATAAGGAATGAAATGGCAGATTTAGAAGAAATGGGTTATTTGGAGCAACCCCATACCAGTGCCGGGAGAATTCCTTCGGTTTTAGGCTACCGCTATTACGTAGACTACCTTATGGAAAAACCCACTTTGAGCCGAGAAGAAGAAGAATTTATCCGTAAAGTCTATGAAGATAAAATAAACAGCATTGGTGATTTACTGGAGAAAACCGGCAAAGTTTTGTCCAGCCTTACCCGTTATACTGCGGTGGTGCTTTCACCGGAAGCAGGAAAGGTACCGTTAAAACACCTGCAGTTAGTACTTTTACAGCCGGGGAAGGTATTGTTGATTATTGTACTGGAAGATGGGACTCTGCACCACCGGGTTTTTGAAGTAACTGAAGACATCACAACTCAGGATTTGGAAAAGGTTTCGGCAATTTTAAATGCCAAACTTCTTGGTGTAAATCCCGAAAAAATTCGCACTTCGCTTTTACGGGAAATATACTATGAATTAGCCCGGCACCAGAATTTAATTAACATTACCTTAGAGTTAATTAGAAACTTAAATAAGGATAACCAGGAGCATAAGATAATCTTGGGCGGATTAATTAACCTTTTTAACCAGCCGGAGTTTAAAAATGTGGAAAAGGTAAAAACGTTATTAAGCATCTTAGAACAGGAAGAGAAAATAAGGGAAATCTTTTCCCAGTTAAATGTTGGGGTTAACGTGAAAATTGGGAGCGAGTTAAATTTAAAAGAAATTGAAGATTGCAGTATGATTGCTGCCGGCTACTTTTCCTACGGGAATAGCGTCGGCTTTATAGGAGTTTTAGGACCTACGCGCATGGAATACGCTAAAACCGTTGCGACGGTGGAGTTTTTAAGCAAGTACTTATCGGAAATCATTGGTAATAAAAACTTTTAACAGGAGGATTTAAGGTTGAAAAAGGAAACCCAAACCCAGGAAATTGAAGAACGCTATCAGGCCCTTTTTTCCAATGCAGCAGCGGTAAAAGCCTTAACCCAGGTGGTGGCCAATAGCTTGGGACCCAAAGGCCTGGATGCGATGTTAGTGGATAGATTTGGAGAAGTGGTGGTTACCAACGACGGAGTAACCATTTTGTCTCTAATGGATGCCCAGCATCCCGCGGCCCGAATGGTCGTGAATATGGCCCGGGCTCAGGAGAGGGAAGTGGGGGATGGTACCACTACTGCTGCGGTTTTAGCCGGAGCTTTGGTTTCTGAAGGAGTAAACCAGATTTTAAAAGGGGTTCCGGTTTCCAAAGTTTTGGCGGGAATGAGCCGGGCGTTAAGTCACGCTCTTTTCCTGATAAGAAAAAATGCCATTAAGGTAGGGAGTATTACCGACGACAAACTTTTGGCGGCAGCCAAAATTGCCGGACGGGGTGATGAAAGGATTGCTGCTATCCTGCGGGATGCGGCAGCAATGTTAGAGGATAAACTTCAGGACCCCGGATTTAAATTAGCTGATTTAGTCTTGGCAAAAGTTGGAGCCGATACTACGCTTATTCCGGGAGTGGTAATTAATAAGTCGCCCTTATGGGAGGAAGGATCGCAAAAACTTCAGGAAGTTCCCCTTCTGGTTCTCGATGACGGTCTTTACCCCGAAGAAGTAGAAGAAGAAGCTCTTGCTTCCGAAGCCGGATTTGAGCAGTATTTAAAAAATCAAAAAATATTTCAGGAAAACCTCAAAAAATTAAAGGAGTTAGGGGTCAAGCTAATTTTATTGACCCGGGGAATCAGCGATATTGCCGAAGAGTTTTGTTACGAAAATGAAATAATGGTTATTACCCGCATTACCCAGAAGGAATTAAAAAGAGTTTTAGAGTTTACCGGAGCCCGGGCGGCCAAAAGAACTTCTTTAAATAAGCCGGTGGAAGAGTTAAAGAAAATGCTGGGTTATGCCCAAACCTGCTTTTACGATTCCCGGCTGAATTTTACCCTTATTGAAGGAGGCGCCGGAAAAGCTACCGCGACGGTTTTAATTGGAGCGGCCACCGATGAGGTGGTGGACGAACAGGAAAGAATTGCCAAAGATGCGGCGGGAAGTTTTGCCGCTGCTTACCGTTCCGGGGTTTTGCCCGGAGGGGGGGCTTTCTTCCTCTACTTAAGCCGGGAAGTGGAAAGCCTGAAAAATCGCTTGCCCGGGATGGAAAGCTACGGTGTTATGGCTTTTTCTGAGGCTCTCAAAGTTCCCTTTCGGGTAATGGCGGAAAATGCCGGTTTTAACGGACTGGAAAAGTTGGGGGATTTAATGACCCTGCAGGTCCAAAAAAATAGTTATGCATGGGGTTTAGATTTTGAAACCGGTGAGTTTATCGATATGATAGCCAGCGGAGTGGTTGACCCCGCTGAAGTGGTTTACCAGGCGGTAAAAAATGCCAGTGAAGTAGCTATTTCGTTATTGAAAATTAATACCATAATTAAAATGAAAGATTATGAGGTTTTAAAGGAAGGTGAGCGGGAAGATGGAGGAAAAAGATAAAGAGCTGGAACAGGAAGATAAAGAGGAGGTTGTCGTATCCCAGGAGGAGCAACAAATTGATGAGGCAAAAAATTGGGAAGAAGAATACAACAAGCTTTTGGATGAACATAACCGTTTAAAAAATCAGTATTTAAGGCTATATGCCGATTTTGACAATTACCGGAAAAGAACCCAGAGAGAAAAAGAGGAGCTTTTAAAGTACGAGGGAATGGAGTTTCTAAAAAAACTCCTGCCGGTGCTTGATAATTTTGAAAGAGCTTTAAAGGAAAAAGAAAGTGATCCGCAAAAAGTGCTTGAAGGAGTTGAACTTACCCACCGGCAGTTACTGGAAATATTAAACCAGCAGGAGGTAAAAGCAATAGAAGCTCAAGGTCAGCCGTTTAATCCCGAACTCCACGAGGCTTTAATGGTGGAGGTACGGGAGGATTTAGAAGAAAATATCGTAATTGAGGAGCTGGTAAAAGGGTATTTTTATAAAGATAAAGTCTTAAGACCTGCTTTGGTAAAAGTTTCGAAAAAACAATAACTTAAAGGAGGTAGAGATAATGGGTAGAATTGTTGGTATTGACCTTGGAACTACAAACTCGTGTATTGCGGTAATGGAAGGTGGAGAAGTTATCGTAATTCCCAATGCTGAAGGCGGTCGCACCACTCCTTCGGTTGTATCCTTTGGCAAAAACGGGGAGCGGATTGTTGGACAGGTAGCGAAACGGCAGGCGATTACCAATCCGGAACGCACAGTAATTTCCATTAAACGGCATATGGGGACCAATTACCGGGTAAAAATTGATGATAAAGAATATACTCCCCAGGAAATTTCCGCAATGATTTTGCAAAAATTAAAGCAGGATGCGGAAGCTTACCTGGGAGAAAAAATTGAAAAAGCTGTTATAACCGTGCCGGCTTACTTTACCGACGCGCAACGGCAAGCTACTAAGGATGCCGGAAGAATTGCGGGTCTTGAGGTGCTAAGAATTATTAACGAGCCTACGGCAGCCGCTTTGGCTTACGGCCTTGATAAAGAAGGAGAGCAAACTATCTTGGTTTATGACCTGGGCGGTGGAACCTTTGACGTTTCCATTTTGGAAATTGGTGATGGTGTATTTGAAGTTAAAGCCACTGCCGGTAACAACCGCCTCGGTGGGGATGACTTTGACCAGCGAATTATCGACTGGCTGGTGGAAAACTTTAAAAAGGAACACGGTATTGATTTAAGAAACGATAAGATGGCCATGCAGCGGCTGAAAGAAGCGGCGGAGAAAGCAAAAATCGAATTATCGGGGGTACTGGAAACCCAAATTAATCTTCCGTTTATCGCCGCTAACCAAAACGGACCGTTGCATATTGATGTTACCTTAACCCGGGCTAAATTTAACGAATTAACCGCCGACCTGGTGGAAGCTACCATGGGTCCCACCCGGCAGGCTTTAGCCGATGCCGGCCTTAAGCCCGAAGATATCGATAAAATCCTGTTAGTGGGTGGGTCCACCCGGATACCGGCGGTTCAAGAAGCAATCCGCAAGTTCTTTAACAAAGAGCCCCACAAAGGGATTAACCCTGATGAGTGCGTAGCCATTGGGGCGGCAATTCAAGCGGCAGTGCTGGCGGGAGAAGTAAAAGACGTAGTTCTTTTGGACGTAACGCCCCTTTCCCTGGGGATTGAAACCCTGGGTGGAGTATTTACCAAATTAATTGAAAGAAACACCACGATACCAACTTCGAAGAGCCAGATTTTTACTACCGCGGCCGACAACCAGACTTCGGTGGAAATTCACGTCCTGCAGGGCGAACGGCCGATGGCTGCCGATAACGTCTCTTTGGGGAGATTTACCTTAACCGGTATTCCACCGGCTCCTCGCGGAGTACCGCAAATTGAAGTCCGCTTTGATATCGACGTAAACGGTATTGTCCACGTTTCCGCCAAAGATCTGGGTACCGGTCGGGAGCAAAGTATTACCATAACCAATACCAGCAATTTGTCGGAAGCGGAAATTAAGCGGATGGTGGAAGAAGCGGAACGGTACGCGGAAGAAGACCGGAAACGGAAAGAAGAAGTCGAAACCCGCAATCAAGCGGATAGCTTGATTTATCAGGCGGAAAAAACCTTAAAGGATTTGAAAGATAGGGCAAATCCCGACTTAGTAGCTAAGGTTGAAAAAGCCATTGCCGAGCTGCGGGAGGCAATGAATAGTAGAGATGTACAGCAAATGAAAGCGAAAATGGAAGAGTTAACCAAGCCTCTTTATGAGCTAACTTCCAGCATTTATCAGCAGTCCGCAAATCAAAATCAAACCGGAACCAACACCCAGGGCAACGTGTATGACGCCGATTACAAGGTAAATGACGATAAATAATTCCCCGCAAAAGGCGGTGAGGTAATTGAAGCGGGATTATTATGAAGTTTTAGGGGTGGCAAGAAATGCCACCCCTGAAGAAATAAAGAAAGCTTACCGAAAACTTGCGCGCAAATATCACCCGGATGTCAATAAAGACGACCCCAATGCGGCAGAAAAATTTAAGGAAATTAACGAAGCGTACGAAGTGTTATCCGATCCGGAAAAAAGGGCCCGCTATGACCAATTTGGCCATGCGGGAGTTGACGGGAATTTTGCCGGCCAAGGAGGTTTTGGTGGCGGGGCCGGCATTAATTTTGAAGATATTTTTAGCGGTTTTGGCGGTTTTGGCGACTTATTTGACATGGTTTTTGGGAGCGGCAGAAAAGCCCGGCAGGGTCCGGTCCCCGGTGACGATATCGAAGCCGTTTTAGAGCTAACCTTAGAAGAAGCGGTTTTTGGAGGAGAGAAAGAATTAAGGGTTACCCGGACCGAGACCTGCGGTCGCTGCCAAGGCAACGGGGCCGAACCGGGAACGCCGATTATCACCTGTCCCACCTGTCAGGGACGGGGGCAGATCCACCAGGAAGTGAGGACCCTCTTTGGCCGCATGGTAAGAAGTCAGGTCTGCTCTACCTGCCGGGGTGAAGGGAAGATACCGAAAACCCCTTGTCGGGAGTGCGGTGGAAGTGGCTTGGTGCGGAAGACCCGGTCAATAACGGTAAAAATTCCTCCCGGCATTGACCATGGCCATAGGCTTAGAATTGCCGGAGGGGGTGAAGCGGGCCGCTTTGGCGGGCCTCCGGGAGACCTATATGTTTACATTAAAATTAAACCGCACAAGCTGTTTAAGCGGGAAAATATCCACTTAAAATTGGAGAAGGAGATTTCCTTTGTTCAAGCCGCTTTGGGAGCCAAGGTAGAAATACCGACCATCGATGGGGGTACGGAGATTTTGGAAATTCCCGAAGGAACCCAGACGGGTACCGTATTTACCATAAAAGGAAAAGGTGTACCGGTGGTAAATGGCTCCGGACGGGGAAATCTTTACGTAACGGTTAAAGTAGTTACCCCCACCAAACTTACGGAACGGCAAAAGCAGCTTTTACGGGAGTTTGAGGAGATATCCAAACAAAAAGAGGAAACGTTAAAAGAAAAATTTAATAAGTTTAAAAACAAATTTGCGTTATAATTAAAAGAAAAAAGACGGGTGAGGCCTGTGAAATATCTTGAAATTGCGGTGGAAGTGGAAAGTAGCTTTACCGAAACAATAGCCGACCTTTTCTGGGAATTTAATACCGGGGGGGTAAGTATTGAAGACCCCCTTTTGCTTTGGCAGTATATAAACGCTCAGATCTGGGATGCTTATGAATTTCCCGACAGCGTTTTAAAAGCGGAAAGGGCAACGGTACGGGCTTATTTCCCCTTAACGGAAAATATTAACACTCTTTTAAACCAGATTAATGAGAAATTAAAATCCTTAGAAATACCTTTTAACCTTTATTTCCAGGAAGTTGATGAGGAAAGCTGGGCTAATAGCTGGAAAAAATATTTTAAACCGGTTGAAGTAGGGGAGTTTTTAATAAAACCTACCTGGGAAAAGCTACCTTCGGGCAAAGAAGGTAAAAAGATAATAGAAATTGACCCGGGGATGGCTTTTGGAACGGGAACCCACGTTACCACCGCATTGGTTTTAGAGGCCTTACCGAACTACGTTAGCCCGGGCAAAGTAGTGGTGGATGTTGGTACCGGCTCCGGAATCTTAGCAATAGCTTCCGCTTTGCTGGGAGCCGAGAAGATTTATGCCTTAGATATTGATCCGGTGGCAGTAAAGGTTGCCCGGGATAATATTTCCATAAACCGCCTGGAAGACAGGATTACGGTGATAGAAAATGACCTATTACATGGTTTTAACCAGACCGTAGACGTTATCATTGCCAATATTATTGCAGCGGTAATTAAAGAGTTAGCTTTAGATGCTTACGAAAAATTAGCCACCGGTGGAATTTTTATCGGTTCGGGAATTATCTTAGAAAGAGAAAAGGAAGTTATGGATAAACTTCTGGAAGTTGGTTTTAAAATTATTGAAAGAAAAAGCAGTGGTGGTTGGTGTCTTCTGGTTGCCAGAAAGGAGTAGGGTGTGATGCCGTACTTTTTTCTACCCCCTGGGCAGGTCCAGGGGGATTATGCTTATCTTACCGGTGACGATGCTAAACATGTGGCCAGGGTTTTGAGAATAAAGCCCGGGGAAAAACTAACATTACAGGACGACCAGGAGTTTCGCTATCTATGTCAGGTAATAGCGGTAAAAAAAGATTTGGTTCAATTAAAGATTTTGGAGAAAAAAAGGGTTGTAACCATACCTCCGGTGAATGTAACTTTGGTGCAGGGGGTACCAAAGGGCGATAAAATGGATTTTATTGTGCAGAAGGCTACGGAGCTGGGGGTTTATCGGATAATTCCGGTGGAAACCCTCAGGACGGTAGTGGTATTTGATGAGCGCAAGAAAAAGGATCGAGGCGAACGCTGGCAGAAAATTGCTTATGAAGCGGCAAAGCAGGCGGGAGTTAGCCGGGTTCCGGAAGTTTTTCCGGTAATAGATTTAAAGGCCCTGCCGGAATTTATTTCCGATGCTTTAATCTTGGTACCCTATGAAGGCGAGGAGCAAACTTTTTTAAAGCAACTTTTAAATAGAGAGGCGGTAAAAAACGTTACGGTAATAATAGGACCCGAAGGGGGATTTGACCCCGGAGAGATTGAGTATTTAAAAAGTTTTGGGGCGGTCACTGTTAGCTTAGGGCCAAGAATTTTACGTACGGAAACGGCTGCTCTGGCCGTTCTTTCCATGGTTTTATATCAGTGGGGTGACCTTGGAGGAGAAGTAAGGTGAAAAAAGTAGCTTTTTATACCTTAGGTTGTAAAGTAAATCAGTACGAAACCGAAGCTTTAAAAGGAGCTTTTTTAGAAAAAGGGTATGAAATAGTTGACTTTAGCGATTATGCTGATATTTACGTTATAAACACCTGTACCGTTACCCATTTAAGTGACCGTAAATCCCGGCAGATGATCAGGAAGGCGGTGCAAAAAAATCCCCGGGCAGTGGTGGCGGCGGTGGGCTGTTATGCTCAAGTTGCCCCCGAGGAAATTTTAAAAATTCCCGAGGTAACTCTTGTTTTGGGGACCGTTCACAAAAACCGCCTGGTGGAGTTAGTGGAAAAAGTCTTAAGGGAACGGACAAAAATAAATGCGGTGGCCGGTTTTGAAGAGCTCCTGGAATTTGAAGAAATGCCTTTAAAGCTCGCCCCGGGGAAAGCCCGGGCTTTTGTTAAGATTCAGGAAGGGTGTAATAGCTATTGCGCCTACTGTATTATTCCCTATGCCCGGGGGCCCCTTAGAAGCCGCCCCTTGGAGGATGTGGTAGCGGAGGTAAAAACGCTATGTCAGAACGGCTTTTCCGAAATTGTGCTTACGGGAATCCACACGGGAGCTTACGGCCAAGAAAAAAAAGAATTACCCAAACTTGCCGATTTGGTGGCCGAGTTATTTAAAATTCCCGAACTAAAGAGGCTTCGTTTGAGCTCTATTGAACCGCAGGATTTTACCGTGGAATTACTGGAGGTTTTAGCGGATAGCCCTAAATTCTGCCGCCATCTCCACCTCCCCCTGCAAAGTGGTGATGACGATATTTTAAGGGCGATGCGCCGGAAATATACTTCATATGAGTATTTAAGGTTAATTGAAACAATTCGAGAACGGATTCCCGAGATCGCTTTAACTTCTGATGTTATCGTTGGTTTTCCGGGAGAAACCGAAGAGCAGTTTTTAAACAGTTACAATTTAGTAAAAAAGGTTGGTTTTATGGACATTCACGTTTTTAAATACTCCCCGCGAGCGGGTACGCCGGCGGCAAAAATGCCAGATCAGGTACCGGAGCGGGAAAAAGAGCGGAGAAGCCTTTTACTTTTAAATTTAAAAGAGGAACTTTTTAAAAATTATGCATCTAAATTTCTCGGTAAAATTTTAGAGGTTATTCCCGAGGAACGGGATACGGAAGGCTTTTGGGAAGGACATAGCGATAATTATTTAAGAGTCAAGTTTTCGGGCAATAATATAAAGCGGGGAGAAATTTATCCGGTAAAAATTACCGAGATAAAAGAGGACCATGTTAGCGGAGAGTTGATAAATAACTAAAATTTTTCTTGCCAGCAGGAATTTTATAGTGTATTGTAGAATTATCTCCTTTTGTAAGGATTGAATTGTACCTTTCTCCCGAGGGGAGGTGAAGGTATGAGTGACTGTCTCTTCTGCAGGATTGCCCGGAAAGAAATTTCCTCAGCTATTGTGTATGAAGACGAATTAGTGGTGGCTTTTCGCGACATCAATCCGGTGGCACCGGTGCATATATTGATTGTTCCTAAGGTACATCTGGAAAATATAGCGGACTTAGGAGAAGAACACCGGGAGCTTGCTGGACATTTGCTGCTAAAAGCCCGGGAAATTGCTGAAAAAGAAGGAATCAGTGATTCTGGGTATCGTCTGGTCAGCAATTGCAGAAAAGACGGCGGTCAAGAGATTTACCACCTCCATTTCCACTTAATTGGCGGTAGACCGTTAGGTAAATTTGCCTAATTAAGGCGGCAAAGGGGGTGGGGAGGAGGGAGGGATAGAAAGTGGCAGAAGTTAGAGTTGGCAAAAATGAAAGTTTAGATAGCGCTTTAAAGCGGTTTAAAAGATCTTGCCAAAAAGCCGGCTTAATGGCTGAAATGCGCAAAAGAGAACATTACGAAAAACCCAGCGTGAGAAGGAAGAAAAAAGCTCAAGCCAGAAATAAGAAAAAGCGTTATGCTTAAGGTGATCTTATGTTAAACCGCATTGAACAGGATTTAAAAGAGAGTTTAAAACAAAGGGCTACGGTAAGGCTTAATGTTTTACGAATGGTAAAAGCGGCAATTAAAAATGCTGAAATTGAAAAAGGAAGAAGCCTTACCGATGATGAGATTGTTGGAATCATCCAAAAGGAAATTAAATCCCGCAAAGAAGTGCTACCCAACTACGAAAAAGCCGAACGTACCGAGGATGTTGCTAAAATTCAAGAAGAAATAAAAATTCTTGAGAGCTACCTTCCGGCCCAGTTAAGCGAAACGGAGTTAGAGGAAATAATTAAAGTCACCATGGAAGAAGTGGGGGCATCTAAACCTTCGGACATGGGAAAATTAATGCCGGCGGTACTTGCCAAGGTAAAGGGGCGGGCTGACGGTAAGGTAGTTGCGGAGTTAGTGAAAAAGCTTTTGGCCAAATAGCATGAAAACCCTTCCTGCTGCATATATTGATTTAGCAGGGAGGGTTTTTTTATGCCTAAAAAGTGGACAATATTTCCGGGAGAAATTTTTGCCGATTTACCGAAGGTGGTTTTTCTGGGCAATGAGATGGTAATTGTGGAAGGACATAAAGGAATCCAATTTTATTCGCCGGAAGAAATAAAAATCATAAGGTTTAATGAAAAAATAACCCTTGAAGGTAAGAATTTGGAAATCTTTTTAATCACCTCCGAAGAACTGCAAATTACCGGGCAAATTGAGCGGGTATACTTCGAGAGGGGGTGAAATTGATGCTGAAATGGCTGTTCGGTGAAATTCATTTTAAATTTCAGGGTAGGGAAGTTGAGCGTTTTTTAAATTTGGCCTTCAGCCGGCAGGTTGATTTAAGGGAAGTAAAATATACTACGGATGGTCTGACCTTTAAAACTACTTTAAAAAATTTTCGCCAGGTGAAAGCCATAGGGAAAAGGGTGGGAGGAAAAACAAAAGTTATTGCTAAAGAGGGGGTTTGGTTTTGGTGGAAGAAAGCCCTAAAAAGGCCAGGGATAATTGCCGGGCTTTTTTTACTTTTAGGGATAATTTATTTTCTTACCGGTTTTATCTGGTTTATTGAAATTGATGGTTTTTCCGGTAGACAAAGAGAAATTTTAGATATTTTAAAAACCCGGAAGGTTAAACCGTTTGTTAGAAAAAAAGCAGTTGATGAAAAAATGCTAAAACGGGAAATTTTAGCTCAAATACCCGATATGGCCTGGGTGGGAATTGAAAAAAAAGGGGTTAGGCTTATCATCACGGGTAAAATGCGGGAGGAAAGTTACCGGCAAAAATACAAAAAGGCGGATATTGTGGCCAAAAGAGAGGGAATTATTAAAGAAATATTAGTGTTTCGGGGAAGTTTAAGGGTAAAGCCGGGGCAGAAAGTTACCGCGGGGGAGGTACTTATTTCCGGGGTTGATGAACGGGGAGAGCCCATTGTAGCGGAAGGAACGGTAAAGGCGGTTACCTGGTATAAAAAAAAGGTGCGGATGCCTTTAAGAGAAGAACGCTTGGTACCCACCGGACAGGAAAATAGTTTAGTTAAGCTTTATCTCGGGAAAAAAGAAATAACGTTAAAAAAGCCCCCAAAAAACTTTGCGCTGGCTATCATGGTGGAAAAGCGTTATAAATTTTCATTAGGTAAAAGGATAACCATTCCCGTTGAATTATACAAAGTAACCTCTAAAGAAGTTGAAAGAAAGGTTAGAAACCTGACCCTTGAGGAAGGAGAGCAAAAGGCGTATAATTTAGCATTAGAAGAACTTAAAAAAGAAGTGGATATGAAGCAGATAACCAATATGGATAAAACGGTTCGGAGTTTGGGGGATGCAGTGGAAGTAGTGGTGAAAGCTCAGGCGATAGAAGATATCGGTCAAATCTCAGGGATACAGGAGGATTAACCTTGGCGAAAAAAGAACAACGGATGGTGGTAGCTGATAAAGAGTTTTTTCGGGCTTTGTTTGGCAAGTATGATGAAAACTTAAAGCTTATTGAAGAGCTTTTGCCCGTTACCATTAATTTAAGAGAAGGAGAAATTTTAATAACCGGGGAAGAAGATGCGGTAAATAAAGCAGTGGGGTTACTCGAAGATCTGTATAATTATTATCTTGCCGGAAATCCCATCACCACCCGGGAAATTCGTTATGCTTTTTCCACGGAAAAAAGCGGTGTTTTGGGGCTTTTAGGGGAGGAAACGGTTTATATAACTCCCCGGGGTAAAAAAATTAAACCCAAAAGCTTAAGACAGAAAATGTATCTCGAAGCCATTAAAAAGTATGATATAGTCTTTGCCATTGGACCGGCAGGTACGGGAAAAACTTACCTGGCGGTGGTAATGGCAGTATTGGCTTTAAAGCAAAAAGAAGTTGCCCGGATAATCTTAACCCGACCAGCGGTTGAGGCGGGAGAAAAGTTAGGGTTTTTACCGGGGGATTTACAGGAAAAAGTAAATCCCTATTTACGGCCGCTTTACGATAGTTTGTACGATATTTTGGGGTTGGAGACTACCCAGAAATACCTGGAAAAACAAATTATTGAGGTTGCGCCTTTAGCTTACATGCGTGGGCGCACCCTGGATGACGCGTTTATTATCTTAGATGAGGCCCAAAATACGACGCCGGAGCAAATGAAAATGTTTTTAACCCGTCTGGGCTTTGGCTCAAAAGCGGTAATAACCGGGGATACCACCCAGGTGGATTTACCCCGGGGACAGGAATCCGGTCTGGTGGAGGCGGAACAGATCTTAAAGCCAATTAAGGGTATAAACTTTTCTTATTTTACCCGGGAAGACGTAGTAAGGCATCCCTTGGTCCAGGAAATTATTGAGCAGTACGAAAAAGCCCGGAAGATCAAGGACAGGGAGGGAACGGGTCATTCTTAAACTTAAAGCAAAACAAATAATGGAAAGGTTGAAAAACAACCAAAAACTCCTCCGGGGACTGGTGTTTTTTGGTTTTTTTGTAGCCTTTCTCCTTTTAATGTTCCTGGAGTTTATCCCCCATCGGGTAAATCTCCAGGTGGGACAAGTAGCACCGGAAACTATTAAAGCTCCGCGAAGTATAGTTTTTGAAGATAAGGCTAAAACCGAAGAAGCGCGGGAAAAGGCCCGGAGCCAGGTACCAAAGGTTTATCTAATTAATCCCGAAACCAATGCGGCAATTTTAGGGGAAGTAAATAACTTTTTTTTAAATATTGAAAAAATATTGAAGCAAAATATATCGTCCAAACAAAAGGAAAAACAAATTATTGAAGAAATGCCCTTTTCCTTGCCTGCAGGGATGGCTGCGGATTTAACCCGAATTAATCTTGAACGCTGGAGAGCAACCCAGCGGGCGGCAACGGAAATTTTGGGTGAACTGTTAAAAAAGGAGATTACCCCGGAAAATTTTACCGAAATTAAAGGAACCCTTACCGAGAAGGTTAACCGTTATAACTTAAGTTACCCGGAAAAAGAGGTTTTAATTTTAAGTTTAAATTATTTTTTAAGGCCCAATGCAGTATATGATCCGGAAGCCACGGAAAAACTTCGAGACCGCGCTGCCCAGGCGGTGCCCAAAGTTTGGGTTTCAATCAAGCAAAATCAGAAAATTATTGGAGAAGGGGAAATTGTTACTCCCGAACATTTAGCCAAATTAGAAGCTCTGGGGTTACTAAAACCAAAACCTTCCTTTCGCAATTTAATTGGAGCGGTATTTCTTGTATTTTTTACCATGTTGACGCCCCTTTTTTACCTGTACTTGCAGCGGCGGGAGGTTTTTGAAAATTTAAACTTACTGATTTTACTGGGGATAATTTCGTTTTTTATTTTAGCGTTGGCTAAAAGTATTTTAGCAATAAATGTGGGGGCTTTTCCGGAAATGACCCCGCTGGTGGGCTATGCTGTACCTTTAGGTGCAGCAACGATGTTAATTGCCATTTTAATCGATTTTAACTTATCCCTTTTGATGACGGCGCTTTTAGCTTTATTAATTGGTTTTGGTACCGAACTTAGCCTTAAGTTATCCATAGTATCTTTTTTTTCCGGCCTTGCGGGAGGTTTTGGGGTTTCTCATTTAAGCCAGCGCAAGGATTTAGCCCGGGCGGGAGTAAATATCGGTATTGTAGCTTTAATAGCGATTCTTGCTTTGGAACTTATCGATAAGACGCCTTTGGGTACGGCTTTTTTAGCTGCATTGATTTTTGGTCCGATAAATGGGATTTTAGCTGCTATTTTTACCAACGGCTTTTTACCTTATTTAGAAACGACCTTTAAAATTACTTCGGCGGTAACTTTATTAGAATTAGCAACTCCGTCTCATCCCCTTTTAAAGAAGCTTTTAATGGAAGCGCCTGGAACGTACCATCACAGTCTTTTGGTGGGGAATTTAGCGGAAGCGGCGGCGGATAAAGTAAATGCCAATAGCTTGCTGGCCCGGGTAGGGGCCTATTACCATGATATAGGTAAATTAAAGCGACCGTACTTTTTTGTGGAAAATCAATTTGGTAGCGGTAACCCGCACGAAAAACTTAATCCCAATTTAAGCACCTTAATTGTTACCTCCCATGTAAAGGATGGGGTGGAGCTGGCCCGGGAATATAAATTACCCCAAATCGTTATCGATATTATCGAGCAGCACCATGGAACAAGCATTATTAAGTTCTTTTTCCAAAAAGCTATTGATATCAACGGACCGGAGGTAAATGCCGAGGATTTTCGCTATCCAGGTCCCAAACCCAAAACCAAAGAAGCAGCTTTAGTAATGCTGGCCGATTCGGTAGAAGCGGCGGTGCGTTCGTTAAAATCTCCCACTCCCGGGCGGGTTGAGGGGTTGGTCCGAAAAGTAATTAAGGACAAGCTATTGGATGGCCAGCTGGATGAATCAAACTTAACTTTTCAGGATTTACACAACATTGCGCAAGCCTTTGATAAAGTATTATCGGGAATTTTCCATAACCGGGTGGAATATCCGGATATAAACGTGGAATCTCTCAGAAAGGAGAAAAAATCTTGACGGAAATTACCAATCTCCAGGATAAAGTGGATGTGGAGGAAGATTTGTTAAATATAATTACCCAGGCTGTAAGTTTAACATTAAACGAGGAAGGACGCGCCGGGGTAGTAAGCATTGCTCTGGTGGATAATGATTATATCCAGTCTTTAAACCGGGAATACCGCCAAAAGGATGCCCCGACGGATGTTTTATCTTTTCCCCTGGCGGATGATGAAGACGATGAGATTTTGGGGGATGTGGTGATTTCTTTAGAAAAGGCCGCAGAACAGGCAAAGGAATACGGTCACAGTTTTTCAAGGGAAGTAGCGTTTTTAACGGTTCACGGAGTTTTACATTTACTTGGCCATGATCATTACGAAGAAGAAGAAACCCGGATTATGCGGGCAAAGGAAGAAAAAATTTTAAGTGCTCTGGGATTGGAGCGTTGATATGCGGCGAAGCTTGAAAGAAAGCTTTAGTTATGCCTTTTGGGGCTTAATTTACAGTTTACGCACCCAGAGAAATATGAAAATTCACTTTTTAGCGGGCATTGGAGTATTAACCCTTTCTTTATTTTTGCCTTTTAACGGGTATGATTATTTATTTGTCTTTTTTGCCATAGCTTTAGTGATTATAACTGAAATGATTAATACGGCAATTGAAGCGACCGTAGATTTATTTACCAAAGATTATCACCGTCTTGCCAAAATAGCTAAAGACGTAGCAGCAGGAGCGGTCCTTCTGGCAGCGATAAATAGTATCGGGGTCTTTTTTTTGGTAATTATACCGAAAATCAAAGGTTTTTCTTATTTAAATTTCTACCGCATTAAGCTTTATCCCTTTCATTCTTTACTTTTATTAATTGGGCTTTTGTTTTTACTTTATACTTTCATAAGCTATGGCAGGTCGCGAGGAGGGAAGGGACATTTTTAAGAAAGCAGGTAACTATTTTTTAACCGGTCTTGCGGTAATTACGCCGGCAGCTATAACGATTTATATTTTATTTGCTTTGTTTTCCTTTTTTGACCGACCCCTTCGAGGATTTTTTGCACAAATTTTTGGTATTGATATACCCGGCCTTGGACTTTTAACGGTAGCCTTCCTGGTACCGTTCGTGGGCATGCTGGCGACTAATTTTATTGGTAGAAAAATCCTAAAACAGTTTGAACAGTTGTTCATTAAAATACCGGTTACCCGCTCCCTTTACAAAACTTCCAAACAGTTAATTGAAACTTTTTTACATCCGGAACGAAATGCGTTTAAAAGCGTGGTTTTGGTAAGATATCCCAATGAAAATAGTTATGCTTTAGGTTTTGTAACCGGTACCGGATTTAATGAAATAAACGAAAAAACCGGGGAAAAACTCTTACCGGTCTTTTTACCTACAACTCCCAATCCAACTTCGGGCTGGCTTTTATATTTACCTGAAAAGGATGTGATACCATTAAATCTTTCGGTGGAAGACGCGTTAAAAATTATTGTATCCGGCGGGATAGTCCAACCGGAAAGGGGGGAAAGAGATGAGTTATAAATCGGGCTTTGTTTCCATCGTTGGCCGGCCCAATGTTGGCAAATCAACCCTTTTGAACCAGGTGGTCGGAGCAAAAATTGCTATAATGTCCGATAAGCCCCAGACTACCCGGAATAAAATCCGGGCCGTATTGACTTCGGAAAAAGGGCAGATTATCTTTATTGACACTCCTGGGGTGCAAAAGCCCAGAAATAAACTTGGGGAGTTTATGTTAAAGCAGGCTTTAACCAGTTTGGACGAAGTAGATGTTCTTTTATACGTGGTAGAAGCTAATTCCCCCATAGGGCCCCAGGAAAATTATCTCTTAAAGACCTTAGCTGAAGTAAAAACTCCGATAATCTTAGTGGTAAATAAAATTGATGTGGCAAAGATGATTGAGGCCCAAACCCTTGCCGGTCAAATAGAAAGCAAAATAAAAGTTGCCAAAACCTATTACATCTCGGCCCTAAACGGAACGGGAGTTTCGGAATTGGTGGAGGGAATTTTTGAATTGTTACCCGAGGGGCCGCCGTATTACCCGGAAGGCCAGGTAACCGATTATCCGGAACGATTTATCATTGCCGAGTACATTCGGGAGCAAATACTGCATTTAACCCGGGAAGAAATTCCTCACTCGGTGGCAGTAGTGGTGGAAGAAATAAAACCCCGGGAGAACAGCAATACCGTTTACGTTTCGGCGGTAATTTACGTGGAACGGGAGAGCCAAAAAGGAATCATCATTGGAAAAAATGGGCAAATGTTAAAAGAAATTGGGCAAAGAGCTCGACTGGAAATTGAGCGGCTTTTGGGAAGCAACATTTATCTTGATTTATGGGTAAAGGTAAAGGAAGACTGGCGGAATAAAGATGTCTGGATTCGTAATTTTGGTTTTACGGAGTTTGAATAATGATGGGAATGGCGGGTTTAAACCCGCTTATTTTTTGTTTTTGAGAAGTGTAGTACTATAAATTTTTTTTATACCGTGGCTGTTATACAACAAAAACGTGAATTAATGAACAATCCTTAAATCCGAATGAATATTGGGTTTTTATTTTTTAAAATACATTATAACCTTTTTTAAGAACATAATTTTTCCGGAAACAAGTGAAAATTATAACATCAAGAATATATTGAAAATTTAAATTTATATGATAAACTAATAGTCAAGAGGTCAGACCATCATACGGCCGTATGATTAGGTTGGTGACATTTTTTTCAGGAGGGATATGGAGTGACCTGGACGCAAAACTACGACCCGTTTAACAACATTGCGTTATCGGCTCTGGTGGCAGCGATTCCGATTTTCTTCCTGTTCTGGGCGCTGGCCATCAAAAAAATGAAAGGCTATATTGCGGGTCTGTTAACTTTGCTTTTGGCTATTATTGTTGTAGTTTTGGAGTATAAGATGCCGGTAAATCTTGCTTTAATGGCAGCGGTAAACGGTGCTTTATACGGACTTTTTCCTATTGGCTGGATTGTTATTACGGCAGTTTATCTTTATAACCTTACCGTAAAAGCAGGACAATTTGAAATTATTAAGGATTCCATTGCTTCGATTACCGAAGACCGGAGGCTTCAGGCACTTTTGATTGCTTTTTCCTTTGGAGCGTTTTTAGAGGGGGCCGCTGGCTTTGGTACTCCGGTGGCTATTACCGCCGCAATGCTCGTGGGTCTTGGTTTTAACCCCTTGTATGCTGCAGGAATTTGCTTAATCGCCAATACTGCTCCGGTAGCTTTTGGGGGAATTGGTATTCCGATTATTGTGGCCGGACAGGTTACGGGAATTGACGCTATGGCGATTAGTAAAATGGTAGGCCGGCAGTTACCTATCTTATCGGTACTTATACCAGCCTGGTTAGTATTTATTATGTCCGGCTGGAAAGGACTTGTCGAGGTATTACCAGCGGTGCTGGTTACCGGTATTTCCTTTGCTGTTGCCCAGTGGTTTTCAGCAAACTACCTTTCACCGATGCTCCCGGATATAATTTCTTCCCTTGTTTCAATCATCGCTTTGGTCTTATTCTTAAAGGTTTGGAAGCCCAAAAATGTCTGGCGGTTTGCCAACGAACCTCCGGCAACCTTGCAGGTAAGGAAGCACTCGACAGGGGCTATTTTAAAAGCCTGGTCGCCATTTATTGTATTAACGATTTTAGTGGGCGACTGGGGGTTAAATCAGGTAAAAAATGTGTTAGACCTTGTTACCATTAAGTTTCATGTTCCCGGCCTTGACGGATTAATTTATAAGCCCGGTGCGGACAAAGCCATGGAAGCGATCTTTAAATTTAACTGGCTTTCAGCAGCCGGGACGGCGATTTTAATTTCAGCGATTATTACCATCTTGATTTTAAGAATTAGTCTTAAAGACGCAATTGCTGTTTTTAAAGAAACGTTAGCAAGCTTGAAGTTCCCGCTGATCAATATTGCAGCGGTATTGGGTTTTGCTTATGTTGCTAACTTCTCCGGGATGAGCCAAACGCTGGGTTTATCGCTGACCTTTACCGGCAAAGCCTTTGCTTTCCTTTCCCCAATGCTTGGCTGGCTGGGGGTATTTATAACCGGCTCGGATACATCGGCTAATGCTCTTTTCGGTAAATTGCAGGCCGCTTCAGCGGAAAAGTTAGGCATTGATCCGGTCTTAACTGTTGCCGCTAACTCTTCCGGTGGAGTTACCGGTAAGATGATATCGCCTCAGAGTATTGCTGTGGCAACGGCATCGGTGGGCCTGGTGGGTAAAGAAGCGGAGCTTTTCCGGTTTACCGTGCTGCATAGCTTCTTGTTTGCTATTGTGGTAGGTATCATAACTTATCTCCAGGCGTATTATCTAAAAAGCTGGATTCCGGTCTACAAAATGATTGAAAGTGCTGGAGTGGCGGCTAAAGCTCCGGTAGAAACCGGTCCAGGACTTACCATTCTCGGGATTACCGCAGTGGTAATTTTAGCCCTCTGGGGCTTAGTTGCAGCCCTTAATAAAAAATAAACGAGCATAAAACTAAGCGGGGGGAGCTATTCCCCCCGGATAGTTTTGAGGAGGTTTTTTAAAGTGGAAGCACTGGCGAAGCTACAAAAAATTCTTGGTTCCGGGAAAATAAAAACGCAACCGGAGGAGCTTTTTGTTTACGGTTATGACGCTACGGCGGGGTTAAAGAATCAAATGCCATTAGCGGTGGTATTTCCTGAAAGCGCCGGGGAGGTAGTTGAGATTGTCAAATGGGCCAACGAATATAAAATTCCCCTTTATCCCCGGGGTTCGGGGACTAATTTAAGCGGTGGAACCATTCCGGCGGCAAACGGGGTAGTGGTAGAGTTAAATCGGCTGAATAAAATCTTAGAGATTGATCTGGATAACCTTACGGCTACGGTGGAGCCGGGGGTAATTATCAACGACTTAAACGAAGCGGTAAAACCGTATGGATTGATTTACCCTCCTGATCCGGGAACGGTTGCTACCGCTACTATGGGCGGTTCGGTGGCCGAATGTTCCGGAGGACTTCGGGGTTTAAAATACGGAGTAACCAAGCATTATATTATGGGAGTCGAAGCGGTAATTGGTACCGGGGAACTTTTAAAATTTGGCGGTAAGACCGTGAAAAATGTTACCGGCTACGATCTACCGGCGTTAATGGTGGGTAGTGAAGGCACCTTAGGAATTATTACGAAAATTATTGTAAAGCTTATTCCAGCACCGAAAGCCAAAAAAAGCTTCTTAGCGGTATTCAACAGTATTGACGATGCTGGCAACGCCATTGCTGAAATTATTAAAAACCGGGTTATTCCGGCAACTTTAGAAATAATGGACCAAACTACTATCCGGACGGTAGAAAAATTTAAAAAAATTGGCCTGCCGGTAAATGCCCAGGCGATTTTACTGGTGGAAACCGATGGCTATCCCGAACAGGTGGAAATGGAAGCTAAGATTATTCGGCAGGTCCTGGAAAAAAATCGGGGAGAAGTATCTGAGGCCCAAAATGAGGAAGAGCGGGAAAAACTCTGGGAAGCTCGGAGAGCGGCATTACCGGCCTTAGCTCAGGTAAGTCCCACCACCGTTTTGGAAGATGCCACAGTTCCCCGGAGTCAAGTTCCGGCTATGTTAAAGAAGTTAAAGGAAATTGGTGAAAAATATAATCTTACCATTGGAACTTTTGGTCATGCGGGCGATGGGAACCTCCACCCTACAATCCTGACCGACGAAACTAACCGGGAAGAATGGCAACGGGTGGAAAAAGCTGTGGAAGAAATCTTTAAAGCGGCGTTAGAACTTGGAGGAACGCTTTCCGGTGAACACGGCATTGGCATGGCGAAAAACCGTTTCCTTCCCTGGGAAATGGGGGAAGCGGGGGTTAATCTTTTAAAACGCTTAAAACTCGCCTTTGACCCCAATAATATCTTAAACCCCGGGAAAATGGCGTAGGGGGGAAGGTTTGTGACCGAGATTAAACAGGAGTTTTTAAAATGTATGCGTTGCGGCAATTGCCAGGCCGTCTGTCCTATTTATAAGGAAACAAAAATGGAAGCGGAAGTAGCCCGGGGCAAGATTCAGCTTATCAAAGGGGTTACCGAAGGGGTATTGAAACCTACCGAATACCTGGCGGAAAAAATTGCTACCTGTCTCACCTGTCTTGCCTGTCAGGAAAACTGCCCCAGCGGGGTTAATTATGAGAAAATTCTCTTATATGGAAGGGACTATTTAGCCAAAGAAAATGGTTTACCGCCGGTGAAAAAAGCAATTTTTAAAGTTTTACGGAAACCCAAGCTTTTTAACTTTGGGCTTAAAATGGCTTCCCGCTTTCAAGGTCTTGCCCTGAAGAAGGTTAAAGGACGTCCTGGGCGAAAACTTCGGTTTGGGCTCATCGAAGATTATGAAAACCGGTTGTTACCCGAATTTTCCAAGGAAACTTTAGTGGAAAAGGCCAGGTCTAAACAAATTCCGGGAAAAGAAAAGCTTTTGTATTTCCCCGGCTGTATGATCAATAACGTTTATGTTAACGTTGGGGAAGCAGTAATAGAGGTTTTACAGCACAACGGAGCCCAAGTAATAGTACCGGAAAAGCAAAGCTGCTGCGGAACTCCGGCAAGGGTGCATGGGGATATAGAGTCGGCCAAGAGCTTAGGGCGATATGTGATAGACACCTATCTTGCGGTGGATGCCGATTACGTTATAACCAGCTGTTCTACCTGTGGGGTAACTTTACGACAGGGGTATGTTGAACTTTTTATCGATGAGCCGGAATACCTGGAAAAGGCCAAAAAGCTTGCCGAAAAGACCCGGGACATAAATGAATATCTGGTGGAAAAAGGTTTTATAAAACCCAAGAAATTAAATTTAAAAGTAACTTACCACGATCCCTGCCACTTAAACCGCAAGCTTAAAGTAAATAAACAACCCCGGGAAATACTAAAAGCACTTGCGGGGGAAAACTTCGGGGAAATGAAAAAGCCTGCTGCCTGTTGCGGCGGGGCCGGTTCTTTTTCCCTGACCCATTATCCACTCTCGAAAGCTATTGGTAAGAAAAAAGCTTTAGATATCATTGAAACCGGTGCAGAAGTAGTGGCTACCTCCTGTCCTGGCTGCATGCTTCAGTTAAATGATGCTTTGGCTAAAGAAGGTTCGAATATTAAGGTCGTACATGTGGCAGAACTTCTGGCGGAAGGTTATAAATAAAATTAATTCACCCCTTAGAAGGATTTAACGGAAAAAGGGAGAAAATATAAAGGCAAAAATTACTTTTGCCGGAGGTTTCGCATGAATTTTCAGCAGATAAAAACCAAAAAAATTTACGAAGAAATAATCGAGCAAATCAGGTCGTTAATTGCCCGGGGTGAATTAAAGCCAGGGGATAAACTTCCGTCAGAAAGAGAACTTGCCGAAAGCCTTGGGGTCAGTAGAGCTTCTGTTAGAGAGGCATTAAGTGCCTTAGAAGTATTGGGAGTGTTAGAAGTAAGACCGGGGGAAGGTACTTTTGTCCGGGAAGTGGCTTTGGATAAATCCTTTCAGCCGCTTACATTGTTGCTCCTTTTAGATACAACGTTAGAAGTTTTGGAGGTTAGAAAAATTTTGGAGACTGGTGCGGTAGTGTTGGCAACGGAACGGGCTACCGATGAAGATATAAAACGCTTAGAAGATGCCGTATTAAAAATGGAAAAAGATTTAAAGCAGGGGGATTTAGGGGATGAGGCTGATTTTATGTTTCATTACGGATTGGCTCTTGCTACCCATAATTCCCTTTTGGTACGTCTGATTAATTCCATTGCCGATACCATGCGCCAGTCTTTAAAAATAAACCGACAGCGGCTTTTTAGAACTCCGGGCATGCCTGAGACTTTTTATAAATACCATAAAGAAATCTTAGAGGCGATAAAAAAACGGGATAAAATTAGAGCGCAAAAAATTTTGGAAGAACACTTAACAGTAGCTGAACAAAAATTGTTGGAAGAGTAATGGATTGAAAATAGTTTGATTTTAAAAAAGGGAAAATATAAAATCTAAGGTCAGACCATCAGGACATAATACCTAAGGTGGTGATTGGGTGTTAAAGGAAAAGTTTATTACGGAGCTTACTGCTGTGAGTGGCGAAGTTATTCGCTGTACAACCAATGAACAGTTAATTGACAGTTTGGCGGGGGTACTGGCCGGTCTTGGGGTCCGGAAAGTGATGTACTATCCCCATCCGCAAATTGAGGGGCTTTTAGAAAATTTAAGGGAAAAAGTGGCGGTAGAACTTCTTAACGAAGATTACCCTAAGCCGGAAGAGGTGGAAGTAGGACTTACCGGTGCGGATTTAGCTGTAGCCGAGTCCGGTTCGCTGGTGTTGGTGGCGGAGGATCCAAAACTTCGAAAAATGACCACTTTACCTCCGGTGCACATTGTAGTTTTAAAAGAAAGTCAAATTGTGGAAAAATACGAAGATGTATTTGAACATTATGCTGGAAAGTTACCGGGATACTTAAACTTTATTACCGGACCTTCCAGAACCGCCGATATTGAAAGGGTTTTAACCATCGGGGTT
>NZ_BDJL01000041.1:38620-65386 GCF_001950325.1 Carboxydothermus islandicus
CAGTAATCCTACCTTACGGCGGGCTCTAACCAATTTTGGAAATAATTATGTTTTGGCTCGGGAAAAAGTTTTTACCGGCCTTGATTTTGAAGAGCTGCGCCGGGAGATCAGGGCGGCCAGAACCGAGGTCAGGCAAAAGCTCGAGTTTTACGTAGAACAATTTAAGACAAATGCAGAAAAAAATGGTACCAGGGTAATAATTGCCCACTCGGCCGCCGAAGCCAAACAAGCAATAGTTGATATTTTAAAGGCCACAAACGCCAAAACAGTGGTAAAATCAAAATCCATGGCGTCCGAAGAAATTCATCTTAATGACGAGCTTGTAAAACACGGCATTGAAGTAGTGGAAACGGACCTCGGGGAGTGGATTTTACAGCTTGACGGGCAAAAGCCCTCCCACATGGTAATGCCGGCAATCCACCTTACCCGGGAAGAGGTTGCTGCTATTTTTTCCAGGGCTTTGGACCGGGAAGTAGCTCCGGATATTGCCCAGATGGTTAAACTGGCCCGCCAGGAATTAAGGGATAAGTTTTTAAAAGCCGATGCCGGGATTACTGGTGGCAATATTGCGGTGGCAGAAAGCGGTTCAATTTTTCTTTTTACCAATGAAGGGAATGCCCGGTTAACTACAACCCTGCCCCGGGTACGGATAAGCTTGGTGGGGGTTGAAAAAATTGTACCAACGTTAAAGGATGCCATCCCAATAATGCGGGCCCTTCCCCGAAACGCCACCGCCCAGAAAATTACCAGCTACGTGACCGTGATGACTGCGGGAGCCGGTCAGGAACATTATGTAATTTTAATGGATAATGGACGCATTGAGCTAAAAGACGACCCGGTGTTCGCAGAACTTTTCCAGTGTATCCGCTGCGCCGGTTGCTTAAATGTGTGTCCCGTCTACCAGCAAGTGGGGGGCCATGTCTTTGGCCATGTTTATACCGGACCTATCGGTACCCTTTTGACTGCTTTCTTTCACGGATTGGATGCAGCCAAAGACCCTCAGGCCCTCTGCGGCAGTTGCCTTAGATGTGCTACCGTTTGCCCTGCGGGCATAAATTTACCGGAATTGTTGTTAAAATTGCGCCAGAGAGTTGTTGAGTTTTACGGTCAGCCGTTTATTCAAAAATTTATTTTTGAACGGATTTTAGCAAATCCCAAACTTTTTAATTCCCTTTTGGACCTTGGTCGGAAGTTTCAGGGGTTAATCGCGGAAAACGGTGAGATTAAGTCTTTACCTTTTGGGTTGGATAATCTTACTTCTTTCAGGGTATTTCCAGCTCTCGCCCGGGAGCGACTTCATAAAAAATATCGGGTACGGCCCAGGAAAAAAGGTACCAGGGGCAAAGTGCTGTTTTACAGCGGTTGCTTAATTGAACACATGTATCCCGATATTGGTGAAGATGTTTTCTTGGTTTTAGAGAAAAACGGTTATGAAGTGGTTTTACCGGAAGATCTGGGATGTTGCGGGGCTCCAGCCTATTACTCCGGAGACTTACAGGCTGCCGTGAGGACGGCTAAAAACAACATTGAGGCGTTTTTAAAACACGATTATGATTATATAGTTACTGCCTGTCCTACCTGCAGCGAAACCTTGATGCATTATGAAAAATACTTAGAGGATGACGAAGAGTACCGGGAAAAAGCCAGGGAAGTATCGCGGAAGGTAATGGATTTTACCGACTTTGCCTATAAGTATTTGGCGGTGGGCGAAGGAAAACTGGCGGGGAGCTATACCCTTCATGACTCCTGTCATGCCCGCCGTGGCCTGGGGCAGATAAAGGAGCCCCGGGAGCTAATTGTTAAAACCGGGGCAAATTTAGTGGAGATGGCCAATTCCGATCAGTGCTGCGGTTTTGGCGGTTCCTTTTCCATAAAGTATCCGGAAATATCCGAAAAAGTGTTTCAGAATAAATATCAAAGTATCATGGAAACAGGTGCAGAAAAAGTGGCGGTTACCTGTCCTGGCTGTTTAATGCAAATTGCCGGTGGCCTGAAAAAGCAGGGAGCTCCGGTAAAGGTAGAACACTTAGCCACCATCCTGGCTAAAACCTTTAGGGACGGTTCTGAGAACCACCACTTTCTACGATAGATAGAAAGTGGTGGCTGGTAGAACCGTCCCTTCCGGTTACTTTTTCGCTTCTTCCCGGAGGGCCCGACGTAAAACTTTACCTACGGTAGTTTTGGGGAGTTCGGTTCTAAATTCAACGTATTTTGGAACTTTGTACTTGGCGAGTTTTTCCTGGCAGTATTTAATAATTTCTTCGGGGGTGGCGGTTTCATTTTCTTTTAAGACAATGAAGGCTTTGACCACTTCTCCCCGGTACTCATCGGGGACTCCTATTACTACTGCTTCTTTAACTTTGGGGTGCTCATATAATACTTCTTCTACTTCCCTGGGGTAAATGTTGTAACCACCGGAGATTATTAAATCTTTTTTGCGGTCAACAATGTATAAATAGCCATCTTCATCCATGCGGCCTAAATCGCCGGTTAAGAGCCAGCCATCTTTTAAAACCAGTTTTGTTTCTTCGGGGCGATTCCAGTAACCTTTCATTACCTGCGGGCCTTTTACCGCTATTTCCCCTACCTCGCCCAGCGGTACGGGGTTTAACGTGTCCGGCTCAACTATCTGGCAGAGGGTATCGGAAAGGGGCAGTCCTACAGAACCGGGCTTCTCCAGAGAACGAACGGGATTACAGTGGGTTACGGGAGATGATTCGGTCAAGCCGTATCCTTCCACAATACGTCCGCCGGTAATTTCCTCAAACTTTTTCTTAACTTCCACCGGAAGGGGGGCTGAGCCGGAAATACACAGCCTAATCGAGGTAATGTCATAATCTTTTATTCTGGGATGGTTGATAATGGCAACGTAGATAGTTGGGGCACCCGGAAAGAGGGTGGGTCGGTATTTTGCTATGGTTTTTAACAATTCATCGACGTTAAAACGAGGCATAATAAGCAGGGTAGCGCCGGTTAAAATGGCCAGGTTTAAAGCAACCGATAAACCGTAAACGTGAAAGAAAGGCATTACTGCCAGGATTATATCCTGATTGCTTCTTATGGGATCCCAGGCATTAACCTGCATGGCATTAACAATTAAATTACGGTGGGTGAGCATTACTCCTTTGGAAACGCCGGTTGTTCCTCCGGTATACTGGAGGACCGCTAAATCTTCTTCGGGATTAATGGTAATTTTCGCAAGGGGCTGGGGTGGTGATTTTAAAAGATCCTGAAAACCAAGGATAAATGGTTCTTTTGGGATTTCAACCCATTGTTTTTCTTTTTTAACTTTGACTGGATAGAGAAGTTTTAAAAGAGGTGGCATAAATTCTGAAAGTCGAGTTACCACTACTTTTTCTAACGAAGTTTTAGCTTTAATGTTTAACACCCTGGGGAGGATTAAATCCAGAGTTATCACAATTTTGGAGCCTGAGTCAGAAAGCTGATGGTGAAGTTCTCGTTCGGTATACATGGGATTGTTCCAGACAACTACTGCGCCTGCTTTTAAAGCGCCATAAAAGGCTATCACGGCCTGGGGGGAATTGGGTAAAATCAACGCTACCCTGTCTCCCTTTTTAATTCCCAGGCTTTGCAAATTAGCGGCAAAGTTATCGGTAAGTTCTTTTAACTTTTGGTATTTAATTCTGGCACCGAAAAAGATTGTGGCATCGGTGTTGGGAAATTCTTTGGCGGTTTTATCTAACGCTTCTCCCAAAGAAATAGGGGGATAATCCAGGTGATATTTTACATCTTTTGGATAATAAGGCCAGGATGGGGGATTACTTAAATCAATCATCAAAAACCCTCCTTAAAATTTTTCTTAATTTTATTATACTTTTGAATCGGATTCAGACAATAAAAGATTAAAAAAATTCAAAAAATTATTACCAATAGTTTTTTAAATAAACAATGATATAATTATGATAGCATAAAGTTAATTGGCAGAAGAGGGATGGATATTGAAATTTTACTTGGATGAAGGGATTGTGTTAAAGGGTAGTGACTTCGGTGAAGGGCACCGGCTGTTAACAATCATAACTAAAGAGCTGGGAAAAATTAAAGCGGTAGCCTATGGAGCAAAAAAGGTAAAAAGCAAAAAGCGGGGAGCGTTACTGGAATTTAGCCGAACCAACATTTATTTGAGGCAAAGTAACGATTATTTTATCGTTGAGCAAGCTGAAGGCAGGGAGTATTTTCCCAATCTTTATGGAAATAAAGAGTTGTTAGATGCAGCGGGGCAGATTGCGTGGCTGACGGATCGCTTTTGGCCTCTGGGGCAACTTAACCCTAAACTGTACAATTGGGTTTTATATAGTTTACGGTTACTGAATTCCGGAGTTTGGCCCAGAATTGTGTTAAGAAATTTTGAATTAAAACTTTTGGCTTTTACCGGCTTTAGACCTATAACAACTCACTGTGCCGTTTGCCGCAAACCTTACCGGGGCGAAGTATGGTATTTTGGAGCCGGGGAAGGAGGAATTGTCTGTCCTTCCTGTAGGCCAGAAGAGGGGATTTATTTTGAAATATTTCCGGAAGTGGTAAAAGGGATGAACGCCTTACTTCTTGCTTCACCGGAAAAGTTACCGGAACTTTTATTGGATGAGCGGGTAGTGGACAGAGTTAGAACCATTTTGGAATATTTTTTGGGTTATCAGATAGGGGAGCCAATAAGACTTATTTAACTTGACTTTTATGTTAAGTTTTGCTAAATTATTTCACAACAAATTAATAATGGATTGGCAGTGAACCGGAGGAGTAGCTGTGATTTCCCTTAAAGAGAGCCGGGGGCTGGTGTGACCCGGTAGGGATAAGCGGTGAAGGCGCCGGGGAGCCGGCAGGAGGAAACCCCAAGGGGAGTAAAGCCTGCAGAGTTTTGAGGTGGGCCGTTTTTGGCCAACCAGGGTGGAACCGCGGAAGGGTGCCCCTTTCGTCCCTGGCAGCTTGCCGGGACAAAGGGGCTTTAAATTTATTAAGGTGTTTGTTTTTATTAGTTTTTCCAATTTCCAGCATCCAACTTCTAATATCTAATATGGGGGTGTTTTTTATGCTTACTTTTCAGGAGATTATTTTAAAGCTAAACGAATACTGGGGGCAGCAAGGTTGCATTATTGCTCAACCTTATGATACCGAAAAAGGGGCCGGGACCATGAATCCACATACCTTTTTGCGGGCTTTGGGACCGGAACCCTGGCGGGTGGCTTATGTAGAGCCGTCGCGAAGACCAACCGACGGGCGGTACGGAGAAAACCCCAACCGTTTGCAACACTATTACCAGTACCAGGTGATTTTAAAGCCCAATCCCGATAATGTAGTGGAGCTTTATATGGATAGCTTAAGATATCTGGGAATTAACCTTGAAGAGCACGATTTTCGCCTGGTGGAGGATAACTGGGAGTCCCCAACTTTAGGAGCCTGGGGTCTTGGCTGGGAAGTGTGGCTTGATGGGATGGAGATTACCCAGTTTACCTATTTTCAGCAATGCGGTGGAATTGACCTTCCGGTAGTATCGGCGGAAATAACCTATGGCTTAGAACGGATTGCTATGTACCTTCAAAAAAAAGATAGCGTTTACGATATTATCTGGGTCGATGGGGTAACTTACGGAGACGTTCACTTAATGGGGGAAATTGAAAACTCCAAATATAATTTTGAATTAGCTGATGTGGATAAACTTTTTTCCTGGTTTAAAGATTTTGAAGCGGAGGCAAAACGTTTAATTGAAGCGGGAGTGGTTCTGCCGGCTTACGATTTTGTTCTAAAATGTTCCCACACCTTTAACCTTTTAGATGCCCGGGGAGCAATTTCGGTAACCGAAAGAACAGCCTATATCGGGAGAATTAGAAATTTGGCTCGCCTGGTAGCGCAGAAGTACCTTGAGCAGCGAGAAAATCTTGGTTTTCCGCTTTTAAAAAAATAACTTAGGGAGGGAATAAAAATGGACTACTTACTGGAAATTGGTGTTGAAGAAATTCCCGCTCGCTTTATACCCGGGATTATTGAAGAGGTCAAAAATAAAGGGGAAGAATTTTTAAAGGAATTTGGGGTACAGTATGAAGCGGTAATTTCCGAGGCTACACCCCGGAGAATTGTTTTTTACGTTAAGGGAATTTTGCCAAAGACCGAAGAAAAAATTCAGGAAGTAAAGGGGCCCGCTAAGAAGGCTTCTTACGATAGTGAAGGAAACCCTACCAGGGCTCTTTTAGGTTTTGCCAGAAGCCAGGGGATAGAACCTAACGAAGTAATCGAAAAAGAGGTAAACGGCGTTATTTACGTTTTTGCCCGGAAAAAAACCGGGGGAAATCCGGTAGACGAATTGTTGCCTGAAATTGCCCGGAAGTTAATTAAAAGCCTGTCTTTCCCCAAACCCATGCGCTGGGGAGATATAGATTTTAAGTTTATTCGCCCGATTCGCTGGCTTGTTTCCCTGCTGGATGAAAAAGTGATACCCCTTGAAATAGCCGGAATTAAGGCGGACAGGATATCCAGGGGTCACCGCTTCTTAGGGCAAAAGGAAGTTGTTTTAGATAGAGCAGCCGATTACTTTGTTGCAATGAGAGAGAATTATGTTATTGTTTCCCTGAATGAAAGAATTGAAATGATCAGGGCTCAGTTACATAGGACAAGCGCCGAAGAAGGAGTTTTGGTAGATCAGGATGAGGAACTTTTACTGGAAAACGCCAATTTGGTGGAGTATCCTACCGTGGTAATTGGAGAAATTAATAGAGAATTTTTAGAACTACCTAAAGAAGTAATAATTACGCCAATGAAGGAACACCAGCGCTATTTTCCCCTGTTTAAAAATGATGGAAGTTTGTACCACAAATTTTTAGCTGTTAGAAACGGAGGCAGGGAAAATTTAGCGGAAATTGCCGAGGGCTATGCCAAGGTTTTAAAGGCCAGGCTTTATGATGCCCGGTTTTTCTACCGGGAAGACTTGAAAAAAACGCTTTCCACTTACAATGAAAAACTTACCCGGATAGTATTTCAGGAAAAATTAGGAACGGTATGGGATAAAGTTTTACGCTTGAAGGAACTTGTGGTGGCTATTGGCAGGGAACTTAATTGTGATGAGGAGGTAAAAAGTTACGCTGTCCGGGCAGCGGAGCTTTCTAAAGCAGACCTTGCTACCAATATGGTCTATGAGTTTCCAGAGCTTCAGGGGATTATGGGTCGGGATTATGCTTTAAAGTCCGGGGAAAGAAAAGAAGTAGCCGAAGCAATTTTTGAGCATTACCTGCCGCGGTTTTCGGGAGATATGGTGGCAACCTCCGAGGCCGGAATTTTACTATCCTGTGCCGAAAAAATAGATAACCTTACGGCATTTTTTGCCTTAAAACAAATTCCGACCGGTTCGGCGGATCCCTTTGGTTTACGGCGGCAAGCTTTGGGACTTCTTCGTACGTTAATTGAAAATAAACGCTTCTTTTCTTTAAAGAAGGCTTTTGATGCTGCTTTTAATTTGTTACCTGCCGACGTTCGGGAGAAAGCGAATTTCGCCGAAGTTTATGAAGAACTCTTGGAGTTTATTTATCAAAGATTTAAGGGACTTTTATTAGAAGAGGGATTTTCTTACGATACCATTGATGCGGTACTGGCTACCGGAAAAGATGACTTTTATGACCTCTACTTAAGAGTTCGGGCTTTAGAAAATCTTAGAAACCATCCGAGTTTCACTGCCCTTACAACGACCTTTACCCGGGCGTACAACCTGGCCCGTAAAGGACAGGGAAGGGAAGTAGCTGAAAGTTTATTATATGAACCTGCGGAAAAAGAGCTTTTTGACAAGTTTCGCGAGATTTCCCTGAAGGTTAAGGGATTTTTAAGGGAAAAAGCTTACTTAAAAGCCATGGAGGAAGTGGCGGAATTGGCAAACCCTTTAGACCGGTTCTTTAATGAGGTGCTGGTAATGGTTGAAGACGAAAAGATAAGGGAAAATCGCCTCGGATTACTTGGAGCAATCGCCGGACTTGTTCTGGAAATTGCCGATTTAAGCAAAATTGTTGGTTAATTTTTTGCAAAAAATTATTAAATTAGGAGGTATTTTTTAAGTAAATATAGTATAATATATCCTGTAAGCCGATTAAATAATATAGCACATTTCCTTAAGGTAGGTGAATTATATCGAACTTACAAAACGTCAGGAAAAAATCCTTGAAATAGTGCGTAATCACGGTCCTATTACCGGGGAGGAAATTGCCCAGAAATTAAATATAAGCCGTGCAGCGTTAAGACCGGACTTGACGATTTTAACCATGGCCGGATTATTGGGTGCCAGACCCCGGGTAGGTTATTACTATACCGGGAGGGAACCCCGGGATGTAATTGCCGGGGTTTTAGGAAATATTCGGGTGCAGGAAGTTCAATCCCGTCCTATAGTCGTGCGGGAAACATCTTCGGTATATGATGCTATCGTCACGATGTTTATTGAAGATGTGGGGACAATTTTTGTTGTTTCCGAGGAAGGTTTTTTGGAAGGGCTGGTGTCGAGAAAGGACATGCTCAAAGCAACTATGGGCGGTAAAGATATTAACAAGCTTCCTGTAGGTGTGGTAATGACGCGGATGCCAAACATCATCGTAACTTATCCCGATGAGTCGGTGCTAAGGGCAGCGGAGAAATTAATTCACCATCAGGTTGATTCTCTTCCCGTAGTAGAATCGGTGCAGCATGAAGGCCGGGAAAAATACCGGGTGGTGGGGAGGTTTACCAAAACCAATATTACAAGGCTTTTCGTCAGCCTGGCCGGAAAGTAAAAGGAGGTATTGGCAATTAATCTGAAGTTAGAGCAAATTCCAGTGGTTTATATTCTTTCTGATTCAATCGGGGAAACGGGGGAAGTGGTGGCGAAAGCGGCTGCCAGTCAATTTGATTCGGGCCGGGTTGATATTCGGCGGGTGCCGTACTTAAGTTCGGTTCGGGAAGTGGAAGAGGCTTTACTTGAAGCGGAAAGTGCAGGGGCCCTGGTGGTTTACACTTTAGTGCGCCCGGACTTAAAAGAATACCTGGAAAAGCGAGCCCATGAACTTTCCCTTCCCCATGTGGATATCATGGGACCGATGTTAGAGGGCTTAAAACAAATCACCAAGCAAAACCCTAAATACCAGCCCGGACTAATCCGCAGAATGGATGAAGCTTACTTTAGCAAGGTAGAAGCAATAGAATTTGCCGTTAAATACGATGACGGCAAAGAGCCTCGAGGATTGCTGCGGGCTGATTTAGTGGTAATTGGAGTATCAAGAACTTCTAAAACACCCCTTTGCATGTATTTGGCTCATAAAGGAATTAAAGCGGCCAACGTGCCGTTAGTCCCGGAGGCTACTCCCCCGGAAGAGTTATTTAAAATTCCCCCGCAAAAAGTAGTGGGACTTACCATAAAACCTTCAATTTTATTTGAGATCAGGAAGGAAAGGTTAAAAACTTTGGGACTATCCCAAACGGCCGATTATGCTAACATGGAAAGAATTTTGACGGAGCTGGATTATGCTCTGGGTATTATGAAAAAAATTGGCTGTGCCGTAATTGATGTGAGTAATAAAGCGGTGGAGGAAACGGCAGCCAGAGTTTTAGAAATTTACAGGAAAGGGGTTGGGAGATAATGACCAAATATGTTTACTTATTTCATGAAGGCCGTGCTGACATGAAAGATTTATTAGGGGGAAAAGGGGCTAATTTAGCGGAAATGACCAATATCGGTCTTCCGGTACCTCCGGGAATGACCATTACTACCGAAGCCTGCCGGGAGTATTACCGGCTGGGAGGTAAGTTTCCGGAAGGTTTAATGGATGAAGTTAAGGAAAAACTCGTTTATATTGAAGAAAAAACCGGTAAAAAATTTGGCGACCCCCAAAACCCTCTTTTGGTTTCGGTGCGGTCGGGAGCTAAATTCTCGATGCCGGGAATGATGGATACTATTTTAAACCTCGGTTTAAACGAGGAAACGGTGGAAGGTTTGGCGCAAAACACTCAAAATCCCCGGTTTGCGTATGATGCTTACCGGCGGTTTATTCAGATGTTTGGGGATGTGGTTTTAGAAATTCCCAAACACGAGTTTGAACATATTTTAGACCGGCAAAAAGAAAAGGAAGGGGTAACCTTTGACCAGGAACTTTCTGCCGAGGCTTTACAGGAAGTTATTGCTCGCTATAAAGAATTGGTAGAAAGAAAAACTGGAAAGCCTTTCCCACGTGACCCCATGATTCAGCTTACCATGGCTATTGAAGCGGTATTTAAGTCCTGGAATAACGACCGGGCCATTGTCTACCGGAATTTAAATAAAATTCCCCATGATTTGGGTACTGCGGTTAACATCCAGTCAATGGTCTTTGGCAATATGGGTAACGATTCCGGTACCGGTGTGGCCTTTACCCGGAACCCTTCCACCGGGGAAAAGGTTTTATACGGTGAATATCTGACCAACGCTCAAGGGGAAGATGTGGTTGCCGGCATTCGTACTCCGAGTCCCATTTCCAAGTTAAAAGAAGAAATGCCGGAAGTTTACGAACAATTTGTCAATATTGCCAAACTTTTAGAAAGTCACTACAAAAATATGCAGGACATTGAATTTACCATTGAACGGGGGAAACTTTATATCCTGCAAACCAGAAACGGCAAGCGGACGGCCCAAGCTGCAGTTAAGATTGCTCATGACATGGTCGAAGAAGGGCTAATTACCAAAAAAGAAGCGATTTTAATGGTGGAGCCGGGACAATTAGACCAGCTTCTTCACCGGCAAATTGATCCTTCGGCCAAGGTGGAAGTAATTGCCAAGGGGTTACCCGCTTCTCCCGGGGCTGCCTCGGGGATTGTGGTTTTTGATGCCGATGAAGCGGAGAAACTGGGCAAAGAAGGGAAAAAGGTTTTACTGGTGCGCACCGAAACCACTCCCGATGATATCCACGGTATTGTGGCCGCCCAGGGGGTTTTAACCAGCCGGGGTGGGATGACCAGCCATGCGGCGGTGGTGGCCCGGGGTATGGGTAAGCCGTGTGTTTGCGGTTGTGAAGCTATCAAAATTGATTATGAGAAAAAATTGTTTACCGTAGGCAATATTACCGTAAAAGAAGGAGACTACTTATCCATTGACGGTTCTACCGGACGGGTAATTCTCGGAACGGTACCGATGAAAGATCCAGAATTATCACCGGAATTTATTAAGCTTCTGGAGTGGGCCGATGAATTAAAGCGGCTTGAGGTCCGGGCCAATGCCGATACCCCGGAAGATGCCCAAAAAGCCCGGGAATTTGGTGCCAAAGGTATCGGCCTTTGCCGGACGGAACATATGTTTATGGGACCCGAGCGGCTGCCCTACGTACAACGGATGATTTTAGCCGAAACCAAGGAAGAGCGGGAAGAAGCCCTGTCGCACCTTCTTCCCATGCAGGAAGGGGATTTCTACGGCATCTTAAAAGCCATGGAAGGTTATCCGGTATGTATCCGGCTCCTGGATCCACCCCTTCATGAATTTTTGCCAAGTTTGGAAGAACTGTTGGTGGAAACTACCGAGCTCAGGGTGCGGGGAGATAATCCAGAATTACTTGCCGAAAAAGAAGCTCTTTTAAAGAAAGTAAGGTCGTTACACGAATTTAACCCCATGCTCGGACACCGGGGCTGCCGTTTGGGGATTACCTATCCGGAAGTTTACGAAATGCAGATTAGAGCTATCTTTAACGCTGCTGCCCGCTTAACCAAAGAAGGGTATAAAGTATATCCCGAGGTGGAAATCCCCTTAACCATTGATGTTAACGAAATGAAGTTCTTTAAAGAACGAATTGATGCCATTGCCCGGGAGGTAATGGAAAGGGAAGGGGTTACCTTCCACTACACCTCCGGTACCATGATTGAGCTACCAAGGGCAGCGTTGCTGGCCGATGAACTGGCCGAAGTTGCCGAATTCTTTAGCTTTGGTACTAACGACTTAACCCAGACCACCCTTGGTTTTAGCCGGGACGACGCCGAAGGGAAGTTTTTAAACCACTACTTAGATATGAAGATTTTAAAGGAAAATCCTTTTATCGTCTTGGACCGCAAAGGTGTTGGGAAATTAATGAAAATTGCGGTCGAGGGCGGAAGGAAAACCCGTCCGTATTTACTGGTAGGTATTTGCGGTGAGCACGGCGGCGAACCAAGCTCCGTAGAATTCTGCCACCAGATTGGTCTTGACTTTGTAAGCTGTTCACCCTACCGGGTGCCCATTGCTCGCCTGGCAGCAGCTCAGGCTGCGGTAGCCGAAGGAGAAATTGTGGGAACTAAATAAGGAAATTTAAAAATAAAAAATAAAGGGGCTACCACATGATTTTATCGGGTAGCCCCTTGTTTAATGCAAGTAACTATGTTGCCCTGATATCTTCTTGACAATTTGCTTTCATACTGTTATATAATTATATAACAGTATAAAATGACGACGGAGGGTTTTAAAAATGTTAACAATGAACCTTGGAAGTTTTGTCATGATATTTTTGATCTTAACTGGGATAATTGGTTTGTTGTTAGTTTTAATAACTAATTTATCTTTGGGTTTTAAGACAGTTTCATTGCCTATGACGAAACCTGTTTTAAAGATCCTTTCGGCAATTTTGTTAGGGTTAATGGCCTGGGTTGTACCGTATCTGCCGATTAAACTTCTGCTGGTACTTTTAGCAATCCTTTTAATTGGCCTTGGGCTTCCCAAAAGCAGGGTATCTTTTATAATTTTAAGCTCAATTATTGTAATTTTAAGCTTTTTTACAAATCCGAATTTTATTGGGCAAGCGGCCAACTGGCCTGCATGGCTTAGCGACTTTGGTAGCTGGAAAAGTTATACAAATAGCTTTGATAGTGCCCAGATGCAAAACTTTGATATTGAAAAGTATTTTTCCAAGGTCCGGGTTAACCCTGACAAAAGAGTGCGTTTGACGACCACGACCTTAGAGATTGATACTGACTGCGGTGTGGAAATTTCACTGGTGGAGGGGGAAGACATCGAATACCCGGCAGAGCTTCGGTTAAGCCAGAAAGGTGATAAGACGGTAATTGCCGGCGGGCAAAGAGGGGATGTAACCTATGTAATCCGTTTGGGAAAAGATAATTTGAAAAACTTAAAAATCTCGGCTATCGGGGTAAAGTTAAAAGGGAAAGGCAATTTTGAAGAGGTTTTTATTGACTGCGCCGGGGCGTATCTTTCTTCGGACCTTAACGTAAAGAACTTAAACATCAATGCGGCGGGGCTTATGCTGAATGGTAATTTCGCAGGGGATAACCTTGAGGTTGATGGGATGGGAATGGAACTAAGGGGAACGTATCGGTTTAACAATATGAAAATAGATGGCATGGGGGCGGAGGTAAACATGAAGGTAGCTTTGAAAGAGCTCACGGTGGATTCCTTAGCCATTAACGGCCGGATTGAGATAACTGCAAAACCAAACGATGAAGCTAAAATTAAACTTAATTCCCTGGCGGGGAATATTACTTTAAAAAATTTAGACGGAGTGGTTCTTGAGCATTCTGGTTTTACAAAAATTAACAGAGAGTGATGGTGAAGATGTTAAGAAAGGTTGATAAACACAGCGGTATCCCGGCATATATCCAAATTGGCAACATGATCAAAGCAGAGATAATTCTGGGCAATCTCCCCCAGGGGGCCCAGCTCCCACCGGTGAGGGATTTGCAATATATCTTTGATGTAAACATCAATACCGTGCTAAAAGCCTTAGACAAACTTAAAAACGAAGGCTTTATCGAGGCCGAACAGGGAGTTGGGTATTTTGTAAAAAAGGATATCAGCGTTGAGGAGGAGATAATTAAAACAGTAAAGGATTGCATTCAAAAAATAAAGGCTTTAGGAATAGATTTTTATACCATTATGCTGATTTTTGAGGAGGTATGGAAAAATGAAAGCTCCCCTGATGCCTGATTTTGTCAATAAAATGGAACTTTTTCTGCAAATAGAGCTAAAAGAAAAGATGGGAAGGATATTTATCTTTTTGGTTTTGCTGTTTGTGCCCGGTTTTTCCGTTAAAACTATAGCCATATTTTTCTTGAGCGCCTCAATGCTGCCGGCGGATATCAAAAACCGGCGGGATGAAGCTTTATATTTTCTACCTTTTTCCCGCAAAGAGCTCTACCTCTATAACTTGGGATTTTTACTTTTGCTGGTTTTAGTTTCCTCGATTATAACCCAGGCCCTTTGGCCAACAACCATTGCCGAAAAAGGAATGTTCATCATAAAAAGCATTAACTTTACTTTGGCCATGTTCGGGGTGGTCATGCTTTGCGTTTCCCAGGGCTTAGATAATATCGGTTGGCCGTTTATTATCGTCTTGCTGGATGCCCTCTTAGGAAGTATTGGCAGGGCGTTAATTAACCCTTATAGCTGGATTAGCTTTACCAATCAGGGGAGTATTCTCTTTGCTTTCGTATTTGCGGCGATAATTTGCTTTGCGGGTTATTGGATATATCTTAAAAATGGTGGTGAGCTCTAAATGGTTTTAGAAGTAAAGAATTTAAGCAAGCAGATTAGAGGCAAGCAGATTTTAAGCAATGTTTCATTTAGCTTGGAAAAAGGTGAGGTTTTAGCGTTAATTGGACCAAACGGTGCGGGCAAGACTACAACCATAAAATGCATTATCAATGCCCTTAAAAAAGATGAAGGCGAAGTTATTTTATTCGGAAAGCCTTTTGCCAATGAAGTAAAGACCAGAATAGCTGTTGTCCCTGAAGACCGCAAGGTTTTTCGCAATTTTACCGCGGCGGACTATCAAAGGCTTTGGCAAGGCCTTTATCCTGCCTGGAATGATGCGTTTTTTAGAGATTTTGTAGTAAGATATAACTTTAATTTAAACCAGAAAGTGGAGAGCTATTCTATAGGGCAAAGAACCCTGTTCCTGCTTGGTCTTGCTCTATCCAGTGGAGCTGAGCTTCTCTTACTGGATGAGCCAACCCAGCATTTGGACCCTACCATTAGAAATGAGGTTATTCATCTCATCAACCAATATGCCCGGCTTGGCAATTCCCTTTTGGTGTCGTCCCATGAGATCTTTGAATTAGAAGAATATGCCACTGCCTTTGCCATTATCAAGAACGGAAAGGTTTTGTACACCGATTCCATTGACGATGCCAAGCAAAAGCACCGGATAATCAGGCGTGGGGAGAGCTTTAAAGAGGGTGTGGTCGTAGGGATGATTCACGATGAGATTCTTTTAAAAACCTACGATGATGTAGGTATGTATCCCAAGTTGAATCAGATTGTAGTGGGATATTTGCAGGGAAAGAGTGCAGATTTGATTTTGGCAAAAGATTTAAACTTGAATTAATATTTTTTATAAATAAACTTTTACAGTTTGATTGCTTATTGCTTAAATCAGATGCAATAAAATCAAAAGCATAACGGTTGTGTCCTGGAGAATTAATGATAGTCCGTTGGCCCTTAAAGGGCGAAGTAAGAAGCGGAAAGTTGTTATCCATTATTCTCATTCATCACGTTTTATATATTATACAGCCTAATCGCTTATAAATGCTTTTGTCAGCATCTGCGAGAGTTCCATTTTTATAAGAAAGCTAACTTTCCTGCGATCAACGCAGGATTTTTCTTTTTTCGAGAAAAAATTGACATAAGCAGTATATGGTAATACAATATAGGTGTAACTTGTTATGCAAGGGAGCGGTAATATGTGAATGATAAAACACAGCTATTAAAAGGAATCTTAGAAGGGTGCATTCTTAAGATTATCCACGACGAAACCACTTACGGTTATGAAATTTCCGAAAAGCTTAAAGCTTACGGTTTTCTCGAAATATGCGAAGGTACTATTTATCCGTTGTTACTTCGTTTAGAAAAAAATGGCTTACTAGTCTCGACCAAAATCAACTCTCCGGTGGGACCTAAGCGCAAATATTATAGTTTAACTGAAGAGGGCAAAAAGGAACTTGACGAGTTTTATCAGAACTGGCAGGAAATTAGTAAAAGTGTAAATAAACTTTTTGCAAATTATCAAGGGAGTGAGCAGGAAAATGGAAGATAAATTAAAAGAAATGATAAAAAATAATTATAATCTTAGCAAAAAATTACTACCGGAATATGACCGGGTTTATACCGATATCGTCTGCTATTTACGGGCAAGTTCCTTTGACGATTTAAAAGTGGAAGAGTGTATTGAAGACATTTTAGGAATGTTACTGGAGGCGCAAGAAAGGGGCATTGCTGTTAAAGATGTAATAGGTCCTGACTATAAGGCCTTTTGCGATTCCATTATTGAGTCCTCGAAACTTAAAAGATGGGGTTTACAAAAACTTTTTTTCATTTTGGAAATCTTAATCGCTACTGCCGGATTAATGTATGGACTTGATTTGTTTTTTTGGGTGATACCGGAAAGTTTAAAAACAAGAACTTTACCCCTTGCCTATACTCTAAAATTAAGCTTTCTAATAAACACTTTAATTATTGCTTTTGCCAGTATTTTTTTCGTCCGGTATATTGGAAAAATTAGCTTTGATGAGGCAGATTCTAAAGGTAAACAGGTATTTTTCTTGTATTTATTAGTCGTAGCAAGTATGGTATTTTTCTCAGTCGTTCTTAGAAAATATATTTTGCTAAAATTACCAATATATTTAATTCCACTGCTCTTGGGAATATTATATGCAATTATCAAACTGATAAAAAGAAAATTAATAGCTAATCAGCTGGCTTAGTTATGGCTGGAAAAAGGTACCAGTGAGTCTTATAGCAGTAAAAAAATGCTGCAAAAGGCCGAAATACATTATGAAAGCGAGGTTTCATTTGTTGGCTATTTTTCTAAAATCCTTACTCGTGTTTGATTTCTAGAGCTTAGTATCGAACTCTATAATAGAAAACAATTTTCCTGCATCGTTGCAGGATTTTTCTTTTCTTAGGGAGAAAAAAGGATTTTTTTCTTTTACGGCAAATAATAAATATACCTAATTTTTAATATTTGTGGGGGATAAAGATGCGTTTATTTTTTGCAGTGGATTTTCCCGGGGAATTAAAAGAAGAAATTTATCAGGATATTACACCTTTATTCAAATACAACGGGGTTAAGTGGGTAGCAAAAGAGAACTACCACTTAACTTTAGCTTTTTTGGGGGAAAAAGAGGAAGGAGAACTACCCCAAATTGACCGGGCGGCAAAGAGCGTACCTCAAGTAAACAAATCACTAATCAAAGTGTTAGATTTTGGTGCTTTTCCCAATTTAAAAAAGCCTAAAGTTTTATTTTTAAAAATTGAAAGCCCCGGGCTTTTAACTTTAGCCGAGAATTTACGTCAAAATTTAAAAGAAAATAATATTTCTTTTGACGAAAAGCCCTTTGTGCCCCATTTAACCATAGGCAGGGTAAAAGAGGAAATAAAAGATTTAGCTTTACCAAAGTTTAACCCGAAAGAATTTTCTTTTAAAAATTTTTACTTAATAAAAAGCATTTTAACCCCTGAAGGTCCGATTTACGAAAAAATAAAAAGCTACGAAATATTACAAAATGCTTAAGAATTTGTTAAAATTAAATTTTATGAAGGAAAAAGCCAATTAAAAAGCGTATTAGGAAGGTATAAAGGAGGCATATAAATGAAGATTGTGGTTTTAAATGGAAGTCCTAATAAAAATGGCAACTGTACTTATCTTGCCGGGGTAATAAAAAATCTTGCCGGTGAATATAATGCCGAGACCGTAATTATCGATATTGATGAAATTATGCGCCGGCAAAAAATCCCCTACTGCATCCATTGCTCGGCACCTTGTTCGGGGGTTTGCTACAAAGGAACGGAATTAGAAGCTGCCTATCTTCAGCTTGGTTCCGCCGATGCGGTAATCATGCTCTCACCGGTTTACTTCGGCACTGTATCGGCGCAATTAAAAGCTTTTTGGGATAAGACCCGAAGACTTAGGGACAGAAAACTTCTTGTTAATGTTGTAGGTGCGGCGGCCACCGTTGGCGGTTCGCGCTTCGGGGGCCAGGAGACCACTATATCTACCCTTCATGACATGATGCTGGTTCAAGGTATGACCGTTGTAGGCGATGGTTTGTTTACCGCTGATGCCGGGCACCAGGGGGCGTGCTTTACCCGTCCGGCTGACGAGGATCAAAGCGGTGTTAAAAGGCTTGAGATTTTAGTAAAAAGGGTATTGGAGGTAGCTAAGGCTACCGAAAGTTTAAGGAAAAAGCGGGAGGTTACTTTATTTTAACGGAGCGATAATTTATGTTAATCCGGGAGACCATTGAGGAGCGGGAGCTTAGAGAATTATCTCCCTATGCGGCCAAAAGCCGTTTTACCAGGGGGAGGCTTAAACCGGAGGAGGAGTGCCCGATCCGTACCGCCTATCAGCGGGACCGGGACCGGATTGTCCATTCCAAGGCCTTTCGGCGGTTAAAACATAAAACCCAGGTTTTTATTGCTCCGGAAGGAGACCATTACCGGACTCGCCTTACCCATACTTTGGAGGTGGCCCAGATTGCCAGGACCATTGCCCGGGCTTTGTTTTTAAACGAGGATTTAACGGAGGCTATAGCTTTTGGCCATGACCTGGGGCATACTCCTTTTGGCCATGCCGGCGAAGAACAGTTGGACAAGCTTCTACCAGGGGGCTTTAAACATAATGCCCAAAGCTTAAGGGTAGTGGATGTATTAGAAAAAGGGGAGGGGTTAAATTTAACCTGGGAAGTACGGGAAGGGATCTTAAAGCACACCTGGAGCGAAGAACCTCCCTCGACCCTTGAAGGGCAAGTAGTGCGGCTTGCCGACCGCATCGCTTACATCAATCACGATATTGATGACGCTATCCGGGCGGGGGTTTTAAAGGAAGAAGATTTGCCCAAAGATTGTATTAAAATTCTTGGCTCGCGCCATCGGGACCGGATTAACACCATGGTAACCGATGTAATAAAAAGTAGCCTCAATAAACCGAAAATTATCATGAGCCCAGAGGTAGAATGGGCAATGCTTGAACTTAGAAGCTTCATGTTTAAAACCGTTTATATTGGCAGTGAACCGAAAAAAGAAGAGAAAAAAGCTAAACTTTTAATAAAAATGCTTTATGAGCATTATTTAGAAAATGTATATCAATTACCCGGGGAATTTCAAAATATCGTTAAAAACGAAGGCCCCGAGAGAGCTGTAGCGGACTATATTGCCGGGATGACTGACCGTTATGCCTTAAAAATATATAAAGAATTGTTTATACCTCATCCTTTAATCTAAAAACTTATTTGTCGAAGCAGCAGGAAAAAGCGAAAAAAAAGAGAATAACTATTATTAAGAGAGCGGTGAAAACCGTGTCCTTTCAAGAGGTTGTAGAAAAAATTAGGAATCGGGTCGATTTAGTTGATTTAGTAAGCGAATATATCAGGCTGAAAAAGTCAGGAAGGAACTATGTAGGATTATGTCCCTTTCATAATGAAAAAACCCCTTCCTTTTCGGTTTCACCGGAAAAAAACCTGTATTACTGCTTTGGTTGCCAAAAAGGCGGCGATATTTTTAGTTTTATTATGGAAAAAGAAAGGTTGAATTTTAAAGAAGCCGTCTTTTATCTGGCGAAAAAATATAATATTGAACTTCCGGAAACGGGAAAAGCGTATAATAAAAACGAGCATCTTTACCGAATGTTACTTTTGGCGGCAAAATTTTACCATGAAGTTTTAAAAAGCGAGGCTGCCGGGAAAGCGCGGGATTACCTGCAAAGCAGGGGTATAACCGAGGAAACGGTTAAAGATTTTATGTTAGGCTTTGCTCCATCTGCCAAAGCTTTGCCGGCTTTTTTAAGCAGTAAAGGTTATAATCCGGGGGAACTGGTTAAAATAGGAATTGTGGCAAAAAGTTACAGCGGAAACTTACATGACCGTTTTGCCGGAAGGCTTATCTTCCCCATATTCGACCGGGAGGGCCGGGTGGTAGGTTTTGGGGGAAGAGCCCTGGGCGAGGAAAAGCCCAAGTATTTTAATTCACCCCAATCGGTGATTTTTGACAAGGGTAAGCTTTTTTACGGTTTTAAACAAGCCCGAACTACAATCAGGGAAAAAAGACAGGCCATTTTAGTTGAAGGATATTTTGACGTGATTTCTTTACATCAGGCAGGAGTTAAAAATGCTATTGCGTGTTTGGGGACGGCCTTTACCGAAGAACATTTAAATTTTTTAAAAAACTACGGTTATATTGAGGAAATAATCTTAGCTTACGATAATGATCAAGCTGGAGAAAAAGCAGCCCTTAGAGCACTGGAAATGCTGGTTCGGGCCAGGGCGGATTTAAGCATTAAAATCCTTCGTTTTGGAGAATTTAAAGACCCCGATGAGCTTATTAAAAATCGGGGGGTGACTGCTTTTTTAGAAGAAATAGAAAAAGCTAAAACTCCTGCGGAATTTTTATTAGAGTTAGAGCTTAAAGAAAAGAGCAGTTTAAATCTTAACGAACAAAGGGCGCTATTAAAAAAGCTTATCCCTTATCTGGTTTTAGAATACGAAAAAACTCCCGCTTTGTTTGCCGAAAGAATAGGCGGCATTGCCAGCAAGCTTAAAATGAGCGAAGGGGCATTAGTGGACGAAATTCGCCGAGAGATTAACAAAAATGAAGAAAAATCTTTAAATAATTCAAGTTTTGGAGAAAATATAACTAATGAACACAAAAATTATGGCCTTTTAAAAGTTGAAAGTGAGTTATTGGGTTTGTTATTAGAATATCCTGAGTATCAAAAAGAATTTTTAAATGACTTTTTTTTCTATGAGTTTCAGGGAAAAAACCAGGAAGTCGTTAATTACCTAAAGGAAAATAAGTTCCCTGACCGGGAAGATCCCTTATATAGTTACATGACCTATTTAAGGATTAACTGCCCGGAAGGGGATCCGAAGACCCTTTATGAAGGGTATGTTCGCTATCTGGAAGAACATTATAAAAAGCAGCAAGTACAAAGGTTAACGGCGGAAATATCTTTAGCGGAAAAAGAAGGAAACTGGGAAAAACTCCAGTTATTATTAAATAAACTGCAGGAACTTACCCAGAAAAACTAACGAAGAAAGGGGGGAATGCGGCGTGAAGGAGTTAATACAAAATGAAAAACTTATGGAAATTGTTGAGAAAGGTAAGAAGCGCGGTGTTTTAACTTATAATGATTTACTTGACAGCTTACAAAATGTCGATATAAATTCGGAACAAATCGATGAATTGTACGAATACTTGGCCAACCAGGGAATAGAAGTGGTACCGGAAATACCGGAGTTAGAACTTGATTCTCTAAATAGCTTAGATGACGACGTTGATTTTAAGCCTTCCGACATTGACGAGGTCGATTTAGATTTAACCATTCCGGAAGGGATTGCTATCGATGATCCGGTCCGGATGTATTTAAAAGAAATCGGCCGCGTTCCCTTGCTGACGCCGGAAGAAGAAATTGAGCTTGCCAAAAGGAAGGAAGAAGGCGATGAAGAAGCTAAAAGGAAACTTGCCGAAGCCAACTTGCGCCTTGTGGTAAGCATTGCCAAACGGTATGTAGGCAGGGGCATGTTGTTTTTGGATTTAATTCAGGAAGGCAATCTTGGTTTATTAAAAGCGGTGGAAAAGTTTGATTATCGAAAAGGTTACAAGTTTTCCACGTATGCTACCTGGTGGATAAGACAGGCCATAACCCGGGCGATAGCTGACCAGGCACGGACCATTAGAATTCCTGTACACATGGTGGAAACGATAAACAAATTGATTCGCGTTTCGAGAAATCTTCTCCAGGAACTTGGGCGGGAACCTACCCCGGAAGAAATAGCCAAGGAAATGGGTATTTCTGAGGATAAAGTAAGGGAGATTATGAAAATTGCCCAGGAACCGGTGTCTTTGGAAACACCGATTGGAGAGGAAGAAGATTCTCATCTTGGAGACTTTGTCGAAGACCCGGATGCCAAAGCTCCAGTGGAAGAAGCTTCTTACACTTTACTGCGGGAACAATTAGATGAGGTTTTAAAAACATTAACCGAAAGGGAACAAAAGGTTTTAAGACTTCGCTTTGGCCTGGATGACGGTCGTGCCCGAACCTTAGAAGAGGTCGGGCAGATCTTTGGTGTTACCCGGGAGCGGATTCGCCAAATTGAAGCCAAGGCTTTACGAAAACTACGCCATCCAAGCCGGAGTAAAAAGCTGAAAGATTTTCTGGAATAGAAGTAAAAAATACCTCTTGACCAAATTAAAAATATCTCATATAATAAATCATGTCGCGGGAACAAATGAAATTCGGGCCCATAGCTCAGCGGTAGAGCTGCCGGCTCATAACCGGTAGGTCCCAGGTTCAAATCCTGGTGGGCCCACCATGTTAAGGCCGGAAGGCTCGAAGTTAAGAGGATGTGGCCCCATGGTCAAGAGGCCTAAGACACCGCCCTTTCAAGGCGGTAACCCGGGTTCGAATCCCGGTGGGGTCACCACGGGCGGTTAGCTCAGCTGGGAGAGCACCTGCCTTACAAGCAGGGGGTCGGCAGTTCGATCCTGTCACCGCCCACCAGAGAATATAAACCTCAAACCTGTAGGGTTTGGGGTTTTTTGTTTTTACTACCTTTTTTGAGGAAGATGCTGTATAATTATTGAAAATATAATTAAACATATTTAAAAGGTTACTCAGGAGGAAAAATGGAGTTAACGGAAAGGTTAAAAGCATTGGCGAAACACGTGATTACCGGTGAACCTGCGGCGGATATTGGGACGGACCATGCTAAACTGCCAATTTATCTGGTAAGCATGAATATTTGCCCCAAGGTAATTGCTACCGACTTAAATGAAATGCCGTTGAATCACGCTCAGAGCGAAATTAGAAAATACGGGCTTTTGGGTAAAATTGAGTTAAGGCTGGGAGATGGGTTATCTCCTTTAAAACCGGGAGAAGTTAAAAGTGTGGTAATTGCGGGTATGGGTGGAAATACTATTGCACGGATTATCGAAGGTCGACCGGAAATCGCCCGGGAAGTTCGCCTTATCCTGCAACCGATGGCGGATAGTTATGCTTTACGCTTAAAACTGGTGTCAAGAGGTTACCGGATTATTGCCGAGGAAATAGTGGAGGAAAAAAGCAGACTTTATGAAGTTGTTGTTGCGGAGGCCGGTCAAATGGAGGATTTAAATAACGTTGAAATTGGCTTAGGACCGGTCTTGCTTAAGAGCAGGGATGAACTTACGAAAAAATATTTAGCGGGGCAAAAAGAAAAATACCGGAAAATCCTGATTAATTTACAAAAGGCGCAGGTGAAAGATTTAGAAAAGGCTAAGGAAATTAGTGAGATTTTAAATTATCTTGAGGAGGTGTTAAAAAGTTGGCCCATCCGCAGGAAATAGCGGCGGTTATTGAAGAAAAATTTCCACAGAAATTGGCAATGGAGTGGGATAATCCCGGCTGGCAAATTTATTTTGAAAAAGAAGTACGTAAGGTTTTGCTGGCTTTGGATATTACTGCAGCTACCGTTGATTTTGCGGTAAACGAAAAGGTTGATTTAATAATTACCCACCATCCCCTCTTTTTTAAACCGCTTAAATCCCTGACATTTGACCGAAGGGAAAGTTTGCTTCTGTTAAAACTTATAGAGAAGCAAATTTTGGTATACGCCATTCACACCAATTTAGACATAGCGCACGGGGGGATAAACGATTATTTAGCCGAGCTTTTAGAGCTTCAGGAAGTTAAGCCCCTGGGGGAGGAAGTTTTTGAAAAACTTTATAAACTTTCCGTTTTTGTTCCGGAATCCCACTGGGAGACGGTTAGAGATGCGATGGGAGCTGCAGGGGCGGGTTTTATCGGCAATTATTCTCACTGCACTTTTAACACCCGGGGTATCGGGACCTTTTTACCCCTTGAAGGTACAAATCCGTATATCGGTGCGGTGGGCAAGCTGGAAAGGGTAGAAGAAATTAAGATCGAAACAATTGTTCCGGAAAGGCTTTTGGCAAAAGTGGTAAAGGCTATGTTAAAAGCTCATCCCTATGAAGAAGTGGCATACGATATTTATCCTCTGGAGAACAAAAATTATCTGGGGGGAATGGGAAGAATCGGGTTAACCGGTAAAAAAAGCTTTAAAGAATTTTTAGCATTTGTAGCGGAAAAATTAGGGATAGAAAATTTAAGATACGGTGGTGATTTAAATTCGGTTCCGAAAAAAGTTGCGGTGGTAACGGGAGCCGGGGGAAGCTATTGGCCAAAAGCAAAGTTTGCGGGAGCGGATGTTTTTCTAAGCGGGGATATAAAATACCATGAAGCGATTGCAATGATCGAAGCCGGAATAAATTTTATCGATGCCGGGCACTGGGAAACGGAAAGAATATTTACTGAGCTTTTGCTTCCCCTTTTAAGAAAAATTGAGGGATTAAGTATTGTTGTTGAGAAGGGGGAGCCGGTATTTAAATTTTTTAAAAGTAGCAGGGGGTAATATTTTGCAGTATATACGCGAGTTATATAAGTTTATGCTTTTAGAAGAAGAAGAGCGGAAGTTAGCAAAAGATGAGCGGATATTGGTTAATCGGGAAAGTTTTAATATGGCCCGGAAGACCTGGGAAAGTACCCGAAAAATATTTTATGAAATTAAAGACGAGTTAGCAAAAACAGAAAAAGAAATCAAGAAATTAGAAGAAGAATTACTGGAACTGGATGACAAAATAAATGAGTTTGAGCAAAAGCTTTATAGGGAAGGTACAAATTTAAAGCAAATTGAACAGTATCAATTTAAGCTTGAATTATTAAAAAACGAGAAATCCGATAAAGAAGAGCGGTTACTGGAAATTATTGACCGGGAAGAAGAATTAAAAGAAGAAGTGACAAAACTTAAAGTTAAACTCACCGAGGGTAAAGAACGGCTTTTGAAATGGCAGGAAGAGATAAAGCTGGCAGAAGAAGAATATCAAAGGAATTTAGAGGCTCTTCGGCAAAAGTTAGCGCGGGAGCGGGAAAAACTTAAGAAAAATCCCTATTATGCAAAATATAAGGAGTTAAAAGAAAAGTATTTAAATCCGGTGGCGGTGGTAGAAAAAGAAACGTGTTATGGGTGTTTTATGAGTTTGCCCTTTGAACTAACCAAAAAATTAAAGCTCGGGCAGGGAGAAGGAAGTATTTGCCCAAATTGTAAACGTTTGCTATATTATCCCGAATAATGAAATTTAAGAAATAAATAAAACAAAAAATGACAAAAAAATCAAGAAATATCAAGGTATTTATAGATTTCAGCCCATAAAAATTTTTTATTATTGTTGCAATTTACGGAGGTAATACTTTATAATAAAAGTAACTTCCTCTCTATTTATCCTTCAAATTTTAGGCTATAAGCCCTCTTGAATAGGGCTTATAGCCTTTTTTTTCAAGCGAGTAAGCCTGTAAGCCGAGTTCTGTCGAGGATGACCATCTATCTGAGACCTCTGTCACCAGAGGCCTTAAGCGACCAACCCGGGGACAGAGCGGGCCACTCTATAGTCCCCCTATTTGGTCTTGCTCCGGATGGGGTTTGCCTAGCCGGACAGTTACCTGCCCGCTGGTGAGCTCTTACCTCACCTTTCCACCCTTACCCTACTGGAAGTTGGAGGTTGGAAGTTAGAAATTAGAAAAAACATTATTTCCAATTGGCATATAAGCGATTTATTTTTTTAGCAAGTAATTCATATTCCCTATAAAAGTATTGGTAAGTGTTTTCATCTAAATAATTTAAATCCTTTGCAAAGTCCAGTAATACTAACACTTCATTACAAGAGTCAAGGCTATTTAAAATAAAACTTTTAAAAGTTAAAATTGAACGTTTACGACCAAAGCCTTCCGCAATATTTAAAGGAATAGAAATTACGGCTCTGCGAAATTGACTTGCAAGCTCGTACTGCTCATATTTGGGAAAAGTTGTTATGATTTTATATATTTCTAGAGCAAGATTATAAGAAGTTTGGTAAACTTCTAAATCTTTAAAGGAGTAAATCATTTAATTTCTCCTTTCCAACTTCTAACCTCTAACCTCCAACTTCCAATAAGGCGGTTTGTTTCTGTGGCACTTTCCTTGGAGTCGCCTCCACCGGGCGTTACCCGGCATCCTGCCCTATGGAGCTCGGACTTTCCTCAGGGATTTCTCCCCGCGGTCATCCGGCTTACTCGCTTTTATTCAGTTTTGCCACTAAATAATTATAATTTTTTCCTGATACCTCTGCAAGCAACAAATAATGGTATCTTACATTTCGGGTTCGATATAGACGGCAGTTCCTGTGGCAACTACCATGAGCATTGATTGCCCAACACTTTCATAGTCTAAACTTATTCCTATTACAGCGTTTGCTCCAAGTCGTTTAGCTCTCTCACTCATCTCATTTAAAACTATATTTCTTGCTTCTTCTAACTGCTGCTCGTAAGCTCCCGACCGACCGCCAATAATATCGCTAATGGAAGCAAGTAAATCCCGGATAAAGTTCGTTCCCATGATCGCTTCTCCGGTTACAATACCCAAATACTTTGTAACTTTGAAACCGTCCAATCTTCCGCTTGTAGCTAAAAGCATCAAAGGACACCTCCAAGTAGTATTTTTTTTATTTTAGCAAAAATTAAGCTGTAATAATAGAGGAAATGAGTTACCTTATTAGTATGTCGAGTGATGTCGAAAAAACTCATTATTTGTAACCATTTCTTAACATTGCCTTAATATATTAGTAACAATTATCAATTATTATAAAGATGAAAGGACAAGTCGGGAGGACAAGAAGAGGTCCCCCCCTCCCCACTCCCAATCCCCTCCTCCCGATAAATGTCCCTGAATTTAAAAAACAGCTCCCGCTTTAGTTCTTGCAAGGGAACTTAGGCGGTATAAGCT
>NZ_BDJL01000042.1 GCF_001950325.1 Carboxydothermus islandicus
TAAACCTAAAATCTCGGCTACCCGCACCCCCACCTGGGCGGAACTGTCGTCAATGGCCCGCCAGCCGGCTAAGATAAGGTCGTATTCCATTTGCTGCAGCACTTTCGCCAGTACTTCGGCTACCACGCTTTCATCTAACTGCAAGCCGTCGGTTTTGACCAGTACCGCCCGGTCGGCTCCCATGGCCAAGGCCTGCCGTAACGCTTCCTGGGCCCTATCACTCCCCGCCGATACTACCACTACCTCCCCCTGCCCAAGTTTTTCCTTGATCCTCAGGGCTTCTTCTACCGCAAATTCGTCGTAGGGGTTAATGATTAAAGTAACCCCGCTGTCGTCAATTTTCCCATCCTTTAGCACTATCTTGGCTTCGGTGTCAAAGGTTTGCTTTAAAAGGACTACTAATTTCATAAAGTTAAATCCCCCCTGAAAAAATTAATTACAATATATTTAACTTTTTTGCTTGAAACTTAAGTTCATCTCTGAAATCGGGATGGGCTATGTTTATTAGTGCTTTAGCTCTTTCCCGGTAAGTCTTACCTCTCAGTTTAGCAACCCCAAATTCCGTTACAACATAATCAACATCATTTTTGGAATTGGTGACTATAGCTCCCGGTTTTAATGTGGGAACAATTTTGGAAATCTGTCCGTCTTTTGCCGTAGAATGCAATGCAATTATTCCTTTACCCCCGGGAGAATACAAAACCCCCCGGGCAAAGTCTGCCTGACCGCCGCTACCGCTGTAAATTTTTGTGCCGATGCTTTCCGAAGCACACTGTCCCCACAAATCGACTTCAATGGTGGTATTTATCGAAACCATTTTTTTGTTTTGACCAATCACCCAAGGGTTATTGGTATAAGAAACGGGGTGCATTTCCACCATTGGGTTGTTATTTAAAAACTTATAAAGTTTTTTGGAACCAAAGGCAAAGGTGCCAATAATTTTATAGGGATGAAGTGTTTTAGCCCGTCCTGTAACCACACCTGCCTCTACCAAATCAACCATGCTGTCGGTAATCATTTCGGTATGAATACCCAAGTCGCGTTTGTTTAATAAAAATTTCGCAACTGCGTTGGGTATGGCACCAATTCCCAACTGCAGAGTGGACTCATCTTCCACCAGTTCAGCAATAAACTCACCTATCCGGTAATCTTCCGGTTTGAGCTCTTCCGAAGGAAGTTCAGGAAGCTCTCGCTGGCTTTCAATTAAAAAATCTATTTCGGAAATATGCACTATTCCTTGTCCCAAAGTCCTTGGCATATTGGGATTTACTTCAACTATTACTCTTTTGGCTTTTTTAAGGGCGGCCAGCGAATAATCCACCGATGTTCCCAGGCTAAAAAAACCATGTTCATCCATGGGCGAAACCGTGGTCATAAAAACATCGACATCCAAATAATCCTGAATTATTCTGGGAACATCATGAAAGTGACAGGGAAATGCCTCGGCATATCCCTGATGGATTAACTCCCGGACCGGTTTGCCAGCGAAAAACGATATGTGTTTTATGTTATCGCTTAGCTCTGGTTTTAAGTAAGATGGAGAATGGACGGGCAGTATTTGGTAAACTTTAACTCCTTTTAATTCCAAAGCTTTTTTGCCTAAACCTTCCAAAAGAAGTAATGGTTCTGCTGCCCCAAGGGAAACCACAATATTATCGTTATCTTTTATCAAAGAAAGGGCGTGGTCCACATCTACCAATTTTTTTTGGTATTCTGCTGAAGGTGTTGCTGGCATTAGGCTCCTCCTCTGCTTTAATCTTATACAGGATTATTATACCAATTAAAACTCCTTTAAGATATACGAAGAAATGACTATTCTTTGCACTTCACTGGTACCTTCATAAATTTCGGTGATTTTAGCATCTCTCATCATTCGTTCTACGGGATATTCACGGGTATAACCGTAGCCTCCAAAAATTTGCACGGCTTTAGTAGTTACTTCCATTGCCGTTTCCGAAGCAAAAAGTTTGGCCATTGCCGCTGCTTTACCATAGGGTAAATTGTTTGATTCAAGCCAGGCAGCATGATAAACTAAGAGCCTTGCTGCTTGTATTTTAGTAGCCATGTCTGCTAACATAAAGCTTATTCCCTGAAATTCAGCTATGGGCTTACCAAACTGGGTTCTTTCCTTGGCATATTTTACTGCAGCTTCGTAAGCTCCCTGGGCTATACCTACCGCCTGAGCAGCGATACCAATGCGTCCTCCATCTAAAGTAGATAGGGCAATTTTAAATCCCTGACCTTCCTCCCCTAAAAGATTTTCTTTGGGAATTCTGCAGTTTTCAAATACTAACTCCACCGTTGGAGAGGAACGAATGCCTAACTTCTTTTCTTTCTTACCAAAAGAAAAGCCCGGGGTCCCTTTTTCAACAATAAAAGCGGAAATTCCTTTGTGTCCTTTAGATTTATCAACGGTAGCAAAAACCACGTAAATTTCAGCTTCCCCACCATTGGTTATGAAAATTTTTGACCCGTTTAAAACATAATAATCGCCATCACGAACGGCGGTGGTTTTTAAAGAACCGGCATCACTACCGGCAGAAGGCTCGGTGAGACCAAAAGCACCAAGTTTTTCGCCCAAAGCCAGCGGTTTTAAGTATTTTTCCTTTTGTTCGTCCGTCCCGTATTTAAAAATAGGGAAACTACCCAAAGAGACATGAGCGGATAATGTTACTCCCGTGGAAGCACAAACCCGTGAAAGTTCTTCCACAGCAATGGCATAAGCGATGTAATCCATGCCGGCCCCACCGTATTCTTCCGGCCAGGGAATGCCTGTTAAGCCTAATTCGGCCATTTTATTAAAAATTTCCCGATCAAACCTTTCCTCTTCATCCCTTTCAGCCGCTGAAGGTGCAACTTCTTTTTCGGCAAAATCTCTTACCGTTTGCCGTAATAATTCGTGTTCTTCCGATAACCGAAAATCCACAATAACCCCCTCCTTAAAATATTAATTTTCTTGCAATTAAAAGTTTTAGCAAAATTAATGCCATTTTAAAACCAATTAAATTAAGAAAAAATTAATTAACTATCGTAGACAATTGTTTACATATTGTAAACATACATTTACATATCAATCATTCATCTCCAAAACTTATCCCTATTGCTTTAGCGGTTACAATTAATTCTGAATCAACGGGGACTAATTTTAATTTTTTTATTCCTTCACTTAAAGGCACCGTAGTTACCCTGCCCCCTAAAAGGGCAACCATGACATTATAATTACCCTGAAGCCATGTATTTACTGCAGCAACCCCAAAGCGTGTCGCCAGGATACGGTCAAAGGGTGTAGGACCTCCACCCCTTTGCAGGTGACCTAATACCGTTACCCTGCTTTCTAAACCCGTACAGCGGCTTAAATGATCAGCTACTACCTGGCCAATTCCCCCCAAACGGGCCGGATCGGTACTTTCCTTGACATATCTTGCAATTACCCTTTCCCCACCTTCGGGATAGGCTCCCTCAGCAACCACCACGATGGAAAAATGCTTTCCTTCGGCTTTTCTTTGCTGAATTTTTCGGCAAACGGCATCCCAGTTAAAGGGAATCTCGGGAATCAAAATAACGTCTGCACCTCCGGCCAGTCCCGAATATAAGGCAATCCAGCCGGCATATCGTCCCATAACCTCTAAAACCATGATCCGGTGGTGGGATTCAGCAGTAGTGTGAAGCATATCAAGAGCTTTGGTTGCGGTCCTTACCGCACTGTCAAAGCCAAAGGTAAAATCGGTGGCATCCAGGTCATTATCTATAGTTTTTGGGATTCCTATAACTTTTACACCCTTTTGGGAAAGTTCATGGGCAATAGAAAGAGAACCATCACCCCCAATGACAAATAACACCTCAATATTGTTTTTGTGTAAATTTTCGATTACAGTATCGCTAACATCGTGAAATTCTAAGGTGCCGTTAACAGATATGGGGAATTTAAAAGGATTATCCCGGTTGGAAGTGCCCAGAATCGTTCCGCCTTTAGGGAGTAAACCTACCACGTCTTTCGTTGTCAGTGGCACCCTTCGGTTTTCAATTGCCCCGCGAAAACCGTCTAAAAAACCGATTATTTTCTCTTCGGGAAGCTTTTGTTGAAGAGTTTTCACTAAAGCCCGAATTACTGCATTTAAGCCCGGGCAATCACCGCCACCGGTTAAAATACCCACTGCCATTTTGTATCCCTCCTTCTTTATAATTAACCTATGGGTTTTACCGGTTTACTGCTATCCTCTGCTTCCTTCTTTAACTTTTTTTTGCAGAGTTCGCAGATTTGCAAATTTGAAGGCTTAACCACCAGGTCATCGTCTTCATCGACAATTAAATCGATGGTAAATTTTTTCCCGCAAATTATACACATGAACTCCATCTTTTTCACTCTCCTTAATATGTAATAAAAATATCGGGAATTCTATTTATAATAAAAGCCATTTCTTGCCATCTTGGAAGAGCCAAATTTGGCTCTACCCCAACTATTTTAAAACCCTGGGAGTTAATTTCCTGCCAAAAGCTATAAACTATATCTTTCAATTCTCCGGTTATCTTCTTTTCGCTTAAAAACATAATAAATTTTGCTAAAAAGTTAGCTTGTCCGTAATCACAAAGCTGTTCGAGATAGCGAAGGTTTATGTATAAATCTTTATCTAAATAAAGGGTAAACTGGTCTTTGGCCTTAATTTTGGTAAAGAATTTATTCCATTTTTTAATTTTTCGCGATTTAACGGAAAGATTTATGTTCGTAATATTTGATTCAAAACCGGTAATGGAGTGAACCTTGTCGGTTACATCGTGTGGTATATATTCTTCCATTAAAATTACGTGATCGGCGATTTTAAGATAATCCGAAAGACTGCCAACTACTATAATTGAAGAAACACCTAAATCCTTATAAAGATTTCTACACATTTTTAAGAACGGCGTGATGGGTTCTTTAACGACTAATTTTTCCATAAGCTTGTCTCTTAAAAGAAAATTGGTTGCGCTAACATCCTCATCAAATAATAATACTTTAGCTCCCACTTCAATGGCTTCCATTACATTAGCAGCTTGGGAAGTACTTCCGCTGGCATTTAAGGTTGAAAAACATTTAGTATCTATCCCCTGGGGAAGGTTGTTGATAAAGGGGGAAATATCTACGTTATTAATTATCCTGCCGTCTTCTGCCCTAACTTTTACTGCAGTATTATCGGTGATGACAAATTCCCTGCCGTCGCCAAGACGGTGGTTATATATACCTTTTTCCAGTGCTTTTAAAAGGGTTGATTTGCCATGAAAACCGCCACCAATTATTACCGTAACACCTTTTGGAATAGCCATGCCCGAAATTGATCCGGAATTAGGTAAATCTACGGTAACGCTTAAGCTTTCCGGAGATTTAAAGGGGACAGCGTTTTTTAATAGTTTTTCCGATTGCCCGGAAGCCCGGGGAAGGATAGCTCCATTGGCAATAAAGGCTATATAACCTTTTTCTTTAAGAAAGGAACGAAGGTATTCCTGATCTATGAAAAGATTTATTTGTTTTCTAAGGTTGTCTTCATAAGCAGGTTTAAATATCACATAATTTTCCACGATATCTTTGAGAGCGTAAAGCATTTTGGTTAAAGCTTCACCATTTATTTTTCTGCCATTAGCAGGTAAACCGAAATAAAAATTTAATTCGATAGCAGTTCCATCAAGGTTAAAACTTGCTCGTTTTAAAAGCTGCTGGCCGTTGGTATTAACGAAGATTACTCCGCTATTTCCCGAACCATGGATTTTGGGTAACTGGGATAATCCTTTAGCGAAGCGTTCGAGAATAAAATCGCCCAACGGAACTTCGAGTTCTTTTTTTAAATACTGTTTCGGGTATTTGTGCTGTTCTTCTTTTAAAGTTATTCTTACAATACTTGGGGGTGCAAAGGGATCTCCTTGAATTTTAAGAAAACTTAACGAGAATTGCGGAAAAGTGTAACTGCCTTTAAGGCGAGAATAAGCTTTATAGCCGAGCCTGTCAATTTCCGAGATTATTTTAAATAATTTGTTCATACTAATTCGTTATTTATGCCTCCCCTCTAATCCGAGCATAAGTATTTTTTCCACCAGGTCCTCAAAGGTTATACCCTGAGCTTTTGCCGCGTCGGGAAATAAACTGGTGGCGGTCATTCCCGGAATGGTATTTACTTCCAGGACATAGGCTTCATTTTTTCTTACATCAATCATAAAATCCACTCGCGCAAAACCGCGACAACCTAAAGCTTTGTACGTTTTTCGGGCAAATTCAGTAACTTTTTGACTTAATTCCGGAGATATTCTTGGTGGTATGATATGTTCACTTAATCCAGGAGTATATTTTGCTTCATAATCGTAAAAACGAGTCTTGCTAACGATCTCAATTAAGGGTAAAACAATGGGATTAGAGTTGCCCAATACCGAAGCGGTAACTTCTACCCCTTCAATAAATTCTTCAACTAGAAGTTGTTTATCTATTTCTAAAACTTTTTTAATAGCTTTCGGTAGCTCTTGCTCACTAAAAACAAACTCAATGCCAATAGTTGAACCTTCCCGGGGAGCTTTTATGACCACGGGAAGTTTCAATCTTTGCAGTATTTCAGAACTGATAGCTTCAAGATTGGGGTTTTCGTCAAAGTTAAAAGAAATATAGTCAGGTGTCGGAATTCCCTCGGCTTTTAAAATTTTCTTTGTCATTATTTTATCAATTGCTAAACTGCTGGCAAGTATTCCAGAGCCAGTATAGGGGATATCCATAATTTCAAGTAGCCCCTGGATGGCTCCGTCTTCCCCATACTTCCCGTGAAGGGCAATAAAGGCAAAATCGATATTTTCCTTTTTTAAAGTTTCGGCAATATTTCTATCCATATCAATTTTTACAACGTTATATCCCTTTTTTAATAAAGCTCTAAAAATTGCGTCGCCGGTACGCAAAGAAACCTCTCTTTCGGAAGAAAGCCCGCCAC
>NZ_BDJL01000043.1 GCF_001950325.1 Carboxydothermus islandicus
ATAGGGAGATACTTAGCACGGCCGGCGATAGCGGAATATCGAATAATAGAGTATGACGGGGAACGGGTAAGATTCTGGTATGAAGACCATGAGACCGGTGAACGGAAAGAAGAAGAATTAGGAGTATTAGAATTTATTGGGCGATTAACCTGCCATATACCGAAGAAAAATTTCAAGATGGTAAGACGGTATGGATTATATCGGCGAGACCTAAACAAGCTAGCGCAAAAAATAATCGGCTTATGGAACTGGATAAACCGTAAAGTCAAAGCGATAAAAAAGCCGAAACAAAGAAGGGCAAAAAGCTGGAAAGAGCGGATGCAAGAGGCATTTGGTAAGAACCCATTAAAATGCCCTTGTTGTGGGCAAGAGATGGAATTATGGAAGATATGGCATCATAAATACGG
>NZ_BDJL01000044.1 GCF_001950325.1 Carboxydothermus islandicus
ATTGCGTAGCTTACCGCTTTGTTCCGGCTGTCTTTTGGTATATCACTGGCTTTCGCCGTTACGTGACAATTAGTACAGCTCTTGTTTGCAAGGTTTTTAGTGTAGCTCGGTATCCCAAAAGCGGTAAAGCTCATCGCCGCTAACGCCAGGAGCAACACTATCAGCAGTAAATTTATTTTATATTTCGCTTTCAACTATACCCCTCCTTTCTACCTGCGACCTAAGGTGTCTATTACATTACCAACTGTATCGGTAAACTTGAAGGTGTGAACATATAACGGCATGTCGGGATTACTGCTGTTCTTATCGGGCATGTAGTTGCTCCAGTCAAACCCTGCTCCTACATCATGGCAGGAAGCACAAAGCTGATTGGCTGAATCCATGCGCAGTAACCCTTCATTGGGTTCTCCATCGCCATTTACCACCCGGTGTACGTTGTGGCAGGTCGAACAGCTATAACTTGCGCTGTTGTAATGTAAACTAAGTTTGTATTCAGATACTTCTTCCAATACACCTGTATATTCATAGTATTGATAATTTCCTATACTGTTAGAACCGGTCTTAAGAGCTGAACTGCCGTCACCGTGACAGTCGGTACCAGCACAGCTGTCTACCTGCTGAACATAACCCCACTTCCCGGGATTTATGATGTTAAAGCTGCTCGGTGATTTGATGTGGTTGCTGGCCGGTCCGTGGCAACCCTGACAAAGGTATGAATAACCATCTGTTCCCGGAACTGCCGGGTGGCTCCACATTGATGTTACATTACCTTCTGCATCCTCTACTATACCACTGTAGCTCGGGTGGCAGTCAGCACAGTTTTCCTCTTCTACATAGCTTCCTAAAGCTAAAAGATAATCCGCTGGCGTTAAACCACCGGTATGAGTGGTATTGGCTAAATACCCTTCGTTGCCTGCTCCTTTCTGGTGGCAGGCTTCGCAGGTCCCCATGTTGGGTGCCCGTTTTAATGCCGATGACCCTGCCAACTCTGTTCCCTGGTACTCTGCCGGTAAACTCTTGTTCCATAAGGTTTCAGAAGTACCGTGAGCATAGTGGCAGGTTAAACAGGTCATGATGTTCTTCCCTTCATTGATTTCAAACTTTAATCCTATTGCTTTTACAGCATCAATCGAGGTAAATTCTGTTGCGTCAAATCCTACCTGGTGACGATA
>NZ_BDJL01000045.1 GCF_001950325.1 Carboxydothermus islandicus
CTCATCGGAAATGCCAGTTCTTGAATGCCCTTACTGTCCAGGTGGTATGGTGTATAAAGGAAAAAAAGAGTAAACATTGCTGCTTACTCTTTTAAGTCGCCCGAAGGGCGAATTTGTTCTGGATTAAAAACATAATAGTTGACAGGATTAGTAGGAATTAATATAATGGGTTTAGAAGGACAATATTAAAATGAGGTGATTTTATAATGCGGATTTATGAAGATATTACCCAGCTTATCGGCAGAACTCCGTTGTTGAAATTAAAAAAAGTTACCAAAGATGCAAAAGCGACGGTTGTAGCCAAGCTGGAGTATTTTAACCCGGGGGGAAGTGTTAAAGATCGTATTGCGTTTAACATGATTAAAGTTGCTGAAGAACAGGGGCTTTTGGATAAAGATACCGTCATTATAGAACCTACGTCTGGGAATACCGGGATTGGCCTTGCTATGGTGGCTGCAGCCCGGGGTTATCGCTTAATTATTACCATGCCCGAAACCATGAGTGTGGAGCGGCGAATGCTTTTAAAAGCCTACGGGGCGGAAATAGTTCTGACTCCCGGCGAACTGGGGATGACCGGTGCTGTAAATAAAGCCCTGGAGCTGGCGAAGCAATACCCTAAAGTGTTTATTCCGCAGCAGTTTGAAAACCCGGCTAATCCGGAAATTCATCGGAAAACCACCGCTCTGGAAATTTGGGAAGATACTGACGGTATGGTAGACATTGTGGTAGGCGGGGTTGGTACCGGAGGTACCATTACCGGTGTGGGAGAAGTGCTGAAATCCAAAAAGCCGGGGGTAAAGATAGTAGCCGTGGAGCCGGCTGCTTCACCGGTATTATCGGGAGGGAAACCCGGCCCTCATAAAATCCAGGGGATCGGTGCTGGGTTTGTTCCCAAAATATTTAATAGGGATGTAGTGGATGAAATTATTCAGGTTGAAAACGAAGATGCCTTTGCCATGGCGAAAAAGATTATAAGAGAAGAAGGGGTACTGGTAGGTATTTCTTCCGGAGCAGCCCTGTGGGCAGCGTTAGAAGTGGCCAGGCGACCGGAAAATGAAGGAAAACTTATCGTGGTTATTTTGCCCGATACCGGAGAACGTTACCTATCCACTCCCCTGTTTAGCTAATCCTCAAGCTTTCAAAAAGGGGGCTCTAAGATGGAATGTGATGTCATTATAACTGATTACGGTTATGTAGCCATTGCAGTTTCGGAGAAGGGGGTTTATGCAGTCTCCCTTCCTAAAGCTACTCCAAACGCTGCCTTGGAAGAAATCGGCGTAGAGATAAATCCAGTAAAATCCGAATTATTTTGTCAAACTGCCGAATTATTAAAGCGCTATTATGCCGGGGAAAAAGTGGATTTTTCTTTTTTGCCTTTAGATTTAAGCTGGGCTTTGCCCTTTGCCCGCAAAGTATATGAAAAGCTTCGAAAAATTCCCTACGGGGCAACCGTTACCTATGGTGAATTAGCAGGTCTTTCGGGAAACCCTAAAGCAGCCCGGGCGGTAGGACGGGCCATGGCTACCAACAAAATTCCGGTAATAATCCCCTGACATCGTGTCCTGGCTGCCGGTGGCGGCCTGGGAGGATTTGCCGGGGGACTATCCTTAAAAGAAAAAATGCTTAATATGGAAAAGCAGGCGTTATAGCCTGCTTTTATAATTCTGTGCGCCCGGCATGGGTGTTGCCTATAAGGTGAAAGTCCTGAACGGCGAAGGTAGTAGTAGCCGTTAGCTTAAGGCAAGGGTGTCCATCGCGAGGTGGAATCTGAAGGAAGCCGGCG
>NZ_BDJL01000046.1 GCF_001950325.1 Carboxydothermus islandicus
AGTCATAGACATACGGAACATGTGGAAAGACGAAGACGAAACCCGCTTGCTCAGGGGAAAGACCAATGTGGCATATAACTACAAAGGTAACGTTTATTGTTATTGCCCGAAAACAAACACCCGGAGAGAAATGGCAAACGGAGGCTTTGAAAAAGACCGAAACACATTGAAGAAATTGTGTCCAGCCAAGCAGTACGGAATAACCTGCGAAGGGCAAGAAACGTGTCCGGTAGTTCAAGGGATTCGAATCCCATTAAAGGAAGACCGAAGGATCTTCACGCCGATAGATCGGGCAAGCTACAAGTGGGAAAGAGAGTACAAAAAACGTACCAGCGTAGAACGAGTGAACAGCAGATTAGATGTT
>NZ_BDJL01000047.1 GCF_001950325.1 Carboxydothermus islandicus
GAGTAAATTGCTAAGTTTAGAGAACCGCGCCAAATAAGGTATAAACACAAACCCAAAAATAAAAATACCCCAAAGTAGGGCGAAAAACAGCGGTTTTAAGGAGCAGGAAGAAAAGATAAAGAAAAATTCACCCCAAATAAAAAACAAATAACAGGTGAACCTCCTGATGGTAAAATATTAGTAACCAAACCAATAAATAACCAAGGAGGTTACACCTGTTATGGCTATTATACCACAAATCAGCATTT
>NZ_BDJL01000049.1:0-43719 GCF_001950325.1 Carboxydothermus islandicus
CTTCATTCCCGAAAAGACAGGTGACTCTTCAATTTTCCAGCGCAGATACAACGATACAAAAACCAAAATTAAAGAAAGAATAAACGGTATCCGCCAGCCCCAGGCCGCCATAGCTTCCTTGCCCAACATAAAATTCAAAAGAAGTATGACAGCATTTGCTACAACCACAGCTAATGGTGCCGCTGCCGAAGTCCAGCTACCATAATAACCTCTTTTTTCTTGAGGAACATATTCAGCAACCAATGAAGCTGCACCACCCCAGGCACCACCTATAGATAACCCTTGAATTACTCGCATTAAAAAGACTAAGACTGATGCTGTAACCCCAATTTGAGCATATCCTGGAAAAATACCTATCAAAGCCGTTGCTGAGCCCATTAAGAGTATAGCTGTCATAAACGTTGCCTTACGCCCAATACGATCACCCATGGCTCCAAATAGTATAGCCCCAAGCGGTCGAATAAAAAGACCTACGGCAAACGCCATAAATGCTGTTAATGTCTGGGCTATTGGATCTCCTTTGGGAAAATAAACAGCTGCCAAATACGTTGCCATAAAACCGTAAATAAAGAAATCGTACCATTCAATCATAGTACCAATTGTGGAAGTAGCTACTACTCGGTTAATCAAACTTTGCGTAATTGCCGGTGGGCTAATAATTTCATTTTTTGCTTCCAAGGCCATTTTTCAATCCCCCCAAAAAATATTTTAGGTTTAATTCTGATGAGGTGATAATTTTACTCTTTAAACCCACACCCCCTTTTTTAAGACTTCTGACTAAGATTTTAAAAAATATTTTAAATTAAAGGCATTTTTTCCGTTAAATATCGAAATTCACCATCGAAGTGCTTTTTTTATGATTTTATTATGTATTTTCAATGCTGGTAATTTTAGGTTAACGGTTTAACGCTGTTTTTAACCGTTGACCAAAAAAAAAATAAACCCTCTGATTAACGCAGAGAGTTTACAGGTTTAGAATACCTACTCTTTGTAGTTATTCCAAAATTTTATGCATTATATTAAAGGAATTTATCGGTTTTTGGCGTATATATTTTAGCGAATAAAAATTTAAAAAAGGAGGAGGAATATGCAGAAAAAGTACTACTGGCTTACTTTTTTGGGAGGCTTGATAATTGGAGGGCTTGCTTTACTGCTTTCCAAGTACGGCAACCCGGCCAACATGGGAGTTTGTGTTGCGTGTTTCCTCCGGGATTTTACCGGTGCCCTTGGATTGCACGCCAACGCTAAAACCCAGTACTTGCGTCCGGAAATTTTAGGTTTTGTGCTGGGATCTTTCCTTCTTGCAAAGACTAACCGGGAGTTTAATCCTGTGGGCGGCTCCGCTCCGGTAATCCGGCTTTTGCTCGGTATTATTGCTATGTGGGGCATGCTCGTTTTCCTGGGCTGCCCCTTAAGGGCAGCTATTCGTCTGGGAGCCGGTGACTTTAACGCCATCCCCGGTATCTTAGGACTTATCGCCGGAGTTTGGACCGGCACCTTATTTATCAGGCAAAACTTTACCCTCGGACGGGCAACTAAAGTTCCCCGAACCCAGGGTTATGCCTTTCCCTTGTTGTTCCTGGCTTTAACTGTACTTGTTCTCACATTCCCCACCTTGTTTTTGGCAAGTAAAGAAGGCCCAGGAGCCTCCCATGCTCCGGTACTAATCTCCCTCATTGCCGGATTAGCGATTGGTGGGCTTGCTCAAAAATTCAGGCTCTGCATGGTTGGAGGAATCCGGGATTTTATCTTGTTTAAAAATTACCGTCTCCTCCTATCCTTTGCGGGAGTTGTGTTATCAGTATTTGCAGGTAGCCTTTACTTGGGTACCTTTAAACCCGGATTTACCAATCAACCGTTAGCCCACACCGAAACCTTATGGAACTTCCTCGGTTTGTATGTGGCCGGCTGGGCCGCAGTGCTTTTAGGGGGCTGCCCATTGCGGCAGTTAATTTTAACCGGTGAAGGCAATACCGATGCGGCCATAACAGTAGTAGGTCTTATGCTGGGAGCGGCTTTAGCCCATAATTTTGGTATCGCCGCTTCCCCCAAAGGGGTTACTGCTGCCGGAGTTACCGGGATTATTATTGCTCTGGCGGTACTATTAACGGTAAGCATAGCTTTTAGCGAAAAACTACGCACCGTCTTTGGCTTTTCCAAATCCAGTACCAAAACCGCCTAAAAAGGAGGGATTCAATGAAAACGGTGGATGTCCGGGGACTTTTATGTCCGGAACCGGTTTATATCGTCCGGGAACATTTAAGTTCAGGTACCGACCCGGTAACGGTTCTTTGCGAAAAACATTCCCGGGAAAATCTTTTATGGCTTGGAGAAAACTTAGGCTGGCAAGCCGAAGTAGAGGATCTTTTAGATGAGGTTCGGATTATTTTCCGCAAGGGTTAGCCATGACTTACTCAGTAATCCTTTTTGATAACCTCTACCAGGTTTTATGTACAAAAAAGCTTTTAGAAAACCTGGGAATTAAATACGAAATACTGCCGGTTCCCTTCGAGTTAAAAGCCGATTGCGGTAGCTGTATTTTTGTAAAAAACTTAACGATAAATGAACTTGAAGTACTTCTTAACAGTCACAATATCATTTATAGCAGCATTGAAACTTATCATGTTAAAAAAGAAATTTTTTAAGGGCGAGAATTTTCGCCCTTTTTTTATTAAAATAGAAAATAAATGCCAGGAGGTTTTAAAATGTTAAAATTTCCGCCGTTCGCCACTACCGCCATGGGAATTATGCCCCATACTAATATTGATGAGGCAATTTCTCTTGCCTTATCACTGGACATTCCCTTTTTCCCGGAACTGCCCAAATTAAGCTTTTACGAAGACATGTACGCTCAAGCCTCGCAAAATTTTCCCGGAATTATCATTGACATGGAAAAAGAAAAAATTTTCCTGGACACCGAGGTATTTTTCGCCGAATTATTAAACTTTCTCGAAAAAGCCGAAGAAAATCCCGAAGTTTTTGACCTTACTCATCCCTACTCCTTAACCTACGAAAAATTTTTAGAAAAAGATTTAAAAGCTTATCCCGGAGTACGCGGCCAGTTAATCGGCCCCATTAGCTACGGCTTGAAAATTGCCGATAAAAACCTCACCCCCATCCTTTATAATGATGAGGTAAAAGAGTTTCTCTTTTACTTTTTAGCCAGAAAAGCCAACATTATGTACCAAAAGTTACGGCAAAAAAACAACCAGGCGTTCATCTGGTTTGATGAGCCTGGCCTCGATGCCGATACCCTGGTAACCCGCACCTTCTAAATCACAATGAAGTAAGAGATAAGCTAAGAAATTACTTTTTGTGATAAAATACCCATTAGGGAGGGAGAAGGAGAGATGGCTTTCATCCTTTTTGACCTGGACGGAACCTTGCTTCCTTTAAATCTTGACTATTTTTTAAAGCTTTATATTCAGGAAGTAAAAAGTTACGTCAAGGGTAAGTTTGACCCCGATCTTACTGTTAAGGCTATTTTAAAAGCTACCGAAGAAATGGTGAGGAACACCGGAGAAAAGCTAAATAGCGAAGTTTTCTGGGAGTCTTTTGACCGAATTTACCCGGGTACCGCCAATCTTCGCTGTGTTTTTGAAGATTTTTACCGCACATCTTTTAAAAACATTGGCAATTATTTTAAACCCCACCCCCTGGCAAGACCCATGATACGCTATCTTTATAAAAAGGGCCATACATTAGTTCTGGCTACCAACGCCCTTTTCCCTAAAAGTGCCATCATCGAAAGGCTTTACTGGGCAAATTTATCCCCTAAATATTTCCGTTTTATTACCCATTACGACAATATGCACTACTGCAAGCCAAATCCCAACTACTACAAGGAAATTTTAGAAAAAATTAAAGCCCGGCCCGCTGACTGCCTGATGGTAGGTAACGACTCTACCGAAGATTTAGTAGCAAAAGAGCTGGGAATTAAAACTTTTCTTTTAAAAGATTACGAGGTAAAAAGAGAAAATCCCCGCATGCCCGATTACGCCGGGGATTTTTACGAGTTGTACCGGTTTATAAGAGAAAATTTTTAATTCGGGTAACTCCCTTTTTGGAGGTTTGGAAAATTAGAAGTTGGATTTGGTTATTTAAGAATGTATTTGGGGTCTTTTTGGACCTTCAAGACTTCCTGCCGTTTTTCTTCAAACCCTTCCCGACCTAAAAGGGCATAGGTAGCCTTCTTCCCTTCCTCCACCCCGGGCTGGTCAAAAGCATTAATGTCAAGATATTCTCCCATAAAGGCAATTTTAGCCTCTAAGAAATAGAGAAACTCGCCCACCGTATAGGGATTTACCTCCGGGAAAATTACGGTATAGTTTGGTCTTCTCGCTTTCAAGAGAGCAAATTCGGTGGCTTTTTTCTCCGCTATAATCAGCTCGTTTAAAGTATGCCCACCCAAAAACTTTAGTTCAGCATACTGCGGAAAATCCGGAGGAATCACCACCGTATTCCGGTAACGTTCTACTTCCAAGAAAATCAGGAGTTTATCAAAGGGCCCTTCGGTATAAAGCTGGACCTGAGAATGCTGGTCAGTAACCCCCAGGGCTTTAACCGGGGTTTGTCCTACAAAAACCTCTTCTCCCCGGCGGTTTAACCTTTTCCCGATACTCTCCCCGAGTAATTGAGCATACCAGTCGGCCATATATTTTAAGCTGTCGGCATACGGCATCATTACCGCCATATTTTTTCCCCGCTCCAAGAGTAAAACGTGAATGGCAGCCGCCAGACCCGCCGGGTTTTCCCAGAGGTTTTCCCGTTCGCACCTTTCCGCCATCTCCCGGGCTCCTGCTAAAAGTTCCCGGATATTAATACCCGTAACCGCTGCCGGCAAAAGTCCTACAGGGGTGAGTTCGGAAAAACGTCCGCCTACATTAGAAGGAATGGCAAAGGTTTTTACCCCAAGTTCCCGGGCCAAAGCCCGCAAGTTACCTTTTTCCGGGTCGGTGGTAAAAATAAGATGGTCGGTAAAACGTTCCCCAACTTTTTTCTTTAAAAGCTCCGTAACTATTAATAACTGGGATAAGGTTTCGGCTGTAGCCCCCGATTTGGTAATAACGTTAAATACGGTCTTTTCCGGTTCAATTACTTTTAAAAGCGAAGCCATCCGCTCGGGATCAATGTTATCTTCCACGTAAAATTTAGGTCCTCCCCGAAGCTCCTCAGGAAGCTCATTATAGCGTAAATTGTTTAAAGCGGTATGTACCGCCAGCGGCCCTAAAGCCGAACCGCCAATCCCCAGGACTACAAAGTACTTAAACTTTTCCCGGATCTCCCGGGCAGTTTTTTCAATTTCGGCTACTTCTTCTTCCGGAAGGTATGGCAGGTGAAAAAAGCCAAGTTCATTTTTTTCTTTTTTTTCGCGCAAGTTTAAAAAGGCTTTTGTAAACTTATCTTCAAAATTATCTATGTCCCGTTCAACTAATTTTTCATTTTGCAAAAGGGGATGAAAAACGTTATTAAAATCAATTTTTAGTGCCAAATCTTACCCCTCCATTAATTATTAATGTTACACCAAGATTATTTTACCCCAATTATTTGGCATTTTAAAGAAATTACATGCTAAAATAGTGATAGGAAAAGAGGGATTTAAATGGCCAAAGATTTATCAATTAAACTTGGAACTTTTTCCGCTCTTTCCCACAAAAATTACCGATTGTTTTTTTTCGGTCAGGCTTTATCTTTAATCGGTACCTGGATGCAGTCGGTAGCCTTATCCTGGCTTACCTTAGAGCTTACCCGCTCCCCCTTTCTTCTGGGGATACTGTCCGCCATGCAGTTTGCACCGATGACTTTTTTGTCGGTAGTTGGTGGGGTGGTTGCCGACCGTTTTCCAAAAAGGTCCATCCTTTTAATCACCCAATCCTTTATGATGGTTCTCTCCGGGCTTTTAGCCGGCCTCACCTACTTAAATTTAGTAAGTTACTGGCATCTTTTACTTATCGCTTTTGGCCTGGGAGTTGCCAACAGTTTTGATATGCCCACCCGGCAGTCCTTTGTTATCGATTTAGTCGGATCCGAAGACTTAACCAACGCCATCGCCTTAAACTCAACCATATTTAACTTAGCCCGGCTTTTGGGTCCGGGATTGGCCGGTTTAGTCTTAGCCAAATACGGTTCCGCTACCTGTTTCTTTATCAATACTTTAAGCTTTTTAGCTGTTCTTACCGGACTATTTTTGATGGATAATCTGCCAGTACAAAGAAAAAGCTCTTCTTTTTCCCTTAAAGAAGATTTACAGGAAGGGTTTCGCTACCTTATTAAACATAAGACTTTACTCAAGGCTATTTTAACTGTTTCCGCATTAAGCATTTTTGCTATGAATTTTAGCGTTTTAATTCCCATTTTAGCCAGAATTGATTTAAAGCTTCCCGCAGAGATGTTTGGCTTTATGATGTCGTCCTTTGGCTTTGGAGCTCTTATGGGTGCCCTGTCGATGGCAACTTTCTCCAAAAGGCTCAATTTGGATAAAGTAATTAAAATTAGTGCTTTCTTAATGGCTTTCTTTCAACTGGCAATGCCCTTAGCCAAAAAACCCCTACCGGCAATGGTATTGTTATTTTTAACAGGCTATTTTACCATCGCTTTTAATTCCGGTAGCAACTCTTATCTGCAAAAAAATGTAAGTGACGCCTACCGCGGCCGGGTTATGAGTATTTATACCACCGTTTTCGCCGGCTTTGCTCCCCTGGGAAGCCTTTTTGCCGGAAGTGTCAGCCAGTATTTAAGTGCCTCCGGAACTTTTGCTGCCGGCGCAATAATAGCTTTAATTCTTATCCTGCTGATTAATTTAAGTCCGAAAAGGAAACCATAAATCCGAAAAGGATATTATGGTTTCTTTTTTTAATATTTTATTATTGACATATGTTCATTATTCCGTTATACTTAATAATGAAATTATGTTCATAAAGGAGGTGCGGCATGCCGCGTCCAACAAAATGCCGCCATGTAGGTTATTTATCACCGGTCAAGTATTTTAAGCCTGCAGGTATACCCACAACGGAACTTGCCGAAATTACCCTGACCCAGGAAGAAATGGAGGCGATAAGGCTAAAAGATCTTTTAGGCCTGGAGCAAATAGAGGCCGCAGAAAAGATGGGAATTTCCCGGCCGACTTTTCACCGGATTTTAAAAACGGCCCGGGAAAAAATCGCCCGAGCTCTTATTCTCGGCTATGCTTTAAAAATTGAAGGAGGAAGCTTTACCTATAAAAATCCAGAGGAGGAGAAAAACATGAAAATTGCTGTAGCGTCGGTTACCGGAAAGGATGTCAGCGCTCATTTTGGTAGCGCTCCCAAATTTGTTATTTTTACCGTGGAAGACGGAAAAATTGTGGGAAGTGAAATCTTGGAAAACACCTTCCACGGCCCCCATCACCATCATCCACCCCATCACCACCACGAACACGGCCACGGCCACGGTGGAAGCCACGCCCGGATTCTCGAAGCTTTTGCCGGGGTAAAGGTGGTAATTTCGGGCGGTATGGGCTGGCGGATGCAGGAAGACTTAAAAGCCCACGGCATAACCCCGGTTTTAACTACGGAAAAGGATGCCCAGAGGGCCGTGGAAAAATATTTAGAAGGTACCCTCGAGACCTTTGAGGGGAGCTGTTAAAAAGTTTTTCGCGATGGACGGGAATGGCAAATATAACAAAAGTTTGAAACATTATTCCAAAATGTTATTTCCTATTTTCTGTTGCTTTATATATAATAATGTATAGAACCAAGAACAAGAAGGGGTATTAATGCGTGAGCTGGTCTTTTTAACTTTCCCGTCCATCCATCATCTCCTGCAATTGGAAGATATTTTGAAAGAAAAATCTTTTAAATTCCAGATGATTCCTCTACCGCGGGAAATTCGTTCCGACTGCGGAACATGCCTCTTAATTGAAAAAGAAGCAGTGGAAAACATCCTTATTTTGGCCCAAAAGCAAGGAATTCCGGTAGAAGGAGTTTATCCGGTTACCGATGAAAAAAAAATCCGATTTTACCAAAGACTTTTATCTTTGATGTAAAAGGGGCTTACTCCAACCAGAGGAGTAAGCCCCTTTTAACTTTTATTGATGGCACTTGCTACAGAACTTAGACCGGTCATGGCAGGTAACACACAGTTCAGAGCCATACTGTCCCACTGCTAATCCATGACGTGTTAACCAATTTTCTGTATGTCCAATCTTGCTATGGCAACTGTTGCAGGTGGTTTTATTAGTATGACAGGTGTTGCATTTTGCCGGATTTTTGGCGTATTCGCTGCTGTGTTTGGCAAAAAATCCCGAAGCATGGGTGTAATTATTATGGCAACTGCTACATTCGGTTTTGCTGTGGCAGGTATAGCAAGTAGTGCTTCCCCTGGTTAAAGCTGTAGCTCCATGGGTTGTAGTCTTAAAGCTACTGCTATGGGGCATCGGTACCTTATGGCAGCTGTCGCAGGTTGATTTAGTATGACAGGATCCATAACAGCTACTTGTTCCTTTTGCCAGCACCGTCTTACCATGGGTTGAAAGCCACTTCGCCGGGTGAGGCATCTCTACTTTATGACAATTGCTGCATTCGGTCTTGGTATGGCAGGAGTAACAATCGACGTTTTTATTTTGCAGGGTAAACTTACCGTGATCCTTAGTCCATGTAGTAGGATGGGGGATTTCCACCTTGTGGCAACTAATACAGGTTTGTGCCTTACCACCTTCCACCGGTTTTTCGTGACAAGTATTGCATACCTTTACATCGGAAACCTTATGGTTTTGGGCCCAGCCTGTCGGGTGCGGCATTGCTACACCATTGTGGCAGGCATTACAGTATTTTTCCTGTCCCAAATCCCCGGTATGACAGGTAGTACAAGAAGCCAAATCTTTTTTGGCTTCCGTCCCATGAGCTGCAATCCACTTAGCATCATGGGTCTGCGGCTTCATAGTTGCCCTATCCTGATGGCAGCTTTCACATTTGGTTGGGCCCTTTTTCTCCTGGTGGCAATCAAGGCAATCCTGCATTTTCAGGGTCTTGGGAGTACCATGTACTAAATCGCCATGACAGGTTACACATTCTAAATCATTTTTACCAGCGTGCAACTCATGGCTAAAAGTAATAGCTGTCGGCCCGGAAAGCTCATTTAATTTATGGCAGGATTCACACCGCCTATTTGGAACTTCCCCCTTGCCTTTAATTTCTTCGGGTTCAGGTTTTTGGGTTAGTTCCACTGCTACCTGTTTAAGCCCGCCAAGTTTTACTTTCATAAGTCCCACAAAGCCCGGATCCCGGTGGCAGGCCATACAGTCGCTTTCAGCATGATTTGACTTCTCCCAGGCCGCTACATACGGCTTCATCGAATGGCAGGTGTTGCAAAACTCCGGCTTACTGGTTTCGTGAATGGCAACCGGAGTTACCACCGCTAAAATTACCGCCGCAATAACTATTATCCAGACTAACCTCTTTTGCATCGTCTCACCCCCTTTCTCCCATTTAATTCGACATTTCTTGGCAAAAATCCTTTAATGCCAACTCATTTTCAGGGGTTTAACGTAAAATGCACCCAAAGAAAAGAGGGGCTGTTAACCCCTCTCTTTATCCTTCTCTATCTGCCGGACTTACTTGAGATAAGACTTTAAGACATAGCCGGTATAAGTTTTGGACCCGACCTTTACCTGGACTTTATAGTAGCTGCCCGACGCACTTACATAAGTTACTTTAGTGCCCGCCTTCAGGGTAGTTAATTTCTTGGCTTTGGTAGATGCTGTCTGGTAGAGATAAGTGGTCTTGGTTACCGTATAGGTCTTAACCGCCGGAGTTGTGGCAATTTTTCTGGCCCCGTAGAGGATCGGGTCCCCTTTGTAACCAAGAGCTTTCCAATCAAGGATGCCCCGGTTGCTGTGGCAGCTGGTACAGGAGAGCGCCTGGCTTGCGGGCTTTACTTCATGGTACAAGCCCATGTACCGCTCGGCATATACCCACTTAACCGGACTTACCAAATCCACGCCAAACCATTCTTTATAACCCCTTGTAATTCCACCCAAGGCATCACCGGTCATAAAGACGTAGCCAGCTTTAGCCGGGAAGAACTTTCCGGTGACCGGGTCGAGGGGCAGCTTAGCGTAATGGTAGCGGAAGGGATAAATCTTGGCCTTGGGATCGTTTATTGAGCCAACCGGTGCAAATAAAGTTACGTAATCGGGTTTGGTTGTTTTATTAGGAGCATACTTGTTATCTTTATTAAATACCGCCGGTACATCGGTTTGCTGGCCATAGGAAATGCCGTTCCACCACAGGTAAACCGGCTTTAAGTTTTGTCCCCGTTCAATCTTGGGTTCATAAAGGGCTTTGGCTGCCGAATATTCCGCTTCCGACCAATCCCGGAAAATATCTGTCGATTTGGTAATAGCGTATTCAGTAACGTGACAGGTGGTGCAGTCAATGCTCTTTACGTGGTTATTCAAGGTAGCCCCCAGGGGACCTTTATGAACCGAAGCAGTATGGCAGTTTTCACACCGGACGTTGTAGTTTAACTCGTTGGTCCGTAAATCCACTCCCCTACCGGCAATCTTATGGTTTTCGGTCTTATGGCAGCTAATGCATTTTACCCCCTTGCCCATGTGAACATCAACTTTCGCCGGATCGGTCATGTGGGTCGATTCCAGATCCCCGCGTTTATTATTATCGCCTCCACCGGCAAAGGCATGGCACTGGAGGCAGTTTTTATTATCCGGGGTTTTGGTAATCGTTTTTAAGGCAGCAGTAATATCAACTGTTCCTGCTGGAACGTTCGCTTTTTTCACATAGGCAATATCAATTACCGCCGTATTGGGAAGGAAGTAGAACTTGCCATCCTGCCCGTAAACTACAGCCTTTAAGTTTCTGTTGTACTTGGAATAATCGGCGTGGCAGAGCAAGCAATCCACATTTTCCTTATCTTTTTCCTCATCAATTTTGTCCGGACGAGCCCCCATACCAATATGGCACTGAACACAGCCCCCGTTTACATCAACTCCGTTTTTATTGGTTAAAATACCAATAAAGTTAATGTCCGGGGTAATGCAGAAATCGTTTAAACCCCCGAGTTTCCCTACCGGCTTATCGGCGGGCCAGGGTTTACCGGCAGCATCAATCAGGTTTACCGGTTTGCTCTGCCAGGTATAGTGGTCCGAGTGAATCACATCGTTTACCTGCTTGGGGTGGCAGGGTAAACAGGACTTGGACCCCTCATACTTTTGAATAAACATCGAGTGGTCCATGGCTGCCAGGGCGGTACCGCTAAAAAGAAGTACAAACGCCGCCAGCAAGATAAAGATTAAGCTTTTCCTCCTCATCACATCACCTCTCCTTTGGTTTTTATTAATACCGGAGAGGGCAAGGCGATAAATAAGCCTTACTTATCGCCCAGCACCTCCCGGGATTAATCGCTGTAAGAGGTCTTTAACTTGCACCATTTTTCTTTTATATGCTTTTTTCGACTTTTTTTTGTATTTCCCTGCTTATAGTGGTATAAATTTTATTTATATTCATAAAATGTTTAAAACTCTTTTTCTCTTGACATTACGCTATTTTTAGTAGATATTTTTTAGAAAAATTACTTTCCTTTTTAATAAAAAGCCTTAATAAAAAAACTTACCATTAGCCGGTAAGTTTTTTTATAATAATCGTTTATAATTAGCTTAGACCAATTCCCGCCTCAATTTTTTTCTTTAGCGTACATTTGCAGAACAATTAACTTTCCCTTCTCCCAAAAAACTTTAACCGTTTCAGTTAGAAACTCATTGGAAATTCCCAGAGTAGTCCCCCCGGATAACTTAGCTCCCACAATGGAATATTTGGCCCCTTCAATGGTCAGACCGGTAACTTCTCCGGTAAGGGAAATAACCGAAAATAACTGTCCCGGTTTCCCTCTTAAAGTAAGGGGATTTTTATTTAGATAACCGATAAAATCGTGACCATACCAGGTAACGGGGCAGCTACATCTACCAAGGAGCATTAAATTGGCAAAAAAATGGTCGCTTCGTCCCCCGGAGCCTCCTACCACTACAATCCCGGAAGCATCCAGCTCCTGAGCTTTTTGCACCGCTGCTTCCAAATCGGTAAAATCTTTTTCGGCAGGGTAAATGTTAAGCCTAACCCCTTTTCTTTTAAACTCCTCTAACAGGCTTTTCGGTAGCGAGTCCATATCCCCCAGTAAAAGATCGGGTATGACCTCCGGGGGCAAAAGCCTTGCCCCACCATCAGCCACTATTAAATAATCCTCCGGGGTTAAATCCGGTAAAAAACCGGGGGCCTCACCCCCGGCAAAAATTATAACCCGCATTTACGTCACCTTCCGCAAGCGCTCAAAGATTTTCAGGAAATAAACCGCCCCCAGGGTTAAAATTAATTCCGGCAGCAGGTAACTACCGTTATAAATCGCCGAATAAACCCAGGGGTTCTGGCCTTCTGGGGCATAACTTGCAAAAAACACCGCCCCGGATATGAGGTGAGCCAAAAACCGCCCGGCAATTGCCAGTACTACACCGGGATAAGGCGACTTTTTGGCAAAAAGTCCCGCCAGGCCAAGGGCCCCAAAAGCCACCGGATAATCCAAAAGAAACTGCACCGGATGGACGAAATACGGTTCAATTAAATACTGTAACAAACCGTACAAGACCCCCACCAGTACCCCCGGTAAAAACCCTTCGGTATAAGCAAAATAAACTACCGGCAGCATGGATAAGAGCGTTACCGAACCACCCTGGGGCATTTGCCAGATTTTAATGAAGCTTAAAACCACGGCAAGAGCTAAAGCAAGTCCCCCGCGGGTCACCACCCGCAAGTCTAAACCTTTCATTGAACACCCTCCTTTTCCCCGGCCACCAGACAAAAAAGCCCGCCTCCGGCAAAGCGGAAAACGGGCTTATCTTTCCTTTTCCCCACTTTCCCTACGCCGGTATTACCCGGATCAGGTTCAAAGGGTTGGGAGAACTCTCCCTCTCAGCCGGCTTTACCCGGCACCCCCAGTGGCCGTTAGTATTTTTTTACAATTATAACCGCTAAAAATCATTCTGTAAAGACTGATTTTCTAAAAGAAACAAAGTTGCCCCTAAAAGCTGGTCCGACTCGTCCTCTTCTAAAAGCTTGGCCGCCATTTCCAGATAGGAAGCCGGTACCCCTTTGTTAATGGTATCCCGAATTTTTTTCGCAATTTTTTTAAACCGGGCTTCTTCCAGATCCACCGGCTCCGGCAGTCTTTCCCGCTTTAAACGTTTATTGATGGCTTCTTCTATGGCTTTTAAAAGCTTTTTTTCCCGGTAGGTAATCAGGGTAATGGCCTTTCCTTCCCTGCCCGCCCGGCCGGTGCGCCCAATGCGGTGGATATAGCTTTCCGGGTTCTGGGGAATGTCGAAATTGATCACGTGGGAAACATCGGGAATGTCAAGCCCCCGGGCGGCCACGTCGGTAGCCACCAGAAGTTCGGTTTTCCCGGCTTTAAAGCTTTTAATGGTCTGAGTGCGTTCCCGCTGGCTCATATCCCCGTGCAATCCTTTAGCGGCATAACCCCGGAAATTTAATTGTTCTACCACTTCGTCCACCCGTTTTTTTGTCCGGCAGAAAACTATAGCCTGGGTGGGCAACTCGCTGTTTAAGATCCGGGCAAGTCCCTCGATTTTTTCCGCTTCCGGAAGCTCGTAATATACCTGGCGAATCGCCGGTACGGTTTTTTCCTTGCCCACCAGTTTAACCGTTTTATACTCCCCTAAAAACTTTTTAATTATGGTTTTTATCGGAGCCGGCAACGTGGCCGAGAAAAGCAAGGTTTGCTGGCGGTTGGTTAGATTGTTTAAAATAGCTTCAATATCATCGATAAAGCCCATATCCAGCATTTCATCGGCTTCGTCCAGGATAACGGTTTTGATCTCGGTCATCGGAAAAGTCTTCCGGCCGATGTGGTCTAAGATTCGTCCCGGGGTTCCCACAATCACTTCTACCCCCTGGCGAAGTCCCCGGATTTGCCTTTCAATAGCCTGGCCGCCGTAAACCGCCAGCGCCCGGACTTTAAGGTATTTTCCGAGTTTGGCCACTTCATCGGCCACCTGCAGGGCGAGCTCCCGGGTCGGAGTAACGATTAACACCTGCCCTTTCTTCCCCCGCTGAATTCTTTGTAACACCGGTAAGAGATAAGCGGCGGTTTTTCCGGTTCCGGTAGGAGCCTGACCCACCAGGTTATGTCCTTCTAAAATAAGGGGAATGGCCTCCTTTTGAATGGGAGTAGGCTGCTCATATCCCAGTTCATCTACCGCCTTTAAAAGCGGTAAGTTTAATCCCAATTTTTTAAATTCTTCCATAAAAACTCTCCTTTTTTCTTTCCTTTTTTTATTTATAATCTGGGCAAAATTGCTGGAATTATGCTTATAAAACATAAAAAGCCTTTCTGCAGGTTGGCAGAAAGGCTTGCCTTTTCTTGCCTCATGTATTATAAACCATTTTTTTCCGCAATGCAAGGATTATTTTTATTTGTGAGAATTGTCACGGAAAAGTTTTTACCTTTATTTTATAATGCAAAGAAAAGGAGGGGCTTAGCTTTGCTGCGAAAGTTTAGCCAGTATTACTATCTTTTCTTTTTTTCTGCAGCCGGTTTTTTCTTTTACAGGGCAGTCACTTTATTCCCCACCGAAGGGGTTTCGGCGTTAAAATACCGTTTTCCTTCAATTGAAGGCTTCCTTCCTATTTCCGCCCTGGTAGCTTTAAAAAGCTATTTATTTACCGGAATTTTTGACCCGGTTCACCCGGCAGGCCTTACGATTTTAATTTTAATTATTCTGAGCGCTTTTCTCTTTAAGCGCGGATTTTGCAGCCATATCTGTCCTATCGGTACCGTCTCGGAACTTCTGTACCGTTTGCGGAAAAAAATAATCCCCGGAGATTTAATAATCCCCACCTGGCTCGGTTATTTCCTCGCCAGCACTAAGTATCTTATCGCTTTGTTCTTTATTAAAGTAATTTTAATTGACATGCCTTATGATGCCGCCTGGCAGTTTGTCCATTCACCCTACAATGCGGTTGCCGATATCAAAATGCTGAAATTCTTTTTAAATCCTTCCGCCTTAACCGTAAAAGTACTTTTAGTTTTAATAATTTTATCCCTTACTTTTCCTCAATTCTGGTGCCGGTTTCTCTGTCCTTATGGAGCATTCATGAATATTTTTGCTTTTTTCTCGCCCCTGACTTTAAAAAGAAATAACGAAAGCTGTATTTCCTGTAAAAAATGCGATAAAATATGTCCCGGTAATTTAAAGATTTCGACCCAAAATGCCATCACCTCTCCCGAATGTACGTTATGCTATAGCTGCGTTGAAGTCTGTCCGGTAAAAAACACCTTGTCTATTGGCAGTAGAATTGGAAAATTTACCTTAACCCCTTTTCAGTATTCGTTACTGCTTTTGGGCTTTTTTATTGGCGGCATGATTATTGCCAAGCTTACCGGACACTGGCATTCCACAGTATTACCGGAACTCTGGCAGGCTTATTACCCTCTGGTCGATATGCTTTCCCACTGAGGAGGAAGGATGGATGGGTTTTTCGCTATTAAACCGGTATTACGACCTCTTGTTTCCGGCTAATATAACGGTAGTAAATAGTTTAGAAAAGCTTTTTACCCCGGCAAAAAAACTTCTGGACGCGGGCTGCGGTACCGGTAATTACGCCCTCTCTTTGGCCGAAAGAGGTTTTGAAGTAACGGGGATAGACATAAACCCGGAATTTATCATGCAGGCACAGGAAAAAGCCAGGGGTAAAAACAATGTTAAATTTTTAATTTCCGACCTTACTGCTTTTCACTTAGAGAAATCTTTTGAAGGTATTTTTTGTATCGGCAACACTTTACCAGTTTTAGGAGAAGAAGGAATTAAAAAAGCCCTGGCAAACTTTTTTAAACATTTACTACCCGGAGGTCTTTTAGCAGGTCAAACGGTTAACTTTGCCTTATTTTTAAAAACCGGAACTTTTCCCTTCCCCGAAAAAAAGCTTTTGGACCTGGATTTAATTTTCCGCCGGCGGTACGAACTTTTTGGCGAGTTGGTGCGGTTCACTCTTGAACTTGTTTTCCTGCAAAAAGGAGAAATTTACACCGAGCAGATGTTTTTATATCCGGTTACGGTGGAAAAGTTAAAAACCTTTTTGGAAGATGCCGGCTTTCGGGAAATCGGCTTTTACCGGGATTTCTCCCTTATACCCTATGATCCCGAAGGTCGGGATTTAGTGTTTACTGCGCGAAAATAGCCAAAAACCCCGCCTTCTCGGGCGGGGTTTTCTTGATTTTCTATTGCTGATTTAACGCTTCCTTTTGCGCCTGGTGCATTTCTTTCATGGCCTTGATCTGGTCTTTGATCTGGGTAAGCTGTTCAGGGGTTAAATTAGCATCGGCAAAGCTTTCCATTGCCATCGCCTCATCGGTTTTTAAGATAAGATCTAAAATATCCTCATAAACGTTTTCTATTTCACTGGGCACCCGAACGATTTCCCAGCCCTTTGTTTCCGGGTTTTGGCGTAAGATGGCAATACCAACAACAGCCATTTCGTTGGGCTGGTTTTCCAGTTGGATGACCCGCACATGGCCAACGGCCGCAAACTCGCCTTTCCTTTCCGCCGGAAATACTTTCACAAGACGCGACTTGGCAATCTTGACCTGCTTAACCATATCTTCCATGTCTTTTTCGGAAATAGCAGCTTTCGATGCCGGAGTCATAAGTTGATACGCCGGCTGCCAGCGGCCTTTCTCCAAAAGGGCATAAAAGGAAACAGCCGTATCTTCCGGAGTTGCGGTTTTAACCAGTATTCCCGTTTCTTTATCCACAAACGCCCCGGGTCCGGCGCCAATCGCCCCTCCCAGAGTCACTAACAGTATAAACTGTAATAAAAACGCTACCACTAAAAAACGCTGCATTTCTTTCCCTCCCGCAGTAGTTTATGGATATTTTCTCTCATGTCATATATTCTCTTTAAATCCCCTTTTTCCTTCTTTTAAAATTTCATCTTTAAACTCTGCGGGAATATATTATAAGATATTTCACCTCATTTCTTCCGGAGTTAAATTTTATAATTTGGCATCAAGTTTAAAAATGCAGGTCTACTACCTTCCATTTTTCCTCTTCTTTTTTCAATTTTACAAAAACAATCAAACTATCTTTCCCTAAAAATTGTACCAGTATGTACTCCCCTTCTTTTTTAACTGCTCTGGCTTTTATATCAACTATCGCTTCTCCAAATCCTTTTAACCTCTCGGGAGCAAAGGTTCCCGGATCATCAGGTATACCGGTATACTGCAATGCTTTTTTAATATGACCGTTTTTTAAGTTTTTTATAAACCTTTCGGAAACCTCCCTGGGCTCTTTGGGATAGGTAACGACAAAAACTTTTTGAATTAATACATTGGAAAATTTATCTATGTGTTCGAAAGGGGTTGCTGAAACCAAAGAACACCCCCCAGTAAACATTAATAAAAAAAATATTACCAAAAAACTGAGCTTGCGCACCAGTCATCCTCCTTAAAATAACCGGGGGAGCTGCTCTCCCCCGGTTTTAAACTTATCTTAAACCCGGAACGTTATTGGTAATGGAGTACGGATAACTAAAGCTTGCTCTAAAGGCGTGGGAGCGGATATCATAATTGCCCGCACTTTTTGCCGTATACGGCATGTATTTTGCCAGGTCAAGGGCACTGTCGTGGCACTGGGCGCAGGTTGCCCCGGCCGAAAGTTTTAACATATTGTTGGCATTGGGTTTACTGTGACTGCTGTGGCAGGTAATGCAGGATACGGTGTCAAACATCTTGGTTTGGTAAAAATCGATATACTGCTGGTGGTGTCCAGAACTGGTGTTGTCCGCCCAGAAGTTGCTGCTGCCGCCGGTTTGAATATCCCATCTTTCATTTGTTCCGCGTTTATAGTAATAAGTTCCGCTGGATACTGAACCATAATAATAGGTTAAACTTAAGTTTCCTTCATAACCGAACATTTTGTAGTATACCATTAAAGATACTCCAGGTTTATAACCGTAAATATAATCTTTACCGTTGTATCTGGCATCGGTAAATCCATAAGATTTCCCCCGGCCGTGGCAGCTGCCGCAGAGATCGTTTTGCTGCCGGATAGTTAATCGCGCCGGATTTTTAATGTTATCCTGGCTGGGAGCTTTAACGTGGTTGCTACCCGGACCATGGCAGGCTTCACAGGTAACCCCGGGGTCGGCAAATTGAGCCTGGGCATCAAATTCGCCATTCCACCCTGTAGTATGGCAGCCGATACAGGACGAAGAAAAGTTTTTGGACCCTAATGTATCCGAGTCATATTTTACCCATCCCTGTGCAATTCCCCGGTATCCAGCGTTAAACTGGGTCTTTGGTCCTGTCACTACTTTAAGGGTACCGCTTTCGCTGTATACATATCTCTGCTTCCACTTGGACCCCATGGCATACTTGAAGTCCCAGGGGAACTTATTAAGACCATTTGTTCCGCTACTGTACATTGTAGACTGCTCCCATTTTTCGATGGCTTCGGGCAGGATGTTATATACGACCCAGCGGTTGGTACCTAAGTATATTGCATTTACCGGCATGATCTTCTTGGGATGGAGGATTTGTTCTTTCCATTTGGCATATTTGACCGGATCATAAGTAACCGTGAAGGTCGAACCATCGTATCTCACTTCCACTTCTAACGGCTGGTAGTCTGCCGTTCCCGGTAATGCTTTTTTCATCGCCGCCGACTGGCTCGGGTGGCAGTCAAAGCACTTTGCGGCTCCTACGTATTGGGCAGTGGTGCTGGTGAACAGCCCATCGCCGGTCCCGGGATTTACCCCCACATTTTGGGCAGTATTGCTGTTGTACCCTTCCGCAGCAAAACCTTTCCGGTGGCAGGTTTCACAGGTCCCCATATTGGGAGCTCGCTTCAGGGCTGACGAGCCGGCAATTTCTGTAAGGCTCTGGCCGCTCCAGTAGCTATTGGTTAAAGTCCTGCTCCAGTAGTTTTCGGAGGTACCGTGAGCCACGTGGCAGGTAAGGCAGGTCATAATTTTCCGGGTACTGCTTTGTTCTTCATAAACCATGTTGGTTAACGGCAGGTACTGCTCAAACTCGTCAATCTTAAACCCTACCTGGTGGCGGTACGCTTCGGTGTACTGGCCGTTTAAATTATCCGAAGAACCATTGGGCTCACCATCACCATCGGCATCAAAGTTTTCGGTATTGTAGTCGGTATGGCAGGCCCCGCAAAAGCTGTTTATTCCGCTCTTGTGCTGAACTTTTTCATCCCCAGTTATTCCAAGGTAATTTTCAATTGACATGGTAACTTTTAATGCGGGATAAAAGTAAACTTTTATCTGGCTTGTATCGGCATTAGCCGGAAAGTCGGCAGAATTTAAGGAAACAATATAGGTAAAACCTTGAGTTCCATTTAATTCATAATCTTTGCCTTCCACTAGCTTCTTATTGTTGTACCAGACCTGCGTGCCCTTATTATAGGGATAACTCCTGAGCCACTGGTATTTGTTATTCTGTGCATCTCTGGTATACCAGTAGTGGTTGTTTTCATCATAAACCACGTTCATGCTGCTTTTATAATTTACAAAGCTGTAGTTATTAACGTTAGGATTTAAAATCCGGGCATTGCCCGCAAGTCCGTGAGGACTGTGGCAGGATTCGCAGCCAAAGGTAATATCCCAGGCTTTGACATTGGTCTTGTCTTCGGTGCTGTTCCCTTCATAGTTGCCGGTAATATTACCGCCCGGTGCTGCAAACACGTTGACCGCGCCGGTTACGTTGTGATTGGACAGGGAGCCTTCACTGCCGGTCCCAAACATTCCGCCAAAAGTGGGTTTACCGGTGGTACCGATGTAACCCTCTTCGACGTTATAGGTTGTTCCAATGGTACCATCGTGGCAGGCCATGCAGGTGTCGTAGACACTACCCCACTGCAAAAGGGTCTGCCCTACGGCAGTGTGGGTAGCGTGGCACGCGGCACAGGCATCGGTATTTCTGGAGTAATTGCTGTGAATGCGGTAATTGGCAGGATTGGTTTCATTGGGGAGATAAATTTCATTGGGATAATAAGTCTTATTGGCATCGCTGCCTTCATATAAAAATTTTTTTACCGTTGGGGCATAGTGGCCTTTAGAATCACTGCCGGTGGCCCCGGCCAAAAGTTGAGCCGCCAGCGCTGACGCGGTAGATGCTAATAGGAAAAGCGCCACCAGCATCAGGATCAATAATGTTCTACGCATACCTTCCCTCCTTTGCTTTTTCCGGCGCCCTTATTAACCCAACCCTCCTTTCCCGGGCTAATTGCCGGAATAGTTTATACCTATTATTTATATTTATTCCAATATTTCCATTTTCCTCCTTTTTGCAGATTAAAATTTTTCGCAAGTTTCGCTATAAATATACAGTGTAATTTGCGAAATGTCGAAACTCCGCGAAAGCAAAAAGGCTGCCCCTTGGGACAGCCTCACGTCTTCTTGACACTGTTGTTCTTTTTTACATTGATGCCAATTTACCGGACACTTACCACTTTCCACCCGCCCCATTCCCGGACCAAACCTATTTCTACCGTATAGACTACGTCTCCCTGGGAAACTCCCCGCTTGAACTCCCGATAAAAGAAGTTCCTGCAAAATTCTGGGAAAGTAGGCTTAAAGGCAAATCCTTTTCTTTCCATCTCATGGACAAAGCTATCCAGAGAAGTTAATTTTTCCTGAGGTATTTCCGCTTTTATCGTCCGGGAAAGAAAGGTATAAGCAGTTTTCGTATCCCCCTTAGATAGTGCCCCTTCAAATCTGGAAAATACCACATCGGGCTTTTCCCAGACCCGAAAGCCGTAGGCAAGGACTCCCAAAATAATTAATAAAATTAAAATCACTGCTCCAATTTTTTTGGCCAATAAAAATCCCTCCCCGGATATATTTTCGACCCAGAGGAGGGATTTTCCTGCTTCTATGAAAAAAGCCAAAAGGCTTTTTATTCGGTTTCGGGTGCACTTGGATCATAAGGACTTATAGAAACAACAACAAATTTACCCTCATTTTTTATAATACATATAGCAAATTTTTCGTTTTTGTCGTTTATATTTTCTAACAAGTAATAACTTTCGTTAACATCACTTTTTAACTTACTTATCTTAAAAGTTTTACCTCCCCCCATATTAAGGACTGCCTTTGCGTAATTTTCATCTTCTCCTAAAAGATATTTTTTTACTTTCAAAATACTATTGTCTTTAAGTGCTTTTGCAAAAGCTTTAGCTAACTCTTCTTCAGAAGTAGGATATGAATTAGTTAGCTTTTTAATTTCACTTGACATTTTGTTTATAAAACCGTTATTAATAATTTTTTCCATGGGTGTATTTTCTAAGAGTGAACACCCATTTATAAGTCCGGCTATTATAACAATTAATACTACGTATATAAAACGCTTCAATTTTTACACTCCCTTGCTTCACAAATTTAGAGAAAGGCAAGGCCAAGACATTGGCCTTGCCTTTTAAAGAATTCATTACGGCAGTAAGGTATTATTTTTAGCATAAGTTGATTCATTAACAGTACCCATATCATCAAACAGGTGATACGCGGTTGAGTAATAACCAATAAACTTCCCAGCATCTTCTCTGGTAAATACCGGAACATTGCCAGTAGCCGTTGCAGCATCGTGACAACTCATACATAGTGAGTTAACCGGTAGTTTAAGCTGCCATTCATACTTGTCACTGTGTGGATCATGACAGACCATGCAGTCCATCTGACCATTTCTAAAGTGCTTGGACTTAATATAGTAGCCTTGGTGTGTATTATTTGTATGACAGCTCATACAAGATTGTGCTAAGGTTGGTAGAGTTATACCCTGGACATTATCTTTTCCGCCTGAAGTATAAATTCTATATGGTCCACCAGTTCTTACGCCATAATCGTACTGTTTCCATCCGGTTATGTTCTTGCTACTTGGAGCTGCTACGTGTAAGCTTCCAGGACCATGGCAGGCTTCGCACTTGATTTGGAGCTCAACTTTTCCAGTATTGTCCGGTGCATCGAGTATATTACCTGGCGCTAACAGTAACTGCCGTAAACTTGTACTAATTTTTTCACCACCGCTATTATAATAGAACGAAGACACTGAAGCAGGTTTTTGAATTGGAGGTACTCCTAAATTAACGCTAGGATCATAGTTGGGTGCTGAAATTTCTGTAAAGTAGTAGTTGTTAACAGTGTGGCACGATGGAGCACATAGTGCTGAACCCGTATATGATACATAAACAAGTTCATATACTCCGCTTTCACTTTTCTCAAGTTCAACATACCTATAATACTTACCATCTGTATAATTATATACAGCAACATATGCAGCTTCGTCTGGTTTACCCCATAAGAGAACATCCAGAGTCGAAGTAACATCTGGAGTTCCATCATTATCAGTATCAAGCTTACTCCAAATGTTGCTATAAGGTGCTGTAGTCTTTAAGCTCGGATTTTCCATAAATACCCTTAATAATGCATCTGAACCTCTATAGGCTCTTTCGGTTACTACAGTATTTTTATCAATGTTGTAGTAAGTTGCCATATTGTTGTGATAAGTTTCTTTAATGCCTTCTGCATAAGAAGCGTGACATTCAACGCACTTAGCCGAACCTACGAACTTGGCACCAGCCTGTCCGTTATCGGTTTGAGTGGTTACGCCATGGACATCAGTTTGACCGGTATTGGCGCTGTAACCTTCAGCACCTTCTTTCTTGCCGTGGCAGGCTTCACAGGTACCCATGTTGGGAGCCCGCTTCAAGGCTGAAGAACCAGCAAGCTCGACAAACGGGTCAGTTCCCCAGAAGGAAGTATCGGTTAAAGTTGCATCCCACAAATCTTTCGAAGTACCGTGAGCATAGTGGCAGGTTAGACAGGTCATGTTACCGTTTTCAAACTTCATATTTGCCTTTGAGGCGTTGGTAAAATAGCCTGCATACATTCCTACCTGGTGCCGGTAGGCTTCGGTGTACTTACCGGTTAATTCTTCAGCTGATCCACCGGTTCTTTCTTCACCGGTATTGTAATCCAGGTTGGTGTTGTAATCGGTGTGGCAAGCGCCGCAGAAGAAGTTCAATCCACCTTTATGGGTTACTCCTTCATTGGCCTGGAGATAGTTGCTGATATTCATTTTGACGCGGACACCGGGGAAGAAGTATACTTTTAAGGTCGAGCTTGGAGCAGAGCTCAGTTTCAAAATTGTATAACCGTTGCTGTTATCAATTACATAATTAGTTAACTTGGTAGAACCATCATATACCAAGGTACCGCCGGAATACGGATATCCCTTAATCCAGGTAATCTCGTAACCAGAAGCAACTTTACCCTGATAGGTTACATAATAAACAGCATCGGCAATGTTAAGACGTACCATGTAAACTTTCTGGTTGGTGAACTTCAAAGTATAGATCGGATCGCCATTATCGTTATATACCGCGCCGTTTACATAGTTTACCCGGGCAATTTTGTTGGGATCCGGGCTTAAAATCCGGGCGTTACCACCCTGACCGTGCGGGCTGTGGCAGGATTCGCAACCAAACTCCACATCCCACATCTTGGTTGCAGAAGTTTCATGGCCAACAGCTTGAGCATCTTCATAGCTACCGGTGCTGTTGCCACCAGGAGCAGCAAAGATTTGTAAGGATCCTACCACATTGTGGCGGGATAAGGAGGTTTCAGTTCCGGTACCAAACATACCACCATAGGTCCGGGTTTGGGTGTTACCGATAAATCCTTCTTCTACGTTATAGGTGGTGCTGATGGTACCGTCGTGGCAAGCCATACAGGTGTCATACACCGAACCCCACTGCAACAAGCTTTCCCCTACAGCAGTGTGGGTAGCGTGGCAGGCTGCACAGGCATCGGTGTTCTTGCTGTAATTGCTGTGGATACGGTAGTTAGCAGGGTTTTGCTCATTGGGTAAATAAATCTCCTGTGGATAATTGGTAATACCATCGGCCTTAAAAGCCGCTGGCGAGTTCTGATAATTATACACCGTCTTGGACGTGGGTGTTGGCAGGTAGCCGCCTTTTTCACTCAGGCTGTCCGACGGTGCAATGATTTGTGCCGCCATAGCGGATGCACTGAAGGCTATTACCAGCGCCATGGTCAGCACAACGACCCATAAACCTCGCTTCATCCTCTCCTCCTCCTGTATTTACTTTATTTCTACCGGCTTAGCCTCCCCTTTTTGCCTTTCCTCCCTCCTTTCCGGGGATTAATTGCCGCCGGATGGCAGCATGTGATAAGCAATATTTTCACAAAAACATTTTAAATTTTACTACATTAAATCATAATTTATATGACTATTTATTATATTTATACACAATTTGCAAAATTCCTTCTTCATTTTTTATATTTTGCAAAAAAATTTTTAAAATAATACCTTTTTCACCAATTTCACCAAATAATATCTTTTTCACCAATTTCACCAAACAAAAAAGCTATCCCGGTTCGGGATAGCTTTTAAAGCTAAACTACCTTAACTTTGATACACCACCACCCGCTGGTTAACGGTATCGGTAATGTATACCCTCCCCTGGTCATCGACGTAAAGCCCGTTGGGCAGAATAAACTGATTTAACTCAGCGCCTTTGCTGCCAAAGGTAAAGAGAAAATTACCGTTCTGGTCAAAGGCACAAATCCGGCTATTAAGGTTATCCACCACGTACAGTACTCCCCGGCCATCTACTCCCACTCCCCGGGGGTTAACAAAGGAAAAGGTTTCACCGTTGTTATTGCCGCCGGTTAAGGTGTAGGCATAGCCACCGAGGAGGTTAAAGACCTGGACCCGGTCGTTGCCGGAGTCGGCCACATAAATCTTACCGTTGGCAACCCAGACGCAGTTTGGAGCCCTGAATTCACCGTTGGCAGTACCCATCTTACCAAACTCTAATACCTTCTTACCATCTAAGGTAAACGCCATTACTTTATTTTTCCCGACATCCGCCACATAAAGGCGGTTACCGGAAATGAACAGGCCAGCAGGACGGCTGATATCTGACGGACTACCAAAATAGTACTGGAAAATTCCTTCACTGTTAAAGACGGAAATCTTACCGTTATACATATCGGCCACATAAACCTTGCCGTCTCCGTCCACCGCAATACCGTAGGGAAATTTAAACTGCCCCTTATCGGTACCGGGTTTCCCAAAGGTAAATAAGGGGTTGCCGTCATAGTCAAAGACCTGAACCCGCTGATTGCCGGTATCGGTTACATAAATCCGGTTGCCGGATACCGCCACCGCCATAGGCTTTTTAAAGGGATTCTGGTCGGTACCGTAAATCGCATAAAGGAAAGCCGGCGGTCCAGGAGGCCCGATTTGCGGTACGATCTTTGGTACCGGGTTACGGTTTAAGAAATAAAAGATTAGAAAGAATATTAATTCTATTATAAAAATCCATTTCAGGGTTCTTTTAAGCTTTTCCTGGTCCCAGCGCCAGAAGATATCTTTTAATCTGACTGCTAAAGTATTCTGGCTACTCATTATTTCCCTCCTTTACTTTTATTGAGCCGTTCTAAGGCTTTTTTCGCATCTTCAAATTTCGGGTCAAACTCTAATGCTGATTGGTATTGATACTTTGCCTCTTCTATTTTCCCCATTTTCTCATAGGCAACACCAATTTCATATATTATCTGGGTCGAACCCGGAGCCAGGTCATAAGCTTGCTTTAATTCCTTTAAAGCCTCATTATATTTGCCCAGCTTATTATAAGCAATTCCCAGATTTAAATGGGCATTGGAGCTTTTGGGCTGCAGGGCTACCGCCTGCTTTAAGGTGTTAACCGCTAAATCGTACTTACCGGTTTCAATATAAAGAATCCCCAGGTTTAAATATGCAGGGTAGTATTTTTTATCAAGATCAATTGCTTTTTTGTACTGAGCCAAAGCATTGTTATAATCTTTTTTCTTGAAATACCCCCACCCCAAATCCACATAATTTTTCGGGTTTTTGGGATCCTGAGCCACCTTCTGCTTGGCCACTTCTATAATCCGGTCCGCTATCGGAGTGGTGTCGTAATTTTCCCAGAAAAAGGCTTTACCTATAATTACCCCGATGACAAACATCGTTGCCGTAAAAGCAATTATTATTAAATACGCTACTACCGGATGCACCGGTTTGGATGGTTTGCTCGGTTTAACTTCCGTACTCAAGGTTTATCCCCCTTTTCTTAATTTTTATGACAACCAGTACAATACTTTTGGTTATGACAGCGATAGCAACTGCTGTCCCGTTTGGTCCCGGCACTTAAGGGAACCGGGTGATTTTGCGCACCATTTTTAAAATATTTCTGGTGCGGATTTAAAAGCTTTTCAGAAGCACCAGCCTTATTTCTCCCTTCCTGGAATTCTTTAAACAGGGCTTCCGCATTCTTATGACACTGCTGACACTGGCGAACATTATGACAGCCAAAACAAAATCCCTGAAGCTTGGTTCCCGGAGGTAGATATACCGGGTGATTTTGTACCTGGTATGCAAAGAAATTATTATGCTGGCCCCGGTGGCACTGGAGACAGTAGGTTTTCTTTTCTCCTAAAACCTGCCCGCCGGGTACCTGAAGCGTTTGCCTCTCTCCGGCAACAATGCTCTGTCCGGCGGTTTGAATCGGTGAACGCTGACCCCAGTCGTGACAGGTAAGACAGCTTGGAATATCAGCTTTGGTGCGAGTCAGTCCATGAGATGAGATCCAGTCTATCGGGTGAGTTACCGGTCGCTTGGAGTGGCAGTCGCTACAGAAACAATTACCTTTTATATATGCCCGCACCGGATCTTTTTCGTTGTATTCCAAACCGGTATTGGAATAAGAGTGGCACATATCGCAATATTTTAAATCCTTGCGGGCAAGTTTACCGTGAGTGGAAAGCCAGTCCGGCGCCTGATGGTCTTTAGGAGGCCGAATTTGCCGGTGGCACGCCTCACACTTTCGGGTTACGTTTCGTTGTTCATGACAGCTCATGCACAAAGTCATTTTGGTTTTGACGTTTTCGGGAATCATCTGGGACCGGGCGTAAGTTAAATTCCAGCGGCTAAAATCGCCATCAATCGTTTCCTGCCGGTCCAGGATGTTTCCGTGGGCAATTCCTTTATGGCATTCCAGACACTGCACTCCGGCAGATTTATGCTTATCATGGGGAACAATGATATCCCCGGATGGTGTTATCGCTCGTTTTAAGCCGTGGCACCGGGTACAGTTACGCTGGGGAATGCTTTCTTTAAGGGATATAGGTAATAAATATTTTTTGGTAAAGTGAAGATAGGCAAAGTTCAGCATTTCTCCCTTAAATCTAAATAAATTCCCGATTCCCGGCTCCACGTGGCATTTTAAACAGTTAACCTGGCTATGGGTGGAAGCTTTCCAGGTGTAATATTCGGGGCGCATTTCATGGCAGCTTTTACAGGTTATGGGCAAAGAAGTTATCTCAATTAAGCTAAGAAAAATTATCAAAAGTAGTAATAATACCCCGCCGATAATTAGCAGTATTTTCGTACGCTTTTCCGCCGGTGTTGGTGCCCGAACAGTCATTACTTATTGCCCCCTATTAAAGGCTATTCGACAGGGGATAAAAAATTCCTGCTGTAACAAATTCATTATTAGCTAAGCTTATCCGGAAAATCATGGCACTTATTGCAGTAAATTGGATTTTTATTTATTCCTTCACCTTTGTCAACATCATGACAGGCATAGCAGGTAATTTCCCCTTTTAAGGCAACAGCATCATCATGGTTTGGTATCCAGTTATCTAAATGAAATTCCGGTTTTCTTAAGTGGCAATCCCGGCAAAAGGAGTTCTGGCGAGTATACCAGTAAAGTTTTTTCTGACCCTGTAACCCTTCCAAAAATTCTTTTCCAGTATGGCAGGAAGCGCAATAACCCACATTATTTAGAGCAGTAGAACCATGGTTATTTCCCCAGGAGGGTTTTTGGTGGTCGGGAGGAGCCGCAATTTTTAAATGACAGGTTTTACATTCGGTCGAAACTTCCCTTTCATTGTGACAGGTAATGCATCCGTTCATTAAAAGCTTCTGGTTAACGCTTTGCCGTTCTGCCAGAGCCTTGTTTACACTCCAGCTCTCATAATTTCCCCGGGTTTCGCCTCTTTCGGCAATTTGATAATGCACCACCCCAAAGTGACAGGTCACACAGGCCACGCCCCGGGCAAGATGTTTATCATGCGGAATAATTATATCTCCCCCGGGAGTTACCGACTCCAAAATATGGCAGGAAAGACACCGCTTATTGTCTATGGAGTAGGTAATTCTTATAGGTTTTTCATAAAAGCCGGTCAGGTGCTTCACAAGATTGGCCCCGCCATTTAAGCTAACCCAGAAGGGGAACCAGGGACCGGTATTAATATGGCAGCGCCAGCACTCGATTTTGTTGTGACTTGAGGTTTCCCAGGTATAGTATTCGGGACGCATTTCATGGCAGGAAAAACAAAAGCGGCTATTAAGCGCCGCTTTTGTTCCCGAAATAAAGACCAAAAACAATATTACCTGAAAGATAACGGTAAACAGCAACCAAACGAAAATGCCGATTGTTTTTTGTTTTTCCATTACCCCCACCCTATAAAAGCGGCAATTTTAAAAATTCATCAATTTTATTAAGAAGTTCGCTTCCCCCTACTGTTTTTTCTAATTCTTCTTTGTATTTCTCGGCAAGCTCTAAATTTCCTGCTCTGGTTTCCAAAACCGTAAGCCACAGAAGACTTTCCGCCGCTAAATCGGTTTTCTCTTTGGCAACCAAAAGATTTTCCCGGGCCTTAGTAAAATCTTTTAAGAAATAATAAGCAATCCCCACATTTAATTTTACCTCCGGTGATACCTCAAGTACCGGGGCGACCACCTGAAGTTTTCGGGTTTCGGGAGTGTACCTGGTAATTTGTTTTTCCTCTCTTTCCAAAACTTTAATTACCTTATTAAAGTACTCCCGCGCCTTTGGTAGATCCCCACTTCTTACCGCTGCCAAACCGCACATCATATTCATCCGCGCTGCGGCATCATAAACCACTGCCATGAATGGCGCATCGCTAATAAATTTATCGGTTAAGTCCGCCGCTTTCTCTATCTGCCCGGTCTGGTAATAGAGGTAAGAAAGTTCAATTTTTTTGTAGGGATCATATTTGCTTTTAGCTACCGCCTTTTCGCCCTGGTCAATGGCGTTATTGATATCCCCAAAGGATTTATAGATTTCCCTGAGCTTCTCGTTGTAAGAGGCATTAAAAGGATTATAACGGGCAGCATTTTCCATGACATTTTTTAACCCCTGCATATCCTGGGCCTGATAATAAGCATAAGCGGAATATTCATAGTGGCTGCCGGTAGCAAGCATTCCTACAAAAATAAGAAGGCCAAGGGCAACCACCGACATAAGGGTAAAGTAAGGAACGCTGTTAAATTGAACTTTTTTCCTGTTTTTCTCGGGTACAGGTTTAACTGCAGCGGTAAAATAAATTGACCGGATAAAGCCAAGGGTTAAAAATAAGACCAAGGTAAGGGCTGCTAAAGATAAATCAAAATCGATAGCCGCATGTCCGCCAATATTTAATACTACCGCTCCCAGAGTGACTATTTCAAAGGAAAGCCAGTAATCTTTAATGTTACGCATAAGATAGACAAGATATTTAAAAAACAACCAGATAACCGCAGAAATGGTCAATACTCCCAGGATTCCCGTTTCCACAAAGAGCTGGAGATAGTAACTGTGGACCTGGGTAGAGATGTAAAAGTAACTTTGAAACGCCCGGTAGGCTTCCCCCCAGCCCCCGCCGCCCCAGCCAATGAGCGGACTTTGGGCAAACATTTTTAGAGAATCAAGATAAAAATATCCCCGTTCGCTGGCATTTCGGATTCTAAGCAAACTATAAAGCTTTTCCCTCGTCGCTTCATTGGTAAAAACAAGAACTATACCGCCAATTATAGCTAACCCTATTAAAGCAAAACCAAGGTACATTAAAATTTTCTTATATTTTTTTAAAGTTGCAATCACCGTTTCATCCAGGACCACGTATTGAATGAAAACCTCAATAAATCCTGCTAAAATTACTCCTATAAAAAACCAAAGCCAGGAGTTGCCGGTCTGCCCGGTTACATCCACATGGTAAATAAAGCGCTTCATAACCACAAAAGCCAGTGCCAGGTTTAAAAACAGGTGAAAGAAAATAGCAAACCTTCTCCCCGGTGGCTGAAAGATAAAATATAAAACCATCACCACCAAAAACACCATTAAGCCACCGTTGGATTTTGTCCCTAAAAGCACCGTGAGGATAGCAAAGTTCCCGATATTGTAAAGGTAGCGTAAATTTTTATTAGAACTTACCCAGAGATAAATTCCGATCAACGTTGCTGCCGCCAAATAACTTGCTAAAGCATTGGGGTACTGGAAAGAAGAGTAAATTCGCCCTCCTAAATAACCATCCCGGATATTAATCACACCGGTAGCGGTCATTAACCCCGCCAGGGAAACTCCCACAGCCGCAAGATAAACGGCATGGAGCAACACCCGCCGGGCATTTTGATCTGTTCCAAAACGGGTTGCCAGCCAGTAAACAAAAAAATATAAAATATTTTGCACCAATTCATCCACCGCAAAGCCGATATTCGCCGCATTAAGAAGGGAAACAAGGTAAATTACCGGAAAAGCAAGCACCGCATAATCGAGAGCAAGCTGTAAAAACTTCGTTTTTCTTTCGCCAAGTTCCAGGGTATAAACAAACCAGGCTAAAATTACCGCCCACAGGGTAGCGATTTCCTGTTCGTATTCAAAAAATAACCCCCGGTAAAAGGGCGGCAGTAAAAATAACAGGGAAAATCCAAAAAGTAAGATTAACCAAAAAGTTTGGTAAGGCTTGTCCCCGCTCAAGTAAGGAATATTAAATTTAAAGGCTTTTTCCCTTTCCACAGTTAATACCTCCCTTAAATTTCTTATTCGTTTAACAAAAGAAAATTCCTGCCTGATAATAGCTCTCGCTGAAAAATATTCTCTATTGCTATAACCTTATACTTAGAAGGATTTTAATTTTTTTTAACGAAGATATTAAAAAAGCAAGAAGATATTAAAAAAGCAAAAAGTTTTTTATAACAGGTGACAATTATGAAAAAGTTATATTTATACATTTTCATATTTACATTTATATCATTAATTTTTATACCGGTAAGCGCCAGGGCTAACTTATTGCCAGTTCCTGGCAATAACGGACAAAAAGGAAGTTATCTTCCGGTTCAAACAAAAGTTTATGACAACGTCTACGGTATGGTCTCAACCTTTAATCCCGATAATGTTTCGAATTTTCCTTACGAAGTTTATCTGCCAAACGAAGGTAGCCCTGCTTCTTACCGGATTCACAGTAACTTTACCAAAAATACCGACAGTTGCGCTTCCTGCCATTCTATCCATACATCCGTAGGTCCCGGACTCCTGCAATGGTATACCGATTACGCTACCTGTATGGCCTGTCACGATGGTACCGTTACCACTACCTACAACGTCTTAGACGGCAAAATCCAGAACAGTAGTCTTTTAACCAATAGCGGGGTTTTCGGCCGGGGCAATGAAGAGTTTTTATCGGCTCATAATGCTTCGGGCATTATCGAAGTTTCTTCGGTGCCCGGAGAAGTTTATATTGATACTTCCCAAACCGATTTAAACGGCGATGGCATAAACGACCGCTGGAAAATTCCTTTTACCTGTACCAGCTGCCATGACCCCCACGGAGCCGGGGGCAATGCCCGGCTTTTATCGCCAAACCCCAACGGACAGGCTTACTTAAACAAAAAAGAAGGGCTTTTAATGGCCGCCCTCTCCAGTACCGAATTTACTGTCTATGGTAATGCTACTCCTGAATCGGTAGGAGATGACACCTACACTCCCTACCGCTGGCTTACAGGCTATGAATATGAGCCTTTTACCAGAATTGTTTCCGGTCAAGGTGTTATTGACCCTACTTACTATACTTTTGATAATTCCCGGGGTTATACCATAGTTAAATTTATCTATGAGCCATCGGTACCTCTATATGCATATTTTGTCCCGGCAATCCGGGTAGTTATGGATATAGAAAATTATCTTTCCACCGACCCGGCTAAACCGGAAAAAGTAACGTATATTAGCGGTATTTCGGTATTTTGCGCCTCCTGTCACCCTTCGTATTATACTACTACAGTGGAAGCACAAACATATTATTATGAAAATTACCGCCACCCGGTAGACTTAACGGTCTATCCGGAACTGGCCTCAACTTTAAGTGCCACCTATAATATTAAGTTTGAGTACGACCCTGTTACCGGTACTTTTTCCAAAATAAACTGCCTGACCTGCCACACTGCTCACGGAGTTGATCAGGATTACTGGCTGAAAACCGGCACCGTACCGGATGAAGCCTACGAAAACACTGGCTCCTCGGCTTTAAAACGGCTTCCCAATATGAAAAGTTGCGTCCTGTGCCATCGGGATAAAACCGGCTACTTTATGGAATCCCCTACTCCCACCAACTATTATCAGGGCAGCAGCCAGTATGTGGGAAGCCTTGCCTGCAAAAGCTGTCACCAAAATTTCTTTGACGGCTGGCAAAAGACAGCCCACGCCAAAACTATTGGCTTTGGTTTTAACAGTATAGTAAAAGATGCGGTTTATCCTTTAGACCAGTCGGTAAACGGCTTTACCTACCGCTTTACCTACAGCGGACTAAATGATTTTATCGCCAGCCCCGGCAACCTTCTGTACCGGCTGATTGATTCGGCCCGGACGGATGTTTACCCCGAGCAGGTCACCTTAACCGTTGGTTTCAAGTGGCTCCAAAGTTATGCCGTTTATGATTCAACCTATAATCTCTTATCCGGAAGCTTCAATATTCCGGAGAAAAAGTTTACTGTGTTTTCCGGGGTTTATGATTTAAATTCCTGCCTTGGCTGCCACGGTACCGGTTTTAAAGTTACTTCCGTAAATAGCGAAACCTATGAAGTTACAGGTTATGAGCTGGTCGAAATGGGGGTTGGCTGTGAAGCCTGTCATGGACCTGGTAAAAATCATACGGAAAATCCCAACCACTATAATATCTACAACCCCAAGTACCAGACGCCAGAGCTTAGGTCCAGTTTATGCGGCCAGTGCCATAGTAAAGGTGTAAGCCTTTTATACCGGCAGCAGACGGTAGTGGGACTAACTTACCGGGAAGATTTCTTACCACCGGTGGGGCAAAGGGTTTATCCCTGGAGTGTGAAGTGGTATACCTACGGAATTATCCCCGGAGTATATGATCCGGTTTACGGGGCCAATTACTACGAACCGTATCTAATCGGAAGTCAAAATCCAACTCCTATTCTGTCGCTCCAGAACCTGTTCTATCCGGAAGTAAACGGTATTTACCGGGATGCTCGCGCTCAAAACGAGTATCCGGCTTTTCGGCAAAGCCTCCATTATAAAACCGGAGTCCTGGCCTGCAACGACTGCCACAACAGTCACGGACTAAATACTCTGGGACAGCCTTTAAAAACCACCGAAGGGCAGCTCTGTTCATCCTGTCACAAGGAAACAAGGTTACCTGCAGTCGACATGCCAAAAACAGTTTCCCTGCTCGACAGTATTTATCTGAGTTCCCACACCTTCGGCGGATATTAAAAAAGCCATGGTTTTGCACCATGGCTTTTTTTATAAAATATGACTTGCCACATGTTGTTTTAATGCTTCATTGATTTCCGTTAATTTCTTTGAGGTAGCAGCAATTTCCTGGGTACTGGCGGATATCTCCTCGATAACAGCAGCAATGGTCTGGGCTGCCCCCGATACTTCCTCGCTGGCAGCAACCTGGATTTCGGTTTTTTCGGAAACTTGAGCCATATATCCGGTCATTTCCTGGACTTGAGCATTTATTTCATTAAACGCCTGGTTTAAATTAGCAATTGCTGCAACACCGTTTTTGGTATTGTTTACTGCCACTTTAGTCTTGGCCTGCACATCTTTAATGATTTCCTCAATCTTCTTAACCGATTCCCGGGATTTATCGGCAAGTTTTCTTACTTCGTCCGCCACCACCGCAAAACCCCGTCCCGCCTCTCCCGCGCGGGCCGCTTCAATTGCGGCGTTTAAAGCCAGGAGGGAAGTTTGGTCGGCAATTTCGTTGATTACTTCTAAAATAGCAGCAATGTTGGCAGAGTTTTCTTCTAACTCGTTAATACTCTGACTTATACTTTCCATCTCCTGTCCGGCAACTTCACTTTGTCTTACCCCGCTCTGAGTAAACTCCCTTGCTTTCCGGGCCAGTTGCTCGGTGCTGGCCGCTAACTTAGCCACTTCATTAATCTCCTGGGCTAGTTTTTCTAAAGATAGAGTTAAGTTTTGAATTTGCCCTACCTGGTGCTGGGTACCGGTAGCCACCTGATCTAAAGCCGTGGTCAGGCTTTCAATAATTTCCGACTGGGTCTCGGCATCCTCTCCGGCATATTTCACTGCATTGTAGATTTGTTCCCCTAAAAACCGGATCGTTTCCCCTATATCTTTTAAAATTCCCTTTTCGGGGGGACGATAATTAATGAGTTCTCGTAAGTTTTTACTTATTACCGCATCTTTTAGTTTAAAGATTTTTAACAGCTCTTTTTTCTCTTTAACGTAAATAAAATAATAACCCCACAGGTTAACCAGAACTAAAACAACACCAATTACAAGTGCTGGTAAATTCCTGTATCCAATACCGTAGATTATGCCAGCAAAACCACCCAAAACGATGTTAAACCAGTAAAACCAGCCGGTATGGTTCATTTTTTCACCCCAATGATAAAAATAGTATAGTACTTTTCTGCTTAACTTTTATTTTATTATTTTCGAAAATTACTGTAAATTAGAAAAAGCTTTTTACAAGGTTTTGAGCATGAAAAAACCCCGCCGAATTTTGGCGGGGTTTTTGGTATTATTCGTAAATCCAGGTATCGAGAGTTTTGTCGTAACTAAGAAGTTCTTCTTCCTTAAAGAACAGGGCTATTTCCCTTTGGGCCGATTCCGGTGAATCGGAGCCGTGAATTACATTTCTGCCCACGTCGATTCCGTAGGTTCCCCGGATTGTTCCCGGCTGGGCTTTAAGAGGATTGGTAGCCCCCATCATTTCCCGGGCAGTAGCTATTACTTCTTTTCCTTCCCAAACCATGGCCACCACCGGGCCCGAGGTAATAAAGTTCACCAGTCCCTCAAAAAACGGCTTACCCTTATGTTCACCGTAGTGGGTTTCCGCCAGCTCCCGGCTGATTTGCATAAGTTTTAAACCCACTAATTTAAACCCCCGCTTTTCAAAACGGCTGATGATTTCCCCGACCAATCCTCTTTGCACTCCATCGGGTTTTACCATGATAAAGGTTCGTTCCATTGAAATTTTCTCCCCCTTTTTCTGTATTTGGAAAAGCCTCCCGGAAACGGGAGGCTTTTTAACTACTGGAGAGGATTTGCAGGTGAATCGTTATTTCCATTTATCCTGGGTTTGGTTAACCCATTTTCATTCATTAACCTTTCAAACTCTTCCCCTTCCATCGTTTCCACTTCCATAAGTTTTGTCGCTACAAGGTGGAGCACATTAATATTTTTCTTTAAAATTTCCTCCGCCCGACTATAGCAGTTATCAATAATTTTTCTTACTTCTTTATCAATGGCATAAGCTATTTCTTCGGAATAATTTCTATCCCGGGCTAAATCCCGGCCCAAAAATACCGCTTCGGTACCTTTACCAAAGGTTAGAGGGCCTAATTCTTCGCTCATTCCGTATTCCATTACCATGCGCCGGGCCGTTTCGGTAGCCCGCTCTAAGTCGTTTCTGGCACCGGTACTGATATCTTCCAAAACCAGCGCCTCCGCTACCCTTCCTCCCAAAAGCATGGTGATTTCATCGAGAAGCTGGGATTTAGTCATGTACGAACGGTCTTCTTCGGGTAACAGTAAAGTATAGCCCCCTGCCCGCCCCCGGGGTATAATGGAAATCTTGTGTACCGGGTCGGTATTGGGTAGGAGATAACCGACCATGGCATGGCCCGCCTCATGATAAGCAACAAGCCGCTTTTCCCGTTCGGAAATGACCTTGCTTTTCTTTTCCGGACCGGCAATGACCCTTTCAATTGCTTCTTCCATCTCTTCCATGTTAATAACTTTCTTATTGCGGCGAGCCGCAAGAAGCGCTGCTTCATTAACCATATTTGCTAAATCAGCACCGGTAAAACCGGGAGTACGCCGTGCTAAAACATCCAGATCCACATCATCCCCCAGCGGTTTCCCTTTAACGTGAACTTTTAAGATTTCCTTGCGACCGTTAATATCCGGTGCATCCACCACTATATGCCGGTCGAAACGTCCCGGCCGCAAAAGGGCTGGATCTAAAATATCCGGTCGGTTGGTAGCGGCAATAATGATAATTCCTTCGTTGGAATTAAAACCGTCCATCTCCACTAACAGCTGGTTTAAAGTTTGCTCCCGTTCGTCGTGACCGCCACCTAACCCTGCTCCCCGCTGCCGGCCAACAGCATCAATCTCATCAATAAAGACAATACAGGGAGCATTTTTCTTGGCTTGCTCAAAAAGATCCCTTACCCGGGAAGCACCAACCCCTACAAACATCTCCACAAAATCGGAGCCGCTAATGCTAAAAAACGGCACTCCCGCCTCCCCGGCTATTGCCCGGGCTAATAAAGTTTTCCCGGTTCCCGGTTGGCCAAAAAGGAGAACGCCCTTGGGAATTCGGGCTCCTAATTCGTTATACTTCCGGGGGTTCTTCAAAAACTCGACAATTTCCGCCAATTCTTCCTTTACTTCATCAATCCCCGCCACATCGGCAAAGGTAACCCGCTTTTTCTCATCGGTATGAAGCTTGGCCCGGCTTTTGCCGAAGGACATCACCCGGTTACCCCCGCCCTGGGCCTGTTGCATAAAGAAAAAGAATAACCCCACCATTAAAAGGACCGGTAACAGGGAACTTAAAAGGTTGGCCCAGAAAGCCGGTTCTTTCGGCGGCATAATTTCTACCGTAACATTCATCGCCTTCAGGTCTTTATAAAGTTCAGCATCTTCCAGTGGCCCCCGGGTTTTAAACCTGGTTCCATCCCTTAAAACCCCTGAAATTTCATTGATCGTCCGGTCCGCCTGAATCGCTACCGACGCTATCTGCCCTTTTTCCAAAAGGCTATAAAACTCATCGTACTTTAAATCTCGAATGGAAGTTGCCGACGGCCGGGAATAGTTGATAAGCATTACTGCAACCAGAACAATCAGCAAATAAATTGCTAAATTTTTTAATACTTTATTCAAAGTTGAGCACTCCTCTCACAGCTTTCCATCATTATGCTACAAAATTTTATCATAATTTCAACAACTTTTCAATAATTCAAGGTCTACCGCAAAGGGAATGAGGTCTGAATCCTTACCGCTTTTAAATAAATCCCCGGCCCCCAATCCTTCCACCCAGGCAATTTGACCGTTTACTTCAACAATCAGTAACCGCTCCCTTATATCCCTGGGTATTTTTTGATCTATCAACCATTCTTTTAATTTTTTCGTGTGCCCCCTGAAGGTAAATCGATCTCCAGGACGGCGATTTCTGACGATTACACTGCTGTCTCTGGCAAGAAATAAATCACCTTTTCCTGCAAAAACCGGAATTAAGGTGATCCTTTTACCCACCTCGGAAATTTCCACACTGCCGGGAGGATTCATTTCATAAGCAAAACTAATCTTCGTCGGAGAAATATTTTTTTCAAGATATAGTTTTCCATAAGAAAGCCTGGCCCGCATCCCCCGGGGCAGGAGAAAGTAGCGGGTCCCTTTTATATTGTTACAAAAGGCAAGTAAATTTTCAATGTGCTCCTGGTATAAATCCCTTTTACTGCCTGTTGCCTGCTCCCAAAATCTCCTGAGCAAAAGTTTAGCTTCCTCCCGGGAAAGGTTTTGCAGCACCGATACCTTTAAGTACTGACCTTCTTTAACAAAAACTTCCTGCCACAGTTTATTTAAATAATTATCAAGCACCTGGTTTTCTTCCTGTTTAATCAGGGCAAGATTAAAAAGCCGCTCTTCGATATCGGTGGCAAACTCTTCCTTAATGAACGGAAAAAGCTTTAAACGTACTTTATTACGCAAATACCTGGGCACGAGGTTGGAAGAATCAACCCGGTAGGGTATATTTTCCCGTTCAACAAAACTCATCACTTCCCGGCGAAAAATCGTATATAACGGTCTAATAATTCTATCCCGCACCGGCCAAATTCCACAGAGCCCCTCCGTTCCCGCTCCCCGCAAAATATTCATCATCACCGTCTCCGCTACATCCGAAGCGGTATGAGCTAACGCTATTTTTTCTGCCCCCGTTTTTTCCAATACTTCATAAAAAAATTCATACCTTTTTTCCCGGGCTATCGCTTGTAAATTTTCCCCCAAATCTTTTAAACCATCAAGCCTTTTGACATGAAAATTTATACCGTATTTTCGGCTAAAATCCCGCACCAACTCCTCGTCTAAATCGCTTTCCCTTCCCCTTAAGCCGTGATTAACATGAGCTACCTCAAGGAAAAAATCCATTTCTTCCCGGTATTTGAGCAAACAAAAAAGGAGAGCCATGGAGTCGGGGCCTCCCGAAACCCCTACCACCACTTTCTCTCCGGGATTAATCATCTTATATTTCCTTACGGTTTCAACAAACTCAGCGTACAATCTGTTCACTCCTTGTCTTTTCAAAGAAACGAACCACAATTACTGTCTGGTCATCGGTAATTACATTCTGGTGGCGTAATTTGGCATGGGCCAGAAAATATTCGGCTAAAATTTCAGGCGATAAATCGTTGTCTTCCAGAAGAACTTTCACCACCCGTTCTTCTCCCCCTAAAGCATCTAAAAGCCCATCGCTCATCAGCACTAAAACATCTCCGGGAAATAATATTTGCCGTTTTTCCCTGGGCTTAAGCTCAATCCCACTCCCCAGGGGTAAATTTCCCCCGGTAATTTTTTCAACCGCCGCACCTCTTTTTAAAAAGGAGGTAACCGCTCCCCGTTTATAAAAAGTTACCTGACGGCTTATTAAATCAATCAAAGCAAGATCTAATGTTAAATACCGTTCCTGGCGGTTTTTTAAACGGATCAGGGCATCTACCGCTTCTAAAGCTTTCTGCGGACTTAAACCAAAGGATAAAAGTCTTTCGACCATTAACAGGCAGGCATTGCTCTCTCTGCGAGCAAGCTCCCCGCTACCCATACCATCGGACAGCATTACCGCTAATTTCCCCGGAGAGTAACGCACCACCCGGTAACTGTCGCCCGACACCTTTTCCCCGGTTTTCCCCGCCATTCCTATACCAATTCTACCCTCTAAATCTTCCATTGGCAAGTAATTTAAATGACATTCTCCTCCATCGGCCTGGCCACACCGTTTTTGTTGCAGAACAAACTCTCCTCCGGTTTCTTCCGCTATGATTACCGGAATTTTGTTCAGACAGGGCCTGGTTCCTGAACACCTGGCAGATTTAACTTCTACGACCATCCCCCTTCCCCCGGCGGGTTTGGCAAGAACCGTTTCCACCGGTAGATTTTCTTCCCAAAGTCGTTTAAAAATTTTTACCGTATTTTTTTGGTCATAAACAAAATCTAAATCCAAAGCCTTATTTAATTCCAGAAAGATTTCTCCCACGCCCTTGAGCTGACTTTTGGTCAACTGCTCTTCTTCATAAAGTTTTTTCTGCCAGCGACTTTTTTCTTTTTCCATAAGAAAGGTAAAAAGAAGCTCGTTTAAAAATTCCTTGATTCTAAGACAGCGCTTGTAAAAAAAGCCCGGAACATCCGATTTAAATAATTGCCCCTTATTTTCCAGGATCGTTAACATTTCCAATAGCGCATGGTAAGTTCCGAAAAACTCTCTCTCCCAGCAAAGCCGGATAAAAGTGCAATTCTGGCAGGTCTCTTTGGGAAAACGCTCCACAACCTCTTCTATCCTGAACTCCGGAATTACTTCCGGCCCTAACGTTGCCGAAAGTTCCAAAAAAGAATTTCCGAGGTCCAAAAACAGTTCCCGGCATTCATTCATTCTTTCCCGGGCAATTTCCCGGGGCTGGTCCATAAACAACTGAAATTTCCTGGTCACACTGTCTAACATTTCTTTTAATCCGTCAAGGTTCCGGTTGGGTATCAGTAAAAATATTCCGGAAGCAACCAGCATCTGGTAGGCAAGCCCTTTGGCCGCTGAAAGGCTTTGCAGGTAAAAAGCCAGCACCACATCGGCTAACAAAAAACCTATTAAAGCCCCAATTTTACCAAACTGGCGAAAGATTCCGGAAAGTAAACCGGCAAAGGTGTAAATCCCTATATTTTCTAAAGGCAGGCCGTTGCCAAAACATAATATTACCCCTAAAACCGCCCCGCCGGCCGCTCCAAGGCCCGGACCACCGGAAAAGGCGGTAAGAAGTACTGTAAGATGAATAATGGTTTGCTTAACTTCCAATGGTCCAAGGAAAAACCCGGGAAAGCCTATCAAAGCCGAACCAATTACAAACATTAAAGGTAACAGTTCTTCCCCGGTTACGATTCTTCCCGGTCCGCCCTTTAAAGCCGGAAAAGCGAGGAAAAATACCACACTTAAAATTGCAGAAAAAGACGCCTCAAGGCCAATTTTGATAAAATCCAGAGGGGTTCCGGAAAAGGTTTTATCAAAATATACACCAAAAAAAGCAACAACGCCAAAAACCACCAGCGGTAGAACAACGGTCTTTTTCTTAAAATTTAAGTTTTTAAGAAGGATTCCCGCTAAAATAAACAGTACTAAAAGCTGCGAAAACTTATAAATTAAATAACGCTCGGGTAAAACAAAGATATGCCCTAATAAAAGAAAGACAAAGAGGAAAAAAGCTTCCCCCGGTCCCAGATAAGCGACCGCCGCTCCTAAAAACGCCGGCCCAAAGGGATAAAGGTCTCCCGCCAGCGATGCCCTTCCCAAAGAAAAGGCTAAAACCGGAAAAATTATGTCACCAGGCTTTAATTTTTTAAGCGGCCTTTTAACCTCCCGGGCTTTTACATTACTCTTTCTACGGGCAAAGGGATAGATTTTGGTTTCCAAAAAAAATCCTCCTTTTTCAAGGCTCCTAATGGTTATTATAGCCCTGTAAGGAGGAAATTTTTGTCAATTTAAAGTTTTGCTCCGTTATTTTCTTTCGACACCGTCATTTCTTTAAGTCTTCCTAAAAGCAGGTCCCCTTCGCCCACAATTAGCCTGGAAAGCCGGGCAGTGGTGAGAACTTCAATTAATATTTTACAACCATAAACGATAATATCCGCTCGTTCGGGTAAAAGTCCCGGTACCTTTTGACGTTCAGGTAAAGGTAACTTTTCCAAATAATCGTGGATCTCTCTAAGCCGCAGTAAATCTAAAGTATGTCCCTCCACTTTACGGGGGTCGTATTTTTCCAACTGCAGGTCAATTGCCGCTAAAGTTGTAGCGGTACCACCAACAGCTACCACCGGTTCATGAAAATAGGGGGTTATTTTCCCGACAAATTCCCGTAAAAGTTTTAGCAAACCCTCCTTGTCCGTGGCCTCCATTAATCTTACGGCTCCTACGGGAATGCTCTGAAATAAGGTTTTCCCCCGTTCCTGCCAGATAAATTCAATACTCCCGCCGCCCAGGTCGATAACCGCAGGTTCGTTTAAATAAGGTAGTGATAGCTTTACCCCCAGATAAGAATAATAGGCTTCCTCCTCGCCCGTTAAAACCTCGATGTTTACACCGGTTGCGCTTTTTATTTTGTCCACAAACTCCTTTTGATTTTTGGCCTCGCGCACCGCACTGGTGGCAAAAATCACTATCTCATCGGTAAATTCCCGGGCTTTTCCCATAAATTCTACAACCACCCGCAAGGTTCTCTCCATCGCTTCTTCTTTTAAATATCCCGCGTTTATCCCTTCACCAATTCGGGTGGTCTTCAGGTCCCGGTACTGTTCGTAAAATTTACCATTTTTAAAATAACCAGCTAAAACCCGTACCGAATTTGTTCCGATATCAATCACCGCTGGCATCGGCTTCCTGTCCTTTCTTTTCAATTACAATTACTTTTTCTCCCGGTTTTACAAACCCCATCTCCCGGGCGCGAGCTTCAAAGTACGAGTTATTTCTTAGCCTCTTAATATCTTCTAACAGCTTCTCGTTATCCGCTTTTAGCTTATACACCTCTGCCGATAGAGCTTTAACTTCCCGGTGCATAATGTAAAGCTTGTAAACCTCAAAACCAAAGCTCACCATTATGTATAAAAGAAACGCTAAAAATACCGTCGACCAAAAGTTTTTTTTCTTTTTTCTTTTATTGTAACCGGCATAATACCGCGGCATTATTCTTCCTCCCCATCATCTCCGGGACCAAAAAGTCCCAGATGGTCACCAGGAATTACTATCACCACCTGGTAACCCTTGCTTTTAGCACGATTATAAAGGGTAGCAACGGAGCTTACATTAATTTTTAATTTTTTGGCAACCTGTTCGTTGGTGTAACCCATTTCTTTTAGCACTACCACCTGTCGTTCGCGAAAGCTTAATTTTTCTGCTCCCCGAATTTCAATCTGCATTTATCTTCACCTTATTTACAACTTATCCACAGTTTATAAACAATTGTGGACAAATTTTGGACAAGTTATGGACAAAATGTGGACAAAATCTTACTAAATTTATTCGTGCTAATTTACGTTTTTCCTTTCGAACTGGTGTTTTTGTTTAAAATAAAATAATATAAAACTATTCCGGTAATTATTCCCAGAAAGCCGTAACCCCTCACCTCTCCCTGGTTAAAAAAGAGAAAATACCCCAAAATTAAGCCTCCTATTACGGTAAAATAGAGGATATCCGCAACAAAGTAGGGAAAAAGTTTTTTTTTGCGCCCGTATTTCCGCCTTAAAATAAAGTTTTCCAAAAAATAAAGGCCGCAAAGGAAAAAGCCCAGGACCACGGCCAACAAAAACAAAATAACTTCTCTAATTTGTCCTGTTAACGAAATAGGCGCTCCCACGCCTTCTTACCCCTTTCTTTAGACTTTACACCCTCTTCCTGATAGCTAAATTCTCTTAAATAACCTTCGACTACCAGAGTTCCTGCCTCCAGGTTAAGTCCGGTAATAAAAAGGCCTTCTCCTTTAAGAACCACAAATCCCTGAATACTTTCTACCAGGATCTCCTGGTCATTAAAACTCAAAACCTGCTTTATCCCTGAAAGCTTAACGGTCTTGCGGTCATAAATTTCTACTTTATGCAGAGTAGCCTCGTCCATACTTTCCCTCCTTTCGACCTTACAAAATAATTATGCGGGCCTAAAAGGAATTATGCCCGCATAACTTCCTACCGCCAGAGTTTTTTAATTTCAATATCCTTAAAATAAAACCTGATGATTTCTTCCGGTGACTTACCTTCCCGGGCCATTTTATTGGCCCCCCACTGGCAAAGGCCCACCCCGTGGCCAAAGCCTTTTCCCTCCATGATTAGCTTACCGTTTTCCACAAAAATTTTTGTTAACAATGTAGAGCGCATTTTTTCAGGCCCAAGGGCCAATCTCAAAGCCGGCGCTCCAATGGTAGCCGCTCCAACCCGCAGGGTTAACACTCGCCCGCTTTTACCCCGGGCTAATACCTTTACCGCAGGGTTAGGTCCCGGATCGGTTTTGTAATTTGTTTTTAACGCCGCTCGCATCTCCTCCCAGGGTATCTCTACCCGCCAGTGGCGGTTTT
>NZ_BDJL01000049.1:43784-73585 GCF_001950325.1 Carboxydothermus islandicus
CCGAAATCCCACCGTCGCAGGCATTAAACCAGGCTTTGATAAAATGCCCCTTGTAAAGCACCACCTGACCCCGGGTCATTTGCACCGCTTTTTTAACATTTTCCGTAATTTTTTTCGGGTCATACGCCTGGCTCTCTTCGATATCGGTGGAAACATCGGTACCGTGAAGCTTTCGCACCTTTCCACTTTCAATATTTTCCAGGGCAAAAGTCCGGGCTAAAATTGCCTGCGCCGCTAAAGCATTAACCGGCCAATCCGGTTCCATTTCCGCCGCTACAACTCCCAGGACGTATTCTTCCAATTTCATCTTCTTTTTCTCCCCGGTCTCATTGATGTAAACTGTAACGGTGGGTTCGGTGCTGTATTTTTTTGAGGGTAAAGGTTTTCTGGCAGGAGTACAACCGTAAAATATGAGAATAAGCATTACCGTTAAGGCAATAAAAATTTTCCCAAAGCGCATAAAACCCCTCCTCAATTTTGGGTTATTTTGCCCAAAAGGAGGAAGGGTTATGCAAAGAGAGAAAAAAGCCAGATGCTTTAGGCACCTGGCTTTTTTATTAAATTTTCTCTTTTAAAAGCTTGCCGGGCTTAAATACAGGTACTTTGGAAGCGGGAATTTCGATTTCCTGACCGGTCTGCGGGTTTCTACCTTTCCGTGCAGCTCTTTCTCTTACTTCAAAAGTACCAAAACCGACCAACTGCACCTTTTCACCTTTTTTCAACGCTTCTTCAATTGCTGCTAAAACCGCATTTAAGGCTTTTTCCGCATCCTTTTTAGTCATTTCGGCCTTCTCAGCAATTACACTTACCAATTCCGCTTTGTTCACTTATATTCCCTCCTTAAAAAAATTTTTTATGTACTTAAATTATCGTTTTACTTAATTCGCTACAATCCTTCATTTTCCTGCAAACTATCAAAAAAAATCTTATTTTTTTAATGATTTTTTGCTTTATTCCATAGCTCATCCAACTCACTTAGAGTTAAATCCTGAAGGTTTTGCCCCTTTTCTTTAACCATTTCTTCCATTTTCATAAATCTTTTTATGAATTTGAAAGTAGTTTTATTTAGCGCTTCTTCCGCCTCCACCCCTAATTTTCGGGCAAGATTTACCACCGAAAATAACAAATCTCCCAATTCCTCTTCCTGCCGACTTGTTCCCTCCTTTAAGCTTGCTTTTAGTTCCTCTAACTCTTCTTCAATTTTGGCAAAAACCTCCTCCGCCTTCTCCCAGTCAAAACCAACTTTAGCCGCTTTTTCTCCAACTTTCTGCGCTTTTTTTAGAGCCGGAAGAGTTTTGGCCACTCCCTCTATTACCGATTTTTTCCCTTTTTCCTGCTGTTTAATCATTTCCCAGTTAATTTTTACTTCGTCGCTGTCGTCAACTTCCACCGCGGCAAAAACGTGAGGGTGCCGGCGAATAAGCTTCTCACAAATCCCTTCAACCACCTCTTTGAAAGTAAACTTCCCCTCTTCCCGGGCAATCTGAGCGTGAAACACCACCTGCAAAAGCAAATCCCCCAGCTCTTCTTTTAGTTTTTCCCGGTCTTCTTCCTCTATTGCTTCGGCAACTTCATACGCTTCTTCTAAAACATAAGGTAGAAGCGAACGGTGCGTCTGCTCCCGGTCCCAGGGGCACCCCTGCTCCCCCCGTAAAACTTCCATGATTTCTCCAAGCTTTTCAACCGAAAATATTTCCTCCCGCATTTTGGGAACCACCACCAGCACTTTGTGATCAAACTCCCGGCGGTCCAACTCAAATAAAGGAACTTTTTCAACCTTTTCTCCCGGCAGTCCCAGATCTCGCAATACCAGGACCGGATAATCATCGGGGTACCTCTCCATCAACAAAATTTTGAGGTTCCCGGCAATTAAACGGTCATACACCTGAAAGATGATATTTGTCATACTTTTGGAAAAATCCCAGGCCTTTACGGTCAAAGCATCCAGGACTTTATAATGGTCTTTGGCAGGATCTATTTTCAGGGAAGTTAAGGCAAGCTCCAACGCCCCAGGCGCCGTCACCACTTCCACCGGTACATCGTGCTGCTGCAGTAAAAGCTCTACTGTTCTTTCAGCTACCAGAGGATTTCCCGGCACCGCATAAACGAGAGCTCCGTTCTGGCTTTCCCGGAGAAGTTTTTTGACTATTTCCTGATAAACTTCTTCAAAGGTGGAAAACTCCTCATATAAATGGTCAAAGCTCTGCCAGGCGATTTCCCCCAAAAGTTCCGGAGGTACTGCTTTTTCCGTCCGGAAAAACACCTTCATCCCCGCTTTCAAGAGCCGGTACGCCTTTAAGGGCAGGTAATCCATGCTCCCCGGCCCCAACCCCACCACATAGATCACTCCAGGGACGGTTCTGTCAACCACCATTTTTCCCACCACCACCTCCTCCAGAAACGGTTCAAAAAAAGTGCTATTCTTCCCCAACTCTTCCTTTTCCTATTGACGTTATTTGTGGAAATTATGTATATTTTAGACAAACAATTCTGAGGGGGAGAATAATGCCTCGACAAAAACGCTTTTTTCTTCCCGGCAGTATTTATCATATCATTGCCCGGGGAAACAAAAAAGAAAAAATTTTCTTGGAAGAAAAAGACTACAACTTCTTCCTTTTTCTCTTGCAAAAAAACTGGGAAAAAAAGCCGCTTAAAATATTTGCCTTTACTTTAATGTCCAACCACTTTCACATTTTAGCCCAGGCCACTGACGAGCCATTATCTAAGTACTTTCAACCGGTCCTTACCACCTACGCCATTTATTTTAACCGAAAATACCAAAAAACCGGTCACGTTTTTGAGGATCGGTTTAAATCTTATCTGATTGAATCGGATGATTATCTCTGGGAAGCTTTTCGTTATGTTTTGTTAAATCCTTTACGGGCAGGCCTGGTCTTAAGTTTATCTTCATACCCATGGAGTAGTTTCTATTATTTCTTAAATCCCCAAAAAGCTTTGCCTTTTATGGATTTTTCCCTTTTTACGCAAATTTGCCCCAACGGCTTAGAAGACTTGCAACCCATTACCAATTTTTTAGTTGAAAGTTTAGTTAAAGAAGAATTCTGGCCAGAAGATTTGGATGGAAGTATAAGGTACTTTCATTTACAGTATTTAGCCAAAAAAATTTGCAATGAGTTAAATCTTTCTTATGCCGAATTGTTAACCGATGAGTATAAGCGCCCGGTAGTAAATGCACAGGTTGAATTAGCCCTTCGAGCTAAAGAACAATATAACATTGAACTAAAACAAACCGCCGAATTTTTGGGTAAAAGTTATAATAGTTTTCTTCGAACAATTCGGAAAAACAGGAAAAAATAAATAAACGGTTCTGAACGGCGTTCAATATGTACGCTGTCAGAACCGTCCCTGGAGGTTACTGTTCCATTTGTTTGGCGAGAAAATGAGCGGCGGTTTCCGCCATTTTTTGCTCCAAAGTTCCAAACTTCACTCCCGGCTCCCGGCTGGCAATGATTACAGCTCCGATGGGGTCCCCTTCAGCAATAATCGGCGCGATAATTTCCGCAGTAAACAGGCACTGACCATCTTCGGCGGTAATACATTCCTTACAGTACTCGTGTTCACCGGTTGCGGTTATCACCACGGTTTTTCTCTCGTTCATGGCCCGCTCCACCGCCGGACCAATGGGCTTATTGAGAAACTCTTTTTTCGGAGCTCCCGCCACCGCTATTATCGTGTCCCGATCGGCAATAAAGGCAATATGACCTAAAGATTCATTCAGGGATTCGGCGTATTCTTTCGCGAAATCCCCCAGCTCACCAATTGGCGAATATTTTTTTAAAATCACCTCTCCGTCCCGGTCAACAAAAATTTCCAGAGGGTCCCCCTCTCTAATTCGCAATGTTCTTCTTATCTCCTTGGGAATTACAACCCGCCCTAAATCATCAATTCGCCGCACAATACCCGTTGCTTTCATAAAAATTCCCTCCTTAAGTGGTTTGGTAATGTTAGTATTTTACCTTAAGGAGGGGTTTATACTTTTTGTAAAGTTTTTACTTGGCAGAAAGCTTATTTTCAATCTTGGCTTTTTTCTTTAAATCTTCGAGGAATTTACTATAAGCTTCGCGTTTCTTTTGCTCTAAAAGGTAGTTTTTTAGCTGTTCTTTAACCTCATCGTAAGTTTTTTGTTTTGCCGGAATAATCTTTTCTAATTTAATGATGTGATATCCAAAAGCGGTTTTGACGGGAGTTTCGGTGATATCACCGGGTTTTTTCAAGGCAAAGGCAGCATCTTCAAACTCCTTAACCATTTCTCCCCGGCTAAAGGTATACTGCCCGCCATTTTCTTTCACTCCCGGATCATCGGATTTTTCTTTAGCCAGGGTAGCAAAATCTTTTCCAGCTTTTATTTGTTTGATTAAATCCTCAGCAAGCTTTTTGGCTTCCGCATCGGTTCGTTTAACATTGATGTTAAAATGGGGATTGTTCTGGGCATTCCCATCGTTTACCGCAATTAAAATATGCCGTACCTGCCGCTGTTCAGGCGATTGAAAATCCGGTTCATTTTTATGTTTTTCATAATAATCCTTAACTTCCTGTTCGGAAACGGTAATCCCTTTGGTTACTTCCTCGTAAATTTTATCATTTATTAATTGCACCCGAACCATTTCTTGCAAATCTTTATCGGTTATATTCCGGTCTTTTAAAGCTTTTTCAAAATCCTGGGGTGATGGAAACTGGGCCCGAATTTCATTAATTTTATTGGTAATTTCGTCTTTTGTCGGCTCAAGTTTCTTTTCCTTTCCATAATCGGAAATTAGAATTTCATTGATCATCTGGTCCAAAGTCTGCTGCTTTAAGCTCTGGAGCATCTTCTGCCCCTCGGTAGAGGTTAAATCCACTCCTCTTAGCTTCATGTCAGCCTGTACCTGGGCAAACCGCCGATCAAAATCTTTTTTGGAAATAGTTTTTCCATTCACTTTGGCCACGTAATCCCCACAACCCGCAACGATTAAGGCCAAAACAACGGTTAAAAGGATGGCAACAATTTTTGTAATTTTTTTCATTCCTGTCTCTCCTCTCTACAAAATAACTAATTTTGTCAAAAATTTTACCTTTTATATATTCAACTTAACTGCCCAAATATCCTTTCTAAAATTAAAAAAATTTCTTGGCCAATTCTTCCCTTGGTCCGCACACGAATTTCCAGATCAGGGTTCATGCCAAATACGACCCTGCCCTTAAACTGGCCGGAAACTCGCGAAAGTTTCTCGGCAGTAATTTCGGAATTTGGAAAGAACTGTATTTTTAACTCTTCGTCGGTCTGGAAAATTCCTTTAACTTTTAATTTAGAAGCCGCAATTTTTATTTTAATTAGCCGAATCAGGTTTTCCACTTCCGGCGGAATTTCGCCAAAACGGTCAATTAATTCATCCACCACATCTTCCAAATCCTCTAAGTTGCGCGTCCGTGAAAGCCTCCGGTACATTTCAATCTTTTGTTTTTCATCGGGAATATAGCTTTCGGGAATATAGGCGGTTACGTTTAATTCAAGCTGCGGCTCTACTTCCTCGGAAGTTACCTGCCCCTTTAACTCCGCCACCGTTTCCTGCAGAAGCTTCATATACATATCAAAGCCTACCGCCGCAATATGCCCGTGCTGCTCCGGCCCCAACAGGTTTCCGGCTCCGCGAATTTCCAGATCCCGCATGGCAAGTTTTAAACCCGAACCAAACTCCGTAAACTCTTTAATCGCTGCCAAACGCTTCTCAGCCGCTTCCCGTAACACCTTATCCTTTTCGTACATTAAGTAAGCATAAGCAATGCGGTTACTCCGCCCTACCCGGCCCCGGAGCTGGTAAAGCTGGGCCAGTCCAAACCGGTCGGCATTTTTAATAATTAAGGTATTAACATTGGGAAGGTCGATTCCCGTTTCAATTATCGTCGTGGAAACCAGAACATCGTACTTACCGGAAATAAATTCTAACATTACCCGTTCGAGCTGCTCTTCTTTCATTTGCCCGTGGGCCACTGCCACTCTGGCTTCGGGCACTAAAGACTGAACCCAGGCAGCTACTTCATCAATATCGGAAACCCTGTTATGGACAAAAAACACCTGCCCCCCGCGTCCCAGCTCCCGGCGAATGGCATCCCTGATGATAAAAGGATCTTCTTCCAGGACATAGGTTTGCACCGGAAAACGGTTCTCCGGTGGAGTATTTAAAACACTTAAATCCCTGATACCCACCAAAGCCATGTGAAGCGTCCGCGGTATCGGAGTTGCCGTCAGGGTTAAAACATCGACCGTTTCCGTTAAAATTTTTAACCGTTCCTTTTGGGCCACTCCAAATCGCTGCTCCTCATCCACGATCATCAGCCCCAAATCGTAAAACTGGACATCATCCTGGAGCAAGCGGTGGGTTCCAATAACAATGTCCACTTTTCCTCTTTTCAATTCTTTAATTATTTCCTTTTGCTCCCGGGCGGTCTGAAAGCGGCTTAAAAGGCGAATTTCGACGGGATAACCGGAAAAACGCTCCTTAAAAGTATTGTAATGCTGCTGCGCCAGTAAAGTAGTAGGAGTTAAGACCGCCACCTGCTTCCCATCCATTACGGCCTTAAAAGCTGCCCTTAAAGCTACTTCGGTCTTACCGTACCCGACATCCCCGCATAAAAGCCGGTCCATCACCTTCGGTTTTTCCATGTCTCTTTTTACCTCTTCAATGGCTTTCAACTGGTCGGGGGTTTCTTCATAGGGAAAGCGCTCTTCAAATTCCTTTTGCCACACCGTATCCGGTGAAAAAGCAAAACCCGGTTTGGCCATTCTCTTAGCATAAAGCTCCAACAAACCTTCGGCCATTTCCCTGACCGCTGCTTTCACCCGATTTTTAACCCTCTGCCAGTCGCTGCCACCAAGACGGGAAAGTTTTGGCGGTTCACCGTCGACCCCTACGTATTTTTGGAGATTTCCTACCTGTTCCGGTGGTACGTAAAGCCTATCTTCCCCCTGGTAAGCAATAACCAGGTAGTCCTTGACGTTTCCACCAACTTCCACCGGCTTAATTCCCAGATACTTGCCAATTCCGTGGACCGGATGCACAACATAATCACCGGGGGTAAACGGTTCCTCAACCCTTTCCCCTAAAACCGTCTTTGTAACTTTTGCTTTCACCGTCCTTCCCGCCAGCTCTACATCGGTGTAAACCAAAAGCTTTTGCTGGGGGAATTCAAAACCCGAATTAAGAACGCCAAGGCCAATTTTTATTTCCCGGGGCGCTATCTCTACCTCAAATTTTTCAACGAAGCTTGCCGGAAAATTTCTTTTTAAAAGTTCATTTTTTAACGCTGCCGCCGCTTCTTCCCGTCCTCTTAAGATTAAAATGCGATAATTATTAGCAAGAAAGTTTTTTAAATCTTCAAAAAATAGTTTTTCCTTTCCTAAATAATTTGGTGGCTTTCTTCCCGCAAAATTATGGGGGTCGTAATCTCCGATAAAACGCGGAGTTTTCGGTAAAAGAGAAGTTAATACCGCAACTCTTTCTTGTAGAAGAGCCATTAGCTGCTCTTCTTCGTAAAAAACCTCGGCCTGCTTTGGTAAAGTATAGCCGCCACTCAGCGCTTCGGTAAAACTTTCCCGGCGGAGTTTCTCCAAACTATTGATTTGTTCGCCAAACCTTCCCGGCTCATCTAAAAAAACAAGATATTCGTCGCCAAAGTAATCCAAAAGTGAAACACCGCTCCAAAAGTACGGCAATAGCTTTTCCATTACCTCGCTTTTATTAAGAATATTTAAAACATCGGCTCCTTTTTCTTTAATTCTGCCCGCTGCCTCTCGCTTATTTTGCTGAATTAATTTCTTAACCTGCTGCTCAATATCGGCCCCAAGCTTTTGTTTTACCTCCAAAAGTAAGTCATCAGCGGCAACCGCCACCTCCGCCGGGTAAATCACTACTTCGTTTAAATTTTTCCGGGAGCGCTGACTTTCAACATCCAAAGCCCGCAGGGAATCAATTTCATCACCAAAAAATTCAGCCCTGAAAGGCATCTCACCGGGAACATAAACATCCACTATTCCTCCCCGCTGGCTAAACTGTCCCGGCGCTTCTACCTGGTCCACCCGTTCATAACCGATTTGGCTTAAATACCGGATAAATTCTGTGAGTTCAACCACATCACCAACCCTGAGCTCCCTCTTCCAGCGAGCAAAGCTTTCCAGCGGCGGATATTTCCGGGTTAAAGCCTCGTAGTTTACGACCGTATGCGGTTTTTCTCCCCGGGACAGCCTTTTTAAAAGCTCAATTCTCGAAGCCTTTAACTCGCCCCCTTCCCGCACGGTCAGGTCAAATAAAAAACCCTCCCGGTAAAAAAAGCAGGAAGTTTTAGCGCCCAGGAAAAACTCCAAATCTTCGGCAATTTCCCGGGCCACCTGTTCATTCTCGGTAATTACCAAAAGGGGCCGGTTTAAGGCTTTGGCAACGGTTGCCATTAAAAAGGTCCGGGCAGTGCCGTAAGAACCGTAAATTAACTGGACCCGTTTTTTACTTATCCCTTCTAAAAGACGTTTAAATTCTGAATTTTCCTGCATTAAAGAAAAAATATTTTCACTCACCTTGCATCCTCCGTTTTAATGAATAACTGGTCGGCCAAAATACGATTTTTCTTCAAAAAAAAGCTCCTCCTGGCAATCGGGACAGATCCCCCGTATGTAAGAAATCTTTTTGGAACTTTCTTTAAAAAAATAGGTTTTTTGGCAAAAGTCACAAACATGGATTATCATCGCTTACCTCCGGGCCATTTTTAAAACTATCAGGTTATATAAAGTATGGCCCAGAGCGGCGGTACTTATACCTAAGAAAAGAGTAGATTTTTCAGTTATACTTAAAGTAATAATACCAAAAACGGTGTGGGTAACGATACTTAGAAAAAACGCCGGATACTTCTGACGAGCGGTTATTAAGTCGTACAAGCCTTCGGCAAAACCAAAAGCAAAATGGGTAAAAACGATGTTTCCCTGACCAAGCAGTCCCAGCAAAGTTTTTAAACATTCTTCGATAGAAGGAGCTACTAACGCTACCTTCTCCTTTGTTAGCAAGCGCAATAAAAGTTTATTTACCCTATAAGCCAGCACCGCCGCCAGAAGTCCATAAAAAAAAGAAGCCACCTTTTAGATTTATTAACCTCCCCGGTTAAAGTCGGTCATCGCTTTATTAAATCCTTCCGTCAGGGCTACGGTTATGGCTTCCACCGCCAATTTAAGGGTAGGCTCTAAAATCTCCCTCTCAGCACCGGTAAAGGGCTGTAAAACATAATCCTTAACATCTCCAAACGCCGGTCGGCCAATCCCAATTTTTAAGCGGGGTATTTCCTCACTCCCCAGACAGCTAATTATGGACCCCATTCCTCGATGACCGCCGGCACTCCCTTTTAAACGCAGACGAATTTTTCCTAAAGGCAGGTCTAAATCATCATACACAACAACTAAGCGGGACAGAGGGAGCTTGTAAAAAGAAACCGCCTCCTGGACTGCTGTCCCGCTTAAATTCATATAGGTTTGGGGTTTTTGAAGTAAAACCTTTACCCCTAAAATTTCCCCTTCACCAACAAGGCTTTTAAATTTTCTTTTGGTCATTAATATTCCATATTTTTTAGCTAACTCGTCTACAACCATAAACCCGGCATTATGCCGGGTATTTTCATATTCGTGTCCGGGGTTCCCCAATCCTGTAATAATAAACATTTTTCCTCTCCCTGTAAAAATTTTAAGCTGTAGCTTCCGGAGCAGTTGCTGCCTCTTCCGTCTCCTCTTCAACGTATTCTTCAGGAGCTGACACTAAGGCAATAACGCTTTCCGGATCCTCAATGACCCGTACACCCGGAGGCAGTTCCAAATCTTTAACCCTTATGCAGTCTCCAACCTCAAGTTTAGAAACATCCACTTCAATGGACTCCGGTAGATCTTCCGGCAAGCACTCCACCGTAACTTCCGAAAGCCCATGCTCCAAAATACCACCGGCTTTAACCCCTGCCGCTTCCCCATAAAGCTCCACCGGCACCAGTTGCCGGATCTTCCGGCCGCTTTCTACCACCTGAAAATCAACATGGATTAGCTTCCCGGTCACCGGATGGTGTTGTAGCTCTTTAACCAGAACCCTCTGGGTCTTTCCTTCCACGGAAAGCTCCAATATTTTTAAGCCCCGCTCTACCAAACTCTCAAGTTCCCGGGCATTTACTGCTAATGCCACCGGCTCAATGCTTTTCCCGTACATGATTCCGGGAACCTTGCCTTCTTTTAAAAGCCTGTTACGCTCACCGCGGGTTTTTTTCAACCGTACACTCGCAGTAATTTTTTCCACCTTATAAATCCCTCCTTACTTACAAAGTATTCCCGAATTTTAGTTCTAAAAAACATGAACTGGGAATAAATGTAACTTAAAGAGGGACCGGGAGGTGGTATTTTGGGAATGCACGGCTTATTCAAGGGCTTCCGGTAATTACCGCCTGCGACGGTATTATCACCGGAACAGTAAAAGAGCTATTAGTGGAGCCTTATGAGCGAAAAGTTGCAGGTCTATTAGTGGTTAGCCGTAATTTTTTACCGGGGATAAAACTTCTGCCTTTTAACGAAATAAAAGCGTTAAGTGAAAAGGTAGTCCTCATTAAAAGTAAAGACGCTTTAAAAAAACCCGACCAGTCATCCGGTCTTCTGGAACTATGGAAAAAAGGTCCCCGGCTTTTCGGCCAAAAAGTAATTGCGGAAGACGGAAGTTACCTGGGACAAATGGAAAACTTTACCTTTGAACCTTCTACCGGAGAAATTATCGAAATAATCATCGCCCCGGGTTTAATGCGTCTTGGTCCGAGATACCGTTTAAAAAGCTCCTATATATTAACTATCGGCAAAGATGCCGTTGTTGTCAAGAGGGAAGGAAGAGAAGCACTGACCTCCATTCCGGGAAAATTTAGCAACACTTTTTTTAAAATAAAAGAAAACCTTGCCCGTTGGGGCAAGGCAATAATCAAAAAGCAGGACGATTAAACAAATAGTTCACTTACCGATAAATCTTCATGAATCCGCCGGATCGCTTCACCCATCAGGGGTGCAACCGATAACACCTTAATTTTTGGCAGTTTCTTTTCCGGCGGAAGGGGTATTGTATTGGTTACAACTACTTCTTTAATGGGAGAGTTGGCCAACCGGTCCACCGCCGGGCCGGATAAAATAGGATGGGTACAGCACACGTATACTTCCTTAGCCCCCCGTTCCATCAGAGCCTGAGCTCCCTGGGTAATGGTACCGGCGGTGTCGATAATATCATCGACCATAATCACCGTTTTTCCTTCAATATCTCCAATGATATTCATTATTTCCGCTACATTGGGTTCCGGGCGGCGTTTATCGATAATTGCAATTGGTGCTCCAATCCGCTCGGCCAGATCCCGGGCCCGGGTTACCCCGCCTAAATCGGGAGAAACCACTACCTTATTTTCCAAACCTTTTTCATTAAAATACTTGGCTAAAATCGGCACACCCACCAGGTGATCAACCGGGATATCAAAAAAACCCTGGATTTGTCCGGCATGCAGGTCCATGGCAATCACCCGGCGCGCCCCGCTTACGGTTATTAAATTGGATACTAATTTGGCCGTAATCGGGTCCCGTGCTCTCGTTTTCCGGTCCTGCCGGGCGTAACCAAAATACGGCAGCACGGCAGTAATCCTGCGTGCGGAAGCTCTTCTAATCGCATCTATTAAGATCAACAATTCCATTAAATTTTCATTAACCGGTGTACAGGTTGGCTGGATTATAAATACATCCGCCCCCCGAACGCTTTCGTTTATTTTTACCTGAATTTCCCCGTCGGAAAAGCGGGAAACCCGGGCATCACCAACTTCCACTCCCAAAAAAGAAGCAATTTCCCGGGCTAAATCGGGATTGGCATTGCCGGAAAAAATTTTCAAATCATAGCGGCTCATTTTTAAACCTCCATTTACTTTAATCCAGGTTCCGAACAAAATTCGACAGTTTTTTTATTCTCCTACAGTAGGGAAACTTCCTGCCGCTTTAACGAAAAAATAAATATTATTTAACATAATCTTCTTTATTCACCTGGCGGGAACGGGCTATTGCCAAAGCCTTTTCCGGAACATCTTCGGTTAATGTGGAGCCTGCACCAACTACAGCATTTTTTCCAATCTTTATCGGTGCCACCAAATTGGTATTGCTTCCGATAAACGCTCCATCTTCAATTACCGTTTCCCACTTATTTTTCCCGTCGTAATTACAGGTAATAGTTCCGGCCCCAATATTAACTCCCTTACCCACTACCGCATCCCCAATGTAGGACAGGTGGGGAACTTTGGAGCCTTCGCCAATGAACGATTTCTTAATTTCCACAAAATCACCAATTTTTACCCCATTAGCAATTTCGGTCCCCGGCCGCAGATAAGCAAATGGTCCCACGTTCACTTCATCGCCAACCCGGGCTTGGATAATTACGGAAAAAGTAATTTCGGTATTGTTGCCAATCACGCTATCGGTAATGCGGGTATTGGGCCCAAGGCGGCACCCATTCCCAATAACCGTTTTCCCTTCAAGGTAAGTATTGGGGTAAATTACCGTATCCCTGCCCACCGCTACCTCTTCGCCAATATATACGGTATCCGGGTCAATTATCGTAACCCCTTCCTGCATTAACGCCTCAGCTTTTCTCCGGTAAACTTCCTTGGTTAAGCGAGCAAGCTGCACGCGGTCATTTACCCCTTGAACTTCCGTTTCATCCTGAATGGTAATTGTTTCCACCACCTTGCCCCGTTCTAAAAGAAGGGGAATAACATCGGTGAGGTAATATTCCTTTTGGGCATTTTCCGCTTTTAATAACGGTAAGATTTCTTTTAAAATTTTTGTCTTAAAGCAGTAAATTCCCGTGTTAACCTCCGCTATCTGCTTTTCTTCTATGGTTGCATCCTTTTCTTCAACTATTTTTAGTATTTTCCCGTATCCGTCCCGGACAATACGGCCGTAACCATAAGGATGACTTAAAAAACAGGTCAATACCGTGGCATAGGCTCCGGTCTCAAGATGTTTCTTTATTAACGCCTGAAGGGTAGAAGCTTTTAAAAGAGGAGTATCCCCGGCAACAATGATTACATTGTCATCCTCAATATAAGGCATGGCCACCAAAGCTGCATGTCCGGTCCCCAACTGTTCTTCCTGAACAGCAATTACCGCTCGACCACCGAGAATTTCCTCCACCTTTTCTTTGCGATAGCCCACTACCGCGACCACCCGCTTAACCCCGGCACCAACTAAGGCTTCGTATACCCTCAATACCATTGGTTTCTCCGCAACTTCGTGGACTACTTTGGGCAAATCCGATTTCATCCGCGTGCCTTTACCGGCCGCTAAGATAATTCCTTCCACTAAAAGCCCTCCTCATTTTTGTAGAATCTGATAACCCGCTTCTCTTAAAACTGCCAGAATTTTTTCAACGTGAGATAAATCCCTTGTTTCCAGAGCTAATTCAACCTCCGCCTGCTTTATCGGCACGTGGGGAGCAATACGGTCATGGTTGATAAAAATTATATTGGCCTTTTCCCGGGCAATTAACTCCAAAAGCTTTTGTAAAGCTCCCGGTTTATCATCCAAAATAGTTTTTATCCGCACATATCTACCGGATTTTACCAGGCCCCGTTCGATTATAATCGAGATAGTATGAACATCGATATTTCCACCGGATAAGATAACGCCGACTTTATGCCCCCGCACCGGAATTTTCTGGGCTAAAAGCGCTGCCACCCCCACCGCTCCGGCCCCTTCGAGCAGCACTTTACCCCGTTCTAACATCATTAATATTGCCTGGGCAATTTCCTCATCATCCACCAGGACAATATCATCCACCAAATCAAAAATAATTTTCGAGGTCAACTCCCCCGGAGTTTTGACGGCAATTCCGTCAGCAATTGTCGATACCGAAGCTAACGTTACTTTCCTTCGTTCTTTTAAAGAGGCATACGCCGATGGTGCCCCCTTGGCCTGAACCCCTATGACCTTCAAATGGGGTTTTATCGCTTTCGCTGCCACTGCAAGACCGGCTATCAGCCCGCCACCACCAACCGGAGCCACCAACATATCCAGTTCGGGAACATCTTCGAGCATTTCTAAAGCTATGGTCCCCTGCCCGGCAATGACTTTTGGGTCGTCAAAGGCATGAACAAAGGTTGCTCCTTCCTTTTCCATGATTTCTTTTGCTTTTAAAAAGGCATCATCATAGCTAACCCCACTTAAGATTACCTTTGCTCCGTAACTCTGGGTCGCCTGAATTTTAGCCAGCGGAGCGCCTTCCGGCATCACGATAGTTGCGGGAATTCCGGCACTAAACGAAGCAAAAGCTACTCCCTGCGCATGATTACCCGCCGAAGCCGCCACAACGCCCCGTTCCCGTTCCTTTACGGGCAGACTGGCAATTTTATTGTAAGCTCCCCTCAGCTTAAAGGAACCGGTTTTTTGCAGGTTTTCATATTTAAAATACACTTCCGCTCCCGCCAGCCGGCTAAAAGTTGCCGAATAAGCGGTTAAAGTACGGTGGACAACCCCCAATAACCTGATCCTTGCTTCCTGAACGTCTTTAATTTCTATCACGTAATTCCCCCCTCCAAAAAGAAAAAAGGCCCCTTAGGACAAATGTCTTAAGGCTACCTCCAGATCCTCCGGCTTATCTACGTCTACCCCAATGCCAAAGCTCCTGGAAAATACCGCTTTGCCCCGGATTCCCAGTAAACCTCCGACCTTTTCTTCCAGCTCTTTTACCGAAAGCCTTTTGGTTAAAAATTTTACTACAAAACCTATTCCTAAAAGCAGGCTGAGTTTAAAAGGGCTTTTTCTCAGCTTAATTAAATCCTGGGCCTTTACAATAGCCTGGTCGACAATCCGGGGATTAACCAGAAAAAGATTTCCCCCGGTAACCGTACCTTCCTTTAACGTTACGTAAGTCCGTTTAACCGTCTTATCCCGTTGTTCAATAGCCTCTTTATACACCACCGGATAGTAGACATCGTATCCCTCAGGACAGTTCTTAAGGAAATCTTCAATTTCCTCCGGCGTTAGTAAAGGAATATCACTGGTTGACACCAAAGTCATTGCGTCCCTGGGTAAGACCGCAAAACCCTGCTGGACCGATTCTACCACCGATTCGCCCCCGCTAACAACTTCTACCCGTTCTTTGGGATACCTTCCGATAAGCTCCTTAGGTCCAGCTACAACAATTTTGTTTACTTCTGAAGTTTTTAACAGGGAGTCCACCACGTAATCAACCATTGGCCGGCCTTTTAGTGGTATTAAAGCTTCATACGGCTCCGGAGAAACTTTAGCCAGTTTCCCGTTATTAGCACTGCCCGCCAGCACCAGCGCATTAATCACCAATTAATTCGCCTCTTTCCTTTAATCCGTTAATCATACTTTGCTCTGCATTCTCAATATGCTCCCTGGCTAAAGCTTGAGCTTTTTCCACATTTCGCTCGGCTATAGCTTCCACTATCTCTTTATGTTCCTCCAATGCTATTCGCATCCGACCAGGTTGGGAAAGGGAAGCGGTTCTAAACCTTTGAATTTGCTCTCTAAGATGACTTACAATTTGAATAAGCCGTTCATTCCGGCTTGCCCGGTAGAGCACGTCATGAAAATCGGTGTCAGCCCTAATAATATCTTCCAGACGGTCACTTTCCGCAAGGCTTTGTTGTTTCACTAAAACCCGCTCCAGCTCCTCGATTTCCTCGTCGGTAATCCTTTCCGCTGCAAGGCCAGCGGCAAGGCTTTCCAGCGCCGCCCGTACTTCAAAAACATCCGCCACATCTTTTAACGAAATCCCCGCCACATAAGCCCCTTTCCGGGGAATCATCACCACAAAACCTTCCAGTTCTAATTTTCTAATAGCCTCCCGCACCGGAGTCCGGCTTACGCCCAGCTCTTCCGCCAGCTGAACTTCCATCAACCTCTCCCCGGGTTTTAACACACCATTGATAATTGCTTCCCTTAAGGTCTCAAAAACCAGCTCCCTTAAAGGCTTGTAATTATCAAGGATAATAGGTTTTAATCTCCCCATCTTAACCCCTCATTTCTACGATAATTTGTATTATTATATTTTACTATGGAGTTAAAGCTTTAAGCAAGTAGGACCAGCCGCATACGGCCGGACAATAAATTTTTGTCCCGGTAATGTCAATTGATAATAAATTTCCTTCGCTTTTTTTAAATTTTCCGTTAAGGCAAAAAGGGCAGAACCGCTACCCGACATCAGCGCTCCTAAAGGTTTTAAATTTAAAAGTTCGTTTTTATACTTATATATTTCCGGATTTATTTCCCAAGCACTTATTTCCAAAAGATTTTTTAAAAACTTTCCCAAATCCTCTAAATTTTCCTCGGCTAAAGCTTTCAGGATTTTTTCCCGGTCGGGATGCGCCTTTGTTAAATCCTTACCCGCAAGCCTTAAATAAGCTTCTCTGGTCGAAATCCCAAAAGGGGGTTTATAGATAACAAAATAACCTTTTTTTAAAGGCGGAAGTTTTTTTACCTTTTCCCCTATCCCCTGCACCAGGGCGGTGCCCCCGTTAAGACAGAAGGGAATATCGGCGCTTATTTTTGCCCCAATTTCTGAAAGTTCTTCCTTTCTTAAATTTAAATTATAAATTTTATTTAAACCAAAAAGAACTGCCGCTCCATCCGCCGAGCCACCGGCAAGTCCTGCTTCCAGAGGGATTTTTTTACGGATAGTAATGCTGGCACCTATGGCTTTCCCCGTGGCAGCCCTTAAAGCCAGAACTGCTTTATACGCAATGTTGGTGGAGTCCACAGGTAAATCTGCCCCTACAACCCTTAAGTTTATTTCCTCAGCCGGTTCAATTTCCACCAAATCTCCCAGAGTAATTGCCTGCATTACCGACCAGAGTTCGTGGTAACCATCGGGACGTTTTCCTAATATATCTAAAGTGAGGTTTATTTTAGCCGGTGCAAAAATTAACAACTTTTTTCCTCCCCATCACCCCAAAAAGGAGGCGAAAGTAATGATAGTCCACTTAACCGTCAGTCTGAAAAAGAAGCTTCTAACCCTCTATAAAAACAACCAAAAAATTAAATCCTGGCCGGTAGCGGTAGGAGCCCCCAGCACCCCCACCCCTACCGGCATCTACCGAATTAAAAACAAAATCATCAATCCCGGCGGTAGTCCTTACGGAGTTCTCGGAAGCCGCTGGATGGGATTGACCATTCCCGGAGGTAACTACGGAATTCACGGTACCAACAATCCCGCCTCCATTGGTCGCGAGGTTTCCAGAGGTTGCATCCGCATGTTAAACCAAGATATCGAAGAGTTATTTCCCCAGGTCCCCCTCTGGAGCAGGGTAATTATCACTAAAGATTAGTCAAGGTACTTCCACTGGTGGAAAATAAGCGGTCTTTTAGCGGGATTGGGAACATCCTCCGCCACTACTTCCCCTACTAAAATAATGTGATCACCCACAGGAATTTCTTGAACCAGGCGGCATTCAAGGTTGGCAATGGCGGTAGTAAGCTTAGGAGCAGAAACTTTTTCTCCGGGTACTACCGGAAGGTTTAGCTCTTTGATTTTATCAACATTTGCTCCTGAATTTTTCCCGCAAAAATCGGCAATTTCCTTTTGCTCCTCGCTTAAAATTGCTAAGGTAAACTCCCCGGTCTCTTTAATTTTCTGGTAAGAATATCTTCCCGGAGCAACATTCACCAAAACCATAGGCGGCTTCATCGATACCTGGGTTATCCAGGCAACTGTGGTAAAGTTCCCCTGCTCCCGGTCCCGGTAACCCAGCAAAGCTACCGAATTTGCTAAATAATTAAGTCCTTTAGCCACAATATCGCCTCCTATTCATTTATTTTTACCACAAGAAGCCCGTTCTGGGGTACGGCGGTTAAAGGCGGAAGTTTCTCTGCAAATTTTAGTAACGCCATAAACTTTAAGTTATCCGGCTTTAAATAAAAGCTTAAATCAACATGAAGCTTATTTCCATCTAAAATTATCCCGGGAAAGCGGTGATGATTTATTTGCAAAAACTTTCGGATGCCCCAAAACCCAGCCACCGGCGCAAAAAACCGGTAAAAAAACCCTAAAGCTCCTTTAAGCTCTATTTGGGGCATTCCTTTTAAGTCAAACTCCATTAAAATCCGGTCTTTTTCTGCCGTTAAATTTACCATATTTATTTTTTGCCGAAAATCTAAATTATATTGGTCAATCCTCCCCATAAACCATAACTCATCACCCCGAACCTCCACCCGCATATTTTTCAGCGGCAATTCCCGGGGCAGCTCTTTTATCAGGCCATTTAAAAAGCTTTCGGAAAAATATAACTTTCCTCTAAGAACATTGGCCAGGCGGTTATATTTAAAAAATTCCCGGCTTATGTAAAACAAATTTTCCAAATCTTCTACTTTATTTTCGAGTTTTAAGGCCATTAAAAAGGGCGAAATTTTAAATAAATCCCTTATTACTCCAAATTTTTTCTCTATTATAGTTTTAATATCTAATTGAACCTCCGGTAAGTTATACCCTTTGTAACTTGCATATCTTCGCACTTCCTCGCCGATAAATTCCCAAATAAGGCGAAAAACAAAGGCATCATCCAAAAAACCTAAAAAAGGTAAAAAATCGCTTATTAAATCTACCGGAAGGGCAAAGTACAGGATGCCTGCTAAAGTGATAAGTTTTGTTTTGGCTTCAATGCGGTAGCTTTCATCAAAAAACATCTCCCAAAAATACTTTAAATACAAAATTAATAACTTTAGCTCCGGAGTTTCAACTTTAAAAGCTGCTTCTTCAAGTTTTAAAGGTACTTCTTTTTGATACCTTTGCCACTCTTCCTGGGAAAAGTTTTTAATTTTGTTGAAAAATGACCAGGCATCCCGCATACTCCCGCCTCCCCACGCTAAAATTATACAAAAAAAATAACCGCTTAAAAAGCGGTTTTTCTAAAAGGTGAAATAACCCAAAAAGAGGGGGTGCTTGTTGGTACTTTCACATTACTGGGGAAAAAGGAAGCGGGATATCTTCCTCACTTTTTATCATAATCAAAAAACAGCAATTTGTCAATTAATTTTTACTGAATCTTATAAGCCTGTAACCTTCTCCTTTACGTATAAATTGTAGAATCAGTTCGCTACTTCCAAGATAGCTGTTGTCCTGAGCATTTCTTATTTCGACATAAAGAGAGACAACATAACCTTTTTGGTCTTCCTGATAGTTAAAATTCACCAGCTCCAATTTATAATTCTCTAAATTGGCAAAAGCATCTTTAATATCAAGTATCACAGGTTCTTCAGCAATTTCTCGAATCTTTCCATAGTTTTTCTCAGGGATCCACCGCAAAAGATTTTTACAATTTTCCCTCACCCATTCAATACCCGTAAGAGGCCTGCTAACCGGTACCGAACTTTGTCTATTTTCTGTTGAAGGAGGTTTGGGCAAGTTTGGTTTTGGTAAATTATCGTAAATAGGCGTAATCTCTACCTTCGGTTTTCGCCTGAGCTTAGCGGTAAAATCTATATATATTTCCCGATACTTACCATCAGGCCAGGTAACTCCCAGTAAAGCTCCTTTTTCCTGTCCACCCGGTTGGAAGTAAAAGTATTCATCTAATCTTGGAGGAATTCCACCTAAACTCGAACCAACTCCCAATAACTCTAAAGGATTACCAGCGCTATACAATTTCACCGGTAACTTTAAACTACGAAAAGCCTCCAGCTCCTCCCGGCTCCCCTTTAGATTTACCATAACTACCCACTGGGTCGGAGCTAAAATCACTTTTTTAATTAACACTTCCGGGCTTCCGCCAAGATTTCTATCCAGGTCTATTTCCGAAACGTTAGCTGCGGTTTGCTTAAAAGGAAGTTTTAGTTTAAATTCCTGCTGATCCCCGATTCGGTCCCTGTATTTTCCCCAGATAACAATTTCCTTGGGATTTCCGGTATATTCGGAAAATACGTAGCCGTTTAAAATTCCATTTTCTGACTGTATACTGGTAAAAGTAGAATGCTCGGAAGCTCCAGGTAAATCAAGGTCAATCCCAAAACGCGCTACTTCATAAGCTACTGGCTGCTTTTCGGAGTAAAAATAAAAGCTTACAGCTACCCTGGTAGCATCAGCAATAAGTTCATCTACTACAAAGATATAAGGAAAGATGGCTACTTCCCGGTCAATTTTCTGGACATAACCAAAAGTCAGGGCCCTTTTTAAACCGCCGTCACCCATCCTGGCAAAGATGGAATCGCTGGGTTTAAAAGCGGTAATTGCAGTACTTTCCGGTTTTTGACTGATTATAGCGGTTTCAATATTCATCGCCGGTAGCACCAGCACGTAAACGGTAAAAATAAAAGCTAAAAAAGCTTGCCCAAAAAAGCGCACAACCCCTTCCCCCTTTTTACCCTGCTAAGTTAATTATACCAAAGCTTTCTAATATTTTCAGTAAAAGAAATTTTTTCTTTTACAAATTTACCGGCTTTGACCAGCACCACTTTCTTCTCCGGTCTTTTCCTGGCCAGCCCCAGCCTGTTCTTCTTTTTTTCCCTCTGCAGGACTTGTTTCTATTTTGGTTATTTCTCCTTCTACCGTAAACTCAATAGTTTTGCCCTGATTTGTGGTTATTTTTACTTTTGTAGTTTTAGTCCCCTTACTGTTGCTTTCTTCCCTTTCTTTTGGCTGCGAAGAGGTAAGTTTTCCGTAAACCTTTTGAAGTTGTTGCACATTTTCCCGGGTAATGAGCTGCACGGGTGTATATATAACCGGTATCTGGCCATTTTTAACCGTAATTTTGCTATCCGCGCCTATTCCCCGCCTTTTCAGTAACCCGTCCAATGCTTCCATAGCTTTATTTGCTGCAACTGCCGGCATGAAGTCCACCGAGACATGAATTTTCCCCTCCTGGATAGCTTTTGCCACCTTCCTGTTTAACACCATGGAAGCCAGAACCGTTCCCTGCTGCCCCTCCCTTCCCGCCTCTGCTAAAAGCTCCCCCGCTTTTCCGTCAAGGGCAATAATACTTTGACTCCTTGCCAGCTCTTTTATTTCGTCTAATGCCCTTTTCCCGTCCACCACCGGAAGTTTCCCGACGCTTACCTCCTTACCCAGGGTTCTTAACTCACTTTTTAAAGCTTCCTCCAGGATAACTGCCGAAAGGGTTTGCCGGTGGCTCCCCAGAAGCAGCACTTTCCCGCTCTTATCTTTAAAAGCAATATTTTTGGCCACCAACTCCGAAGCTTTTTGCAAATCGGGCAACACCGCACAGTCCCCAAGACCATCGTACGGCACATCGTTTATAAAAATTAGTTTTGCTTTGGGATAAATTTTTTTTGCTAAATACCCGGCCTGAGGACTACCCGCCGTTTCCCAAATCAACCCTTGAGGCTTTTGGGCAATAATCTTTTTTAAAACCTTTTCTTCCCGCTTTTCATCGTCATTTAACCCTTTTACCGTAAGAATTATCTTTTTTTCCCTGGCTAAATTATATGCGGTTTGAATGAAAGTTTTTCTTTCCTGCTGGCTTTTGGCTACTACCAAAAAAACCTTCGGAGGGGCCGGTTTTCTTTTTTTATCGGGACAACCGGTCAGGCCAACCAATAACGTGACGATTAAAAAAAGAAACCAAAGCTTTTTCATTTAAAACCCCCCTTTTCATTTTTATTTTGGGAAAAAACGAGGGGGATTATCCATTAAATTCTTTACAACACTCAATTCTTCTGTTATTATATAGAAAAAATTAACATTCTCGTGTTATATAACATAGTCAATATTGAGGAGGGCTTGACGTGACATTGTACATCGACCACGAAGTTTGCCTTAAAGATCCCTGCTGCCCTGCCGCCGAGGTCTGCAGCACCAAAGCCCTTGTTTACGATAGCGTGGAAAACAGGTTGTTTTTCAAAGCCGATCTCTGTAACGGTTGCGGCCAATGCGTCCGGAAATGCGCCTATAACGCCCTCGCGTTGTTTGAAACCGCCGATGATTTAACCGCCTTTTTAACAAAGATCACCAAAGCCCGGGAAATCTTTACCTCCAAATTTATTTCGCTGCTGGGATTAAAGGAGCAACCTTAGAATCTATAAGGTTGCTTTTTATTTTGTCCCAAACACCTTTCAATTATACTTTAGATATGTTATACTTTTACTAATAATTTAAAATTTTATGAATTTTTGGAGGTGTACCGTATGCCTATTTATATTGACCTCGATCTTTGCGACCAAAACGAAGACTGTCCTGCCGCTACTTACTGCTTGTACGGAGCTCTTTACTTTGATCACAGCGAAAATAAGTTAAAGTACGACCGGGAAAAATGCCAGAACTGCGGTACCTGCGTCAATCACTGCGGTCCCGGAGCTCTTTATTACGCCAAAGACGATGAAGAATTAAACATGCTTGTGGAAGAGCTAAAAAGGCTTAAAGAAATTTAGGGCGGGAAAATAAATCCCGCCCTTATTTTGCCTGCCGGGCAAAAATCGAGGTGGTCAGAGCAAAGCATTCGAAGAGAAACCCCGGGAAAAAAGAAACGAAGGGCTTAAAACACCACAAATTTTTATTTTTACTCCCCATTCAGGTTGTATTTATACTGGAGAAAATCAACAAAGAGGTCAACTTCATTTAAGGCTTCCTGGGGAAGTTGGCTGAGTTTTTTAATTACGGGAGAAGCGGCAGAAGGAGGATTGGTATCGGAAAGTCCGGCAAGGTATTCAATACTTACCTCAAATTCCTGCGCCATTTTCCATAAAAGTTCGAGATCCGGCGTTCGCTCATTATTTTCATATTTACACAAGGCCCAGTAGGAAATGTGAAGTTTATTAGCCAATTCCTTTCTGCTTATTTTCTTTTTTTCTCGCAAGATTTTTATTCGGTTAATTCTACTCATAAATATCACCTCGTCATCTTTTGGCGTTATTATTAAATTTTAATATTTTACCTAAGCTTCGTTCCATTGCCAGTTTTAGGACAAAATGTACAATTAATTTCAGTTATTTTCCGCTAAAAAATTCACGTTATAATAAAAATTGTACTTTTTGTGCAATTCTGAAAATAATAAAGCCCTCAGCCTCTTTTTTGCAAAAGGCCAAGGGCTTAAATGGGTTAAAAGAGCTTTAACTGTTCAAACTCCTCCACTTCCTGCTCTTTTTTCAAAGCAAAGTATAAATCCCGGACTTTTTGAAAATCTTCCCATGCCGGGCGTTTTTTCGTCGGATCCCGTAAAAGCGCTGCCGGATGAAAAGTCGGCATTATCTTTTTTTCACCTTTTTCATGCCAGATCCCCCGGATTTTAGTAATCCTAACCTCCGGTCCAATTAACGCCTGGGCGGCGGTAGCTCCCAGGCAGACGATAATCTTGGGTTTGATTAACTCAATTTGCCGGTCTAAAAAAGTTCGGCAAGCAGCCACTTCTTCTTTAGTAGGAACCCGGTTATTGGGGGGACGGCATTTTACTACATTGCCAATGTAAACTTCTTCCCGGGAAATCCCTGCGGCGTCCAGGATTTTATTTAAAAGTTCTCCGGCAGCCCCCACAAAAGGTCTACCCTGCCGGTCTTCTTCCGCTCCCGGACCTTCCCCCACTAACATTAAAAGGGCTTTTTCATTTCCCTCCCCAAACACAACCCTTTGGGCATGGGCTCTAAGATTGCAGCGCTGACAGGCTAACGCCTCTTCCCTTAATGCTTTAAGCTCCTCCATTAATCCTCCCGCTCCAGCAGTATCCGATGGTCCACCAGCTCCAAACGCTTTATTCTTGCTTTAATCACTTTTCTCTGGCCAAAAATATTTTCCAGTAACAGTCCCTCTTCGGTCGGAATAAGTTTATCCACCCGTTCCAAAAAAAGTTCTTCCTTATCCCCATTTACGATAAATGCACTGGCTTCACACATAAAAATCCCCCTTTTTTTAATCCTTACCTTTAATCACCGCCAGAGGTTTTAAAACCGCTACCACTTCGGCCAAACCGGCCCCCACCACCGCTTCAATTACCAAATCGATGTCCTTGTACGCCTGCGGTGCTTCATCCCGCACGTATTCCACTTTTTCATTTAAAATAACATCTCCTAAGGCTTTTTTTACTTCACTCACCGTTAAGTTCTTTAAAGAAGCTTTCCGGGACATACTGCGACCCGCTCCGTGGTTTAAAGAGTTAAAAGTTAAAGAAATATTTGAAGTGGCCCGCAGGACGTACGATTTGGTACCCATGCTTCCGGGAATTAATACCGGCTGGCCAATTTCCCGGAATAGAGGCAAGTTTTCCCGGTGCCCGGCCGGTAAGGCTCTGGTAGCACCCTTGCGGTGGACTAAAACCTTGATCCCATCGTGGAACTCCTCTTTAGCAATATTATGGGCTAAATCATAAACTAAATCAAGCTTTCCGTCTCCGAGGTATGACTTAAACACCTGTCTTAAGTAATGGGTAATAAGCTGCCGGTTGGCATAAGCAAAATTTGCGGAAGCCAACATCGCCTGATAATACCTCTGCCCTTCCGGGGAAGAAAAGGGAACCGCCGCCAAACCCTTTACCGGTACACTGACATTGTATTTCGGTCCAGCTTTATATAAAATTTCGGTATAGTCGGTACAAACCTGGTGCCCAAGCCCGCGGCTGCCGGTGTGAACCATCAAGCATAACATCCCCGGGTATAGCCCAAAACTCTGAGCAACCTCCCACCGCCTTACCTCCGCCACTACCTGCACCTCAATAAAGTGATTTCCTCCACCTAAAGTTCCAAGTCCCTCCGCACCCCGGGACAAAGCCGTTTCGGATAAAGCTTTGATCTCCGCTCCTGCCAAAACCCCGCCTTCTTCAATTTTATTAAGGTCTTCCGCAAAACCGTATCCCTCTTCTAACAAAGCCCGGGCTCCTTTTAATAAAACTTTGGGCAAAAGACTCCTTACTTCTTTTTCCCAATTTTTTTTGCCCACTCCTGCCGGCACGTATTTTTCAATGGCTTTTATTAATTCGGCAAGCCGTTCCCGGGAAATCTCCTCGGCTAAAAAAGGCGTCGTCAGTAAGCGCACCCCGCAGTTTATATCCATCCCCACCGCACCGGCAGAAATTAAGCCCTCGGGCAGAACCGTGGCCATTACTCCACCAATAGGCAAGCCAAAACCCTCATGTAAATCCGGCATCCCGTAAACCGCCCGGTAAACCCCCGGTAGCGATGCCGCATTTTGTAATTGCTTTAAAGACTCATCCCGGTATAAAGCCGGTAAAAGCTTTTCGCTTGTAATTATCAGTCCTTCCACCTGCATCTTGCCGGTTCTGGGCAACCGATAAAGGTAATCATTTAGCTTTTTTAACATAAAAATTACCTCCAGATTTTAATTGTACTACAGGCAAAAGAAAAACCCAACCTCTAAGAGTTGGGTAAATCCAGGTCTTTCAAAGTAATAACTCTATTTTTACCGGCGTTCTTAGCATAATACAAAAGCTTGTCGGCAACTCCTAAAAGTTCTTCCAAATTTTTAGCCTCAATCGGAAATACCGTAACCCCAATCGAAGCGGTTACCTTGAGCCCTGGCTCGGAAAATTTAAGTTCCGCAAGAGCATCTTTTAACTTACTGGCCACTTCATAGCTTCCCTGCCAGCCGGTTCCCGGCAGCACCACGCAAAACTCCTCTCCTCCGTAGCGGGCTACCACATCCTGCGCCCGCACCTTCTGTTTTAAAACTTCTCCCACTTTTCTTAAGACTTCATCTCCGGCAGCATGACCATAGACATCGTTAATAAGTTTAAAATCGTCCAAATCTAATAAAATAAGCCCTAATTCTTTTCCATGTCTTCTGGAAAAGGCAATCTCTTTTTCTAAGAAATTTACTAAAAATCTTCGATTATAAACTTTCGTAAGCTCATCCACCATTGAAGTATATTCCAGGACTTTTAAAAGGCGGGCATTATAAAGATAAGGTGCCGCAATTTCCACGGCCCGTTCAACCTTCTTTAACTTTTCCGGATTATTTTCCTTACAGGTAACATGAATAAGTCCCTTTACCTCACCGCCAATAATCATTGGAATGCAGGCATAATTATTTGGGGTGGTATACTGCGGACAATTCTCCAGCGAACCGGGAAAATGAAATACTATCCGCCCCCGGGAAATCGCCAGGCAGGCGTCTTTATCTTCTAAAATTTTGGCATTGCAGAAAATCTCCCCAACTAACGCTTTAACTTCTAAGTAATTTTGACTTTCATTTAAAACCAAAATGGCAGCATTATTAATATCATATTTTTGATGAAGAAAATTTATCAGAAGTTGATACATAGCATCTTCTTCTTTTTCATTTTTTAATAATCTATTTAATTCAACTTCATCTTCTAAACTTTTCACCAACTTTCTGGTATTTTCTATAAATCGCCCCAGCTCCAACGAACACTCCCCTATTTCCTTAACCTTCAATTCTTCGGTGGTTTGTAAACCCTTTTCATTAATTACTTTTAAATAATTTGTAACCTTACCGGTAATTCCATAATTTCTTTGATAAAACCCGTATAAAACCAAACCCACCGCTAAAAGCTCAAAGCTTATTAATAGCACCATTATCCCTATATCCCGGTGATACTCCTGTAAATTTTTATCCACCGGGGTTAAATAAATTATCGTTTCGCCATAATTACCTTTTTTAGCAAGCATGCTGTATTGTAAATTTTCAAGGGAGATAACCCGGACTCCGGAAAATTTCTGACTTAATTTTGCTAACTCCTTTAAATGGGCTAAAGGATAATCTCTATTTTGGGCAATTAAACTAACTTCTCCTAAATTTATTACTTTACCATAAGGTTTCTTTGCATCTAAACCCAAAGCCTTTAGCCGATTATTTTCTATAAAAACAACCACTCCCAAATCAGGATAAGCTTTGCTCGCTTCCTCTAAAATTCTTTCCCAGTTCATGCCCCCCATTAAAAATCCAATTAATTTCCCTTCCGTAAAAACTGGAACTGCCACCCGGAAGCGATAACCTAACGGCCCCAGTACCACTTTACTCTCATACTCACCCGGAACCCCTTTTAAATTTAAAAATCCTTTAAGGTTCTCACCGTAAAGCTCAGGCGTTGCCAGCCGTAAAACTACCGTTTTACTTGGGTCAAGAATCCCAAGGTTATCGATCCCAAAACTACTCCAGCTGATAAAAGCCTCCGAAAGGTATTTTTTTATACCTTCCCGGTCTTTTTTCTGAAGAAGTTCACAAAATTCCGGGTCACTTGCCACCGTTTTTAAAACCAATAATATTTTTTCTCCCTGGGCTTTTTCTAACATTTCAATTTGCTTTTCGGCGTCTTTTTGCTGCAGATTGGTAATTTGTACCATCATTTTCTCATGAACGCGATGGGCATTGGCCCACAGCAGCAAAGAAAATAGTAATATCAAAACCAGTAAAGTGATAATTTGTTTAGTCCATTCGCTTTTCTTCAAGCTTACCACCTTCTTAAGGGGAAGTAATAACCCGATTGCGTCCTTTCTTCTTGGCCCGGTAAAGATAATCATCGGCAGCCACAATCAATTCTTCGATGCTCTTGCCGTCATCGGGATAGACGGCAATGCCAAAACTTGCGGTAAGTTTAATCCCTCCGATTGCCCCGGGAAAGGTTTTTTCCATAATTAACTTTCGTAGTTTCTCCGCCAATTCTCCGGCTCCGTCTCGATCAGTGTCCGGTAATATTATGGTAAATTCATCCCCTCCGTAACGCACCGGAACATCCTGGCGGCGAATGTTTTCCTGAACCAGCGTTGCCAGAGCTTTCAAAACTTCATCTCCAACCTTGTGCCCGTAATTATCGTTTATTTCTTTAAAATGGTCTAAATCAAACATGATAATCGCTAATTTTTCTCCGCTTCTCTCCGCTACCGCTAACTGCTTTTCCAAAAACCCATACATAAAACGCCGGTTGTAAAATCCGGTAAGCTGGTCTTCGATGGCTCTTTTCTGGGCCTGGGCCAAAAGGCGGGTATTATAAATAACCGGGGAAGCTAAAGCTAAGTAGCGAAACACTTTTTCGCTGTTTACTTCTTTATCTTCAGGAAGCCTGGCTTGAATAACACCCCTTACTTTTCCTCCAATAATTAACGGATAACAAAAATAAGAGTTACAGTTTATATAATGGCAGAATTCCACTCCGTTTCTCTCTTTAACTAACGGTTTAGCTGTTCTTTTGACTTTACAAAGCTCGGGTCTATATAACACTTTTTTATCACACTGGCACATGCCGGTGGTTAAAATTTCCTCAAAGCGGTCATCACTTTCATTTAAACGCAAAATACTAACTTCATTAATTCCAAATTTTTGTTTTAACAAATTGATGATTAAATTATAGACATTTTCCTCCCTGGTCTCCTGCTGTAATATCGTTTGAAAATGGTTTATTTCCGAAAGCTCCGCATACTCTTCCTGGACAAAGGTGATTAGCTGATTTAAGCCTTCAATGATACCTTTAAATTCAAAGGGGGCCTTAATTTTTACCGGTTTTATCCCCAGAACTCCCTTTATGCTGATATCCCTCAGGGCAAGAAAAATCTCTTCTACCGGCTGCAAGCTTTTGGAAACGGTAAAAAAGATCAAAACTCCCGTTATCAGGGCTAATAGCATAAACTGGGTGAGCCCTTCTATAATAATTTTTCGGGAAAGGTTTAAAAACTCAACTTCCTCATGAACGATCACCACGGTTAAATTATTTCTATTAAACGAAATAAGGTGAAATAATCTCCCTTTAATCTTGCTAAATTTGGGTTTGGAATCGATTAATTCTCCGGGAGAAACATTCTTTAACAGGTATTGGGCAAAATTTTGGTTATTTGAACCAATATATATCCAGTTTCCATACGCCGAAAGAGGCCCGCTGTACTGTTTATTCTGGTAAATTAAATAATTATCCTGGGTTAAAGGTAAAAAAAACAAATAAATATATTCTTGATCTAAATTAATTTTCTGCAAAAAATTAGCAAATGTCTCCCCCACCTGAATTAAACCAAGAAATTCGCCCTTTTGCCCAAATAAAGGTTTTAAAAAATAAAGATACGGCCCGGTTTTTCCCAGCTCTAACCCGTAAGTCTCCTTTTTTTCCGCCAAAGCCTTTCTTATAAGAGGCCTGATTAAGATATTATCGCCAAACATTTCTTTTTTATGAAAACGGTAAAACACCGTTCCATCGGGTTTTATAAAAGCAAGATTTGTGATCCCTTGCTGTTTTAATTTCAGGTAAAAGGGAAGTAATTCACGAAAAAGGACCAAACGATTTTCAGTGGCAAAGGCATTAATTCCTTGAGTATTTAATAAAAGAAGATCGGTGGCAAGCGCCAAGCGTTTTTCTTCATTTTTTAAAGTTTCTTCCACCACCAAGTACCTATTATAACTTTCACTTACATGAGCATTACTTAACTCCTGGCGGTCTTCAAAATATTTTATTAGCCCTTGAGCCCCAAGGCCTAACATCAGAACCACACATACCGCTACAAAAAGCCGAAATTTAAACGACCAGTGCATAATTGTCCCCCTGTATACCTTATATTATTAAAGTTCTATAAAATTTTACATATTCCTCCTTTTTATAAAAAAACGCTTTAACTCCAAAAAAGAGTTAAAGCGTTTTTTAACCTTTCCACCGTTCTTTGATTTTTCGAAGTAATTTCCCGCCGGCGCTCCAACGGAATCCCGGAACTTCCCTCATCTAAAAAAGTTCTCGGTAAAAACACCCCTGCTATGCTCTCATATTTACGCCAGAAAGTGGCGGGAACATCATAAGGCAGGGAGCGTCCGGTCATCTCCGCCCAAACTATCGTCCAGGCCCGGGGTACCACCCGCCAGTAGTCGTATCCC
>NZ_BDJL01000050.1 GCF_001950325.1 Carboxydothermus islandicus
TAAATAAATTTCATTGGGGTAATAGGTTTTATCATCGGCATTAAACTTACTTACCATGCCCCTCTGCTCATCATATACTTTCTTTACCGTGGGGGCGTAAGTGTCGCCCGTCAAAAGCTGGGCGGCGTAGGCGTTGGTCCCTAAAAGCAGCAGGGCTAAAACCAGTAAGCACAAAAACTTAATCTTCCCCTTCAATACTTCCTCCTCCTTTCTTGATTAAAACCATCACCATAAAAGCGTGGCCCTTTCTCCCCCCTTTCCCGCCCTTTTTTATGATGATGGTAAAACTGGTAATATTTGTAACTTTCGTTCTTTATTTTTATAAAAAACTCCTTCACAAAAGTAATTAGTTATTTTTATGGGTATAAATACTATATTTGTTAGTAGTCGCAAAATATTTTGTAAAAATCTGTCGCTATCCCTGCAATACCTTTTTATTAAGACCTAAATTTTATAATTATTCCAAATAGTTTCGCTGCACATTATCTTTTTTTATATATGAAGCACCACGGGAAGGGTCATACAAAGAAAGAATACCGGAGAAGGTCTCCCCTCTCCGGTACTAAATTTTGCTTATTTTACAAAGATTAAGAGTTTAGCGCGCTTGCTGGAATAGCCGAGCTGGGTAAGTTTATCGTAGTTCAGAGCAGCACCACTGCTACTGTGGCAGTCAACGCACTTAAGGGCTTCGGAAGCCGGACGAATCCGGTGGTCCATCTGGTAGTAAGAAGTTGGAAACTGTTTAACCACGGCATTTTGGTCAAAGTTACTCTGAGAATTATACTTTAGTGGATCGAACGAAGCCATAAAAGTATCATAAAGTTTCAAGTTAGGATTATTGCGGTTGATTGTTTGCCAATCTAATACCCCATTATAAACTACGTTCCATATTGCAATATTGCTGAAGTACATTCCTGCTTTCATCGGCAAGATATTGCCGGTAGCTTTGTCCGCATAACCAATTACCGTTAAGTCGTTAAAGGGCATGATCTTGGCATCTTTGTTTTTGGGATTGTTTTTATCGGTCCCAAGGCCCGGTTTAATGCCGTGGCGTTTTTCTTCCTGCCAGCCGCTGCCCAGGAAGAAGTAAGAGGGTTTCCGGGGACCTTCGTTAACCGCCCAACCTTTTTTACCACTGCCTGCAATCTCTAAAGATTCATACACTACCATATTGTTGGTGGTATAGTAAGAATCGGTAGCTACAACCCTTTGGGTAAAATCTTTTTGCCTAAGACCAATAGTTACCGGTATATGGCAGGTTCGGCAGTCAACCCGCTTATAGTGGTCGTTTAGCACTTGATTGGCGTGAATGGTACCGGTATGGCAGTCGGTACACTGTTTAGCCGAAACTTCTACGGTAAATAAGTCAGGCATCTTGCCAATCTTAAACTCGTGTTTGTTGCCCCCTACTCCCGGTTCATGGCAATCGGTGCAGATTAGTTTGTTCGCCTCGAGGTGAACATCTTCCTGATACCAGAAGCCCCGCTTAAAGGCCGGACCGCCGGCAGAGAAATTGTGGCAGAAACCGCAGGAAGAGGGGAGCGGCTTGCTGTATACCGCATTTAACGCTGATGTTACTTTGCTTGAATCAATTTCATTTAAGTAATATGCTCTAAAACCAACTGAAGAATATGAACTATCTTGTTTTACTTCCCGGATTCCAGCTTTGCTATAGAAGTAATTGGCAGTATGACAAATTAAGCAGTCAATATCTTCAAAGGCAGCTCGAATTTCAGAAGTAGTCGCAATCTTCATCGTAACTTTAAATACCAGATCCCGGTTGCCATAGGAAATATGGCACCGCTGACAGCCACCCGGTGCTTTATTGGTAGAACTCCCAATTACGCCAAGCCAGTTGCCCACGGCAACAGCGTGGGGCGGTCCTCATATCCGGTTCTGCATACCGGGATCGGCAAAGCCGTCACCATCTTTATCCGCATATACCCGCTGTAAGTAGTGAACCGAGTAGACAATGTCCACTATGGCGCTGTATCGGTAGGTAGCATCCGGTACAGTTTGTCCATTATAAGTCGGAGTATCATCATGGCAGTATAAACAAAACTGGGCAGATTTAATATTGGTTTTGCCGCTGCTCCATTCAGCATAATGTTCGACTAAAGTTTTATTATCAACCTTTGAATGAAGTAGAGAAACTACTTCCGCTCTACCGTTTGGCTTTGCGCTTTTAGTAGTTTGAATCAATCCCGCCATGGTAATGGCGTAGGCCGCATCGGCCCGGGTAGCAGTTCCGGAAGGATTGGTTACCATTTTGTTATTTATACGTTTTGTTATGGTTAAGTAGCCATTGTTGGCTGCCCAGGCTACGTATTTGTTACCGTTATAATCGGCAATTTGCGAGGTATCCACCTCAGCTACATTGGCTCCCATAATCTTAGCCAGATACTCCGCAAGCTTTGCCCGGTTGAAGGTTTTGTTATCGTTGGGAATTGCAGCCACATTATTTCCCGCATAGGCGGCTAAAACTGCGGTTCTAAACTGGCTGTTGGTAATGGGTGCATTGGGGTTAAATTTTCCTTTACTTAAGGTAAATACTCCTTTTTGAATAGCATAATTAACAGCTTTGGCATAAGGAAGTTTGGAAATATCCGTTGCTTTTATGGTATAGTGGCAGGCTTGCTCACAGGTTTGGCCAGCAGGCTTTAAATTCCGGTAGCCGAAGGCCGCTGCTGCGGTAAGCAGCAGGGCCAGGCAGGTAATAACGGCAATTAAACTTACTTTATACCTCTTCAACTATTTTCCCTCCCCTCTTATCTTAATCCCGGCATTTCCGTTTCAAAAGCAGTAAAGCTGTGTAACGCCTGGTCGCTTCCATCGTCCCTTCCTACCTTGGGCATAAAGGTCGCCCAGTCAAAGGCCGCTCCAGTATCGTGGCAGCTGCCGCATAAAGCGTTCGGCAGGTATTTTAACTGCTTTTCGATTCCGTTCTTGTCCGCTATCATGCCGTGCGGATTGTGGCAGGTGGAGCAGTAAACACCAGCTTTGCTGTAATGCTTGCTTTCCTTAAATTCCTGCACCTGACTCATGGCTTCACCGTAATAAATGATGCTTTCGCTTACACCGCCAAAATCATAAATTTCTGTTCTCTTGGTTGCTCCATTACCGTGACAGGCAGCAGTACCGCAGGTATCAACCTTTCCTCCCACAGTCTTTGTAGCCGGGTTGGTGATATTCCGGCTGTTGGGGGCTTTGACGTGGAGGCTTCCGTTGCCGTGGCAGTTTTCGCAGCCTACGCTGTTGTCAAAGTGGGCGGTCTTCTTCCAGCCGGTATAGTATTTCGGGTGGCAGGACTGGCAGCTACTGCTGCCCACCGCCGTAGCTCCCGTCTGGCTTTCGTAAGTAGTGGCTATAACGCTGACGTTTTGTCCGGTATTGGCGTTGTAGCCTTCAGCACCGGGTCCTTTCCGGTGGCAGGTCTCACAGGTCCCCATGTTGGGCGCCCGCTTTAATGCCGAAGACCCGGCAATCTCTTTTAAGCCGTTCTCTCCTACCTCGCTCCAGTAGCCGTACACTTTCTGATTGGTAGTATCTAACAACGTCCGCTTCCAGAATTCCTTGCTTACACCGTGGGCATAGTGGCAGGTGAGGCAGGTCATGACATCGCCGTTACTCCGCTTTTCGTAAACCATGTTGGTTAAGGGTAAGAATGCTTTAAACTCGTCCACCTTAAAGCCAACCTGGTGCCGGTAGGCTTCGGTGTACTGGCCGGTTAATTTATCGGAAGAGCCGGTGCTGGTGTCGATATCCCCGGTGTCGGTGTTGTAGTCGGTGTGGCAGGCTCCGCAAAACTGGTTGATTCCGGAAGTGTGCTGGACGGATTCGCTGGATCTTAGATAGTCTCTTACTTCCATTTTTACCTGCAGAGCGGGATAGAAGTAGGCATATACTACCGTTACGCTGCCGTTGCCCTGGAGTAATTTAATCCTGGTTTCGCCGCTGGTGCCGTCCAAAAGGTAGTCCACCCCTTCGGTCTTTAACTGACCGCTTACCCAGACCTGGGTGCCTTTGTTGTAAGGATAGCTTCTGACCCACTGGTATTGCTGGCTGTTTTCG
>NZ_BDJL01000051.1 GCF_001950325.1 Carboxydothermus islandicus
TATTGGTCTACAAACAAGAGGTTATTAGATTTTGGGACTGCTGGCAATGGTTTTTTTTTACTAATCCTAACTCTGCACTTTTACCTTGCCAAACTCTGCACTTTTATTTTGCCATAAACATTATATCCATGATCTTAAGCAATATAACGGTTGCATTTGCAAATCCTAAAAATGATTTTGAAAACAAAAAAAAATGTGCTTAGAAAAGAAATCACAGAGATGTATAAGAATGATGAGCAATTCAATATGATGGTATCTGAATATGGTCAAAAAGCTGGAAATGAATTAATTGAAAGGTTAGTAAATAGTAGAATTGAGTCTGAAGAATTAAGTTATAATAGAAGCATATCTGCATATGGGCAATACTACTCAATATATTATTGCTCAGTTCCTTTAAAGCAACAAATAAACAGTTATTATTGTGGGCCAGCAACCGCTCTTCAAACGCTTTATGGTTTAGGTCTCCAAGGGAGTGTTTCAGGAACTACTGATGCACAAAAGCAAACAACACTTGCCACGGCTATGGGAACGAATTCACAAGATGGAACATACGTATATAAATTAACACAGGTATTAAATTCTTATATTAGTACAAAGAAATATTCATATGTCTTGGGTTCTTCGTCAAGTTATACAACATTTGAAAATGACATTATTCATAGTCTTTTTAATGATCGGCCAGTAATATTACACGCAAGAACTGAATACCTGTCATATTATGGAGGCCATAAATCTGGGCATTATATAAGTCTTGATGCGTGGGATGCTAGGTATGATTCTGCAGAATTGAAAGATTGTAATTATGATAATAAGTACTTTGGCACACATTCTGTTCCAGGGAATGAAGTGAAAGCTGCAGTTTCAGATGTTAATCGTTATTACATTTTTTACTAATAGTTTGACCAATTGTATATTAAAAAGACAGGCAAAGACATAATTACTTTTCATTATTTTATATCAGCAAAGTAGGCTTTGTCTACTTTTCTGTTTCGCTAACGATGTATATACATGTTTTTATTTCCTTACATTTACATTTGATTCATAAATAATTTTACATGACAACCCCAAATATTTTGCAAAAATTATTGCAAAATATTTGGGGTCAAAAAAGTTTTTATTGCAGCTTTACTTTGAAAAATTTTTGGCAATTTCAGAGAAGATAATTTGTTAAATAACATAAAAAAGGAGAATTAAAGAAATGACGAAAAAACTTATAATTGTTTTTGCCAGTATAATAATATTGTTCTTTTTTTTCTTTATATTGCTATCTAATCAGAAAACAAAAAATGTAGATGGAAAATACGAATTTAATCTAAATGATCTCATTTTGGTAACTCCAAAATTATCTAAAGGTACAGTCCTTGATCATTTTAATAAGATAACGTTGAATGATCTTAACCTGCCTAACAATACATCGATGGGAGATTACTGTTTTGATGGTGACAATGTTTATGTATCAATAGATTTTTATGGAAATTTTGGTGAAGTAAAAAAAACACAAGTTATTAGCTATAGTTTAAAAAATCATCAAGGTAATGTTTTGTATGAAACTCAGGAAGGGTTAAATGGTCTTGCGGAACTCTCGGTTTCAGGAAACTATTTATTTTGGGAAGAAGAGAAAGGTAATTATACCAGAATAATAAAGTATGACCTGACCAAAAAACAGTTTGAAAAAATTTACGAAATAAATTTTGCTCCATTACTTATTGAAGCTAATAATAATTTGTTAACATGGTTTGAACCAGATAAGAGAAACACTTCTGAATTAATACTGAAGATTTATAACTTCAATGATAATACAACAGAAGAAAGGAACAACATTTATATACCACATACGTATTTGCGGGCAATTATTAATGAAAATTACTTAACCTATCTACAAAAAGATGCTGCCGGTAATATTTATCTCCATAGTGAGGGCTTAGGTAATAAAAAAGATATATTATCGATAAAAATACCGGAGGAATTCGAACCCTTTAGCGTAGAGGGGAATCAACAATTTGTGATATTTCGAGGGAAATATTTTAATCAGGAGCTATTCATGCTTAATAAAAAGAATGGGAAATTTTATAAAATTGATTTTTCGAAATATGTAAAAAATCTTTTTTCATATAAAATCCAAGGGGACAGAATTCTCCTTATTGATTCAATAAGTCATAATGCCTACATTTATAATATTAAGACAAATAGGTTGGCAAAGCTTTTACAAACGACCTCGATAGATTCAAAACCTTTTGTCTTAGATAAAGGACATAAGGGAAAATTCGGAATAAGATATGGAGATTCTATTTTATATATTGAAAAGTAGAATAAATTAAAGTTAACAGCACCGGCAGCAGTAAGAACCGGTGCGAATGCCGTAAAGGGTAAATATAAATGGGGTCAGTCTTAAAGAAAACGATGGTTTTTTTATAATTACCATTATTTTAAGTGGTTGTTGGCCGAATGTGGAGCGAAACACGAAAAACTTATTCCGTATTGATGATTTTCAGGTAAAGATAACTCAATATCCTTTACCTGAAGGGTTTTTTCGTCCTCTCTGGATAGGTGGAACTACGGTTTTTGCCCAGCAAGGGCAGGATTACCCGAAAAAGTTAATATCCCTTTACGAAAGTAAGGATTTAAAAAATTATAACGTGGTAGTAAAATTTCCAAATCAATTTGGTCAGTTTTTTAATAACCCAAGAAATAAGAAGGAGATTTATTTTATTTCTTAACACTGGAGAACAAGGTATTAATGGAAGAGAAATAGGGAGGTAAACTGTGTATGAAAAAGTTTAATGCGTCAATTTTGATATTCTTATTAGCAATTTTAGTATGTATTGTTAGTTTTACTATAGTTAGAGTAGAAGCCTTACAAAAGGAACCAATATTTAATCCCATTGCTGCATATAAAGTAGTAGGGACAAGTAAAACTGATTTAATCAATTATAAAAATCAAGTCAAAGTAAAAATTGATAAAATTAATGAAACTTTAAGTCCTAATGAGAACGTTTTAGTAACTATTACTTTTATTAAACCTTTAAATCAAAAAGAATTAGCGGAATTAGTTCAAAACTACAGTTTAAGTGTATTGCAGATCAAAGGAAGAGTAATTGAAAATAAAACTGGATTAAGGGCAACAATAAGTTTATCACCAGAAAATGGCAATTTATTTAACACATCAGACCTTGAGCAAATGATTAAAAGAAATGATGCGGTGTTTAAAGGTTTTATTGAAATTGTTGCCAATGTTAAAAGGGAAAAATTAGTTAGTTTATCAGAAGATAAGTTAGTATTTCTTGTAGATCCAAGTGCTGATAAACATTTAATTTCTAATCCAAAGAAAAAATTTATGCCTGGTGTATTTTGGAATCTTGAAGATAATGGCCTTGTAGCTGAATAACTAAATAAACCCCTTCAGTATCTTAGGCTGGAGGGGTAGTTTTTTTTAGTAGAACGATTAAAGGAGACGCTTAAAAGAAATGAAAAAATTTTTTTGGGATTTTTCTATTCGCCTTTATTTACATCTTTATTAACTATCTTGCTTTGATTGGTTATCAAGATTTAGTAAGGCCCATTGGTAACTTTATGCAAAAACCTTTTCAGTTTATATATGACGCGTTTAATTTACATGATGACTTATGCTGACTTTAAAAGAGCTTTTGATAGTACAAGGCTTATTAACTACAAAATTGGCAATTATAAAATCATATCTGCAAGTAGTGCATCGGTTGAAGTTTCATACACTTTTAGGTATAAAGGTAGTAAGAATATTCATAAAAATAAAAATCGATATTGGCATGTGGTAAAGGTCAATGGGGTTTGGAAAGTAGATTGACTTGCAAAACAATAACTTTTATATTACAGAAACTGCTACATTAGGTATATGGCATATAAAGTAAATGCTACCCCTTCTAATTATTTGTTAGTCATATACTTTTGGCCATTAAAATATTAAAGGAGAGTTAGGTGATGAATAGTTTTATTAAAAATATTTTAATTTTTTTAGTTTATTTCTTACCTGTTTCGTGTGCATTATTTGTTATTAATATGGTTATAATTTTAAAGAAAATTCATAATAACAATATGAATACAGGATTAAATACATTTTTAGCAACTGTAGGATTGCTATTTATTGCTATTGCTGTTGCTACAATAGCTCATTATTAAATTTTAAAAAATGCAAATTAATATGTTTTATACGAAAACAAAACTGTTGATTATGATTGGCAATATAAAAATGCATTAAAACAGCTATGTAAAATTTGAAAAAATTTGAGGTGATTTACAATGAAGTTCCTAAGTTTTTTAGCTTACGCCAGTATCATTGTGGGGATAATTGGTATAATTTTGGGAATTCGCATAAACTTTCGCTGGTACTGGCTATCAATTCTTGCTTTTTACAACGTCAGTTATTTAACAGGATTTTCATTATGGTGGCTTTTTTTAAGTATTGTATGGATTTTACTTTCATTAACAGTTGGTCATTCCTTGGGTTTAATTAACAGCTCAAGAAAAAGCGTCCTGGCATCCTTTTTGGGATTAGCTATGTGGTTTGTATCAATTCTAATGATTGACGATTACTGGCTATTCTTGCCTATAAGGAAAATATATAATTTTTTTGGATTTTACTAGTTCTTTAAATCAGCTGTTTCCTGCTTTTTCAAGCAGGCTTTTTTCTTTTTAGAGGAATTTTTTGAAATATGCCGAATAAGAAACAAAAATGGCCAAAGGAGAAGATAAATGCTTTCCAAAGTTCATACCGTTGCCTTAAACGGCATTAACGGAGAAATAGTAGAGGTGGAGGTCGATATAAACCGCGGGCTTCCGGGAATGGAGGTAGTGGGTCTTCCCGATACCGCGGTCAAGGAAGCCCGGGAGCGGGTAAAGTCGGCGATAAAAAATTCCGGGTTTGATTTTCCCATCGCCAGGATAACGATAAACCTTGCCCCGGCTGACTTAAAAAAAGAAGGCTCCCACTTTGATTTGCCAATAGCTCTCGGAATTTTAGCAGCGAGCGAACAGTTAAATGCTGACCTTTCTGAGTATATCTTTTTAGGGGAACTATCCTTGGAAGGTCAGGTCAGGGAGGTAGATGGAGTCCTTCCTTCGGTATTAGCGGTGCGGGGAAAGATTCCCAAAGCGGTGGTGCCGTATAACAACCGCACCGAAGGAGCACTGGTGTCCGGGGTTGAGGTTTACGGAGTAAAGAGCCTAAGAGAAATCGTAGCTTTTTTAGCGGGAGAAGAAGAGCTTTTACCGGAAAAGCTTCTTGATATTACCGAAATAGTCCGGGAAAAACCCGATGAGGAGCTGGATTTTGCCGATGTAGCAGGACAGGCGGTGGCGAAAAGAGCTCTGGAAATTGCTGCGGCAGGCAACCACAATTGTCTGATGATCGGTCCGCCGGGAACAGGGAAAACTATGCTTGCTAAACGCTTAGTTTCAATTTTACCGGATTTAACGTATGAAGAAATGCTTGAAGTGACCAAAATTTACAGTGTGGCAGGACTTTTAAAAAATAAGCCGTTTATTACAAAAAGACCTTTTCGCAGTCCTCACCATACCGCGTCCAAAATAAGCTTAACCGGCGGCGGCAAAAAACCTCGACCGGGGGAAATTACTTTAGCTCATCTGGGAGTACTATTTTTAGATGAACTGCCGGAGTTTGGGAAAGATGTCTTGGAAGCGATGCGCCAGCCTCTGGAAGAAGGGGAAGTGACCATAGCCCGGGTAGAATCGGTGGTTACTTACCCGGCAAGATTTATGTTAATTGCAGCGATGAATCCCTGTCCCTGCGGATTTTTCGGGGATGAGGAGCGTTTGTGCACCTGTACACCCCATCAGGTACATAAATATCAGGCCAAAATATCCGGTCCGCTTTTAGATAGAATTGATTTACAGGTTGAAGTAATGCGGGTTCGGTATCAGGAGATGGAAAATATTAAAAATAATGAAACTTCTGCCGAGATTCGAAAGAGGGTTTTGCGCGCCCGGGAAATTCAAGTGCAAAGATATCGTGAACTGAAGTTAAATATTTCTACCAACTCCGAACTTTCGCCAAGACAGATAAGACGGTATCTCAATCTAACGCCTCAAGCTCAGGAATTTATAAAAGAAGTTTTCGAGCAAAAGGTTCTTTCAAACCGGGCTTATGACCGCTTATTAAAAGTTGCCCGCACCATTGCCGATTTGGGGGAAAAGGAAGTGGTTGATGTTGATGAAATTGCTGAGGCTTTGCAATTTAGGCTTTTGGAGCAGAAATACTGGCAAGTTTAAACAAATATTAGTATAATTTGATAAAAAGAAGCTTAAGGAGGACAAAAATGGCCAGCGATTATAGTTTTGATATTGTTTCGGAAGTTAATCTGCCGGAAGTTAAAAATGCGGTAAATCAAGCCCTGAAAGAAATTTCCCAGCGTTATGATTTTAAGGGTAGTAATGTGGAAATTGAGTTAAATGAAAAAGAAAAAGAAATTAAAATCACTGCCGATGACGAGTATCGCCTGAAAAGTGCGGTTGATGTTCTTGAAGCAAAACTTGTCAAAAGACAAGTTTCTTTAAAATTTTTAGATTACGGCAAGGTTGAACCGGCTTTAGGTGGAACCGTTAAGCAGACTATTAAGTTAAAGTCGGGTATACCGAGGGAAAAAGCCAAAGAGATAATTGATACGATTAAACAAACAAAACTAAAAGTTCAAACGCAGATTTTAGACGATAAACTTCGGGTTTCCGGGAAAAAGAAAGATGACCTGCAGGCAGTAATTAAGCTTTTAAAAGAAAAAGATTTTGGGCTCGTTTTACAGTTTACGAACTACCGTTAATTCGGACCGCCAAAATGGGCGGTTTTTTTTATCTCCCGAGTTTGTCAGTTAATTGCGAAAAACGGCCTAAAAAAGCCCGCAAACCCTTGAAAATACTGCATCGATTTTTTAAACCTCTCGAAAATGTAGGGACAAATTATTTTTAGATATAGC
>NZ_BDJL01000052.1 GCF_001950325.1 Carboxydothermus islandicus
CAGCAATAGATTTCAGCAATGGAGCTATCGGAGTAGACCTGAACGCCTTTCCATCCCACATAGCCTGGGCTGAAATAAAGAAAGAGGGCAATTTAGAAAGCTTTGGAGAAATCCCCACACTCTATCTCTGGGATGGGAAGAAAGAGAAAAGAGATTACTATGCATGGGTGTATGCCAACGAAATTGTAAAATTGGCCCTTGCAAAGAACAAAGGCATAGTGATAGAAAGGGTAGCAATAAAAGACAAAGGCTATCGGGGAGATTACAAGGGCAGGAAGTCCAGAAGAATAAAGCATAATTTTAGTTACCAAAAGTTAATTAGCAGAATAAAGACCCTTGCCCAAAGATACGGCATAGCCATAAGAGAAGTAAGTCCGGCTTATACAAGCGTGATAGGGATGTTAAAGTACGCACCGCAGTTTAATTTAACCAAAGATACAGCGGCAGCCTATGTGATAGCCCGAAGGGGATTGGCTTTAAGGGAGAAAATTCCCTTGAAGTATAAAGAGCTTTTGGAAAGCCTGCAAAGCAAGACACGGTCGGTATCTTCATTAACCGACGGAAGGAATGAAGGTACTGCG
>NZ_BDJL01000053.1 GCF_001950325.1 Carboxydothermus islandicus
GAACTTGATTTTATTTTAAAAAATTTTGTAAATACTCACTTGGTAAATGAACTGCCCAACAACGTTACAGGGGAGGATGTAATATTAATTACTAAAAAAGAAGATTTGTTAAAGACTTTTCCTTTAAAAAATTATTGTTTTTACAATTTACAACATTTTTTGAATAATGGTCCTCTGGCGGGAGTGCGGGTTTTAATTCCAAGGGCCGATGCCGATGAAAAACAAGAATGCGGGCGTTTTGGTGCCATAGGTATTGAAGTTCCGCTATTAAAAATAACGTATATTCCCGATGAAAGGATTTTACAGTTAGATTTTTCCGCTTATGATTGGCTTATCTTCACCAGTGCCCACGGCGTAGAGGGCTTTTTTTTCAATTTAAAATATTTTAATGTAAGTTTAGAAAATTTCCCTTGGAAAATTGCCGTCATTGGGGAAAAAACAGCAAAATCATTAAAAAAATTTGGTTTTAACGCAGATTTTTCTCCGCAGAAATTTACAGCAAAAGATTTAGCTTTGGAGCTAACCTCCTCCGGTATGATCCAAAAAGGGGTTATAGTTGTTCAAGGAAATCTTGGGAGACCCGAGCTTTTGGAGATTTTGGCCCAAAATAATATTCTTACTAAAAAACTGGTTGTTTATGAAAATGCTCCCAATGTAGATATTAAACCTTTTTTAAATGGTTTATTGAAAGCTAATTTAATTGACGTGCTATTTTTTACAAGTCCATCAACATTCAATAATTTCTATCAATTTATTGGTGATGAAAAGTTAGCAAAAAATCTACCGCACTTTGCTATTGGGCCTACCACCTTTGAGGCTTTTTTGCAAAAAGATATACGGAGAAAATATTTTTCCTCAGAACATACCCTTGAGGGTTTATGGCAAACTTTGAAAAATCATTGGCAAGGAGAGTGAATTGTGTTATGGATTTAAAGCTACGGATGCGGCGGCTTCGAGCTAATGATAAAATACGTTCTATGGTTCGGGAAACCCACTTGCATCCCGATGATTTTATCTATCCTTTATTTATCGCACCAGGGGAACAATACCGCAAAGAAGTTAGTTCCATGCCCGGAGTATTTCAGCTATCCATTGATGAAGCAATTAAAGAGGCAAAAGAGGTGCACGAGCTTGGTATTCCAGCGGTGATCCTTTTTGGTATTCCCGAGCATAAAGATGAGTTTGGGTGTGAAGCCTATCAGGACGATGGTATTGTCCAGAAGGCTATAAGAGCAATCAAAAAAGAAATTCCTGAACTTTATGTTATAACCGATGTTTGTCTCTGCGAATATACCAGTCATGGTCATTGCGGTGTTGTGCGTAACGGAGAAGTTATAAACGATGAAACCTTGGAACTTTTAGCAAAAACCGCCGTATCCCATGCCAAAGCAGGAGCGGACATGGTTGCGCCATCGGATATGATGGATGGAAGGGTAAGAGCTATTCGTGAGGCGTTAGATGAAAATGGATTTTCACATATCCCGATCATGGCTTATTCAGCAAAATATGCCTCTGCTTTTTACGGGCCCTTTAGAGAAGCAGCGGAGTCAGCACCCCAATTTGGCGATCGCCGTTCCTACCAAATGGATCCGGCCAATGGCAATGAGGCTTTGAGGGAAGTATGGTTAGATATTGAAGAAGGTGCTGACATTGTAATGGTTAAACCTGCCTTAAGCTACTTAGATATTGTCTGGAGGGTTAAACAAGAGTTTGGCTATCCGGTTTGTGTTTACAACGTCAGTGGAGAATATTCACTGGTAAAAGCTGCTGCCCGTAATGGTTGGATTGAGGAAAAACGAATTGTTTTGGAGATCTTAACTTCAATGAAACGGGCCGGAGCAGATTTAATCATTTCCTACCATGCTAAAGATGTTGTTAAATGGCTAAAGGAGGCAAAGTAAATGTTAGTTTCCTGGAATACCACCAATCAGTGCAATTTGTATTGTGAACATTGTTACCGGGATGCCGGTGCTAAAGCAGATGAAGAGCTTTCCACTGAAGAAGGGAAGGCATTAATTGATGAAATTGTAAAGGCCGGGTTTAAGATAATGATATTTTCCGGGGGCGAGCCTTTAATGCGGGAAGATATTCTTGAATTAGTAGAATATGCTTCCCAAAAAGGCTTAAAACCGGTTTTTGGTACCAATGGCACTTTAATCACCCTGGAAATGGCGCAAAAGCTCAAAAAAGCCGGAGCGTTAGCCATGGGAATTAGCTTGGATAGCGTTGACCCCGAAAAACACGACCGTTTTCGGGCTTCTCCAGGTTCCTGGGAAAAGGCTGTGGAAGGGATGAAAAATTGTAAAGCTGCAGGGTTACCCTTTCAAATTCACACTACAGTGGTGGAATGGAATTACGATGAGGTAGAGCAATTAACCGATTTTGCCGTAGAAATAGGAGCAATAGCTCATCACATCTTCTTTTTAGTTCCAACCGGCCGTGCGGTAAATATTGAGCAGGAGTCTTTAAGGGCTGAACAGTACGAAAAGCTTCTTCATCGCATAATGAAAAAGCAAAAAGAAGTACCAATTGAATTAAAACCTACCTGTGCTCCGCAGTTTATGCGGATTGCCAAACAAATGGGTATGGATTTACGTTTTGGCAGAGGTTGTCTCGCAGGAACTTCATACTGTATCATCAGCCCTAAAGGTGATGTCCAACCCTGTGCTTACCTTAATATTCCCTTAGGTAATGTTAGGGAAATTCCGTTTAGTGAAATCTGGAAAAATAACCCGGTTTTGAACGAGCTGCGTACATTAAACTATAAGGGTGGATGCGGTACCTGTAAATACAAAGAAATTTGTGGCGGATGTCGGGCACGGGCTTATTTCTACCATGATGGCGATTATATGGCCGAAGAGCCGTGGTGTCTGTACCAGGGACGTAAGGGATACTAAAAGTAAGGGGTGGGAGAATGACTTTAAAAATCGATAGATCAATCGAAGCTTTTAGCGAAGCTAAGAAAGTTATTCCCGGAGGAGTTAACAGTCCGGTTCGTGCTTTTAAATCGGTGGGCTTAAATCCAGTATTTATTGAACGGGGCGAAGGTTCAAAAATTTACGATATTGACGGGAATTGCTATATTGATTATGTTGGCTCGTGGGGTCCACTTATCTTAGGCCACCGCCACCCTAAAGTGGAAGAAGCTTTAGCCAATTGTTTAAAAAAAGGTACAAGTTTTGGGGCTCCTACTCTTCTGGAAACCGAAATGGCGGAAATCATTGTTAATGCTTTCCCTGCAATGGATATGGTACGGATGGTAAACTCGGGTACCGAAGCAACCATGAGTGCCATCCGTTTGGCCCGTGGCTTTACCGGACGAAACAAAATTGTTAAATTTGAAGGTTGTTATCACGGCCATGCGGATTCTTTGTTGATTAAAGCAGGGTCGGGAGCTTTAACCTTAGGCGTTCCTACAAGCCCCGGAGTACCGGCGAATATTGCCAGCAACACGATAACTGCCCAGTTTAATGATTTATCCCTTTTGGAAGAAATATTTGCCCGGGAAGGTAACGATATTGCTGCCGTTATTTTAGAACCGGTTGCCGGAAACATGGGAGTAGTCCCGCCTAAGCCTGGCTTTTTAGAGGGGGTTCGGGAGCTTACCAGAAAATATGGTGCTTTGCTAATAATGGACGAAGTTATGACCGGTTTTAGGGTTCACTGGGGTGGAGCTCAGGTTCTCTATAACATTGATCCGGATATTACAACCCTCGGAAAAATTATTGGGGGAGGCTTACCGGTAGGGGCTTATGGTGGCCGGCGGGAAATCATGGAAATGGTGGCACCGGCCGGACCGGTTTACCAAGCAGGGACTCTTTCGGGTAATCCTTTGGCAATGACCGCCGGTATTGCCACGTTAACTGTTTTAAAGGAAGAAGGGGTTTATGAGCAGTTGGAGGAAAAATCAAGTTATCTGGAAAGCGGTTTAAAAGAAGCGGCAAGAGCTGCGGGCTTAAAGCTCTGGTTTAACCGGGTCGGATCGATGCTTTGCACTTTCTTTACCGCGGAGGAAGTGGTGGATTATAAAACCGCTTGCACTTCCGATACTCAAAAGTTTGCCCTGTTCTTTAAGACTCTCTTAGAAAATGGAGTTTATATCGCGCCTTCGCAATTTGAAGCTATGTTTGTTTCCCTTGCCCATTCCAAAGACGATTTAGATAAAACTATTGAAGCTTCTTATAAAGCATTTAAGGCGGTTGCTGAAAGCTAATGGCAATGAAAAACCCCTTGAGTAAAACTTCAAGGGGTTTATTTCTCATAAATGGTGCGGCAGAGAGGATTTGAACCTCCACGGGCATAAACCCACTAGATCCTGAGTCTAGCGCGTCTGCCGTTCCGCCACTGCCGCATAGATAAAAATGGCTGGGGCGGCTGGATTCGAACCAACGAATGGCGGTTCCAAAGACCGCTGCCTTACCGCTTGGCGACGCCCCAGTAAAATGTATTAAGTTAAATAATGTCAGAGATCCATGGACCTCTGACATTTATTGCTGGTAATGGTGGAGGGGGTAGGATTCGAACCTACGAAGGCATTCGCCGGCAGATTTACAGTCTGCTCCCTTTGGCCACTCGGGAACCCCTCCGCATTATCTAATGGAATTTTATTTTTTACTGGTCGGGATGGAGGGATTTGAACCCCCGACTTCCTGCTCCCAAGGCAGGCGCGCTAGCCAAACTGCGCTACATCCCGCACTTTTGTACTGCACGTACCGGACATTTTTTATTATATATATTTGGTGGAAGGTCGTCAAGTATTAAAAATAAAAAAATGCAAAGTATAACATGCTTTTTAAAGAATAAAATAGTAGTATGCAATTAAATTTTATGTTATAATTTGCCATAAGGAGAGTGATTAAAATGGATATTTTTAAGCGGAGTATTTTGTTAGGTTTGGGTTTAATAACTCTTACGAAAGAAAAAACCGAGGAGTTTTTGAAGGAACTCATGGAGAAAGGAAAAATGAGTAAAGATGAAGCTCAAAATTTTCTTAATGAACTAATTGAAAAAGGCAAAACCCATAAGGACGATTTAAAAGCGGAAATAAAAGAGGAATTACAAAAAATAATTAAGGAGTTGAACTTGGTAACGCGGGATGAACTAAAGCTTATAGAAAACCGCTTAAATGAATTAGAAAATAAAGTCCAGGAACAAAACAGGGGGTAGTTACCCCTTGTTTTTTTAAGGGGGCTTAATTGTGTTTCCTTTAACACCAAAGCATCTTTCAAGGTTTCGGGAAATTACCCGGGTGTTTTCTGAATTTGGTTTTGGCTTTATTTTAACTTATTTAAAACGGCCACCAGCAGAAGATAAAATTGAAATCAATGAATATCGTTTAATTGAACTGGCCGGAAATTTAAGAGAAATGTTAGAAAAATTGGGACCAACATTTATCAAACTTGGACAAGTTTTAAGTACGCAAAAAGACTTACTTCCAAAGCCCTTTCAAGTTGAGTTGGAAAAATTACAGGATAAAGTAACTCCTGTTTCCTTTGAAGTCATAGCTTCATACATTGAAAAAAATTTAGGTTCTCCGCTGCACGACATCTTTATTGAGTTTGATGAAAATCCCATTGCCAGCGCTTCCATAGGGCAAGTGTACCGGGCCAGGCTTAAAAATGGAAGAGATGTGGTCGTAAAAGTAAAGCGACCGGGGGTCGATGAATTAATTAAAACTGACCTGCAAATTTTATATCAAATTGCTTCATTTATCCAAAACAAAACCAACTGGGGAAAAATTAATAAACCTTTAAGAATGTGGGAAGAATTAAAATCAACCCTGGAAAGGGAATTAGATTATACCGGTGAAGCGCGGAATATAGAAAACTTCAGGCAAAATATAAAATACAAAAAACTTATTATTCCCGAGGTGTTCTGGAACTTTACCAATGAAAACATCCTGGTTTTAGAAGCGGTTTACGGTATTAAAGTAAGTGAACGCTCCCAGCTACTCGAAATGGGTATCGATTTGGACCGGTTAGCCCGAGATTTAGTGGAAATTTTTATTTTGCAGATTTTAGAAGACGGCTATTTTCATGCAGACCCCCATCCGGGCAACATTGCCATAACTCCCGGGGGGAATGTCATCTTGTATGACTTTGGAATGATTGGTTTTTTAAATCCGTGGTTAAGGGAAATGCTGATCACCTTATTAATAGGTGTGGTAAGGAAGGATTTTGCGAGGATTTCCGAATTATTAATTGAATTAAGTCAACGAGAAGATATTATTCCAGCGGAAATAAAAAAGGATGTACGGGAAATTTTAAATCGCTATTATTTCGTTCCCTTATCGTCATTATCGTTAGGAGAATTATTAAAAGAATTGTTAAACCTTGCCCAAAGGCATGAAATTATAATTCCTCCAGAAATTGTTTTAGTCGCCAAAACAATTATTGCCTTAGAAGGAATAGTGAAAAATTTAAACAGCAACTTATCGGTGGCCGAATTAGCGGAGCCGTTAGCAACAACTCTATTAAGAAAACGGATTTTTAAATTTCCTTCTTTTAAAAAAGTTGCCCTGGATTTATATAACTTAGTTGACAAGCTTTTTGCTCTACCAGAAATATTGGAAAGCAGTTTGGCAAACTTAGAAAAAGCTAAATTCACTCTTAAATTTGAAGAACGGCAATTAGAAAGACAAGTAACTTCTTTTGCTAAAAGTATTCAGTTTTTAGCAATAGTTATCTTTTATGCAGCTTATTTTTTGGGCTCTCCGGCAATTTTAAATGCGCTTCCCGCTGACCAGAAAGGTAAAATCTTTATTTTTATAACTGTTGTTTATTTTGCCGGTGGGTACGTTTTATGGAAAAAACATCAGCTTTAGCATAGACTATCCTCTTAGGGCATATTTTTTTTTAGAATAAACCCTAAGGGGGTAGGAAAGAATGTTCAAAAATTTTTTTAAAGTAATAATTATTTTTCTTATTTTAAATTCTCTTGCTTATGCCGAACAATTCAAATCTACAGAAACATCTCCAAGCAACTCAAAGTTCGTAGTAATTTTTATTGATGGATTTACTCAAGAGAAACTTTATCAAAATTACCTTCCAAATTTGGTAAATCTTTACGAGATGGGATATAGCGGTGCAATTGAAGGTCAAGATTTGGCTTTTCAACAAACAATTGAACGTATATTAAAATTAAAAGGTTTTGCGACAAGTTTTCCTATTTTGGCTGAAAAGTACGGCTATGAGGTTTATGGGTATGGATTTAATTTAAAAAATTATTCCGGGATTAAATACTTACCCAATTTAAATTATTTTGAAACAAAGCTCGGTTCAAAGGAAAAATGCGGTTTTATTCTCGCTTTTAAAAAAGGGCAAGAAAAATTAGCTGATAAAATTGTGGAAAAGCTTTATGAAACCGGTAGTCTCAAAAATACAGTTGTTGCCTTAATTGGAAGCAGCAATGAAGGAGTTTTTAGTATTTTTGCCCAAAAACTTAAAAAGAATGTACGGGCAGAAATCCTTTTAGATGATGGAATAATATCAATAATTTCTTTAGCATTAGGTATTTATCCGCAGAGAGAATGGGGTCCAATTTTATGGAGTGCAATTTACACCGGTGACTGGGAACAGGATAATCAAAATAAGCTTAAAGAACAAAAGGAAATTTTCAACTATGTATTAATGCTTCGCCAATCGGTCAGGAATAAAGATTTAGAAATTGCAAAATATTTCTTAGAAAAAGAGAAACTTTTAACAAAATTAGAGAGAAAAAACGCTGAAAACCAGCGTTTAACCGGTATTATAAAAGAGTTAAAGAGGTTAATTTTAACACTAAAACTTTTGGCATTACTCATCTTTATTATCGGATTGTTAGCGCTTTTCTTTGAATATAAAATTTTAAAAAAGAAATATCTGCTTTTTTAAATTCAATAAAGGGTTGTTTTTTAATGTTATAAAAATCACAAATAATTCAGAAAATTTTCTACTTTATAAGCAGGAATTTTAAGTTGTATGTCGAAA
>NZ_BDJL01000054.1 GCF_001950325.1 Carboxydothermus islandicus
ATTTAGGGAGAAAATTATACTCATTAAAAGATTATTCAATATAAAACGGTAAAATTACTCTATTGAGAGTGCCTGGTTAATGACTTAAAAGCAAAAAAAGCTTACAAAGCAAAAAGCATGGTAAAGAAAAGATTTGCGGTAGATAGTTGAAAGTGGTAAAATGAAAAGAAGAGTTATCAGGGAACCGTAACGGTTCCTTTATTTGTGCAAAGAGGTGAAATTATGCTGAAGTTTTTAAAGAATTTACTGGACGACAATGCCCGGGAAATAAAAAGGCTTCAGGCCCGGGTGGAAGAGATAAATAGTTTAGAGCCCCAAATGCAAAAGCTTTCCGACGAAGAATTAAGGGCTAAAACCGGGGAGTTTAAAGAACGTTTAGCCCGCGGGGAAAGTTTGGACGAACTTTTACCGGAAGCTTTTGCGGTGGTCAGGGAAGCTTCCCGCCGGGTTCTGGGGATGCGCCATTTTGATGTGCAATTGATGGGAGGCATTGTACTTCACGAAGGTAAGATTGCCGAGATGAAAACCGGGGAAGGTAAAACTTTGGTCGCTACCCTGCCGGCATATCTCAATGCCCTGACCGGCCGCGGGGTGCATATCGTAACGGTAAACGATTACCTGGCCCGGCGTGATGCGGAATGGATGGGAAAAATTTATAAGTTTTTAGGTCTTTCGGTGGGCTTAATAGTCCATGGTTTGGATTATGCCGAAAGAAAAGCAGCTTATCTGGCGGATATTACTTACGGTACCAACAACGAGTTTGGATTTGATTACCTCAGGGATAACATGGCTATCCATCCGGACCAGGTGGTGCAGCGGGAGCTTTATTACGCCATTATTGACGAAGTGGACAGCATTTTAATCGATGAGGCCAGAACCCCGCTGATTATTTCCGGGGAAGCGGAAAAGTCCACCGACCTGTACTATACCTTTGCCAAAATTGTAAAGCAATTAGTGCCCGGGGAAGATTATACCGTGGACGAGAAAGCGCATGCGGTTATGCCTACCGAAGCGGGGATTCATAAAGTTGAAAAAATGCTTGGTATTCAAAACCTGTATGCCGATGAACACATGGAGTTAACCCACCATTTAAATGCGGCTTTAAAAGCGCAAGCTTTAATGAAGCGGGACCGGGATTATGTGGTCAAAGACGGTCAGGTAATTATCGTGGACGAATTTACCGGACGTCTTATGTTCGGCCGCCGGTATTCCGATGGATTGCACCAGGCAATAGAAGCCAAGGAAGGGGTTAAGATTGAGCAGGAGACCCAGACTTTGGCAACCATTACTTTCCAGAATTATTTTAGGATGTACGAAAAATTAGCCGGGATGACCGGTACGGCGGAAACGGAAGAAAACGAATTTCGCAAGATTTATAACCTTTCGGTAGTGGTAATTCCAACCCATAAGCCGATGATACGGCAGGATTTGCCGGATGTGATTTATAAAACCGAAAAGGCCAAGTTTAAGGCAATTGTGGAGGAAGTGGCGCGGCGACACCAGACCGGCCAGCCGATCTTAATTGGTACCATTTCCATTGAAAAATCCGAAATGTTAAGCGAAATGCTGAAAAAACGGGGAATTCCCCATCAAGTCTTAAACGCTAAATACCACGAAAAAGAAGCGGAAATTGTAGCCCAGGCGGGAAGGCTCGGAGCCGTGACCATTGCTACCAACATGGCCGGTCGGGGTACCGATATTTTACTGGGAGGTAACCCGGAATTTTTGGTACTTCAGGAGTTAAGAAAATTGGGAAAAACTCCGGAAGAGGACCCGGAACTGTACCGTGAACTTTTGGCCAAATACAAAAAAATAACCGATGAAGAGCACAAAAAAGTGGTGGCTCTTGGTGGTCTTCACATCATCGGTACCGAACGGCACGAGTCCCGCCGGATTGATAACCAGCTCCGGGGACGGGCCGGGCGGCAGGGTGACCCGGGTTCATCGCAATTTTTCATCTCTCTTGAAGATGACCTGATGCGCCTTTTTGGCTCCGATAACATTGCCGGGCTTATGGACCGCCTGGGTTTGGATGAAGATACCCCGATTGAACATCCGCTTATTACCAGGTCCATTGAAACGGCGCAAAAACGGGTGGAAAACCGGAACTTTGAAATTAGAAAGCACGTGTTAGAATACGATAACGTTATGAACCAGCAGCGGGAGCTTATTTACAGCCAGCGCCGGCGGGTTCTTTTTGGGGAAGATGTCCTGACCTTTGTCCACCAGATGATAGAAGCGGTGGTGGAGCGGGCGGTGGATACTTACTGTCCCGATGGGGTCCACCCGGAAGAATGGGATTTAAAGGGATTATTGGAGTACGCTCATAATGTCTTTTTGCCCAACCACCGGTTAACTCCCGAAGAATTGGCCGATACCGGCAAGAAAGCCTTGGTGGAGTTTTTGGTGGAAAAAGCCAAAGAATACTACAAAAAGCGGGAAGAAGAGCTTGGCGGTGACCAGCTTAGGGAGCTTGAACGGTACGTTATCCTGCGGGTAGTGGATGAGAAGTGGATGGACCACCTGGATGCCATGGACCAGTTGCGGGAAGGTATCGGGCTTAGAGCTTACGGGCAAAAGGACCCGCTGGTGGAGTACAAAATAGAAAGTGTTGAGATGTTCAACAACATGATTGCTGCCATTCAGGAAGATGTGGTGCGTTATTTAATGCGGCTTTCCGTGGCCCGACAGCCGGAAACCCGGCGTGTCCGGCGGGTGGTGGAAAACCGCTATCAGGAAGAAGGGCCGAAAAAACCCTACCGCCGGGAGCAAAAAATTGGCCGCAATGATCCCTGTCCCTGCGGTAGCGGGAAGAAATACAAGAAGTGCTGTGGTAGAAACGGGTAAAGGAAGTGGTTAGCTGTGTTAATTGAGCTGAAAAGAAGTCTGGCGGAGATTTCCCCCAAGATTGAGGAAATGAGGGTTTCTCTTTGACATTCCCGGGAAAAAGGAACTGGTGGAAAAACTTACGGCCAAAACTTACGAGCCTGACTTCTGGGATAATTATACAGAAGCCCAGAAAACTCTAAAAGAATTAAACCGCCTCAAAGATGACATTGAAAAGTATGAAGAACTTTTAAAAGCGCAGGAAGAGCTTACCGTTTTATTGCAACTTTTGGAAGAGGAAGAAAATGAGGAGTTAGCCGTTGAGGCTCAGGACAAAGCGAAAAAGTTAATGGAAAAACTTCACCGGATGGAAGTGGAGCTTTTGCTGTCCGGCCCTTATGATAAAAATTCGGCAATAGTTTCCCTCCATGCGGGCGCGGGAGGTACGGAGGCCCAGGACTGGGTGGAGATGCTTTACCGGATGTATACCCGCTGGGCCGAAGATAAAGGGTATAAAGTGGAACTAATCGACCGGCTTTTAGGGGAAGAGGCGGGTTTAAAAAGCGTTACTTTTAGCGTGGAAGGCTTTGGCGCCTACGGTTATTTGAAAGCCGAGCGGGGAGTGCACCGCTTAATTCGGATTTCTCCCTTTGATTTTTCCGGCCGGCGACATACTTCCTTTGCTTCGGTGGATGTCCTGCCGGAGGTAGCGGAAGATATTCCGGAAATTGAATTGAAGGAAGAAGAGTTAAAAATAGAAACCTTCCGCTCGGGAGGAGCCGGGGGACAGCATGTCAACAAAACCGAATCGGCGGTGCGGATTACCCACCTGCCTACGGGCATAACGGTGGTTTGCCAGAACGAGCGCTCCCAGTTAATGAACCGGGCGCTGGCGGAAAAACTATTAAAGGCCAAGCTTTTGGATCTGGAAATGAAGAAAAAGGAAGAAGAACTGGCCAAACTCCGGGGGGAGCAGAAGGAAATTGCCTGGGGCAGCCAGATAAGAACTTACGTTTTTCATCCCTATAGCCTGGTTAAAGACCACCGCACCGGCGTTGAAGTAGGAGATGTCCAGGGGGTTATGGATGGCGAAATTGACATTTTTATCGAAGCTTATCTTAAAATGCTGGTAACACAGGGAGGAAACCAATGAAGATTAGCGGAACAGTTAGGGCTGTAATCGATTATTTCTGGATTTTTGTGGGCTCAGCACTGATTGCTTTAGCCTTGGACTGGTTTTTAATTCCCAATAAAATTGCTGCCGGAGGCGTAAGCGGAATTGCTACCATTATACACTACCTTTTTGGGCTGCCGGTAGGGGCGGTGATGATTGCTTTAAACGTTCCCCTTTTTTTAATGGGTTTTAAAGAGTTAGGGTTAAAATTTGGGGTTCGCTCCCTTTACGGTATGCTGGTGCTGTCCCTGCTGGTGGACTTTTTGGCTCCGTATTTAAAAGCTTTAACCAAAGATCCTTTTTTGGCTTCCCTTTACGGTGGTGTTTTATCGGGAATAGGGCTGGGCATTGTCTTTAAATTTAAAGGAAGTACCGGCGGTACCGATTTAGCGGCGGCGATTTTACGCCGGTTTACCAAAACTAACGTCGGCATGGCCCTGTTGTTTATTGACGGCCTGGTGGTTTTTGTTTCGGGGATTGTTTTTAATCCGGAACAGGCTTTATATGCTTTAATTACCATTGTGGTGACAAGCTTGTTAATTGACCTGGTCCAGGAAGGAATGGGCTATGCCCGGGCGTTTTTTATCATTAGCGACAAAAACGATTTAATTTCCGAAAAAATTATTACCGAGCTTGACCGGGGCGGTACCTGCTTAAAAGGCGAGGGAATTTATTCCCGCAAGGAAAAAAATGTTTTGCTGGCAGTGGTTAACCGTTCGGAAGTTTCCCGTTTAAAGGAAATAGTTTACCAGATTGACCCCAAAGCTTTTGTGATAGTCACTAACGTTCACGAGGTTCTGGGAGAAGGCTTCAAACCAATGATTAAGGAGGGAAATTAGTGCAGGAAGAAATTTTAAATTTAAAGTTAATAGCCAATCAACTCCGCCAGCACGTAATAAAGATGGTGGGAGAGGCCAATTCGGGCCATCCCGGAGGTTCCCTTTCGGCGGCGGATATTTTAGCGGTGCTGTTTTTTAAAGAAATGCGCATCGATCCGGCCAATCCTAAATGGCAGGACCGGGACCGCTTTGTTTTGAGCAAGGGACATGCTTCCCCGGTTTTATACGCTGCTCTGGCGGAACGGGGCTTTTTCCCTAAAGAATGGCTGTCCCAATTTCGTAAAATTAATTCCCCCCTGCAGGGGCATCCGGATATGAAAAAAGTTCCCGGGGTGGAAATGTCCACCGGTTCTCTTGGCCAGGGGTTTTCTACTGCGGTGGGGATGGCTTTAGGGTTAAAGCTCGACCGCAGCCCGGCCCGGGTTTACGTGTTGCTGGGTGATGGGGAAATTCAGGAAGGGATAGTCTGGGAGGCGGCCATGGCGGCGGCCCATTATAAATTAAATAATCTTACGGCAATTTTAGATTACAACGGTCTGCAGATAGACGGGCCGGTGCAGGAAGTGATGAACCCCGAGCCGGTGGCGGATAAATGGCGAAGCTTTGGCTTTAAGGTTATTACCATTGACGGCCATAACATTCCGGAAATAATCAATGCCATCGATGCTGCCCGCCAGCATTTAGAAGGGCCAACCATCATTATCGCCAAGACCATTAAAGGTAAAGGAGTTTCCTTTATGGAAAACCGGGTTGAGTGGCACGGATCTGCCCCCAAACCGGAGCAGGTAGCAGAGGCTCTTTCTGAACTTCAAGCGAGGAGGGAAAAGCTGTGGGAGGAATAGCCACAAGGGAAGCATACGGAAAGGCCCTGGTTGAATTGGGACAGGAAAACCCGAAAATCGTTGTTTTAGATGCGGACCTATCCAAATCCACTAAAACTTCCGATTTTGCCAAAGCTTTTCCCGAGAGATTTTTTAATATCGGCATTGCGGAGCAAAATTTAATGGGGGTTGCTGCCGGTTTGGCTGCGGTGGGGAAAATACCCTTTGCCAGTACCTTTGCGGTGTTTGCGGCGGGCAGAGCGTTTGAGATAATTCGAAACAGTATCTGTTACCCGAAGCTCAATGTAAAAATTGCCGCTACCCACGCGGGTTTAACGGTGGGAGAAGACGGGGCTTCCCACCAGGCAATAGAAGATCTGGCTTTGATGCGGGTTTTACCCAATATGCAGGTATTCGTGCCCGCCGATGCCGCCCAGACCCGGGCTATTGTAAGAAAAGCGGCGGAAATAGAAGGACCGGTTTACATCCGCCTTGGCCGCTCCGGGGTGCCGGAGGTGTTTTCGCCAGATATCCGGTTTGAGCCGGGCCGGGGGACGGTGCTTAAAGAAGGTAAAGACGTAACTATAGTTGCCCTCGGGATTATGACGGCCAAAGCGTTAGAGGCAGCTAAGATGTTAGAGGCAGAGGGCATCGCAGCAAGGGTTTTGGACATGGCCAGCCTTAAGCCCATAGACCGGGAGCTTTTGGTGGAAAGCGCCCGGTTAACGGGAGCGGTGGTAACGGCGGAGGAACATTCGGTTATTGGCGGACTTGGCAGTGCGGTGGCGGAGGTTTTAAGCGAAGAGTATCCGGTACCGGTGGTAAAAGTAGGAGTTAAGGATGTGTTTGGAGAGTCGGGAACTCCGTCAGCGCTTCTGGAAAAATACGGCTTAACCGCCAGGGATATTGTAGCGGCGGTGCAAAAAGCATTAACCTTAAAAAGATAACTCCAGGGACGGTTCTGAGAACATCCATTTTACGCTCACGAACCGTCCTTTAATTTTTTTGCGTAAAAACAAGGAAAAAGTCATAACTTTGTCGAATAAAAAAAGGATGAAAGCGGGGGATAAGATGCTGCAGCTTTTTAATGTAACAAAAATCTATCCCGGAAGCATTAAGGCGTTAAGCGATGTTAGTTTTAAAGTAAACAAAGGTGAATTTGTTTTTTTAGTAGGAAACAGTGGTGCCGGTAAATCCACCTTGTTAAAACTTATCACCCGGGAAGAGCTTCCAACCCACGGACAAATTTTAGTCAACGGGAAAAACATCGTGCGTTTAAGGGGCCGGGAAATACCCTTATACCGGCGGAGAATTGGTATGGTTTTCCAGGATTTTCGCTTACTTCCCAATAAAACCGCTTTTGAGAACGTAGCGTTTGCCTTAGAAATTTGCGGACTTTCGGGAAAGCAAATTAAAGAGCGTTCGCTGTATGCCCTGGAACGAGTGGGGATGGCCAAAAAAGCGGACCGCTTTCCGGCGGAGCTTTCCGGAGGGGAAGCCCAGCGGGTGGCGATTGCCCGGGCCATTGTAAATAACCCTATCCTGCTTTTAGCCGATGAGCCCACGGGCAATTTAGATCCGGAAAATTCCTTAGCCATTATCAACCTTTTAAAAGAGATAAATTATTCCGGAACTACGGTAATTGTGGCAACCCATGATGCTTTAATCGTTGACGCCTTGAGGCAACGGGTTATTGCCTTAAAAGATGGAAAAATAGTACGGGACGAAGAAAGCGGGGCTTATGCTGGATGAGTTTAAATACAGTGTCGTACTACTTTAAAGAAGCTTTTAAATCGATTTTTCGCAACAGTTTTTTAAGCCTTGCTTCGGTGGTGGTAGTGTTTATTACCATTTTTATTTTAGGGGTAGCGGTTTTGTTAATCATTAACGCCAGCTACCTGGCCGATACTCTCCAGAATCAGTTGGAAATTTACGCTTATTTAAAAACAGGTGATGTTTCGATAGATACCAGGGCTTTAGAAGATAAGATAAAAGCCCTTGAGGGAGTTGCCTCGGTAAAGTTTATTCCCAAAGAAGAGGGGTTAAGAAAAATAAAAGAAAAATTGGGCGATAGGGCCGATATTTTGGCAGGGATTGAGGAGCGAAATCCCCTGCCGGATGCGTATTTAATTAAAACCAAACGGCCCGAGGATGTGCCGATGGTGGGGAAAAAACTTGCCACCTTTCCCGAGTTTGAGACAGTAAAATACGGTCAGGGGGTTGTGGAAAAGCTTTTACAGGTAACCACGATGTTAAAAATTTTTGGGGTGGGAATTATTTCCCTTTTCGGGTTTGGGGCAGTTTTGTTAATCATGACCACCATTCGCCTGGCTATTTTTTCCCGGCGCAAGGAAATAGAAATTGCCCGTATCCTGGGGGCTACCAACTGGTTTGTGCGGATGCCGTTTATCATTGAAGGTACTTTTTTAGGACTTACCGGAAGTTTATTGGCTGCGGTTTTGGTGGCTGTAGGTTATTATTCGTTGTTATTAAAAGTAAGTAAGGCGTTACCTTTTTTGGTACTGTTTCGGGACCAGCAGTGGTTAACCTTAACCTTTGCAGCTCTTGTGGGTACTGGCGGCATCCTTGGCGTTTTAGGAAGCATTCTTTCCCTCAATAAATACCTCAAATTTTAGGAGGGATCGGATGAAAAAAGTATTGGCAATATTTTTAACCCTTCTATTATTATCTACAACTTCCCTGACTTACGCTGAAAGCCTAACTACCAAGTTAAAAAAGACCCGGCAAAAAATTGCCGAGACAAAAAAGAAAATTGAAGAACGAAAACTTGATATTAAAAATTATGCCGATGAAATTGCACGGTTGGATGCAGAAGTGGAAAAGCACGAACAGCAGCTTTTGGCTGTTTCCCGGGATTTAAATGATATAAAACGAAAGATTACGGCCACCGAGGAAGAACTGGCGAAAACCGAAGAATTGTTAAAAACCAATAACGAACTATTTGAAAAACGGTTAAAAGATTTTTACCAGAACGGAACGATTACCTACCTGGAAATCCTGTTTCAAGCGGAAAATTTTTTTGACTTTTTAAACCGCCTGGAATTTATGAGCCGGATAATTGAGCAGGATATCCAACTCTTAAACGATATTGCCAATCAAAAGAAGCTATTAGAAGAGTTAAGAGAACAGCTATTACAGCAAAAAAATGAGCTTTCCCTGTTAAAACAAAAGGAAGAAGAAGCCCAGAAAAGTTTATTAGCTGCCCAGGAGGAAAAGGCGCAGTTAATCGAGCTTGCTAAAAATGACCTAGCCCGTTATCAGCAGGAAGTGGAAAGGCTGGAAGAAGAAGAACAAAAGTTAATCCAGGAAATCGTCCGGCAGCGGCAGAAGTCCCGGCCTTCCATGGGTAGCGGTATCTTTAAGTGGCCGGTGGATGGGTATTACAATATTTCCTCGGGCTTTGGGATGCGGCTTCACCCCATCTTAAAAGTTAACCGGATGCACCAGGGGATTGACATTCCCGCACCTACGGGTACCGATGTTTTAGCGGCCCAGGCGGGGGAAGTGATTTATGCCGGGACCATGAAGGGTTACGGAAAGGTTATAATTATTGACCATGGTGGCGGTGTTTCCACGCTGTATGCCCATCTTTCCGCGATCAGGGTTTCCGTTGGCCAGCGGGTGGAAAAAGGCGAACATATAGGTGATGTGGGCAGTACCGGTTTATCTTCCGGCCCGCACCTTCACTTCGGAGTTCTTTTGAACGGCGAATATGTAAATCCAATGCAGTACCTGTAAAAGGCACGGATTAACCCGTGTCTTTTCTTTGTATATAGCATACTTTGGAGAAAAGTGATAGTATAATATTATTAATGCATTTACAAACTATAGCGGTGGTTGCGAGGTGCATGTAGTTGTCCAGGAAAAAAATTATTGCTTTAGTAGTGGTTGTCGTCTTACTCTGGGGAATATTTTCGTTAGCCGGTTTATTCTGGAAAAAGAGCGGGGATAAGATAGAGACCTTACTTACGGTAATTGCTTTAATTAAGAGCCAGTATTATCAGCCGGTTTCTACCGAAAAACTGATAAACGGAGCAATAAAAGGTATGGTGGAAGGCCTGGACGACCCGTATTCTACTTATCTTGACCCCGAACAATTTAAACACTTAAACGAGCAAATTACCGGAACTTTTGGCGGTGTAGGGTTGATTGTGACGATGGAAGAAAATCATATTGTGGTGGTAAAGCCCATTCCCGATACACCTGCCGCCAGAGCCGGTATCAAGGCGGGGGATATCATTGTAAAAATTTCCGGCAGGGATACCAAAGGGATGGACCTGGACACGGCGGTTAGTTTGATGCGAGGCCCGGTGGGAACCCGGGTGGAAGTAGGAATATTGCGACCCGGTGAAAAAGAGACCCGGGTGTTTACCTTGGTTCGAGAAAATATCACGATACCCACGGTTGAAAGCAAAATGATTGATGATAAAATTGGCTACATAGTCTTATCCCAGTTTACCGAAAACTCACCCCAGGCGGTGCGAAAAGCAATCGGAGATTTAAAGAAAAAAGGGATGAAAGGCTTAATTTTTGATTTACGGGATAATCCCGGCGGTGAGCTTTCGGCGGCGGTTGAAATTGCTGATATTTTTGTTCCCCGGGGAAAAACTATAGTTTATGTTGATTACCGGAATCAGCCGGACGAAGAGGAAAAAGCGAAGGTGCCGGAGTTAGGAATCCCGGTGGTGGTTTTAGTAAACGGGGGCAGCGCCAGTGCTTCGGAAATTGTGGCCGGTGCTCTGAAAGATTGGGGAGTAGCGGTTTTGGTTGGGGAAAAAACTTTCGGGAAGGGTGTGGTGCAGTCAATCTTCAGGTTACCGGGAAATGCCGGTTTAAAGCTAACCGTAGCCCGTTACTTAACCCCCAAACGGCATGATATCAACAAAAAAGGCATCATGCCGGATATAGTGGTAAAACAGCCGGCGGGAAGCAAGGAAGACCGGCAGCTCTTAAAAGCCAAAGAAATACTGACAGAAAAGATTAAATTAAGCGAGGGGCTTTCATGATTTGGTTGCAATTAGCTGGTAATACCCTTTATACCGTGTTTTTAGCTTTAATGGAAAATCCGGTATTCTGGCTGGTGGTCTTAATTATTGCTTTGCAGTATTCCCGCATCTCGGGAAAGTTTATCTTATCCTGGGGAGTAATATACGACACTGCCAAAGCAACGGCCCATGGTATAATTGGCGGAATGGCTGGAAGTTTGGTTTTGGTGTTTCTCGGGATTGCTTTAAATGAGGCAGGGCTTAGCTATCTCTGGCCTCTGGCTATTTTGTTTATGCTGGTAAATCCCCGCTTTTTGTGTTTTTCCTATGCCGGTGGAGTTGTTTCCTTGGCTTACTTAATTTTTGGTTTTCCCAAGGTGAATGTAGCGCAAATTGCAGCTTTAGTGGGAGTACTGCATTTGGTGGAAAGCGTCTTAATTTTAATAGGAGGGCATTTGGGGGCAAAGCCGGAGTATTTTAAAACAAAGACAGGACAAATTGTCGGGGGCTTTGTTTTGCAGCGGTTTTGGCCAATACCCCTGGCGGCGTTAGTGGTGGTAAACCAGATCCCGGGGATATCGGGAGGAATTCAAATGCCGGACTGGTGGCCGCTGATAAAAAGCAGCGAAGCTGCACCGAATCTCATGTATTCCTTGATTCCCGTGGTGGCGGGATTGGGCTACGGAGATATGGTGCTTACCCGCTACCCCGAAGAAAAAAGTAGACTATCTTCCCTGTATCTTGGGATATACAGTGTAAGTTTAATTATTTTAGCGGTGCTGGCTATGAAATTTAGCTTTTTAACCTGGCTTGCGGCAGTTTTTATGCCGTTAGGGCATGAAGCGGTAATTTACCTGGGAAGAAAACTTGAAGAAGGTAAACCTATTTTTGTAAATCCCGAAAACGGGATAGGGGTTATGGTTTTAGGGGTCAGATCCGGGTCGATAGCCGATGCAGCGGGACTCAGAACGGGAGATGTGATCTTAACGGTAAATGGAATTTATATTCACTCGCCGGAAGAACTTTTCCGGGAAATTACCTATGCCTACGGGGTGGTGCCTCTGGAAGTATCCCGCAGGGGCAGCCACCGCATTGAAACTTTATATTTAAAAAAGTCATTTTTCCCGGTGGATGTGGGAATCATGACCGCTCCTTCGCCTTATGATCCTTATATCGATTTAACTCAAAAAAGCACGGGGATTTTCACCAAAATATGGAATAGATTCAAAGGTAGTTAAAAAGTTATATATTTTGTAGATAATAACCTTGCTCTTTGATATAATAAGTTTAAACAAAAGTTGGGAGCGTGGGATCTTCATGACGGAATTTAATACCCCCTTAGGTACGGTAATTATTGAAAAACACGAACGGGGTGATACGTTAGTCAATCTTGACATAGACCCGGGCTTATCCAATTTCCGTCCCTACCGGCGGCAAAAAGAAGCATTAATCGATATTGCCAACCAGCCCCAGGGATGGGTGGTGATTGCCAGGCTTGGTAATAAAATTGTCGGGTACGTTACCTTTCATCCCCCCGATGAATTTACCCGGTGGGGTAAAGCCCGTCTGCCCTTCTTACTGGAAATGGGAGCCATAGAGATAACACCGGAACTAAGGGGAACGGGACTGGCACGTAAGCTTTTAACCGAAGCCTTTTCCGATCCGGTTTTGGAAAAATATATCGTGATGTCTACCGAATATTACTGGCACTGGGATTTAAAAAATAAAGGGATGGATGTTTGGACTTACCAGAAAATGCTGGAAAACTTATTCTCCAGTGCCGCAGGGATGGAGAGGGTTTATACCGATGACCCGGAAATTACTTCCCATCCTGCTAACATGCTGATGGTGCGGTTTGGCAAGGAGCTGACACCGGAGCAAATAGAGCGGTTCGAGATGTTGAGGTATGAGGGTAAAAAGATGTTTTAGGGAAAGGGGTTGCTTTCCCTAAAAATTTTTAGAAAAATTTACAGAAAATTTATAACATTAAGGGGTGGCGGGAATGTTAGTTAAAGACATTATGACCCGGGAGCTGATTACAGTAAAAAGTACCGATACCATTCGGGAGGCCATGGCTAAAGGCCATGAGAAACGCATCCGGCATCTGCCGGTGGTGGATGATGGAAGGTTAGTAGGGATAGTTTCCGACCGGGACTTAAGATACGCCTGCCCTTCGCCCTTTACCGGGGAAAGTAATGGGGCTTGCTGGCAAATTAAAGTAGGGGATATAATGCAAAAAAGGGTGATAACCGCTCATCCCTTGGATCCGGTTGAGGACGCAGCCAAGCTGATGCTGGAAAATCGCGTAGGATGCCTTCCGGTACTTTTAGATGATGAGTTAGTAGGAATAATAACCCAGGGCGATATTGTCATGGCTTTTGCCGAGTTAATGGGGGTTTACAAGAGGAGCTCGCGAATTGAAGTCCAGGTTCCGGACCGGCCGGGAATGTTGGCGGAGGTTTCCCAGATTATGAAGGAATTAAATATTAATGTGGTGAGCGTGTTTTTAGCCCCCAAAACCGAAAATGGTCTTAAAAACCTTGTGATGCGGGTTGAAACGATGAACACCAAACCGATCATTGATCGCATTCGAGCTAAAGGATTTAAAGTGATTAACCCCTTTGGCGAGGTATAAGTAAATGAGCGGGAAGGCGTATTTAATATACAGCGACGATTATTTAAGTTACCGTTTAGCGGAAGACCACCCCTTGAATCCCCAGCGGTATGCTTTAACGGTGGAATTGATGAAAATAGCTGAAGTTCTAAAGGACGATGAAATCATCCCACCCCGTCCGGCTACGTTAAAAGAACTGTATTTAGTACACGATCCGGCTTATGTGGAAGCGGTAATGAAATTAAGTAAAAATCCGGAAAACGTAAACGGCAGCCGCTTTGGCCTGGGTTCGGAAGACAATCCGGTTTTTTTCGGGATGCACGAAGCAGCGGCGCTGGTGGTGGGAGGTTCAGCCAAAGGAGCGGAAATGATTTACGAAGGAGAGGCAGACCACGTTTTTAATATTGCGGGGGGGCTACACCATGCCCTTCGGGATACTGCTTCGGGCTTTTGTATTTATAATGACCTAGCGGTAGCCATAGCCAAGTTCAGGGAAAAAGGATTCAAAGTGGCGTATGTAGACCTGGATGCCCACCATGGAGATGGGGTCCAGTGGCTTTTTTACAGTGACCCTGGGGTTTTAACCATATCCATCCATGAAACGGGAAGATATCTCTTCCCCGGTACCGGTTCGATTACGGAACTGGGGGAGGGGGCAGCATACGGTACGAAAATTAATATTCCTTTAGAGCCCTATACCGAAGATGATTCGTGGCTCTGGGCTTTGGAGGAAATTGTTCCGGAGCTTATCAGGAAGTTTGACCCGGACATCCTGGTTACCCAGCACGGGTGTGATTCCCACCGCTTTGACCCTTTAACCCATTTAGCTAATACTACTCTGGCTTTTCAGGAATCGGCAAAGCTCTTACATGACTTAGCCCATGAAGTTTGCGGGGGACGCTGGCTGGCCGGCGGGGGCGGGGGATACGACTACTGGCGGGTGGTACCCCGGGCCTGGACGATAGTTTGGGCGGAGATGACCGGACGCTCCC
>NZ_BDJL01000055.1:0-13281 GCF_001950325.1 Carboxydothermus islandicus
GCTATATCTAAAAATAATTTGTCCCTACATTTTCGAGAGGTTTAAAAAATCGATGCAGTATTTTCAAGGGTTTGCGGGCTTTTTTAGGCCGTTTTTCGCAATTAACTGACAAACTCGGGAAAATATAATTTTCCCCCTTAAAAGTAAAAAAATAACGGAGGAAATCCTCCGTTATTCCACATAGGCAACTTTTACATTGGCCTTATATTCTACTACCCGTCCGCCTTCCACATTAGCGGTAAAATTTAAAATCTCTACTCCGGTTACTGTCCCTAAGGACCGCGATGCTTCATTTACTGCGGTTTGTACCGCATCCTTCCAGCCGGTGGGTGATTCTCCTACTAATTCGGCTACTTTTACATGCATTGCTGATTCCTCCTTAAAAAATTTTTTTCCTTTTATTAAAATGAACCCTGAAGCGGCTATTTATTAAGGTAATATTTTATTGTTTTGCTATTTTTTGTTGGTCAAGGAAATAAATTTAACTCTCGTTCAGGTACCGTTTTAATTTTAAGAGGGCTTGTCTTTCAAGTCTTGAAACCTGTACCTGGGAAATTCCGAGAGTTTTGGCAATCTCCATTTGGGTTTTCTCTTTAAAAAAACGGTTAATTAAAATATACCGCTCCCGCGGTTCTAATTTGTTCAGCACCTCTTTTATCGAGATATTTTCTAAAAGGGTTTGTTCTTCATCCCCTTCCTGCTTAATCTGATCTAAAAGGTATATCGGATCTCCATCATCCTGATGAACCGTTTCAAAAAGTGAAGCTAAGCTCTGTCCTGCTTCCAAAGCTTCAACAATCGCCTCCCGCGAATAACCAAGAGTTTCTTCCAGTTCGGCTATTGTAGGTTCCCGGCCTAATTTTACGGTAAGCGCTTCTTTTTCTTTTAAAATCTTTACCCCAAGTTCTTTAGTAGAACGACTAACCCGGATAGGCTGGTCATCTCTTAGAAAACGGCGAATTTCCCCCACAATCATGGGAACCGCATAGGTGGAAAACTTCACCTGTTGTTTTAAATCAAATTTATCAATGGCTTTAATTAGCCCAATCGTCCCAATTTGAAACAAGTCTTCAACCTCGTATCCCCGGTGTAAAAAGCGTTCCACCACTTTAAATACTAATTTTAAATTACAATTGATAAGCTTTTCCCGGGCAGCCACATCCCCCTTTTGGGCTTTTTCTATCAATTCTTTTATTTCCTGTTCACCGAGCCTTGGGAAGCGGGGTAAATTCATGGAAGAAAAACGAAAGTTCACACGGTTCTGTTATCTTTTAAAATTCTTTTAAATAAAACCACTTTTGTCCCCCGCTCCATAGGCACGATTTCCACCCGGTCCATTAAACTCTGCATAAAGAGAAAGCCCAAACCCGGATGCTCATCTTCCGGGTCCAATACCATTTTTTCCCGAATTTTTTCCAGTTCGATACCCTTCCCAAAATCTATTACTTCAATATACATCCCTTCCTCGGTAAAGTAACCATTAACCTTTATTTCTCCGGGATTATTACCGTAACCGTGAACGATGCTATTGGTAACCGCCTCGGACACTGCAACTTTAATATCGTCCAATTCGGGAAGGGTTAAATCCTTCTGAGCAGCAAAAGCCGCCACAACAACCCTTACCAAACCGATATTTTCTTTTAACGCGGGAATCGTCAGGTTAAAATAGTTATGCTTCATGAGTTTTTTCCTCCCAAACTTCCTCTTCCCGGGAAATTCCTTTCATAATCCGGAAAAAACCGGACAGTTCTAAGATCTTTTTAATCTTTTCATTGGCAGAAGCTAAGTACACCCTACCCCCAAGACTTCTTATTTTTTTAAACCGCCCCAGGATCACCCCAAGTCCGGAACTATCGATAAAGTTAACGTTCTTTAAGTTAAAGACAATATCCTTTACCGGATAATTTTCAATTATTTCGTCAACTTCCCGGCGCAGCCGGTCTGCCTCCTTTAAATCTACCTCTCCGGTTATTCGAACAAATAACACCTTATTTTTAACTTCCTTTTCTACTTCCAAAAAAATCCCCCCAGAAATAGGTTTTAAAACAATAATTCTCTATAATCCAAATTTTTCCTGCCAGAAGTAAAAAAATAAGTAGCAAAAAAGCTACTCAAAAGTTAAAAGGCTTTTTAAAAATCGCCCGATGGCAAGGGCAAGTCGAGCCCTGGGACAATCTTCTAAAGACTTTAGAGGGGCTCTGCCGATTATCTTTGTCCCATCGTAAATAACAACTTCCCCCACTACCTGACCGTTTTTTACCGGAGCGGTAATTTTGTCCGGAAGTTTTAATTCATAACGGAGATTTAAATTTTTCCCTTTTTCTTCAACTAACAATACCGGCGCTCCGGGTCCAACCATTATTTGTTCCTTTTCTCCCTTTACCACTTTAACATTAACGGAAAATTTTTCCGCTAATATCCGGTACGCCTTAAAATTGGCGTAACCGTAATTATATAACTTAATCGATTCAGCAAAGTGGCTTTTTTTAGCCTCACAACCTAAAACTACGGCAATTAAACGAAGATCATCACGTTTAGCGGTAGAAGCCAAACAATAACCCGCTTCTTCCGTCCAGCCGGTCTTTCCGGCGTCTACCCCGCGGTAGTACCAGAGCAGCTTATTGGTATTAAAGCGGCGGGTTTCACCACCCCTTAATGTAAGCTCCTTAATCTGGCTAAGTTCTAAAAAAAGCGGATGCTTAATCGCTTCTCTTAATAAAATAGCTATATCGTAACAGGTACTGTAATGGTTAGGGTCATCAAAACCGTAGCTGTTAACAAAATGGGTATTGGTCATGCCGAGTTCTTCCGCCTTTTTGTTCATTTCCTCCACAAAAGCCTGTTCGTTCCCCGCTACCGTTTCGGCTACCGCGACACAAGCATCGTTGGCCGAAGCAACCGCTACGGCCATTAAGAGGTCTTTAAAGGAAAACTCTTCCCCGGCATACATGTAAAGCTGGGATCCCCCCATGGAGGCAGCTTCTTCACTAACCTTTATTATATCATCCAGGTTAACTTTCCCTTTTTCAACCGCTTCTATGGCTAAAAGTAATGTCATCAATTTTGTTACGCTGGCAATGGGAAGTTTTTTATGAATTTCTTTTTCGTATAAAATCTTACCGGTATAAGGTTCCATTAAAATTGCTGCCTTAGCGTTAATTTCCAGAGGAGCAGCTAAAGCGTTAGTATTTAGTCCAAGGCATAAAACCAGTAAAAGGTAAATTACAAGCCTTTTAGGCATAAAAATTCCCCCCTCTTGTCCCTGTTTCACCAATAGTATATTTGAGGGAGGAAAGGTTTATGCACTTTTCCTTTATTTTCTTATTTCGCCCCAAAAACTTTGACCTACTCCCGGTTCCAAACCAAAAATCTCTTCTAAGGTCGCCGCTACATCGGCAAAGGTTTCCCGGATGCCCAGGTTTACATCTTCCTTAACACCCCGACCGTAAACCAGAAGGGGTACGTATTCCCGGGAATGGTCGGTACTGGGAGTTGTAGGGTCACAGCCATGGTCGGCGGTAATTATTAATAAGTCATCTTCTCTTAGTTTCTCCATAATCTTTGGAAGATAGGAATCAAATTGTTTTAACGCTTCATAGTAACCTTCAGCATTATTTCTATGCCCGTATATCATATCAAAATCTACCAGGTTAGTAAATAAAAGGCCAGTAAACTCTTTAGAAAGTAATTCAACCGTTTTTAAGATTCCATCTTCATTGTTTTTCGTTGATTCATGCCAGGTAAGCCCACGCCCGGCAAAAATATCGTAAATCTTGCCTACTCCCAGGACCTCATACCCCTGCTCCACCAATTTATCTAAGACGGTTTTCCCCACAGGCTCCAAAGAGTAATCGTGGCGGTTGGCAGTTCGCTTAAAATTTCCGGGAGTGCCTGTAAACGGCCGAGCAATCACCCGCCCCACCGCATGTTCGCCGGTGAGTAGGCCGCGGGCAATCTTACACATTTTGTATAATTCATCTAAGGGAATTACTTCTTCATGGGCAGCTATCTGGAAGACACTGTCCGCCGACGTATAAACAATAGGATAGCCGGTCCGCATATGTTCCTCGCCCAATTCTTCAATAATAGCAGTACCGGAAGCGGGTTTATTCCCTAAAGTTTTCCGGCCTATGGCCTCCTCAAAACGCCTAATTAAATCTTCCGGAAACCCGTTGGGATATACCGGAAAAGGTTTTTCTAAGATCAGTCCGCAAATCTCCCAATGGCCGGTAGTGGTATCTTTGCCAGGAGACTTTTCTCCCATTTTACCGTAAGCCCCAAGAGCTTTAATATCTCCTTTTAGCCCTAAAATAGAGTGAATTTTCCCCAGCCCAAGTTTTTCTAAGTTTGGAAGCTCAAAACCTCCTACTTGTTTTGCGGTATTGGCAAGGGTATTGCTGCCTTCATCACCGTAAAGGTAGGCATCGGGTAGTTCGCCAATGCCGGCGCTATCCAGAACTATTAACACTACTCTTTTCACAAAAAATACCTCCTAAGCTCGTGGATGTGCTTTGCGAAATACCTCACGCAGTTTTCTTGTAGTTAAGTGGGTATAAATTTGCGTCGTTTCAATAAAACTGTGACCAAGAAGTTCCTGAACAATTCTTAAATCCGCACCATTCTCCAGGAGATGAGTGGCAAAAGAATGGCGGATTAAATGGGGTGTCAGGTTTTTGGCGATTCCAGCTTTTTGCCCGTATCTTTTTAGCATTTTCCAGAATCCCTGACGGGTAAAACCACTACCCTTTCGGGTAATAAAAAGTTTTAAAGAGTTGCTTTTCCGTTTGGCTCTCAGGGCTAAGTACTGGTTTAAATAGTGAGCTGCTACTTCTCCAAAGGGTACAATCCGCATTTTTGCCCCTTTACCCAAGATTTTAACATATCTCTCGTCTAAATATAAGTTAGGTAGTTCAAGATTAATTAACTCCGATACTCTAAGCCCGGTAGCATAAAGCAGTTCTAACATCGCCCTGTCTCTAACCCCTTCCCAGGTAGAAAGGTCGGGGGCTTTTAGGAGCAAATCAATTTCTTCGTAACTTAAGATTTCCGGTAATTTTAACCCAAGTTTAGGCCCGTCCACATCTAAAGCAGGATTTTCCCCGACTATTTTTTCCCGAAGCAAATATTTATAAAAACTTCGGATCGCCGCAAGATTTCTCGCTACACTTGCCGGTTTTAAATCCCGGGCTAAATCCTGCAAATAAAGTTTAATATCATTAGACGTTGCGTCAATGATGCTAATATTTCGTTTTTCCAAAAAAGAAACAAACTTCTCTAAATCCCGGCGGTAAGACAGGAGAGTATTAAGAGAAAAACCCTTTTCTAACAATAAATAATCGATAAAAAGGTCAAGCATTAAACCACCTTACTTTAAAAAGTAAAGAATTATTTTAGGAGATAAATAAGCTTCTACCGCCGCCGCTCCGTAAGCCGCAGCCACGGCGAAAACCATTAAAACCACGTAACCGGCAAAAGTTAAACCCAAATTTTTCTCTCTACTGAAGTAAACCTTAAAAAGTTTCAGGGCAAAAACTACCGTTCCCGAAGCTGCCAGTAATAAAGAAGGCAAATAAACAATATTTTGGGGTAACAGGGCGGCCAGAGCCAAAAATACTCCTTTTCCGGGATTTTGGGAAGCTAAAATTGCACCGGTAAAACCAAGCATAACTCCCCGGCTAAAAACCACCGCAAAAGCCACCGGAAAGCCAATTGCCGAAAGCCCTATAAGAAAAAGTAAAAGGTAAATGGAAAAAAGTTGACCGCTGGTATAGATAAAGACCGTTTCCGGTTTATAACTTTGCCTAACGGTGTTCAGTAATTTAGCTGCTTCCTGCACCACTATTTCTTTTTCCTGACTATCCAAAAGAATTGCTTCCCGGACTCCCCACCCTATACCACAGAGGAAAAAAATACACATCCCAAGATAAAGTAAAAAATATTTTCTTTGCGGCCAGGTGCTTAAAAACTCGTTTTCCCGCATCTTTTTCACCCCATACCTTTTGCGAAAGAGCTTAATAATAGGTATGAGGTAAAAAGTTTATCTATACCTTTCTAAGGCCAGGCGGTAGTAATAAAAAGCCCCTTCAACATCTTCAATACTGCGCCCACTGGCGGCCACCAGGGCAACCCGCCCATGGCGTTCTAAAGCATTTTTTACCCGGGCAAGACCTTTTTCCACCACTTCCTTGGTATTGCTTTTTACCGTTCGCGCTACAGTAACCGTAAAAACTTCGGGAGCACCGGCAGTAACCGCAGCATCAAAAGCCACCCCGCCGGAATCGGTTACCGCCACCACCACTTTCCCCTTAAAATCGGTTAGCTTAACCGTTTCTTTTCCTATGTTTGGAACTACATTTATTACCCGGCCACCAGCGGCGTTAATCCCGTCCACCACCGGCTGGATACGCCTTTGCCTTTCTATCTCATCCCCCACCCGGGGTTCGGCGATAATGATAATACCGGTATTTGCTTTTACTGCCTGGATTCCGGCCTTTTCCCCGATTCCATAAGGATTTAAGGGTACCGGCGCCCGAAAATTGGCAGGACTTGCTCCAAAAACAGCCACAGCTCCTTCCTCTAAGACCCCCTCCAGAGTTGTGGACATATCGATAACGTCCACCACCGCTACCGCCATTCCCGCTTGACCGCACCAGGCAGCCATACTGGCATCGGAAGTAACCAGTAACTTAGCCATCTTTTTCAACTCTCTTTCGCATTTCTACCGCAAGAACCCCTCCAGCAGCGGCCGTTAAAAAAAACTCCCGGTCGCTGGTAAAATCCCTACCCATGGTAGATAGATTCTCCACCTCTTCAAGTAGAAGTTTATTTAAAAATTCTTCGGAAAAATAATGAACTTTCACCCTTTGGGGGAAAGCTTTGACCTGCTCTAAAAGGCGCTCATTTTTCTTATAATCTTTTAACTCCGGTAGAGCCAGAAAAAAATCAACAAGGGCAATTTCGTTAATGACAGTGAGCGAATGATGACTTAAGCCAAAATGCCTTTCCCGGAGATCGGCAAAGGAGACCCGGGGTACCATAATAGGGCTACCTCCCAGGATTTTTACCGCATTTAGATACTCCCCTTGAGCCAGGGCGGTAGAACCCCATTTTGTACCGGTACCCACATTACCCGGTCCCATGGCAATTACTGCTACGTCGGCTTTTAGCGCTACTTTTGCCAAAATCAAAGCCGAATAAACGTTAACCGCCTCGATATCCCCGCCAAAGGCGTGGCCAAAGGTAATGGTTCCACAAATTAACCCCTTTTCCCTTAGATTTTTTACCGTTTTACTAAAGGCAATGGGCAGTGCCCCCTGGTCGCTCATAAGATAAGCAATTCTTAAATCCTTGTTCTGGGAGTTAATCCCGACAATTACCGGTAATAACTGGCTATGTAAGGTACAAACTACCACCGGCATACCGTCCAGGCTCTGGAAATTTTTGATCTCCAGGTGATAGGGACTGCCTTCCTCTTCCGCTGCCAGGCACTTTAGCTGTAACGGAGTATACCTGAGTTTCATAATATGTCCAGGACCTTTTAAATTTTGCCCTGGCCGGCTAAAATTGGCCACTACAAAATGAAAGCCGCCGGTTCCAAGCTTTAAGGTAACGGCCGTGGTGTTTAACAAAAGGTGGTCTCCTACCCGAACTTTTCCGGTAAGGTTAAGATAACAGATGGCTTTTTCTAAACTTCCTTCCACATCCACCAATAATTCCTGAGTTTCTTCATCTTCAGCCAAAATCTCTATAGCCTTGCCTTCTTTAAGTTCAATCATCTTAAGCCTCCGCCCGATCATCAACTTCACCTTTATTATAAACTTATTTATTACATAGAACAAATACCTTCTCCAAATAGCATAAAAAAAGGGGAGATTGACTCCCCTTTACTCTTCATAAAATAAACCACCCTCGCTGCAATAGGCCAAACACCTCCGGCAGTTCCAGCAGCGGTCGTATTTGATAAAAATTTTTATTTCTTTTTGATCAAAGTTTAAGGCACCGGGAACACAGGAAGATACCGCCCGGCAATTGTTTAAATGAGCACATTTCCGGCAGAGTTCATTTTTCACTTTAACTGGCATTTTTCTAACCCCCGTCTTCCTTTACTACTTCTAAAAAAGCCTCCACAACTTGCGGGTCAAACTGTTTGCCCTTTTGTTTTAAAATTTCGGCAATAGCTTCCTCTTTTGTTAGTGCCTTGCGGTAAGAACGGTCGGACGTCATCGCCTCAAAAGCATCGGCCACCGCCAGCACTCTTGCTTCCAAAGGTATTTCTTCCCCTTGAAGCCTTGCCGGATAGCCAGTTCCATCATACCATTCGTGGTGGTGGTAAATGATTTCAATAATATCCCGCATTTGCTCAATGGGTTTAATTATTTCAGCTCCAATTTCCGGATGTTTTTGGATTTCTCGATATTCTTCGGGCAGTAGGTTACCGGGCTTTTTTAATATTTTTTCAGAAATCCCGATTTTGCCAATATCATGCAAAAGTGCAGCTTTTTTGAGCTTTTCCAAGCGTTCCTCGGAAAAGCCTAATTTTTTCCCAATTTTTTCGGCAATAGCAGTAACCCGCAGGGAATGGCCGGCAGTATAAGAGTCCTTGGCTTCAATAGCCGTTACTAAAGCCCGGGTGATACTAAAGCAAAGCTCTTTGGATTGTTCATAAAGACGAACAATGGACATTTGTGCCGCTAAATAACCGCAAAATATTGTTAAGTAATCGAGGTTTTTAAACTCCCGGTTACCGTATAAATTTAAAAAACCAATCCTTTGCTCTTTTCCGGCCAAAGAAACAGTACAAACTTTCTGGTAGTTTTTCTCAAAAGTTAATTTAGTAAAACTTTCACCGGTAATAATTGTCTCACGATTTACGGTAGAAATAAGCGTTGAAAGAATATCGGCAGGAAGAACCCCCGGAAGTTCTTTTTTTTCAATGCCAAATACCGCTATAGGAAGAAGGTTTTCCTGCCTTTCATCCAAAACCCAGACTATCCCCGCCAAAGCACCGCTAATGTTTACCGCCATCTTTAAGCCAAAATCAGCAAGATCTTTTAAATCCACCATCTGGGCAATTTTTTGGGTTTTTGCAGTCAAATCCTGAAGTTTAGAAATCTCCTCGAGATAAAGCTTTTTTAACCGGTAATTTTCCCAGTATACCACCGCCACCCCAATAACCATGACAAAAAGAAAACCAGCTTTAAACAAAAAATCAAACCAATTAACTTCAGGGTCTAAGTAGCAAACAACAAAATACAAGGCAGTACTGACGCCGGCAGTTAAAAAACCAAACTGCGGACCATAATAAAAGGTGTGAATAGCCACTAACAGCAAGTAGCCAAAATAAAATAAACTATAACCGAGACCGGTGTGGTAAATTAGTGTTGTTAATAGCAAACAATCCAGCCAAAAAGAAACTTTATAACCAAAATCTCTTTTTTCTGGTTTTTTTAATAAATATGCATACAAAACAAGAGAATAAATAACAGCAATTAAAAAAATAAGAAAAGCTTTTTTATTAATTGGCTCCGGATTAAAAAGAAAATAAAGCAAAGCACCAAACAACGCAAGAAAGCGCAAACGGTGAAAATCACCGATTACTTGGTCCGCCATAAAATACACTCCAACTACCTTTTAATTAACTGTTTCGACATGATTCGCCCGTTTTCCTGCATCATCATATCCCCGCCAAAAAGCTTTTTCGTTTAAGGGATAAACACCTTTAGGTCCAAATACTTCTTTTAGAACCCCTAATATGGTTTCAGCCTTTACTACCGAAGTTAAAGCAATTAAAGCTCCCAGGAGATAAATATTTACCGCTTTCATGCTCCCTAATTCCAAACAGGCCTGGTTTGCCGGCAAAAAAACCTGCCTTACCGGACCGGAAAGCTTAACATCCACTAAATCGGAGTTAACTATCACAATACCTCCGGGTACGGTTTTAGGTAAAAACTTTAAATACGAGGGTTTATTAAATGCCACCAGCACTTCCGGTTCAAAAACCAGGGGACTTACCACTTCTCCCTCTTCTTCTATTACCACAGCACAGTTAGCAGTTCCTCCCCGCATTTCCGGTCCATACGCCGGAAGCCAGGATACTCCCTTATTTTCTAAAAGGGCAGCTTTAGCCAGGAGTTCTCCCATTAACAGCACTCCCTGACCTCCAAAACCAGCCATTAAAAAATTTTTTCCCATTACTCCACCCCCTCTTGCGGGGTTTTATATTCCCCGAGCGGGTAGTATGCTATCATTTTTTCATCTACCCATTTTAAGGCCTCAACCGGAGAAACTCCCCAGTTAGTAGGGCAGGCTGACAGTACTTCAACAATGGAAAAGCCCAGGTTAGCTCTCTGCACCTTAAAAGCTTTTCTTAAGGCTTTTTTGGCATCTAAAATTCGTTTTGGGGTATTTAAAGCTACCCGGGCCGCATACGCTACACCATCTAAAACGCTTAACATCTCCACCATTTTTACCGGATAGCCCTGCTGGGAAGGATTTCGACCTTCGGGGGTGGTGGTAGTTTTTTGCCCGGTAAGGGTGGTGGGAGCCATTTGTCCTCCGGTCATTCCATATACGGCATTATTGATAAATATTGCCGTAATTTTCTCCCCCCGGGCTGCAGCATGAACAATTTCCCCGGTACCAATAGCAGCCAGGTCCCCATCCCCCTGATAAGTAAACACCAGCCGGTCAGGCTTCACCCTCTTAACTCCCGTAGCCACCGCCGGTGCTCGTCCGTGAGCAGCTGCCACCCAGTCAATATCAAGATAATCGTAGATAAAAACACTGCAACCTACCGAACTTATCCCAACGGTTTCTTCTGGATTAAATTCCTCTAAAACCTCCGCCAAAAGCCGGTGCATAATACCGTGATGGCAACCGGGACAGTAATGAAAATTTTTTTCGGTTAAAAGGGCCGGACGTTTAAACACTTTATTCCACCTCCCGGGCTATAGCTAACACTTTTTCCATGATTTGGTTACTTTCAGGTACCATACCTCCCGTTCTGCCAAAAAAATCTACCTCAATTCTTCCATTGACCGCCAAACGCACATCTTCCACCATCTGTCCGCCGTTCATCTCCACCGTTAATATTTTTTTAGCTGCCGGAATACTGGCTGCAGTAAAAGCTTTCTTGGGAAAAGGCCAAAGGGTAATGGGACGAATCAAGCCTGCCTTAATTCCCCGCTCCCGTACTTTCAACACCACACTTTTCGCAATGCGTGCCATCGTACCAAAACTTACTAAGATAATTTGGGCATCTTCCACCAAAAAATTTTCATGTAACGGCTCACTCTCTTCAATTTGCCGGTATTTAGCAAATTGCTGCTCTAAATGTTTTTCGTTTTCTTCCGGAACAATATAGAGCGAATTTATTATCCTTCTGGTCTTATCATTCCGCTCAATTTTCCCGGTAGCCGCCCAGGGTTTTGGTGGCGGGTTTACTTCCTTTAACGGCGGTAGTTCTACCGGCTCCATTACCTGCCCTAATATTCCATCCCCCAGGACCATCACCGGCATGCGATACTTATCCGCTAAATCAAAGGCTTTTTCCATTAAAGTAAAAATTTCCCCCACATTAGCCGGCGCTAAAACAATAACCCGGTAATCACCGTGCCCTCCCCCTTTAACCGCCTGAAAATAATCGGCCTGGGTTGGTGCTATATTGCCAAGTCCGGGACCCCCCCGCATAATATTGACGATAACCGCCGGAAGCTCGGCTCCCGCCAGGTAAGAAATCCCTTCCTGCATTAAGCTTATCCCGGGTCCCGAGGAAGACGTCATCACCCTGGCTCCGGCCGCAGCCGCTCCATAAACCATGTTAATTGCCGCTACTTCGCTTTCCGCCTGTAAAAACACCCCTCCCACTTCCGGAAGCCTTTTTGCTAAATAGTGGGGCACCTCACTTTGGGGAGTAATGGGATAACCAAAAAAATAGCGGCAACCGGCCCGTACAGCAGCTTCGGCAAACGCTTCATTTCCCTTCATCAAAACTTTCATTTTTTATTCACCTCCACCGTCAAAGCCGCATCGGGACAGACCAGGTAACAAAAACCGCATTCCCGGCAGTTTTCAGGATTTACCACTTCTACCGGATTATAACCTAATAAATTAATCTCCCGGGAAACCGCCAGGACCTTTGCGGGACAGATATTAATACAAAGTCCGCAACTTTTGCAGTACTCCTTAGAAACAACTACACCCAATTTGTTCCCCCCTCTTTTTCTTAAAAAAAAAGCGGTTCTGATAACCGCTTTTTTTTTAAATTTTTGTACTTATTCGACTTTTTCTGCAAAAATCCTTCTTACCTTCCCAGTTCATCAAGGTAATTTAATACCCGATTATTTTTTATAATTTCCGTGAGTGAATATTTTTCCGTAAAAAGGTGAAACAAAATTAAAAAAACCACAACCCCAACTTTTACTTTAAGAGAAAAAAGGAGCACTCCTGAATAACCCAAAATAAATCCAAGCACATTGGACCCTGCATCTCCCATCATTACCCTGGCTTTTAAATCCCAAGGTAGGTAAGCGGAAATAATCCCTAAAGCCAAAAAGAGGAAAGTCGCCGCCGGATAGTTAAAGTAACTAATTCCAATAAAGAGGCCAATTAAAATAAACACCTTTCCAGCTCTTCCCGGCCGAAGATCAAAAAGGTTCATAAAATTAATCCCCAGGACTATCAGTAAAAAATCTACGATAAAATACCAAAAAGGCTCTTTTACCGTCAACATTAAAGCTAAGAAGGCACCACCAATTGCCTTTAAAACTCCGGTAGTAAGTTCGTGCTCAAAAATTAACTTTTTAAAATGCCCTTTTAACCCTTTAGCCCGGGCATCGCCCAAAAAATCATCAATAATCCCCAAGAAGGTCATGGTTGAAACCCCTGAATAAAACAAAAACCAGTAACTTCCCCGGGAAAAAATTAAGATTAGCGGTGCCAACAAAAGCATCACTAATAAAAAAACCAGCCCCCCCGATTGGGGGATTAACTCACCGCGAAAATTTTGTCTTAAATGTCCTGTTTTGGTTAGCAAGTTTAAAACGGGAGGAATGGTCAGGTAAGTTACCATGTAGGCAACTGCAAAAAATAAAACTTTCGTAAAGATTGGTTACACCCCCTATTTACTTCCAACCTTTCTTCTGATAATTTCTTTTAAAATATCGGCAAATTGTCTACCGCGATGAAGAAAGCCTTTTAAATCCCTGCCGGTCTCCCGGTGGGTCATGGGCACCGCCACTTCAACAATCCGGTAACCTTTTTTTAGAGCATCCACCGTCATCC
>NZ_BDJL01000055.1:13316-44021 GCF_001950325.1 Carboxydothermus islandicus
CCAAAGCATAACCTTCCGCCAGAGGAAGTAATCCTAAAAAACTTTCCCGGGTAAAAGCCCTTTGTCCCGATAATACCGCTTCCACCACCTGTCCCGTAAAACTTTTCAATCCCCAACGAGTTAGCCTTTTTACCAGGCCAAAGCCCCCCTTTTTTCTTGGAGCACCAAAGCGCGCAATAACCATATCCGCTTCCCCGGCAAAAAGAGGAGTTAAAAGTTTTTCTGCATAAACTGCCGAATTTCCCAAATCTCCATCTAATAATAAAACAAAATCGCCGGTAAACTCCCTGGCTCCCGCTTCAATAGCTTTCCCTTTGCCAGCATTTCGGGAAAGTTTAATAACTTTAGCTCCTGCATGAACTGCTTCAGCATAAGTGTTATCCGTTGAGCCGTCATCAACTACAATAACTTCCTTTACTCCGGGAATTTTATACGAAGCCCTTACCGTGTCCCCGATTCTTCCTTCCTCATTATATGCTGGAATGATTACCGAAACTTTTTTCTCCATATTTTCCCCCTTACTGCCCTATGGGCGGTACTAAACGTTTGGCAGTACTTTTAACACCAAAATCTCCTTTTACCCCTAAAAGGCCGTAAACTAAACTCAACTGTCCCGAAGGCAGGTCTAAATCATCTATAGTCGTAATTCTTTCTTTCTGGTAATACTTAATGTAGGACTTTTCAACGTTGCTGTACTCTCCACCAATTACCACCGGTACAGTCTTTAAAAACTTAATAAGCGGAAGGTCAAGGTAGTTCACCAAATCACTTTCACTAAGACCGCCACCGATAACCACCACACCATCTAACGGCACTCCGTATTTCCCGGTTATTTTTAAAGCATCGGTTTTGGCTAACGTTAAAAGTGTTGAACCATCCCCCGGGGTTAAAAGATTCTTCCCCACTTCCAGGGCAAATTTGGTGTAGAATTCTTTTTCATCCTTGATTTGCCATTTCATCTGGCTTTTAATATAATCAATATCCGCAGGATTGGTAAGTTCCTCCGGTATAATCTCAGTAATACTGACAATTTCAGCTCCCGCCTTTTTTAAAACCTCTTTTACCTCATCGTTTAGTCCGTAATAACCGGTTACAACAATCGCCACTTTTTTGCCGGTTAGTTTGCCCTTAACCAGCACCGGTAAGGTTTCTTCCTGATATTGTTTTAAAACCTTATTGGTTACTTCTAATTCTTCATTTATAGCTTCCAACTCATCATTTTTTTTCTTAAGTTCGTCCAGGCGTTTTTCAATCCCCTGGGTAAGTTGCTTTTGCTGATTTAAAATTGCTTCACCAATTCGGTTGTCATACCCTAAGGAAGTTCCGATAAATATTCCCAGGCCCAGAGCTAAAAAAACCGCTATTAACGAGGCAATGTGGTATTTAAAATCAATAATCATAACAAAATCGCCCCCAAAGCTATATTCCAAATAAAAGCTTGAGCTGAATTAGCAAAACCCGGAACAGATTTCTGGTAACCGGCGATACAGCTAAAATAATTACAACAGGAATTAAAGCCGCAACAATCAGGTGGAGTAAATATCTTGCTTTCAGGCGACTTTTATACAGTTTATTAACCCCTTTGGCATCCACAAGTTTAGCTCCCACAAGTAAGCGCACCAAAAAAGTACTACCCATTCCTTTGCGCCCCTTCTCTAAAAAATCAAAAAGATTGGAATGGGTTCCCACTGCCACAATTAATTCCGCCCCTTTTTCATAAGCTAACAGCATGGCTATATCTTCCGATGTTCCCGGAGCTGGATAAATTTTTGCGTTAAGTCCCAACTCATGAAGGCGCTTTAAACCCGGCGCTTCACCGTTCGGGTAAGCGTGCACGATAATTTCAGCCCCGCATTTTAACGTTTCATCACTGACGCTATCCATATCTCCGATGATTATATCAGGACAGTAGCCCGCTTCCCTTAAAGCATCCGCCCCACCATCCACTCCAATTAGAACGGGTTTGACTTCATTTATATAGATGCGGATAGCTTTTAAATCCTCCTGATAATTATGTCCCCGGACTACAATCAGGGCGTGCCTACCCCGAAAATCAGTGTTTATCGGCGGAGGCGGATACTGCCCTAAAATAAGCCCCGTTTCCTTTCGGGCATAATGTAAGGTATTTTCGATAAAGGCTAACATGGTTTCTCCTAAATTTTCCTTGGTAGCTTCCATTTTGGCTTTGATTTTTTCTACATCTAAAACCGTACCTTCGCCCAAAAACTCGTCATTTCTATAAATTTTCCCTTCCCTAATAATTAAAAAATCACCTTCATTTAAAACATCAAAAAGTTTTCGGGGAGCCTCATCAATAAGGCTAATCCCATTTTGCACAAGTAAAAGCGGCCCAATATTGGGGTATTTACCGCTAATAGATTGAGCACAGTTAATTACTGCTTTTACCTTTTTTTCAATGAGTCCGCGAGCCGCTACTTCATCAATATCCTGATGGTCAATAACAGCTATTTGACCCGGCTTTAAGCGTTTTATTAAATTTTTCGTTTTTTTGTCCAAAAGGGCTACGCCCCTAATTTCCATTTTGTTGCCACCTCAAGATACATTTTTCCTTCCTATTATAGCACAGTAAAAAACGCCAGGAAACCTGGCGCTTACCGTAAAACTTATTATTAACTAACCTTGGCTTCTAAACGCAAGCGGTCGGCAATTATAGCGATAAACTCGGAATTAGTAGGTTTACCCCGTTCTACATCAATAGTATAACCAAAATACTTATTAATTAACTCAATATTTCCTCGATCCCAGGCCAGTTCAATGGCATGGCGGATGGCCCTCTCTACACGGCTGGGAGTAGTATGATACTTTTGGGCAATCATGGGATATAACTCTTTGGTTATTGCCCCTAAAAGATTTACTTCTTTCGTAACCATTAAAATGGCGTCCCTTAAATAATGATAACCCTTAATATGGGCCGGTACACCCATCTCATGGATGATATTGGTTACCAATAACTCTAAATTTTTTGTTTTGGGTAATTGGGATGAAAGAACGGAAGTCGTATTGGAAGCAGTAATTGGTTTGCTGGCAACCGTACCCTGCGCTAACTGTCTTATGCGCGCAGCTAAAACCGAAAAATCAAAAGGTTTTAAAATATAATAATCAGCACCTAACTCCACCGCTTTTTGGGTTATTGATTCCTGACCAAAAGCCGTAAGCAAAATCACTTTAGGTCTATCATCAACTTCGGTAAGTTTTTCCAGCACACCAATCCCGTCCAGGTGGGGCATAATAATATCAAGAACTACAATATCGGGTTTTTGCTGGGAAATTACCTCTAACCCCTCAACGCCATTATGGGCTACTCCAGCCAGGAAAAAATCTTCCTGCTGGTTTATAAATTCTTTTAAAAGCTCACAAAACTCCCGGTTGTCATCAATGATGACAATTCTAATTGGTTCCACTTCCCCCGCCTCCTAATAATTTCCTTTTTATTGCCTAAAATACATTTCGACGGTATAAATCTTTTTCCTGCTATTGACAAAATATTTTTTTCCGAAAAATAGCGACAGTATTTTACAAAAGAAAAAGTAGAGTTAAGCACCCAGAAGTTATTACTATTATACACTTCTTTTAACATGTTTTCTATAAGAATACCATAACCTTTGCTGCTATCACTTAAAAAGACATGAGTCACAACCCCTATAAACTTGCCCTCTTTAATTATCGGCGAACCGCTCATTCCCTGGACAATCCCGCCGGTTAAGCTTAACAACCGGGGGTCTTTAATCCTTATAATTAAGTTTCGACCATCTTTTTGATACGGTCTCACTTTTTCGATATAAACGGTAAATTTCTCTATTTTTTCTCCTTTTACTACCGTATAAATTTCCGCAGGCCCGGGCTTGACTTCGTCATTAAAAGCAATCGGCACCGGTTTTTGGAAGTAAGGATTTATTATTTGCTGGCTTGCTTTGCCAAAAATTCCGAAGCGGTTATTTAAATACACAGTGCCCACAATGTTTTTATGGATAAATCTTCCAATTTTTTCTCCCGGCTGTCCTCTTCGACTGGGATAAATACCTTGAATTTGAGCTGCGACAATTTTCCCCTGCCCGACGGGAAAAACTTTGCCGGTATCCGGATCAATAATGGTATGGCCAAGAGCCCCAAAGGTTTTATCTTGCGGATTATAATAGGATAAGGTTCCCAGTCCTGCAATATTGTCACGAATAAATACGCCAATACGCCAGCGTTTTTCCTCCTCACTATATACCGGATTTATTTCCCGCTTAAACGTTTCTTCCCCCCGTCTAATCGTTAAGGTAATTTTTTGTCCTCCTGATTGATTAATTAAATTTTTTAAATCAAATTCATGATTAACCGGAAGGTCGTTAACCTTAAAAATTAAGTCCCCTTCTTTGAGCTTTGCTTCCCGGGCTGGATTTATTTCACCCTCTTTGGTTTCTACATCGGAAAAACCAACCACCATAACGCCAGGGGTTTTAAGATAAACCCCTATACTTTGCCCTCCGGGTACAAGATATTTTATGGGAATCTTTTTGCCGGAATTTTCTTTAACGGTTTTAGCTTTTGCCAGATTTATTTCCGCCGGAAGGCTACTTAATTGCAAACAGGTGCTTAAAACTCCTAACAGTAAAATAAAGATAATTATCAGCCATTTATTGCGATATTTTACTTTTATCACTGGATATCACCCCATTTCTTCGATTTTTTTTGTTAATTTTATTTTTTCTCTTGTTTTCGCCGTTATGTTGTTATTTTTCTGGAGTGATATCCAAAAAAAAATAGCGGTTATAACCGCTATTTTCCTTTTTTGAGAATTTTTTCAGCCATTTCTAAATTTAGCGCTTCTATCTCCTTTTCGCCCAGCATGCGGGCGATCTCCCATTTTCTTTCCTCAAAAGTTAGTTTTTTCACCCGTGTTTCCGTACGCTCCTCGCTCACTATTTTTTCCACAACAAAATGGGTATCCGCAAAACCGGCAATAATTGGGGAATGGGTAACTAAAAGCACCTGGTGGTTTGACGATAACTTTTTTAATTTTTCGCCAACCACTTCGATAATACTACCCCCAAGTCCGGTTTCAATCTCGTCAAAAATAAGAGTTTCATGCTCATCTACCTGGTTAAAGTACAGCTTAAAGGACAGTAACAGTCGGGATAACTCTCCTCCCGAGGCAATTTTCGCTAAGGGTTTTAAATCTTCACCGGGATTGGGTAGAAAATAAAACTGAATTGCTTCATTCCCGCGCGGACCGGGAGATGCGTCGGTAAAAACAACTTTTATTTGAGCATGCGGCATTAAAAGCTCTTTTAAGTGCTTCGAAATGCTTTCTTCGAGCTTAACCGCAAGCTTTCTTCGATATTCTTTAACCAGAGAATTTATTTTATAATAATTTTCCCGCATTTTTTCGGCCTTTTCCTGATAAAAAGCTTTATTTTCTTCAATTTCGGATAAATTTTGGTATTCTTGCCGTGCCTTTTCTAAAAAATTCAAAACATCCTTTAGGGTAGGTCCGTACTTTTTCTTTAATAACTCGTAACGATAGAGCCTTTCCTCAACTTCATCGGGATTAAGGGACTGGTTTTCCATCCCGTCCAAGTAAGTTTTTAAATCTAAAGCCGCTTCTTCCAGAAGAAGGGTAGCATCCTCAACTTTTTTTAAAATTTCCTCGATAAACGAGTCAACACGGGTCGCCTCTCTTAAATCCTTGGTAATTCTTCCCAAGCGGTCAACTATTCCCGGTTCATTTTCGCCGTAAATTTCCCGATAGGCATTGCCAATTAGTCCATAAAGCCTTTCCTGATTTAAAAGCCTATTATGGAACTGCTTGAGCTGTTCTTCTTCTTCCAATGAAGGGTTTATTTTTTCGATCTCATTAATGCAAAACTTTAAATAATCGATTCTTTTTAACCGTTCCATTTCCTGGGAAATTATTTCCTCGTACAGTTTTTCCGCCTCCATCCACCCTTCATAGGCGTCTTTTAGCTGTTTACACCACCGCTGAAATTCCTCATCGCCCGTACGGTCTAAAAGCTTTAAATGGTAAGATGGAGCAAGAAGCATTTGCTGCTCATGCTGCGTCATAACGTCAATTAAGCCCTGGGTCATCTCCCGGTATAAAGACAAAGGAACCACCGTACCGTTAATCCGGGCCACCGACTTACCATCGGCGGCAATTTCCCGGGAAAAAATGTTCACCTCATCGGCCGGTAAACCGTACTCCCGGAGTTTATGACAAAGCCTTTCCGACTCAAAGGTTGCGGTTAAAAGGGCTTTATCCGCCCCTTTTCTCACCACGTCCCCGCGGGCTTTCTGCCCTAAAAGTAAAAGCAGCGCATCAATTAGCATCGACTTACCGGCCCCGGTTTCACCGGTTAGAACATTTAAGCCCGGGGTAAAATCCATATTTACCCGTTCAATTAACCCAAAATTCTCCACCGTTAAAGCCAAAAGCATATCATCACCTAAGTTAAAAATTCGTCAAATCTCGCTAAGATTTTGGGAACCTGTTCCCGATCCCGAGCAATAATTAAAATAGTATCATCCCCGGCAATAGTCCCAAGAATTTCCGGAAAAGCTACCTGGTCAATAGCACTGGCTACCCCCTGAGCGGCTCCGGGTAAAGTCTTAATAACTATGAGGTTTTCACTTTGGTCATAACTGCTTACCGCATCGGCAAAAAGTCTTTTTAAACGTTCAATGGAAGCAGCGGATACAGTTTTTTGCGGCAGAGCATACCGATAGCTGTCCTTTTGAAAGGGAATTTTAACCAAGCCCAGTTCCTTTATGTCCCGGCTAACGGTAGCCTGTGTCACATCGAATCCGGCCTCTTTTAAAGCTTCCGCTAATTCTTCCTGGGTTCTGATCACTTTCTGTTCTACAAGTTCAAGAATTTTTTTCTGTCGGCGAATTTTCAACCGCAATTCCTCCTTTTCCCAATTATGTAAAGCTTGGGATAAGTTTGGGGTCGATTTAAAAATTCATGCTTAATCACATATCCTTCACGGTCGGGAATTTTTTGCGAAAACTCCTCTATCCTCAACCTTTCCTCCTCCCCGCCCGCATGGCCCACATACACGGTAACCGTTATTATTCCTCCGGGAAGTAATAATTTGTAACATTCGGCAAGAGCGGTGACGGTGGTTGAAGGTTTTGTAATTATGCTTTTATTGCCTCCTGGAAGATAGCCTAAATTAAAAACCGCAGCTTTTATGGGAACCTTAACATACTCTAAAACCTTTTCGTGGGAATCCAGGATAAAAACCGCTCTTTTGACCATACCTGCTTCCTTAAGTTTTTGTTCCGTTATTTTCAGCGCTTGTTCCTGAATATCAAAAGCATACACTTTACCCTTTTCCCCAACCCGGTGAGCTAAAAACAAGGTATCGTTACCATTGCCGGCGGTCGCATCAACGGCAACATCTCCAGCTTGCACGACTTCCTGCAGGTATAAGTGGACGAGGCCGGTAATTTTCTCCAAATCAATCATGGTAACGATTGGCCTCCCGCATCTTCTCTCTTAAAAGCTGATAGAAACTACGATTTTTAAGTTTAATAAATTTTGCCCGGTAGGGAGCTTTTTTAATAATTATTTCATCCCCAGGTTTAATCCCGAACCCCTGCTGTCCATCAACGGTTAGCATGCTACTTTCCAGGGCGGTCTTAACCACAATTTTTATTTCTTTATCATCCGCCACCACCAGGGAACGGGCGGCAAGAGTATGCGGACAAATCGGGGTAATTATAAAAGCTTTGACCTCGGGATCAAGAATAGCTCCTCCCGCCGAAAGGGAATAAGCAGTAGACCCGGTGGGAGTTGCCACAATTACACCATCCGCCGCATATTCGGTTATGTACTGTTCATCAACAAAAACCGCAAAGTTGATAATCCGGGCAAAAGCACCTTTGGTTAAAACTCCATCATTTAAACCATGAAAAACCGCAACTTCCTGTTTGGCACGCCTAACCTTGGCTTCAAGCATGGTACGGTCTTCTACAAGGTATTCCCCGGCCCTGATTTTCTGCAGACCAAAATCTATTTCCTGGGGATCAAGTTCACTTAAATACCCCAGTTGACCCAAATTTATTCCCAGGATGGGTATATCTTTAGGAGCAAAATAGCGGGTGGCACATAAAATCGTCCCATCGCCCCCCAAAACCAGAACCAGATCAATTTTTTCGGTTTTTTCCTCGATTTCCGCTATTTCAACTATACCGCATTCTCCCGAAACAAGGTAGCGGTTTTTCAGCAAAAAATCGTAATCCCGGGCCTTTTCCATTATTTTTTCCAATAAAATAGGCCCAAGTTTTTTATCTTTATTCACCGCAACACCAATTGTTTTCAATTCTGCCAACCTCCGCTATTTTAATTCTCGCAAACCTCCCTTAATTCCTCCTTTATACTTAAAAAGCAGGGATAACCCCTGCTTATTTATTAAAACGTAAAAAAGCCTCCGTTACAACCCGGTCAACATCAATTTTAACCTTTTCTTTAGTATTGTCCGTCGAAAGATAAAGTAAATATTCAATGTTTCCTTCAGGGCCGGTAATAGGAGAATAGGTAAGTCCCAGAGGTTGAAACCCAAGCCCTTCGGCATACTCTAAAAGATTTTTCACCACTTCCCGGTGGGTAGCGGGATCCCTTACAACTCCTTTTTTACCCACCTTTTCTCGTCCGGCCTCAAACTGCGGTTTTATTAACACTATCGCTTCTCCCCGGGGCGCTAAAATTTCCTTAATTTTCGGCAGCACTAACTTTAAAGAAATAAATGAAACATCACAGGTGGCAAAGTCAGGTTTCTCCGGTAACTTTTCTGCTTCAAAATAACGGATATTCGTCCTTTCAAAAACCACCACCCTGGGATCCTGCCGTAATTTAAGACTTAACTGACCGTAGCCTACATCCACCGCATAAACTGTTTTTGCTCCATATTGCAATGCACAATCGGTAAAGCCACCGGTAGAAGCTCCAATGTCAATTACAATTTTTCCCTGTAGATTTATCTTAAATTCTTCTAAAGCTTTTTCCAACTTATAGCCGCCCCGGCTAACATATTTTAAACCCTGCCCTAAAATTCTAATTGGTGCTTCTACTGCTACCATCGTGCCGGGTTTGGTAATTTTTTGTTCTCCCACCAAAACTTCACCGGCCATAATTAGAGCCCGGGCCTTTTCCCGGCTCTGGACCAATCCCTTTTCCACCATTAAAATATCAAGCCTTTTTTTCATAGCTTACTTAAGATCTCCCGAAACTTTAAGTAAAGCTTTTCTTCCGTTAAGCCGTAAAGGTTTAAAATTTCCTCCACCTTACCATGAGGAGGAAACTCGTCGGCTATTCCTAAATTAACCACCTTTGTTCCAATTCCTTTAAAGGCAAAATATTCATTTACCGCCGAACCAAAACCTCCTGCAACAACATTTTCTTCAACGGTAATAATCGGTTTATGTAAGCTTCCAATTTCCTCTAAAAGCTTATAATCCAAAGGTTTTACAAACCGGGCATCGATAACAGTTAAAGATATACCTTCGTTCTCAAGTTTTTGGGCGGCTTTTAAAGCATAGTTTAGCGGGCGTCCAACTCCGATAACAACTCCATCGCTGCCTTCTTTTAAAACTTCCGCCGTGCCAACAGGTAGCTGCTCGTAAGGTGTTAATTCAACCCCTACCGCCGCTCCCCGGGGATAACGGAGAGCAACAGGGCCGGGGTGGTTTATAGCCGTAAACAACATTTTCCTTAACATATCTTCATTTCTGGGTACCATAATGGTAAGATTGGGAATCATCCTTAAATAACTTAAATCAAAAATTCCGTGGTGAGTTGGACCATCTTCACCAACAATCCCCGCCCGGTCAATGGCAAAGACTACTGGAAGATTTTGTAAGCAAACATCATGGATTATCTGGTCAAAAGACCTCTGCAAAAAGGTCGAATAAATAGCTACCACCGGCTTCAACCCTTCACAGGCCATTCCTGCCGCCAGGGTCACCGCATGCTGTTCGGCAATACCCACATCGTAAAAACGTTCGGGATATTTTTGGGCAAAGTAATTTAATCCGGTACCGGTGGGCATGGCAGCAGTTATGGCTACCACCTCCGGACGGTCCTGGGCAAGCTCTACCAGAGCTTTGCCAAAAATTTCGGTAAAACTTACCCTGGGTACTTCTACCGGTTCGCCGGTGCTTATATAAAATTTGCCAACACCGTGAAAACCATCGGGGTTCTCTTCAGCTAAATGATAGCCTTTCCCCTTTTTGGTAATGACGTGAACAACCACCGGTTCAGTAAAAGTTTTAGCCCGGCTGAACACTTCAATCATTTCCTTAATATTGTGACCATCGATAGGTCCCAAATAGGTAAATCCCAGTTCTTCAAACAGCATGCCAGGCACCAAAAGATATTTAAAGCTATCCTTTAGTCTTTCGCCAATTTTCACCATTGTTGGTCCAATATGCGGAATTTTTTTGATGAGGGCTTCTAATTCATCTTTACCCCTGGAATATTTGGGATCGGTACGGATGCGACTTAAATAAGCGGATAAAGCCCCAACATTTTGAGCGATGGACATTTCATTATCATTAACCACGACAATTAGCTTTTTCTTTAAATGACCGGCATGGTTAAGGGCTTCAAAAGCCATACCTCCGGTTAAAGCTCCATCCCCGATAACCGCTACCACTTCAAACTGCTCACCTTTTAAATCCCGGGCTAAAGCCATTCCCAGAGCTGCCGAAATGGAAGTACTGCTGTGCCCCACACCAAAAGCATCATAGGGGCTTTCATCCCTTTTGGGAAAACCGGAAAGACCGCCAAAAGTCCTTAAAGTTTTAAACTGTTTTTTTCTGCCGGTTAAAATTTTATGAGCATAAGCCTGATGCCCTACATCCCAGATAATTTTGTCTCTGGGAGCTTCAAAAACAAAATGAAGGGCAAGGGTCAGTTCCACCACTCCTAAACTTGGAGCGAGATGACCTCCATTCTGGCTGGCAACGGTAATAATGTATTCCCGCAACTCCCGGGCAAGGGCTATTAATTCACCGGGTTTTAGTTTTTTTATGTCCTCCGGCAGGGAAATTCGCTCTAAAATAGGTCCCAAAGGGAGTCCTCCTTTAACCGTCTTTGATAATCTTAACTTTAATATTTTTTTCCAAATGGTAGATAGTTATACCCGCAAGGGCTATAACCTTTTCGGCCTTTTCAATGGCTATCTTCTTGCCTAAAGCCTTACCGGCAACAATCACGGCAGCTATAAAGCTGGTAATTAAAATATTAATTAACGCTAAATATCCTGGAAAATACCGGCCGATTTGTAGAGCTAAGGATATTCCCAGGGCCCCGCTGATGGTTCCTGCAATATCCCCAATAACGTCATTACAAAAATTAGCTACCTTATCGGCATTTCTCACCAAAAGGTAGCTTTCCTTAGCTCCTCGTATTTTTTTACTGGCCATTGCGTGAAACGGAGCTTCTTCAGCGGCCGCCACCGCCGTGCCCACTATGTCAAAGGCAATGTTTAAAATAATAATTATCACCAAAAAAAAAGTAGCAAAGATAATACTCTGGGTCCGGGCAATAAAATACTCGGATAAAATGGTAAATATTAACGCTAACCCAAAGGTTAAAAAGGCTATCTTGATAACACGCCCGAAGTAATTATTTTCCCCTCTGGAATTATTATTTTTGTTTTTACCCAAAGATTTTTCACCTCAATAGCAGGGTCCAGGTAGCCAGGACGGCTGATAGCCTTACGGGTTAATTTTATGGCTTAAGGTCCAGTAGGATTTCCCCAGAAGCTACCTCTCGTCACCGAGGAGGCGGTTTCCCTTTAAAGCTTCTGCCGCAGGGTTACCCGCTGCGGAACTGGATCACCACTTAGTCCATACTGCAATCCCCGTAAGACCTTGGCCGGGCCAAACAGCCTAGAGGATTTCCCCGACGGCTCCCGCACCAATCTAGCCTCTTTTGCAAAATGGGTTTCAATTAGAAGGTTCGAAGCCTAAGGGCCCGATCGGCTTCTCCCCTTAACCTAATATCCCCCCATTTCACTCAAGGCAGGCTACACTGCACGTAGCACGCCCCCACGTGCAGGTTTAATCCCAAGCCGTAGTTCGCGAACGCTCCCCACGCACTTGGGTCTCCGTGGAAGGAGGGTCCACGCCCGCATGCCATTGCGGCTCGCCCTCCAACCTTAACTCCCAGCACCAGCCCCCGACTGGGCGTCGTAAGCCAGCACCAGGAACTTCATCGATGTGCCCGCGACGGATTTTTAGGCCCGTCTTCGAAAGGTGCGGGTCCGACTAGGATACTGCATCAGCCGTCCCGTGCTATTTTCAATTGTCTTAAAATTATAACAAAACTTCATTAACAATGCAAAAGCAATTTTTTCCTAAAAAATGTCTAAGACTCTCTTTTTAGAATAAATTCAGCAAGCTTTATAAAAAAGCTGCTTTTCTCACCGTACGGCTTTAAAACATTCTTTGCCGCATTAACTTCTTCTGCCGCCCTTTTTTTGGTTTCCTCAATACCAAAAAGCGATACATAAGTAAGCTTTTGATTTTTTTCGTCACTCCCCACCGGTTTACCAATCTTTTGAAAATCACCAACTACATCCAACAAATCATCAACAATTTGGAAGGCAAGGCCCAAATGGCGCCCGTAATCGTCCAAGGCTCTAATTTCTTCTTCAGTAGCTCCAGCCAAAATCCCTCCGGCAATTAAACTATAGCGGATCAAGCGGGCAGTTTTATTAAGATGAATATATAACAAAACCTCAGGATCTTTTTTGTTTTCATTAGAACTTAAATCCACCACCTGACCAGCAATAAGACCCTCGGAGCCAGAAGCTACCGCCAGTTCTTGAATTGCCCGGACTACCCGCTCCGCAGGTATCCCCTGTTCTAAAGTTTTGGCAGTTAATTCAAAAGCTTTGGTTAATAAAGCATCTCCCGCCAAAATTGCAATGGCTTCCCCAAAAACTTTATGGTTAGTTGGCTTTCCCCGTCGAAAATCATCGTTATCCATTGCCGGCAGGTCATCGTGAATCAGCGAATAGGTGTGCAGACACTCCACCCCTACCGCCGCCGGGAGCAATTTTTCCGGAGCAATACCGCTCCATTCCCCTGCGGCCAGCATCAGGACAGGCCTTAGCCTTTTCCCGCCAGCTTTTAGACTGTAATTCATCGCTTGGTGAATTACGGGCGGATAGGTGTCGTCCGGGGGCAGAAAACGCCCGATACCTTCTTCTACCATTTTTTGATAGCTTTTAAAACGGCTTTCAAACTCCATGAAACTCCTCCGCTAAAAGGGTAAATCATCTTCCATTTCTACAATTTCCTCTAAAGTAATCTCACCGGCTTCATCTTCCTGAACTTCCACTAACTTTAATTCTAACTCTTTCAACTTTTCGCTGCAAAAACGGTGAAGCTTTAACCCTTCTTCAAATAGAGCCAAGCTTTCTTCTAACCCTACATTTCCCCGTTCCAAACGTTCCACGATCTCGTTTAATCTATTCATCGCTTCTTCAAAGGTCATCCTTTTCATCACCCTTAATTATATTTTTGCCAAGGGTTTTAGCCAAGGCTTCCCCATCGGAAAATTTAATTTTAAATCTTTCTGGAAGATTATTAACGGAAGTCACAACCCTGCCTTCAAAATCAAAGACCACCGCATAACCCCGCTTTAAAATTTTTAGCGGATTTAAAAGCTTTAATCTTTCTTCATAAGAAGAAAGCACCAAATTTTTTTGTAAAACAAGATTTTTTACCGAAGTTCTTAACCGCAAATTTTGCTGAAAAAGAACCGCCTGATTTCTTTTTAATAATTCAGCACATCGTAAAAAAAGCCTCTCCCTTAGCTCTTCGAGTTTTTCTTTTTGCTGTTTATGACGATGATATGGGGAAAGAAGGATAAGTTTATCTTTTAAAAGGTTTAGCCGATTTTTTTCCTGCTGAAAAGTTGTTTTAAAACTTCTTAAAAGCCTTGTAAGCCCTTCGGCAACTTCCCGGCTTTTATCGGTTATTAATTTTTCGTATGCTCTAAATATTCTTTTTTCCTGAAATTCCAGATTTTTTTGTTCTTGCCGGAAATAATTGGCTAAAGCTTTGACCATTTTTTGGCGTTGCTCCCGTAAATTATTCCATATTTCCGCTAAATTAGGGGTAGCTTCAACTGCTGCTCCCGTTGGGGTCGGAGCCCTGCAGTCGGCAACCATATCGGCAATGGAAGTATCGGTTTCGTGTCCAATCCCGGTAACTACCGGAATTTTAGAAGCAAAAATAGCATCGGCAACCGCCTCTTCGTTAAAAGCCGCTAACTCCTCAAAACTTCCTCCTCCCCGGGCTAAAATTATTACTTCACAAAGTTTATAACGATTTAACAAATTTAGCGCCTTTACTATCTGTCCTGGAGCTTCATCCCCCTGAACCGCTACAGGAACTAAATAAAGTGTAGCCTTGGGCCATCGCTTTTTTATTGTTGTTAAAATATCTCTAATAGCTGCACCGCTCTTCGAGGTCACAATGCCAATTTTTTCCGGATAGCGGGGCAGTTTTTTCTTTCGCTCTTCGGCAAAATATCCTTTGTCCCTTAACTTTTCTTTTGTTTGCTCAAATTTTAAATAAAGAGCCCCGATACCAAGGGGCTCAATCACCTCCGCGTAAATTTGGTACATACCCCTTTTTTTGTAAACCGCCACCTGGCCAAAAACAATGACCTTTTGACCATCTTGAGGAATAAAAGGCAGAGCCGATGCCCGTCCTTTATACATGACGCCCTTAAGCTCTGCCCTTTCATCTTTTAAGGTAAAATACAAGTGTCCCTGGGAAAACTTGCAGTTAGAAAGTTCCCCCTCTACCGCAACCTGATTTAACCATTCATCTTTTTCAAATTTTTCTGCAATATAATCGGTTAATTCCGAAACCGAAACTATAAATAAAGCCATTTATCATACCAACCTCATTATTTGAAGTGATTAAATCGGGAACATTTGTTCTCTTCTAAAGAATAACATAAAAATCGCTTTATCTACAAGATGAACTTCTTCAAGATTTAAAAATTGTTTTCACCTATTTCGACATTAAATATTCGTGGATAGCCCTGGCAGCTTTTTTCCCGGCACCCATAGCCTTGATTACAGTAGCAGCACCGGTAACAATATCGCCGCCAGCCCAGACCCCTTCCCGGGTGGTTTTTCCGTTTTCATCGGCAATTATATTACCTTTGCGTCCCACTTCTAAGCCTTTTGTAGTTCGGGGGACCAGGGGGTTTGGACTTTGCCCAATAGCTACCACCACAGTATCCACTTCAATAATAAATTCCGACCCGGGAATTGGAACCGGTGATCTCCGGCCTGATTCATCCGGTTCCCCTAATTCATACTTCAAACACTCCATAGCTTTAACCCAACCATTCTCATCCCCGATAATGCGAGTCGGGTTGGTAAGTAACATAAACTTTATCCCTTCTTCTTCGGCGTGGTGAATTTCTTCCAGCCGGGCAGGCATCTCGTTTCTTGAGCGCCGGTAAACGATGTAAACTTCTTTCGCCCCAAGTCTTAATGCGGTACGGGCAGCATCCATAGCCACATTACCCGCTCCTAAAACTGCAACTTTTTCTCCTACTTTTATCGGGGTATCGTATTCGGGAAAGAGATAAGCTTTCATTAAGTTGGTTCGGGTTAAAAATTCATTGGCCGAATATACACCATTTAAATTTTCCCCGGGAATCCCCATAAAATTCGGAAGTCCTGCCCCGGTACCCACAAAAACCGCATCATAGCCTTCTTCTTCTAAAAGTTCATCAACGGTTAAACATTTTCCAATCACGATGTTGGTTTTTATTTCCACACCGAGTTTCTTTAAATTATCAATTTCCTGCTGCACTATCCGCTTTGGTAAACGGAATTCGGGAATTCCGTACATTAACACGCCCCCGGGAACATGGAGAGCTTCAAAAATAGTAACTTTATGCCCTAATTTGGCCAAATCAGCAGCACAGGTAAGCCCTGCAGGTCCTGAACCTATTACCGCTACTCTTTTCCCGGTAGGAGGAGCCACCGTAACATTCTGGGTGCCTTTTGCTAATTCATAATCCGCTGCAAACCGTTCTAAACGGCCGATAGCCACCGGTTCACCTTTTTTTCCTAAAACACACTGGCCTTCGCACTGCGTTTCCTGAGGGCAAACCCGTCCGCATACTGCCGGTAAAGCATTCTTTTCTTTTATTTTATTGATAGCACTGTCAATATCGCCTGCTTTAATAAATCTTATAAAACCAGGAATATCAATTTCCACCGGACACCCTTGCATGCAAGCAGGTTTCTTACAATCAAGGCACCGCTCAGCTTCTTTCATGGCAAGTTCCAAACTGTAACCCAGGGCCACTTCATCAAAATTTGTCGCCCTCACTTTAGGGTCCTGTTCAGGCATGGGATACTTTTTTGTTGGCCGATCAAACGCCATAGATTTAGCACCTCCCGCAGCCCTCTTCAAACTTTAAGAGGGCTCTCTTTTCTTCATCCTGGTAGATCTTTGCCCGACGCATTTGCTCATCAAAATCCACCAAATGACCATCAAAATCCGGGCCATCAACACAAACAAATTTAGTTTTGCCGCCAACCGTTACCCGGCAAGCACCGCACATACCCGTTCCATCCACCATAATGGAGTTTAAACTTACTATGGTTTTTATTTGATAAGGCCGGGTAACCTCAGCTACCGCCTTCATCATCGGAAGCGGCCCGATCGCCACAACCAGGTCAATTTTTTCTCCGCGGTCAATTACCTCCTTTAAAACATCGGTGACAAAACCCTTTCTCACATACGAACCGTCATCGGTCGTCACCAACAACTCATCGGTTACCGCCCGCATTTTTTCTTCCCAGAAGAGATATTCTTTTGAGCGAGCACCAATAATCCCAATAACTTTATTTCCGGCTTCTTTTAACGCCCGGGTTATAGGATAAATCGGAGCAATCCCCACTCCTCCACCAATACACACCACATTCCCGAACTTTTCAATATGGGATGGAACACCCAAAGGACCTACAAAATCGCTAACCGCATCCCCCTCATTGAGTAGTCCTAACTGCTTGGTTGTTTTCCCCACTTCCTGAAAGATTATGGTGACAAGCCCTTTTTCCCGATCATAATCGGCTATGGTAAGCGGGATTCTTTCTCCTTTCTCGTCAATTTTTAAAATAATAAATTGCCCCGCCTGAGCTTTTCTTGCCACCAGAGGTGCGTCAATTTCAAAAAGTTTAATTGAGGGTGCCAAGTTTTCCTTTTTTAAGATTTTAAACACCAATCCGCCCTCCTTTGAGTTTTATGAATTTTATATTTATTTCATAATTTTATTAATATTCTTCATTAAATTAAAAAATCCTTCTAATTCGGGTTAATTCCGCTACCCCCACCGCATTATCCGAAGCATAGCGAGGTTCGGCAAAATAAAGATTTGCTTTTAGGCCTCTTTTCTTTACTTTTTCCCGCAAAAAGTTTTTTATATAATTATTTGCCATAACCCCGCCCATTAAAACCACCGGAAGATTTCCATGATTTTGCAGGTGGTACTGGATTATTTTATATAAAGTCCGGGCAACTACATCTTCTACCGCCCGCGCAATTTCCCAAGCCGGAAAGTGGTTTATCTTTCTTTTCAAGTAGGCTTCGGCACCCGAAAAGTGCCAGTTACCATTAATAAAAGTCGAAGGTACCTTGAGCTCTCCTAAAGCCTTTTGCGCTAATTCTTCTAAAGATTTTCCTGCAGGAAAGGGAAGGCCAAGTAAAACCCCAATGCGGTCCACCAGCTGGCCTGCAGAAATGTCAAGACTTTTACCTAAAATTTCTATTTTATATCCTTGGGATTCTTTTTCTACTTTTAAAATTTCACTGGTTCCTCCGGAAAAATGTACTGCTAAAAATTTAGAAAAATCTTCCTTTACCGACCAAAGGGCTGCCGCCAGATGCCCCTCCTGATGGGTAGTCTCATAAAGCGGCACCCCCAGAGCCAGGGCAAGAGCTCCTGCAATTACCTCTCCCGCCAAAAAAGATGGCATATACGACTCCGGTACAGGTCTTGGTTTAACCGAAACACCGATACCCCGCACCTGATCCCGGGAAATCTTGTTAAAACCTTCCTGCAACATTTCCTTTAAATGCCGCAGATGCAGGAAAACTACCTCCCGTTGCCTTAACCCCACCTCACCATCCGGTACCGGCAGTATTTCCCTTAAGTCAAAAATTAAACGTCCCTCACCGTCAACGGCGGCAAAGGACGTTGTATAGTTGCTTGTATCAAACCCCAGAAAAATACCTTCCATTAACTTTCCTCCCAGAATTCTTCGATATGTTCAGCCACATAGCCCAAAATTCCATTGATGAATTTTGGCGACTCTTCTTCACCGTATACTTTGGCTAATTCCACCGCTTCATCTATAGAAACCGGAATGTCAATATCCGGTCTATATAACATTTCATATAAAGCCAGGCGCAAAAGGGTCTTGTCCACCCTTGCCAGTCTATTAAAATCCCAACCAATAGCGCGCCGGCGTATAATCTCATCCAATCGTTCCTTTTTTTCAATAACCCCCAGTACCAATTCCCGGGAGAAATTTACCAACTTTTCCGGAGGTATTTCCCCTTCGGCGATTTTTTCTGACCACAGGTTTTCCAAGGTATTCAAAATTTTTTCGGGAGCAAAATCCAGTCCAAACAGCGCTTTAAATGCAAGTTCCCTTGCCGTATGACGATTCACGACTGCCCTCCCTTATATTACCGCTCTTTAAAAATTTTCTCCCAAACCCGGCTAAAATCTTGTTCCTCGTCTAAACGTTTTCCAATAAAATAACCCAGACCAAGACATATAGCCAGGAATAATGCTTTCCAGAAACCAAAAGCAATGGCTAAAAAACCAAAACCTCCACCAATAACTATCCCTAATATTTTTCCCCGGTTTTTCCGAAAGAAAACTTCCCACTCTTCCATTAGCTCCACACTCCTATTCTACCCGCGGCCTTAATTCCTGGGCAATATCTTCTACTTTTATTTTGATCCTTGAAAGTTTTATCCCCAAACTCTCCTGAATGTAGCTGTTTATCTCTTCCTGCAGCCGTTTAGAAGTTTCCGGGATGTTTAAATCCGGAAGCACCCGCACCACCACTTCTACTCCTAATCCTTCGGGATAAGCTTGTAGAACTGGCCGCACTTCTTTTACTCCCGGAATTTTTCCCGCAACTCTTTTAATTAATGCCGTTATGGTATCAAAGGTAACGTTTATTTGGCCAAGCTCCCCTTCTAAAGAAATTCCCTTATCTCTTTTGTGTTGGGTTTTTAAGCTTAAAACAACAACTCTTAGACCTAAAAGGAATAGTACCAGGAGAAAAGCAAAAAGCGCGGTCCGCAATTGGACATCAAAAAGCATATTTTTTATGTAAATAATTGGCAAGTGCCAGCCTAAAACTACCAGCATAAAACAAAAAAGTAAAATAACAGTCACAAAACCATAAAGAAATAAGATACTCCGGTCTACAAAGTTCATTTCAACCCCCCTTTGTCAATAAGATTGGCGGGTTATAACCCGCCACTACTTAACCCGTATTTCCTCTTCCTTCCCTTCAGCGGGGAAGTGCACCCCCTGGACATGAACATTGACCTCCACCACTGTAAGACCGGTCATGCTTTCCACAGCTTTTTTCACCGCTTGTTGAACCTCACTGGCCACATCAGGTATTCTTACGCCATACTCAACAATGATATATAAATCAATCGCCGTTTCCCTTTCTCCTACTTCAACTTTTACCCCTTTGGCCATGGACTTCATTCCAAGCTTTTCAGCAATTCCAGCCAACGTACCGCTCATTCCCGCCACACCGGGAATTTCCGAAGCTGCTAAGCCGGCAATTACCGCCACAACCTCGTCGCTGATTTTTATACTCCCGATTTCGGTCCCTTCTTCCCGGATTAATTTATTATCTCTGCCATCCACGAAAAAAACCTCCTTGAATTTTTATAACCACCTTTTAATCATATTATAACAAGCGGTAAACTTTTCAACAATAATTATTACTCTTCGACCAAAATTCTTCTTTGGACAAAATTAGTGTAAACTTCACCCTTGCGGAAAAAGGCATTTTCTAACACCTTTAAATGAAAAGGAATTGTAGTTTTAATTCCCTCTACCCGCATTTCCAAAAGAGCCCTCTGCATCCGGGAAATAGCTTCTTCCCGGTTTTGCCCCCAGGTTATCACCTTGGCCACCAGTGAGTCGTAATAGGGTACAACTTTATAGCCGGAATAAAGAAAACTGTCGACCCGCACACCATTACCACCGGGAGGTAAGTATTCGGTTACCGTTCCGGGACTGGGCATAAAGTTTTTTTCCGGATCTTCGGCATTTATCCGGCATTCAATAGCCCAACCGTTGATTTTTAAATCTTTTTGGCTTATGGAAAGTTTTTCTCCGGCGGCAATTTTAATTTGTTCTTTAATAAGATCTACCCCGGTAATAAACTCCGTAACCGGATGTTCCACTTGAATACGGGTGTTCATCTCCATAAAATAAAAGTTTTTATTTCTATCCACTAAAAACTCCACCGTTCCGGCACTGTAATAACCGACAGCCCGGCAGGCCTTTAAAGCGGCCTCCCCCATTTTTTCCCGCAGAATCGGATCAACAAAGGGAGAAGGTGCCTCTTCAATTAACTTCTGGTGGCGCCGCTGAATGGAGCAATCCCGTTCAAATAAATAAACATAATTTCCGTGTTTGTCCCCTAAAACTTGAATCTCGATATGCCGCGGTTCTTCCACATATTTTTCTAAATAAACATCGGGATTGCCAAAGGCATTTTGGGCTTCAGTACGGGCGGTAATAAAAGCTTTGGCCAAATCCTCATCGTTCTGGGCAATCCTCATCCCTTTGCCACCGCCCCCTGCCGAAGCTTTTAACATCACCGGATAACCAATCTCCCGGGCAATAGACACAGCTTCTTCCACATTTTCAACTACTTTTTTGGAACCGGGTACTACCGGAACTCCCGCTGCAATCATGGTTTGGCGAGCGGTAGCCTTATCCCCCATTAACTCAATGGCCCGGGGGGGCGGACCAATAAAAGTCAATCCGCTGGCTTCCACCGCTTCGGCAAAAGCCGCATTTTCCGCTAAAAAGCCATAGCCCGGGTGAATAGCTTCGGCTCCGGTAACCAGAGCCGCACTGATGATTGCCGGTATATTTAAGTAGCTTCGGTTTGATTCTTTAGGACCGATGCAAATCGCCTCGTCGGCAAGTTTTACATGCAAACTTTCCCGGTCCGCTTCCGAATAAACCGCAACACTTAAAATTCCCATTTCTCTCAATGCTCGAATAATCCGGACGGCAATTTCTCCCCGATTGGCTACAAGAACTTTTTTAAACATCCAATCATTCCTTTCTAAAAAATTACCCAAAAGTCAAAAACTTTTGGGCAAATTTCTCACTATACCCTTACTTTGAAGAGCGGTTGACCGTACTCCACCATTTCACCATTTTCAACTAAAATCTCTACAATCTCGCCACTTATCTCACTTTCAATTTCATTCATAAGTTTCATGGCTTCAATGATACAAAGGACATCTCCAGGCTTTATTTTCTGCCCCACCTCCACAAAAGGCGGCGCTCCTGGAGCGGGAGCTCGGTAGAAAGTACCTACCATAGGCGAAGTTATCAAAGAAAAATTACCCTCGTTCTTTTCTTCTACTTTTTCTTTGCTCTCAACTTCTGTTGCCCCTGTTGCCGGGACCTGCGGTAACATTGTTACCGTTCCTTCGCTCGACCCTTGTCCTTTTTTTATAGCAATTTTCGTACCTTCGCTTTCAATAACCAGTTCCGAAATATTTGTTTCATTCAATAAGAGTATTAATTCCCGTACTTCCTTTAAATTCAAATTTTGTTCCTCCTTCCCTGATTCTTTAGGCTTTTTTCTTACTTCTTTATTATTCACCACCGGTGTTAATTTCCCCTGCTCCCGCTCTTCAAAAAACTTGCGGGCAATCTGGGGGAATAAAGCATAAGACAGGAGGTCTTCTTCCGACCGGGCTAAATCTTTTATCTCTTCTTTTATTTTTTCCATTCTCGGTTCTAACAAGTCAGCCGGACGGCACTCTACCGGTTTTAAGTCCCCAAGGATCTTGGCTTTAATTTCCGGGTCAATAGGAGCTGGCGGCCGGCCGTACAAACCCTGAACATATGACCGCACTTCTCCCGGTATTAATTTATAGCGCTCCCCGGTTAAAACATTTAACACCGCCTGAGTCCCTACAATTTGACTGGTAGGTGTAACCAGGGGAGGATAACCAAGCTCCGCCCGGACCCGCGGTATTTCTTCCAAAACTTCTTCCAGGCGATGGAGCGCCTTTTGCTCTTCTAACTGGCTAATTAAATTGGTGATCATCCCACCCGGAACCTGATGTTCAAAAACCCGCATGTCGGAAATGCGGGTAACCCCCCGTTCATAGCCTAACCGTTTGCGTAAATCTTCAAAATAGCGGGCAATCTCAAAGAGCTCGTGAATATTAAGCCCGGTATCGTAAGGGGTATCCGCCAGGGCTCTCACCACCGTTTCCACCGGAGGCTGGGAAGCACCAAAAGCCAGAGGTACGCTGGCGGTATCCACCACGTCCACCCCTGCTTCAATGGCTTTTAAGTAAGCCCCAACGGCAAGCCCCCCGATATAGTGGCTGTGAAATTGCAGGAGTACCCCGATCTCTTTTTTCAAAGCCGCCACCAACTCATAAGCGTGGTAGGGAGTACATAATCCCGCCATATCTTTTATGCAAATTGAATCGGCACCCATTTCCACCAAACGTTTGGCAGTTTCAACATAATGCTCCAAAGTATGCACAGGGCTAATAGTATAAACTACCGCCGCCTGTACGTGAGCCCCGGCAGCTTTTGCGGCTTTTATTGGTACTTCCATATTGCGAATATCATTTAAGGCGTCAAAAATTCTTATAATATCTATGCCATTTTCCACAGCTTTAAAAACAAAACGTTCTACCACATCATCGGGATAATGCTGGTAACCCACTAACGACTGACCCCGTAAAAGCATTTGTAAAGGGGTCTTTTTAACAAGTTTCTTAATTGCTCTTAAGCGCTCCCAGGGATCTTCTTTTAAATAGCGCAGGCAAACATCAAAAGTAGCTCCGCCCCACACTTCCAGGGAATGATACCCCACCTGGTCAAGTTTTTCTAAGATGGGGAGCATGTGTTCGGTCCGCATCCTCGTAGCCCAAAGGCTCTGGTGGCCATCTCTTAAGGTGGTATCGGTAATTTTTACTCTGCGCCTCATCTCTCTCACCCCTAAATATAAAAAAAAGAGGTAATTGCACCTCTTTTTATTGCTTTTACACGGTTATTATATAAAAACTTACAAATTCACGAAACTCTTTGGAAATAAGTATACAAGTATACTTATTTAAAGATTACCAGCACTTTACCGGCGGGATAATTTAAATTTTGGGCCACAAAATCTCTTATTTCCATGCGGATTTTATCATCTTCCTCTTTTTTCACCACCACTACCGCCTGGGTATCCTGAAGATAAGCAACCACATCGGTATCGTAACGGGCTTTTAAGGTTTCCTCCAAAAAACTTTCTTTTTCCTTAAAATCTAAAATTTTTAGAATTCTTTCTTCCGCCGCTTGGCGATTCACCCCAAGCTCTTTTAAGCTTTCAATTAAATAGGAACGATTTTTTTCCCTCATTAATCTGAACTCCCCAAGATTTTTGGCCGTCGTCAACGAGTTATCAACTACAGTGTCTGGTTTTGTACTTGTTAGACTTTCTTCTGGTCTTGGAACTGTTACAATTAAAGCAAGAACCAACACTAAAAAAATCCCTATACCAAGCAGCCATTGTTTTTTAATTACGTACAATTTTACTCTCCCCTTCCAGTACTTCAATTTTATGAAGCGGTACCGCCAGGGCACTGGCCACCGCCTGAATAATTTTTTCTTTTAATGCCGGATTTCCAGCTCCCTCGGCCACTACGACAACTCCACCCACTACCGGCGTTTCTTCGGTTAACAATACCGGGCTTTCCTGCCCTTCCCGGTCTTTTATTAAAACTACTTCTTTTTGGTCGGTGTTTTCGTTAATACTCCGACTAATTCCCGATTTTTCCGTTTCATTAGTAATTTTTTGCCCGGCATTACGGTTTAAAGCATATTCTTTTGCCGAACTGCGTAAAAGTTTAACTTCAACCGCTACTTCCCCAACTCCGGCAATTTTCCCTAAAATGCCCTCAAGACGTTCGGCAAGTTCTTTCTCCTGTCGGTTAATTTCCGATTCAATCTGAGCACTGCTTCTGGGCAATTCCGGGGTTGCGGTTTTGCTCTTTGGACTTTCCCCCCACGCTAAAAACACCAAACCAATTATCGCAAGGCTAACAAAGAAAATAAGTTTGTCCCGCTCTATCTCTTTAAAAAACTCCCAAAACTTCATTGACCCACCTCCACTCTTTTAAAATTTATGTTTTTTTCTATACCAAAAAATGCTTTTAAAACTTCCGCAAAACGTGCCTTTTCCCCCTCCTCCAGCGGCTTTTTTACGTAAACCGTAACTTCCTTCACCCGTCCCTCTCCCAGCTTAACCTCTACTTCTTCTACTTTGCCCCCGTTCAAGTTTAAAAGGGCTTTTATCTGGGCTTCCAGGCTTTTCTCCGCCTCGGACCTGGCCTTTTCCAAAAGACTTCCCTGACTAACCGTTACCGTTTTACTCTGACTTTCAGGCAAAAAAACCGCCAAATTCCAGTTAACATGCAAAAGCTCCATCAGTGATGTTAGCATGGCCATAATCAGTAAAAGGCCAATGATTGCCCGGGTGAAATTCCGTATTTGTCCCAGAGGCAAGAGCAATTCTAAAAAAGTAAAAAGGAGAAGTAAAAAAATTATTTCCCTGGCAAGTTTAATTAAACCTTCCATCCTATCACCCCTATACGGGTTTACCAGCGGAAATCAACACCGCAAAAAGGAAAAATAAAAATAAGCTTAAAATTGCTAAAACGCCAAAGATTAAAAGGAGGGCATTACCCATACCGGTTAAAGTCTTAACGTAGTTTTCCTCTCCCAGCGGCTCTAAAACAGCTCCGGCAAACTTATATAAACCTCCTAAAACCAGTATTTTAACTGCTGGAGCTGTAACTACCCCGAACAAAATCATAATGCCCAGAGCATTGAGCGCATTCTTTAACAGATAAACAGTTCCGGCAACCGCTTCTACGGCATCGGTTAAAACTTTTCCCACTACCGGTACAAAAGTTCCGGTGGCAAACCTTGCGGTTTTTAAGATAAAATTATCGGCAACCCCTCCGGCAACGGTTTCTAAGGCCCCAACCCCTAAAAGTAAACTTAACATTAGACCTACTAACCCGATACTTATCTGCTGGGCAAACTTTATTAATTTATCAAGGGAAAACCGTCCGCTTAATCCGGTAGCTATCTCCACTAACACACTGAGATAAAGCAGGGGAAAAACAAAGTTTTTGATGACACTCCCCATTATCCCAATTACCCCCAATAAAGTGGGAGATAGCAAGGCAGAAGTAGTCACGGCTCCCGCTGCCGCAATCAAGCCAAGACTTGCCGGCAGTAAAGATAGAGCCACCCCCACCATTCCTTCCACCGCATCCCTGCCAATTTTTAACGCCAGGGTAAAACTCTGCAGGGCTAAAAGCATAAAAGCCAGATAGCACGCTGCTTGGGAAATCTGCGCTATGCTTCCTGAAGAAAAGCTATTTTCCAACTGTCGTAAAAGGGAAAGAATAATAGCTAAAATAAACAGCTTAAAGAGAATTTTTATATTTCCCCGGATTTCAGCTAAAAGGGTTCCCTTCAGGTCCCCCCATATTTCGGTCAACGATATTTTCTTCTCTCCCCGAAAAATTGCCAATACTTCTCTTTTAAGGTCTACTTGCGGAACAACTTTTTTTAATTCCTCTTCCGCAGAATTTAAAATTTTCTCCGCCTCAACTGGAAGGCTTACTTCGTTGGCAAATACCGGGACCACTCTATTCAGGATAAGGAAAATTAAGGTAAAAAGAATAATGCTGAACTTTTTCATGGCTTTCATCCTATTCGGGCAGTAATTTTAACAAAGTTTCTAAAACCGCCATAAGGATGGGAATTGCCAAAATAATGACCAAAATTTTGGCAGCCAGCTCGATTTTTTGCGCAATTGCCCCTTCTCCCGCATCCCTGCAGATTTGGGCACCAAACTCCGCAAGATAAGATATGCCAATTATTTTAAAAATAATCCCCAAATATAAACTGTTAAGACCAGCTCTCTCCCCTAAACCGGTAAACACTTCCACAACCGCCGCAATTTTATCCATTAAAAGTAAAAATACCACTACGCCCGCCGTTAAGCTTAATAAAACTGCTATTTCTGGCCGTTCCTTTTTAACAATCAAGGCCAAGGTAGTAGCTATTAAACCAAGGCCCACCACCGTTCCAATCTCCATAGGGACCTCCTAAAACAGCTTAAACACGGTTTTAATTTCCGTAAAAAGTTCCGCCAGGATTTGAATCACCCAGAATAATACTATGGATATACCTGCCAGAGTAGCCATGTACGCTTGTTCTTCTTTGCCCGCATGTTTTAAAACCGTATGAATAACCGCGGTTAAGATGCCAACTCCTGCAATTTTAAAAATAATTTCAATGCTCGCCATTTTAACCCTCCTTTAAAAAAACAGCAAAACCAAAAACGCTCCTACAAGCACTCCCAAGTAATTAACGAGTTTGACATTTTTCTCCGCTTCCTGCCGGCTTTCGGCTAAAACAAGTTTTAACTGTTCGCAGGTATAATTTAAAAGATTTTCCTGCTCCCGCAAGTCCGACATTCCTATTTTTTCAGCAAACGCTAAAAGTATTTCCTGTTCCCGCTTTAAGAGAGCCGTTTGGAAAAATCCTTCAACAAGAGCTTTTTTTAGTCCCTGATTAACCGGTAAGGTTTTATCCTTAATCTCAAAAAGCCTGGCTACCGTCCCTTCTTCGGAATTAGCCATTTTGGCAAAAATTTCCGGTAAAGGCGTAGCTTTATAACGTATCTCGGATTTTAAGAAGTTTAAGAGGTTAATTAACCTTTCCAAATCCCTTACCCTCTGCAAGTACCTGTTACCAAGATAAAATCCCAGAGCACCGGTTCCGGCAACGGTAAGACACGCCCCTAAAAGCTTCAGATACATTTTAATCCCTCCCAATGATAACTTTGCCCTGAGCATCTAACACCGCTTCTACCGTACCCGGTCCTTCCCGCCGGCTTAAAATCACGTATCTTTCAAAAATCCCCAATTTCAAAAAGGGCAAAAACCGCAGCCTCCTCTTTAAATCATCCATATCCCGGGCATGGGCCGAGGTAAATATCGCTACCCCAGCATTGGCCACTTCTACCAGTGCTCCTACATCTTCTTCCCGCCCGATTTCATCGGTAACGATTAGCTTTGGAGCCATGGAGCGTAAAAGGATGATCATTCCCTGGGCTTTAGGACAACCATCCAAAACATCGGCCCGGATTCCGACATCTAACTGCGGTTCCCCTTTATAACTTGCGGCAATTTCCGAACGCTCGTCCACAATTCCCACCGGTATTCCAGGAATTCCCAGAAGAGCGGAACCGTTGGCAAAAATTCTCGCTAAATCCCTGAGCATGGTTGTTTTACCGCTGCGGGGTGGAGACAAAATTAAAGTGTTGACCGGCTCGCCGTTATTATTAACAAGATAAGGAGCAAAATTTTCGGCTACTCCCTTGATCTCCCGCGCTATCCGGATATTAATGCTGCTAACGTTTTTTATATGGCGAATCTTTCCGTTCTCCAATACCGCCTGACCGGTAAAGCCAATACGGTGTCCTCCTTTAATGGTTATGTAGCCCTGTTTTAATTCTTCTTCCAAGGCATAATAAGATGAGGCCGTAATTAATTGAAAGAGCGCCAAAAACTCCTCCTCCGCCAAACCTACCCCGTTGTCCTGGTCAAAAGTGTATTCTCCACGTGCATTGATGAATACTTCTTCCTCGCCAAAAATCAAACTTAAAGGCCGGTTTTTCCTGATTCTAATTTCTTCCAGGGGAAGATCATCGACTCCTTCTAAGACCTTTCTTAAGGTCGGGGTTAAAATTTCAAATACTTCCCGCATTTTCCCCCTCCTTCCTTTTTTTGTATATAAAATATTAGACAAGTTAGTGTTTTATGCTATAATTTAGTTAATAAAACTTGAGGGGGATTTTTATGGAGCAAGCCCAATTTACGCAGGAAGTTTTAAAAGCCCTTAGTAATTTAAACGGCCATCTGCAACGGATTGATCAAAGTCTTTTTGACCTAAATACTAAAGTAACAAACATCGAGCAAAGACTGGATAGAGTTGAACTAAGACTGGAAAATGTTGAGCAAAGACTGGAAAACGTTGAGCAAAGACTGGAAAATGTTGAGCAAAGACTGGAAAATGTTGAGCAAAGACTGGATAGAGTCGAACAAAGACTGGACAGCGTAGAAAAGAGATTGGACAAAGTTGAAGAAAGATTGGACAAAGTTGAACTAAGGCTTGACCATTTAGAAGGTGAGGTTTTTAACCTTAAAGTTCGGGTAGAAACTCTGGAAAATCGCTTTGATTCTCTGGAAAAAAGGACAAACTCTTTAGCAGAAAACCAAAACATCATTGCTAAAAACGTTCTATATCTTACCGAAAAAATGCCGGAACTTTTCCGCGAAGTTGCAGGTATTGCCGCAAAGCAGCACGAAATCCTTGAAAACCAAAATAAATTTGCAGAGTTTGCCCGGACCTACTCTCTGAAAACCGACTTTTTGGCCCACCGCTTACAGGAATTAGAAAAAGAATTTTGGGTACTTAAAACTGGATATAAACCCCAGGTAAATTTTTAAGGCGGGATTGCTCCCGCCTTAAATTACATCATCGTAATTTGGTTGATTGAAATCCTGTTTTCGCCCCTTTTCAATGAATTCGCTCACTAACACCAGGGCCCCGCAATTAGGACAGGTAATCTCATAATTATCGTCCGCTTCCAAAAGCTCCCTTTCAAAATAAACCCGTTCTCCGCATTCTGGACAGGTGACATAGGTAAACTCTTCGTCATCATCGTAAACCGCATCCTCTAATTCATATAAATCCTCATCCACCGTTTCGACATATTCTTCAAGCCGTTCCTGGTCGTCTCTTAAGCTCCTTACTTCTTCCGTTAGGTCTGCGATTAAATCAATTATTTCAGTGATTATTTCTCCTTCTTTTCCCTTTTCCTTTAAATTAATTCCTTCTGCAAGTCCCTGCAAGTAGCTTACCCTGCCGACAATGTCATCCACAAAAATCCCTCCCGGAAAATAATTTCTTTTTTATTATTTCCGGGAAAGCAAATTTTACTCCACCGTTACGCTTTTTGCTAAATTCCGCGGTTTATCAACATCGTTGCCCCTTAAAACTGCCATATGGTACGCCAAGAGCTGCAAAGGCACCACCGCGAGGATTGGGGCTAAAAGCTCCGGTACCCGCGGTAGATATATTTGCTCATCGGTAACTTTAGCTATTTCCTTTTTTCCTGCAAAAGCAATCCCAAGAATGGTAGCTTCCCTGGCATTTACTTCTTTAATGTTAGAAAGCATCTTTTCAAATAGAGCTTCCTGGGTAGCCAGAGCTATTACCGGAACATCTTTGACAATTAAGGCTAAAGTTCCGTGCTTTAACTCACCGGCAGCATAAGCTTCGGCATGAATGTAAGATATTTCCTTTAACTTTAACTGCCCTTCCAAGCTCACCGCAAAATCCAGACCTCTGCCGATAAAGAAGGCATCTTCTTTGGTTAAGTGTTTTCTTGCAAATTCGATAACTTTATCTTCGGCATCAAGAACTTCCTGTACTTTCTGGGGAATTTCTTTAAGCCCCGAGACCATTTCTTTATAAAATTTTTCATCAATTGTGCCTTTAACTCTTCCCAGATAAAGAGCAAAAAGGTACATCACGAGAAGCTGGGTAGTGTACGCTTTGGTTGATGCTACCGCAATCTCCGGTCCTGCCCAGGTATAAATGACGTCATCGGCTTCCCGGGAAACGGAGCTCCCTACCACATTAGTTACAGCCAACACCCGGGCTCCCCGCTTTTTTGCTTCCCTTAGCGCTGCTAAAGTATCGGCTGTTTCCCCCGACTGACTGATTACCACCAGGAGGTCATTTCGCCCAATTAAAGGATCCCGGTAGCGAAACTCCGAGGCCACATCCACTTCCACCGGAATCCGCACTAATTTTTCCAAAAGATATTTTCCTACTAATCCCGCATGATACGCAGTCCCGCAGGCAGAAATGAAAATGCGGTTCAAGCTTTTATAAAATTCAAGGTTTTCCTCAATTTCCGGCAGATTTACTTCGAGGTTTTCGGCATCCAGCCTACCGGCTAAAGTATCCCTTAAAGCTTTGGGCTGTTCAAAAATTTCTTTTTGCATAAAGTGAGCATAACCGCCTTTTTCCGCTTCCTCGGCATTCCAGGTTACTTCGTAAACTTCTTTGGCCACCGGATTTCCATCCATATCGTAGACTTTCACCGTGTTAGCGGTTATTTCAGCAATTTCGCCATCCTGAAGGATATAGGTCCTTCGAGTGTGGTTTAAAATAGCGGGAATGTCTGACGCAAGAAAATTCTCGCCATCCCCCAATCCAACGATTAAGGGGCTATCTTTTCTTACCGCCAC
>NZ_BDJL01000055.1:44031-148427 GCF_001950325.1 Carboxydothermus islandicus
CCGCCTCTAAAAGGTCACCTGCATAATACTTTTCCAAAAGGTGAGCTAATACTTCCGTATCGGTTTCAGACCGAAAAGTATGTCCCTCAGCCATTAATTCTTCTTTTAAATCCAGATAATTTTCGATAATCCCGTTATGCACCACGGCAAATTTGCCGGTGCAATCTATATGCGGGTGGGCATTTTCATCCGCTGGTTTTCCGTGGGTTGCCCAGCGGGTGTGACCGATACCGGTAGTAGCATTTAATATAACCCCGGAAAGCTTCTCTTCTAAATTGGCAATCTTTCCTACAGACTTGGTAATCTTAATCAGACTATCTTCAATAACGGCTATACCCGCCGAATCATAACCCCTGTACTCTAATTTTTTAAGGCCACCAATTAAAATTGGTGCTGCAGGTTTCGGTCCTATATAGCCAACAATTCCGCACATGTTTGCTTCCTCCAATCAAAATTTATTTAGCGTTATTTTTTCCCAAAGGCAAAAAAGCAAAAAAATATCCTCCCCGTTTTTATTTAACGGGGATTAGTAGGGTCGGCTCCTGCCGACAATTTTTTAACTGCGCTTTCTCCAACCTCTAATTTCCAACCTCTAACCTCCAGTTCGCCCGGCGCCCTTTGTCCCGAAGATTGCTCTTCGGTTTTGTCCGACGCCTTTAACGGCCGCGATAAGCCGGGAGGCATCCGCCGATACCTCGATAAACCTCCACCTCGTCAACCCCGGAAGGGGTCCCGGCGCTTAAAGGCAATAACTTGCCTATAATTTTTCGATAACCGCTATAATCTCATCCACCACCTCCTCGGTAAGTTTTGCATCAGCTCCTTCCGCCATAACCCGAATTAGCGGCTCGGTTCCCGAAGGCCGGACCAAAATCCTTCCTTCCCCGAGCTTTTTTTCACCCCGGGCAATGGCTTTGGCAAGTTCCTCTGCTGTCATAATCTTTTCTTTATCCAAAACCCGCACGTTTTTTAAGACCTGCGGGAATTTGGGCATCTCCTGAGCAAGTTCCGAAAGCTTTTTCCCTTCAGCCACTATTACCTGCATTAACTGCAAAGCGGTAATAATTCCATCACCGGTGGTATTATGGTCTAAAAAGATAATGTGCCCGGACTGTTCGCCACCGATAATCGCTCCATTTTTTAACATCTCTTCTAAAACATACCTATCACCAACTTTCGTCTCTAAAACTTCAATACCCTCCCGGGCAAAAGCTTTTTTAAGTCCTAAATTGCTCATTACCGTTACTACTATACGGTTATTTTTTAATAAGCCCTTTTTCTTTAAGTACTTACCAATAATCACCATAATCTGGTCGCCATCAACTAAATTTCCCTTTTCATCCACCGCCAGCAACCGGTCGGCATCGCCATCATGGGCCAGACCTAAGTGGGCACCTTCCTCCACCACCGCCCGCATTAAAGCTTCCGGATGGGTCGAACCGCAGTTAGCATTAATATTGGTACCATCGGGAGTGTTAAAAATAGGAATAACCTCCGCCCCAAGTTCTTCATAAATCTTTGGAGCAACGTATGAAGCAGCTCCGTTGGCACAATCTACCACTACCCTAAGGCCGCTAAAGGGAAGTTCTACCGTATTTTTAGCAAAGGATTTATAAAGTAATCCCGCATCAGTTATTTCCCGCACCCTGCCTATTTCTGCCCCAATTGGCCGGCTGGGAATTTCCTTTTTTTCCAAAACATATTTTTCAATTTCTTCTTCCACTTCATCGGGAAGTTTAAAACCCGAACCGCTAAAAAATTTAATACCGTTATCTTCCATAGGATTGTGAGAAGCCGAAATTACAGCTCCCGCTACGGCTTTTAATTCCCTGGTTAAATAAGCAATAGCCGGTGTGGGCATAACCCCAACTTTTAAAACATCAAGGCCTACAGAAAGAATCCCGGCAGTCAAAGCGGACTCTAACATATCTCCAGAAATCCTGGTATCCTTACCTACCACTATTCCCTCTCCGTTATACTTTTCCTTTAACACATAGGCTGCAGCTCTACCGAGTTTATAAGCCAGTTCCGGTGTTAAATCGCGGTTTGCAACTCCCCTGACTCCATCGGTGCCAAAAAGTTTACCCATCATCCTTCCTCCTTTGTCAGATAATTTATAACCGCTTCCGCCGCTCTAATTCCGTCCACCGCAGCACTAACTATTCCGCCGGCATAGCCGGCCCCTTCCCCGGCAGGAAAAAGTCCCAAAAAACCTAAAGCCATCCCCTTTTCGTCCCGCGTTATCCTTACCGGCGAAGACGTTCGAGTTTCCGGAGCGGTTAAGATTCCTTTTTCAATAAAGCCCGGTATTTTTCGATTAAAATCTCTTAAGCCTTCTTTCAACATTTGATTAATGTATTCGGGAAAAAGGTCATTTAAATCGGAAGCTTTAACTCCCGGTTTATAAGTCGCACTGGCTACTTCTTCCAAACTACTTACTTTCCCAGTAAGGAAATCCACAGCTCGTTGCGCCGGTGCATGGTAGTTTTTACCGCCAATTTTATAGGCTTTTTGCTCAATCTCCCTCTGGAATTTAACCCCTCCCAAAGGCCCTTCGTAAAAATCCTCGGGATTTACCGATACCACAAGAGCACTGTTGGCAAACTTCCCGTTCCGGCGATAATAGCTCATACCATTGGTAACCACCCCGCCTTCTTCAGAAGAAGCACCAACCACCACCCCGCCGGGACACATGCAAAAGCTAAAAGTAGCCCGTCCTAAATCATTATTTTTATAGACCAACTGGTACTCAGCAGCCCCTAACTTGGGATGCCCGGCATACCGGCCATATTGAGCTTTATCAATTAGGGTTTGCGGATGTTCAATCCTAAGCCCTATCGCAAAAGGCTTGGGTTCTAGGATAACCCCAGTATTTAATAGCATTGCAAAACTGTCCCGGGCCGAATGGCCTATGGCCAAAACTACCGCCGAAGCCCGGCACTCTTCCCGACCGTTTACGACAACACCCACAACTTTTCCTTTATCCACCAATAATCCCGTGACTTTCGCCGAAAAACGTACGATACCGCCTAATTTGATTATTTCCTTTCTTAAATTAACTACAACCTTCCGCAGGCGGTCGGTGCCTATGTGGGGCTTGGCAAGATAAAAAATCTCTTCTGGAGCTCCGGCAGCCAAAAGCCATTTATAAACTAATGCTATTCTTCGGTCGTGGGTGCGGGTGGTAAGTTTGCCATCGGAAAAAGTCCCCGCTCCGCCTTCTCCAAACTGCACGTTAGACTCGGGATTAAGCCTCCCGTTTTGCCAGAACTCCCGCACATCCTCTACCCGTTCGGCTACAGGCTTCCCTCTTTCCAGCAGTAAAACCGGAAAGCCAGCTTTTGCTAAAGATAAAGCCGCAAAAAGGCCTGCCGGACCTGCTCCTGCCACCACAACCGGTTGTTTTAAAGCTACATTTAGCTTATGAAAATCCTCCACTTCCGGTTCCGGTATAGAAACATACTGGTCCTGTAAAAGTTTTTTGGCTTTTTCTCGAGAAATAGCCAGGTCTACCAAAATCGTGTACACAAAAAAAAGCCGCTCTTTTCTGCGAGCATCTACGGCTTTTTTAATTATTTTCAACGATATTACCTTATCTTCCCTCAAACCGTATTTTCGGCACAGCTCGGTTTTTAATTTTGCTTCATCGTCTTCGATTCTTAGCCTTAAATTACTTATTTTAAAAAGCATTATCGTCACCTTTTGGGTAGCAAATATCAATGAAATTATAGATAGTTTATTTTTTTTTGTCAATTTCAATATATACTTCGACCTTATCAGTGCTGTAATAGACTCCGTCCTCCCGAATAAGGGAAACTGTAACTTTTTTACTTTCTTTAGCAGCATTTATATTAATTTCTTCGGTGAAAACTGTATCCTGTAAGGCCCCCGCAGGAACCCACCCGGAAATTTGAATTTTGGGAGGGGTTATTTTAGTTCTCACAATTTGGTACCCCGGAGCCGGTTTGCCGGTAATTACCGGCGTTACCTTAACTTCTTTCTTGTAAACCGGAACAAAATTATTTTTCTCATTGGCTACGTAAAACCACAGAAGAACTGCCAAAAATACCGATGTTATTTTTAAAATAAAATTTTCCCGCAAGTTTTAAAACCTCCATTTTTTGGCACTTTCCCGGTAAAATATAAGATTTTCAATAAGCTTTCGTTGAAGTTCCTCGCGGCTTAAATAGCGGTAAAGTTTTCCCTCCACCGCCAGAGAAATTACCCCAGTCTCTTCAGAAACTATCAGTATCACTGCATCGGTCTCTTCGGAAAGGCCCAATCCAGCCCGGTGGCGGGTACCGAGATTTTTTAAAGAAAGCTCATTTGATGACAGCGGTAGAAAACAAGCCGCAGCGGCAATCCGGCCATGACGAATAATCACCGCCCCATCATGTAGAGGTGACTTAGGAATAAAAATATTAATTAGAAGCTCCGCCGAAAGTTCGGCATCAAGCCTTACCCCCGTTTCGATATATTCGTTTAAACCGGTATTGCGCTCCATTACAATTAAAGCTCCGATTTTTTGTTCGGAAAGCTTTAACGCAGCATTGGTTAATATTTCAATATTATGCCTTAACTGCTTTTCATCGGTTTCGGTAAGGGTAGTTTTAAAAAGAGAACCCCGGCCCAGCTGTTCTAAAGCCCGGCGCAGTTCCGGTTGAAAAACAATGGGAAGAGCCACTGCTAAAAAAGTCATTGACTGTTTTAAAAGCCAGCTTACAGTATTTAAACCCAGGGCTTTAGCTAAAGCGTTTGCCAAAAGTAAAATCACAACCCCTTTTAATAAGGATTCAGCCCGGCTTCCCCGGATTAAAACCAAAAGTTTGTAAATAACAAAAGAAACAATAGTTATATCCAGCACCGTTGTCAAAAAATAAGGAATAACCTCTTTTATGCCCATATAATTTCCCCTTGTCTTCTCCTATATAGGTTATTTTAGCATTTTTCTTCCTAAAAATTAAGAAAACCGGCACTAAAAATTTAATGCCGGTTTAGAAATAAAAGCTCTTTGTGATTGTTGCAATCGAATCCGATAACCTTTTTGTCCCCGATTTTTGGACCTATAATTTTGATTAAATACAGGATTTAAACCAAGGGAATAAAGGGATACTACCCGATTATATTGTTTTTCTTTTTCCATCCAACTCACTTCCCTGAATTCTGATTTTTACACGGGTAGTATACAACTTTTTGCATAATTTGTGCAACTTATTTTACAATGTTTTAATCTTTCTTTAACTTTATTCTTTTTTGCTTACAACTGGTACTGTTTAACGGTAGTTTCGAGAGTATTAGCAATTTCCAGATAACGCGAAGAATAACGTGCTATTTCCTGCGAGCTTGCTGCTATTTCTTCAATAACTGCAGAAAGCTGTTGAGCACTGTTGGAAATTTTTTCAGTTTCCCGGGTTTGGTCAATTGTTTTGTTTTTGATATTTTGCAACAGCTGATAATTTTCCTGTGTGAGCTTATTTATGAGATCAAAATTTTCGGCTACATTGTTAATTAACTTTTCATGTTCCTGTACTTCAGATAAAACTTTTTGGTAAGTTTCACTAGTCCTTTCTAACAGCTCGGCAATTTCCTCCACCGATCTTCGGGAGTTGTCAGCAAGCTTTCTTACTTCTTCTGCCACTACTGCAAAACCCTTACCTGCTTCTCCTGCTCTTGCAGCTTCAATGGCAGCGTTTAAAGCTAACAGGGATGTCTGATCAGAAATTTCATTGATTACACTCAGTATTTTTCTTACATCAGTCATTTTTTCTTCCAGTTGCTTAACAGAAGTATTTATTTTTTCCATTTTTTCCCTTGTCCCCAGCATCATTTGTTTGCCTAAGGCTATTTTTTCATTAGCAACATTAGAATTTTCAGCAAAAATGGAAACATTACCTTCAATTTCCTTGGCGGCATTAGCAATTTCTTCAATGCTGCGAGTCAAAGCCTGCATTTCCTCGGCCTGGTGGGCTATTGCATTCGCTACTTGAGAAGTAATCTGATACACATCCTGTCCTAATTTACGATTTTCTTTGGCGTCTTTATCGGCATATTCTAACCATTCATACATCATTTCTCCCAGTTTTTTATGATATGCCGCAAATGTTTTTAAGAGCCCAGAAATTTTGGGATAAGTTTTAACTGCTCGTAAATTTCGATTAATTAGCTCCTTGCCTACTGCCTCCAGGACGCTAACAGTCCGGCGCAATTGCCATAAGGCAACAAAATAACCAATTGTGCCCGCTGCAATCACCATTACTGCCAAATATAAATACATCATCTTTTTCCTCCTCTTGACATAAAGTTGTTTTAATTAAGCAAGAAAAACCCGGTATTCACCGGGCTTTTCGCAAAGATATTTAACTTTTCAATTTTTTATTCTGCAATCTTGCGGCTAAGAGTTTCCTTAGGAGCTTCTAATTCTTCATTAAGCCAGCCTAAGGTATTTAAGCCGTACATAATAAGGCTCAAGATAATCCCTACAACTGCTGCTAAGGCCATCCCTTTTAATTCAGCAGTACCAATGGTAATTTTAGCACCGCTTACTCCAACCGTAAAGACCACTGCCGATAGTGCCAAGTTAAAGTTTTTACTGTAGTCAACCATTTGTTCGATAAGCATCCGAATACCCGATGCAGCAATAACACCAAACAGCAAGATGCAAATACCGCCCATTACAGGCACGGGAATAGTTTGAATGGCCGCCGCAAGCTTACCAACAACCGAGAGGATAATCGCTATTATGGCCGCACCCCGAATAACCCAAACCGAATAAACCCGGGTAATTGCCATAACCCCGATGTTCTCGCCGTAGGTAGTATTTGGTGGTGAACCAGTCCAGCCGGAAAGGAAGTTCGAAATACCATCTCCTAAAAGTGAAAGGTGTAAACCCGGTTTTTTAACCAAGTCCCGCTCCACAATATTTCCGGTAACGATTAAGTGACCAATGTGTTCGGCCAATACTACCAGGGCAGCAGGCGCTATTAAGATTATGGCATTGGCATTAAACGTAGGTGCTGAAAACGTAGGAATTTTAAACCAGGGGGCTTTGGCAATTGGAGTTAGATCTACCAAGCCTTGAGTCCAAGCAAAAGCGTAACCGGCCAAAACCGCAATTAAAACCGGTATTACCTGAAGAAATCCCCGAAAAACTACCGAACCCACTACTGCAATTAAAAGGGTAAACATTGAAACCATGACCACTTTGGGGTCCATTTTTTCGGCTGTAAGTCCGGCCATTTGGGCCGCAACCGGTGCAAGTTCAAGGCCTATAACCGCAACTACTGCCCCCATAACCGGTGGAGGAAGTACAATATCGATCCACTTGGTTCCAGCATAACGGATAATAAACGATACCACGATAAAGAAGAGACCGAAGAAAATGTAACCCGATTGGGCCGCGGAATAACCCCATTTATCAATTATTAAGAGGGTAGGAGCAATAAAAGCAAAGCTTGAGCCAAGATAAGCAGGTATACCACCTTTAGTAACAAAAGTATAAATTAAAGTCCCGATACCGTTCATTAAAAGAGCTATTGCCGGGTCAATTTTAAAGAGTAAAGGGACCAAAACCGTTGCGCCAAACATTGCCATTAAATGCTGAAAACTTAAAGGCAACGTTTCCAATAAAGGGAGCTTTTCTTCAATTTGAATAACCCTTCTAGCCATTATTTCACCCTTCCCCGTTTTATTTTAGAGGGGGAACCTGTCCCCCTCCCTTTAAATACCGTATTTTTCTTTAATAGCTTTCCGTACTTTTTCCGCTGTCAACGGTAACGTATTAATGCGTATTCCCAGTGCATTGTAAAGGGCGTTAGCAATAGCAGGTGCAGTGGGAACCATAACGTGTTCGCCAAATCCACGAGCGCCATAGGGTCCGTCTTCCAAGGGAGTTTCAATAAAGTCGATAATCATCTCCGGAAGTTCTGCAGCAGTGGCAATCTTGTAGTCCACGAATGATGGATTTAAAAGCTTTCCTTTTTCGTCAAACTTCATTTCCTCAAACAATGCCGTGGATAAGCCCTGGATTATCCCCCCCTCCGTTTGAGCTTTAGCTAAATCGGGATTTATCACTTTCCCGATATCATAAACAGCCACAACTTTCTTCACATCAATCTTACCCGTGTCCACATCTACTTCAATGTCCACCGCCTGTACACCATAGGTCCAGTGCGATACCCCTTTAGGGCTTTGGCCGGTTTCTTTATCAAAGCTTACCACCCCTTCGGGGATAAATACACCTTTGCCAATTACCGGACCACCCCAGCCGCTACCGTCAGGTAAAGTTAAACCCAGGGCAATATCTTTAACCGCGATTTTCCGAGCAGGATCTGCCACAACATAAACATAGCCATCATACACATCTAATTCTTCAAGAGGTACTCCAAAATGTTTAGCTCCCATTTCCAAAAGCTGTCTCTTTGCATCCCGGGCGGCACGAATTACAGCATTGCCAGCAGAATAGGTGATACGGCTAGCCACCGTTTGCCATTCATAAGCGGTATAGTCGGTATCTGGCTGGCTCACTTTTATCCAATCTTCTGGTACACCAAGCTCTTCAGCACAGATTTGAGCAAGAGCAGTAAAAGCTCCCTGACCTATTTCCTGCGCGGTTATTAAAAGTGCTACCGTTCCATCATCGTTAAACTTCACAATAGCCGAAGAGGCCGCGTTATTTGGCATTGCCGGTGCTTTAATCATGCAAGCTAAACCTTTAGCCCGCACTTTTCCACTGGATAGCTCGGGCTTAGGCTCACCTTTTATTTCTTCCCAGCCAATTAGTTCCTTAGCCCGTAAAATACACTTTTCAATACCCACATCCTTTAATACCTGACCGGTAGCGTTAGTTGAACCATCCCGCTGAATGTTTTTCAAACGGAATTCAATCGGGTCCATCCCGAGTTTATGGGCAATCATATCCATATGCTGTTCGATTGCCCAGTGCATTTCACTCATCCCAAAGCCCCTCAAAGGACCGCCGTTTGGCTTGTTGGTATAAACGCAGTACGAATCGGTCTTCATATATGGAATGTCATAAACCCCGGCGGAAGAATAACCCGCTGCCCGGGTAATGTTCACCCCGTATTCATTGTAAGCACCGGCATCCCAAACCATTTCCAGTTCCTGGGCAACAATCCTTCCCTCTTTTGTTACACCGGTCTTAATTTTAGCATACATTCCCTGACGTACAAAAGTATCCCTAAACTCTTCTTCCCGGGTAGTTACGTATTTAATTGGTTTGTTTCTTAATTTTAAGGCTAAAGGAATAAGCGGTGCTTCAATGTTAACTCCTGCTTTGGCCCCAAAGCCTCCACCACAGTAGGGGCCTAAAACTCGGATCTTGGTCATGGGGATTTTCAAGGAATGACTTAATATTTTGCGTACTGCATTGGGAGATTGATTGGATGACCAGATTGTGAACTTTCCGGTACTGTCACACATCACTATAGCTGTGTGGGTTTCAATGGGGGTATGCTGGATTTGAGGTACGTAGTATTCGCCTTCAAAGATATAATCGGATTTCGCAAAACCTTCTTCCACATTGCCTTTCCTGATTTTAAAGTGGTTGGAAATATTCGTATCTGGCTTTGGATAAATTGCAGGAACATGTTCATAATTTTTTAGGTCAGGATGAATTAATGGCGCTCCTTCTTTCATGCCTTCCCTTGGATCCAATACTGCAGGAAGCTCTTCATACTCCACTTCAATTAATTCAATTGCTTTTTGGGCTATTTCTTCAGACACCGCAGCTACTCCCGCAACAGGTTCGCCATAGTAACGAACTTTATCAACAGCATAAGGAGTGCGGTCTAAAAGATATAAACCCATCCTCTGAGGAAAATCTTTTCCGGTAACAACCGCTTTTACACCAGGTAATTTTTCTGCTTTGGAAGTATCTATCCGTATAATCTTGGCATGGGCATATTTACTTCTTAAAATTTTTGCATAAAGCATTGATCCAAATTTTAAATCACCAACATACTTTGCCGAACCGGTTACCTTTTCCGGCCCATCTTTTCTTTTGACGCTTTTACCAATGTAGGATTCCTTTTTAATCACTTCCTTCACCCCCTAAACCCGCGCTTTTTGAGCGGCTTTTAATACCGCATTCACAATGCGAATGTAACCTGTACAACGGCAAAGATTACCACTTATAGCTTCAATTACTTCTTCTCGAGTAGGATTGGGATTTCTCATTAAAAGCGCTTTGGCCGACATAATCATTCCCGGGGTACAATAACCACACTGAAGCGCCCCTTCATCAATAAAAGCTTCTTGAACTATGTCTAACTCTTCGTCCTTGCTTAATCCTTCTACCGTTAATATTTCCGCCCCATCAACTTCTGGAGCCAAAACTAAACAAGCATTCACAGGTTGTCCATTCATAATTACGGTACAAGAACCACACTCACCACCACCACAGCCTTCCTTTGCTCCTGTTAAGTCCAATTCTTCTCTTAAAATATCAATCAAGCGGTGGTGGGGATGAACTAACAGCTCGACCCACTCATTGTTAACTTTAAAACGAACCGAAATCATCTCTATCCCACCTTTCTATAAATTGGCTAAGGCTTGTTTCACCGCCCGGTAAGTTAAGGTTTCAACCAGGTCCAACCGATACTCTTTACTGGCACGGATGTCATCTATAGGTGAACACTCCTCCCGGGCAATGCGGGCCGCTTCTCTAATGGTTTGGTCAAATTTCTTACCTCTTAAAAATTGTTCCGCTTTTCTGGCCCTAATTGGAGTTGGTGCCACTGCCCCCAGAGCGATTCTTACATCATCGTTATCAAAAACAAGAGCCGCAACCCCCACAATGGCTAAGTCTACCGCTTTTGTCCGGGCAAACTTGATATAACTACCGCCAGCCTTTCCCTGATAATATGGAAGTTTTATCTGATATAATATTTCATTGGATTTTAAAACCGTCTTCCCAGGTCCTACAAAAAATTCCGTTGCAGGGATTTCTCTAAAGCCTTCCGGCCCATAGGCAATCATTACCGCTTCATACACCAGAAGAGCTGGAGCAGTATCAGCTAGGGGAGAAGCGTTACAGACGTTGCCACCAATAGTAGCCCGGTTTCTTATTTGATATGAACCTAACGCATGGGCTCCTTCTCCTAATACCCTGAATTTTTCAATTATTACTTTATTTCTTACAATTTCGTTCATAGTAGTGGCAGCACCAATATAAACCCCGTCTTCCCGTGCTGTAATACCGCTAATTCCATCAATTCCCTTTATATCGACCACTCTTTTGGGTTCTAAAAGCCTATCTTTTATTCGCACAATTAAATCAGTCCCACCTGCCATAACTTTTACCCGGTCATCTCCTGATAGGAGCATTACTGCCTCGTCCAATGTCCGGGCTTTAACGTACTCAAAAGGAGTTAACATTGTCTCCCTCCTCGTGAAATTTTGAAAAAATTGTCGAAATATTTCTAAGTAATTAAGATTCTTCGTTAAAGGTTAAATCCCTTTATAACTATTCACAAATAAATCTAACTATTTTTGAAATTTTTTTAAACTACTACCCAAGTACTGTTAAGAGCACTCCGGCGGCTATAGCCGACCCGATTACTCCGGCCACATTGGGCCCCATGGCATGCATTAAAAGGAAGTTTGTCGGATTGGCTTCCTGCCCAACCTTCTGGGATACCCTGGCCGCCATTGGTACCGCCGAAACTCCCGCCGAACCAATTAAGGGGTTAATCTTTCCGCCCGAAAGTTTATACATTAATTTACCCATCAAAATCCCGCCGGCAGTGCTAAAGGAAAAGGCAATCAAGCCCAAAACTATAATCTCCAAAGTTTTTACCGTTAAAAATGTTTCGGCTTTAGCTGTAGCTCCAACAGTTAGGCCCAAAAAAATAGTAATAATGTTTATTAGCTCATTTTGTGCAGTTTTAGATAACCGTTCCACTACCCCTGCTTCCCGAATAAGGTTTCCAAACATCAAACAAGCTATTAAGGCCGAAGCAGAAGGTACCAAAAGAACACAAAGAATAGTTACAATAATCGGAAATAAAATTCTTTCGGTTTTCGAAACTTCTCTTAATTGCTCCATCACCGTTTCCCGTTCTTTTTGTGTAGTTAAAAGTTTCATTATAGGCGGCTGAATAATCGGAATTAAAGCCATATAAGAGTACGCTGCCAGTGCGACAGAACTTAAAAGTTCCGGAGCTAATCTCGAAGTTAGATAAATAGCGGTAGGTCCGTCAGCCCCGCCAATAATCCCGATCGAAGCAGCCTGCGCCGGAGTAAAGCCAAGCAAAAGTGCACCCATAAAGGTGATAAAGATACCTAACTGGGCTGCCGCCCCCAAAAGAAAGGTAATAGGGTTAGCAATAAGCGGACCAAAATCGGTAAGAGCTCCCACCCCTAAAAAGATCAGCGGAGGATAAATCCCCAGCTTGACACCCTGATAGAGGTAGTAAAATAAGCCTCCTGGTTGACCGTTAGCAGGAGGGTCAAAAATCCCTGTAATCGGTAGATTGGAAATAAGCATACCAAAACCAATAGGCATTAAAAGAAGCGGTTCGTATTCTTTTTTAATAGCAAGATAAAGAACAATCAGCGCGATAACAATCATTACTCCGTTTTGCCATTTAAAAGCGGTAAAACCGGTAGTAGCTAAAAGGCTTGCTATTTTATCCAGCATGTTCTCAACTCCTATTCAAGGATTACCAGTATTTCTCCGGCCGCTACCGATTGTCCGGAAGTCACCAGAATTTCTTTAATAACTCCTTCCACCGAGGCCATGATTTCGTTTTCCATCTTCATGGCTTCTAAGATTAACACAACATCGCCCCGTTTAACCTTTTGGCCCGGAGATACAAGAATTCGTTGCACAACTCCAGGAATTGGAGCTTTAATTTCCTTGCCCGCTGCGGTTGGAACAGATGGAGGTGGGGAAGAAGGAAGCGTTTTTGCCTTAGGTGCTTCTGGTACCGGTGCAGCAACTGCAACTTCCTGGTATGAAACCACTGCTGGACTCCCTCCTACTTCTTCAACCATGACATCATAAACCTTGCCGTTAACCGTTATTTTTAGCTGGCGCATTTTAGTTCCCTCCTAATTGATGATATTTCCAGAGTGGATTAACTTGATCCTTTGGATTAAAACCTGAGGATTTTGTATTTTCTTCTAAGTAGACATACGCCGCTGCAGCTAAAATCACAGCCAAATTGTCGTCTTCCGCAGAAACCTTACTAATATTTTCAGCGGAACTCCTTACTTCAGAAGGTTTTTTTTTAGCAAAAAGATACTTAAAGCTGCTCATAACCAGGGTTAACACAATTAGAGCCAGAAATACCACACCCATTCCCAAAACGGTCATTTCCAGCCCCAGCCAAACCCGTTCAACCATCATAAGATTCCTCCTTAAAGCGGTATATTGCCGTGTTTTTTGGGGCTTTTCTTGATCTTTTTGCTTTTTAAGAACTTAAACCCGGCTAAAATTTGGTTTCTAAGCTCGGCCGGTTCTACAATAATATCTACAATTCCCTTGCTTGCAGCATAGTAGGGGTTGCCAAAAAGCTCAATAAACTCGCTGATTTTTTCCTGTCGAAAGTCCTCGGGATTTTCAGCGTTTTTGATCTCATCGCGATACAGAATGTTTACCGCCGCATCAGCTCCTACAACGCCAATATCAGCGGTAGGAAGAGCAATGGTTAAATCAGCACCAAGATTTTTACTGCACATAGCAATATAACCGCCACCATAGGCTTTTCTTAAAATTACCGTTATTTTGGGTACAGTGGCTTCTCCATAAGCATAAAGTACCTTTGCCCCATGGCGAATTATGCCAGCATGCTCCTGCCATACCCCGGGCAAATAACCGGGAATATCTTCTAAAGTTAAGAGGGGAATGTTAAAAGCATCGCAAAAACGAATAAACCGGGAAGCTTTGTTAGAAGCATCAATATCAAGGCAGCCTGCTTTTACTTTCGGTTGATTGGCAATAACCCCAACAGTTTCGCCGCCAATTCTTATAAAACCAATTACAATATTGGGAGCAAATAGAGCCTGCACTTCAAAAAATCTACCAAAATCGGCAATGGCTTTAATTACTTCCCGTACGTCATAAACTTTTGTCGGCTGGACAGGGATAAGCGAATTTAACTCCAAAACCCGGCGGTAGCCTTCTTCCGCCGCTACAGGCGGGCTTTCCAGATAATTGGCCGGAAGATAGGATAATAACTCCTTGACAATCTTCACCGCTTCCTGCTCACTTTCGGCGTAAAAATGGGCAACACCGCTTATTTGGTTGTGAATTAAAGCACCTCCCAAACTCTCCCCGTCGACTTCCTCGCCAGTTACCTCTTTAATAACTTGGGGTCCGGTAATAAACATGTTAGAACCTTTTATCATCACGATAAAATCGGTTAGCGCCGGAGAATAAACTGCTCCTCCGGCACAAGGACCTCCTATTACCGAAATCTGCGGAATAATGCCAGAAGCATCAATATTATGGGCAAAAATTTTGCTGTAACCTTCTAAAGCTTCTATACCCTCCTGAATTCGGGCGCCCCCGGAATCGTTTAACGAAATAAAAGGTACACCCATTTCCTGTGCCATTTTTATAGCCCGGCAGATTTTATCGGCATGCATTGAACCTACCGAACCACCCTGAACCGTAAAGTCCTGAGCAGCTACTACAACTCGACGTCCGTTCACCGTCCCATAACCCGTTACTACTCCATCCCCTGGAAGGGGTTCCGTTAAGCCAAAATTTTTTGCCCGTTGCTCAGCAAAAAGTCCTATTTCCACAAAGCTTCCAGGATCAAGAAAAAGGTCAATCCTTTCCCGAGCAGTTAACTTTCCGCGATTATGCTGGGCAACAACCTTTTCTTTTCCTCCACCGGCTTTATACTTCTTTTCTTTCTCTTTTAATGCTTGGATTAGCTTTTCCATATCCATTGAATATTCCCCCATCATTTAAAAGTTACCACTTCTTCTAATGGCTTACGGGCAGGTTTTTCCGGAAGTTCAGCAATTTCCCCCACAGGTATTAAACAAACAATTTTTTCCTCATTACCAACCTCGAGAAGTTTCTTAGCTACTTCCTGGTTAAAAGACTTTATCCAGCAGCTTCCAAGCCCTTCCCCCCAAGCAGCAAGCATTAAGTTTTCAGCAGCTAATGCAACATCAATTTCGTATCCCGGTACAGTACAGATCATAGCAAAAACCACTGCAGCATCTTTAATAAACTGCTGTTCACATGCTTCTTCTACAAGTTTATTTTTAAGGGCTTTATTGGTAACGACGATAAAACGCCAGTTTTGCCGGTTATTAGCCGAGGGAGCATTAATTGCCGCCGTTAAAAGCTTTAGAATTGTGTCCTTGGGTAACTCTGATGGCTTAAAATTTCGAATACTTCTTCTCTCTATTATTGCTTGATATAGTTCCATTATTGTTCCTCCCCTTTCCAATACGGTATTCTTTTTGCTGGTTCAAAACGAGATTTACCTTTTGTTAAAATATCTTTATATGCTTTTAAGTTGCGATCTTCCAAGTGGTCAAAAATCATCGGTGCTTTTGTCCCGTAACTTACGTATTTTAAAGGTTCTGGATTTAATTTGGCACTTATAATTTCCTCTCCACCCCGGGCTAAAGCAAGTTTTTGAGCAATTGGAGAAATAATCATACTATGTCCGAAATAATAATTGTTTCCAGCATCAGGTCCCACAGCGTTTACAGCTATTAAGTAAATGTGGTTATCATACGCCCGAGCCATATTGGTTAGTTCCCAGATCTCATAACTTCGAAGTAAAGCCGAAGGCCGCACGATTATTTCGGCACCTTTTAAAGCTAATACCCGGGAAAGTTCAGGAAAATCTCCATCATAACAAATAATCATCCCTATGTCCCCAAGCTTGGTCTTCACCACCACCGGCTCTTCTCCGGGAGTGGTCCAGCCACCGCCACCAATTCTCTCGGTGGGAAAAGGATGGGTTTTCCGGTATACCCCGAGAGTTTGCCCCTCATCATCAATTAACACTGCCGAATTATAAATCAGTGGAAATTCCGAACCCCGCTCGTAAAAGGAAATTACCGCATGTACCCGAGATTTTCGGCACTGAGTAGCAATCTTCTCTATATAAGGGTTGTCTAAAGGTTGAGCTATCTTCTGGTAAATTTCCAGTAAAGGTAAAGCCGGGGTAAAACCAGATAAAACCGATTCCGGAAAAACTGCCAAATCCGCCTTATGCTCTTTTTTGGCTTTTTTTAGCCAGGCACATACCTTTTCCGTATTTTTTTCCAAATCATTGGGGGTTATAGCAATTTGTACTCCCGCAGCTATAAAAGGTATCATTCCAATCACCTCGTTATGGTAGTTCCCGCTTTACCTTCCACCGCACTTAAGGCTTCTTCCAGTAAACCAATTACCGCCTTTTTCCCACCTGCTTTAACAAAATCAATAGCAGCTCTAATTTTTGGTCCCATACTGCCAGGAGGAAAATGGCCTTCCCGGTAATATTGTTCCGCCTCTTCCACTGTCATCTTATCCAACTGTTTTTCATTTGGTTTACCAAAATTTATCGCTACCTTGGGAACACCGGTTAGTAAAAACAATATATCGGCATTAACTTCCAGAGCAAGCTTTAAGGCTGCCAGGTCTTTATCAATGACTCCATCTACACCATAAAGTTCACCATCTTTTTCCATAACCGGTATTCCACCACCACCCGCCGCTACAACTATCATATCCTGCTCTAACGCTTTTTTTATTGCCCGGGCTTCCACAATGCGCAGGGGCACCGGTGAGGGAACCACCCGTCGCCAGCCGCGCCCGCTATCTTCTACCATGTGGTAGCCTTGCTGGGCAATGAGCTTTTTCGCTTCTTCTTCCGTATAAAAAGGTCCAATTGGTTTGGTAGGATTGGTAAAAGCGAGATCATTAGGATCTACCACTACCTGCGTTATCATCGTAATAATATCTTTATCGATTCCTGCTTTTTTCAGGCTGTTTTTTAACTGCTGCTGGAGACCCAGGCCTAACGAACCCTGGGTATTGGAAACACAAACATAAAGAGGCATAGCCGGAACAACTTCCTTAGCCAGTTCATTTTTAATAAGGAGGTTTCCTACTTGCGGACCATTGCCGTGTACTAAAACGAGCCGGTGGCCTTTTGCCACCAGCTCGACCAGTTGATCTGTTACCTTCCGGATATTTTTGACCTGTTCGGCAAAGGTCCCCTTTTCATTAGGCTTGGTTATGGCATTACCGCCAATGGCGAGGACCAGAGTTGCCATTTTCCTTCCTCCTACTCCTCATCAAAGGCTACGATACGGCAAATAGAAGATTCACCGCCTACAAAACGCCAGGGGAAGCAACCGATGATTAACCGCTTATTTAAAACTTTATCTATATCTCCGCCCAAATTTTCTGCATGGATAATATCATATGGGAAGAGAGCAATATGCATTTGTTGATAATCCTCCGGTGGGAAGAATTCATCCAGACCCTTGCCGTATTTTTCTCTCAGGTATTTATCGGCTTCTTTGGCATGGTGCGGCATCCATTCCCTAATTTTGGTGTTCATTGGGTGATCAGCAGAACCGCAGTCAACGCCAATCCATTTGATTTTCATTTTTAAACACCAGTCCACAAATTCCCGGGTCGGGCCAGGGTGCTTCACCATATACCTTACTTCATCAGCGGTAGGCTGATCCCAGGAGTAGTGGTGGTAGCCGGTGTGGATAATTAAAATATCCCCTTCCTTAACTTCCACCCTTTCCATAATGTCTTTACTGGTATAAATTCCGTAATCTTCAGCTATATCGCTTAAATCAACTACTACCCCAGGTCCTACCAAGTGTTCCAACGGCAGACTGGCGATATCCTTGCCATGGGTTACAAAGTGAAGCGGACCATCTAAATGGGTACCTACATGGTTGGAAGTGGTGATAAGCTGACCATTGGCTCCATTGGGAGCCAAGCGCTTAAAAAATTTAATCTGCAAAGGTTCATAAGTAGGCCAGGCTGGCGTCAGGTGACTTAACGGCTGGGTTAAGTCATACATTTTTACTTTGTCCCAATTTTTAATCATGAAAACCACACTCCTTTTATAAGATTTTTTATTTAACAGGCATTAAGCCTAAATAACACCCTCAGCTACAAGGTCGTCATATTTATCTCCAAAACCTAAGGATTCCAATACTTCCCGAGTATGCTCACCCAAAGCGGGAACAACGGGATTTAAATTGGTATCGGCATAGGAAAGCTTTATAGGATTGTTTGCCGCTACCAGTCGGTCACCCGCTGGAGTTATTACTTCTTTTAGCATATCCCGGGCTAATACTTGTGGATGGTCAAAAAGTTTATCCACGGTATTTATAGGACCTGCAGGTACCCCAGCATTTTCCAGAATCACAAGCCACTCCGCAGTGGTTTTTTCTTGAAAAACCGGTTTTAATATTTCCTCTAATATTTCAACATTTTTAGTCCTTAAAGGATTAGTAGCAAACCTTTCATCCGCCAGAAGCTCTTCTTTTTTAATTGCCCGGCAGAACTTTTCCCAAAGAGTGTCGTTGCCACAAGCAACAATTACATAACCATCCTGGGTGGGGTATGCCTGAAAGGGCGTAATGGATGGGTGCCGTGTTCCCAAAGGTCCTGGTACTTCGCGGTTTACTGCATAACGGGCAATAGCATTTTCTAAGATTGCTATCTGGCAATCAAGCATTGATACATCTACCATCTGCCCCACACCCGTTTCTTCCCTCTGGTATAAAGCGGTCAAAATCCCAATTACCGTAAAGAGCCCGGCAGTAATATCTCCAATCGATACCCCTACTCGCACAGGAGGCCTTCCCGGTTCTCCGGTAATACTCATGATGCCGCCCATCCCCTGCACTATCATGTCATAGGCAGGTTTTTCCCGGTAAGGTCCCGTCTGGCCAAAACCGGAAGAAGCGGCATAAATCAAACGTGGATTTACTTCTTTAAGCTTCTCATAGCCAAGCCCAAGCTTTTCCATGGTGCCGGGTCGGAAATTTTCTACTAAAACATCGGAAGTTTTCACAAGTTCTAAAAATATTTCCCTGGCTTTTTCTTTTTTTAAGTTTAACGTTATACTTTTTTTCCCCCGATTTAAACTGGCAAAATAAGCACTCGTGCCATCGGGAAGAAATGGACCAAAAGCCCTCGAATCATCCCCTCTACCGGGCATTTCTACCTTAATAACGTTTGCTCCCATATCCGCCAAAATCATGGTAGCGTAGGGGCCAGCTAATACCCTGGTTAAATCTAATACTTTTAAGCCGTGTAGTGGTTTTTGAACCATTAGTTATTCCCCCAGATACTGTTCTTTCCAGGCCAACAAGGCTTTCTCAAAGCATTCCCAAGGCGGATTAACCAGTCCGGCTCCTACCTGGCCAATCCCAGCCTCCCGGTGGGCTATACCCGTATTGATTTGAGGAAGAATATTTTTCGAGAGAACTTTTCTAATGTCAATTCCGGTAGGAGTACCTCTGAAACCAAAAATTGGTATTTGGAATACACGATTTTCCGCTATTGTGATTTCATACATCTTCCTTGAATAGTTTAGGGCATCCTCAGGCGTACCTCCGACAAACTGAACAATAGCAATAGCTGCTGCCATGGCAAAGCCACCGAATCCTGCAGTTTCTGTAATTGCCGAATCACCAATATCGGGGTTACAGTCTTCTTCCTTAAAACCGGGGAATAAAAGCCCTTTTATCATCTGGGCGGGTCCAGTAAACCAACGGTTGCCAAGGCCACTAACCCTTATCCCAAACTCCGTACCATTTCTCGCCATAGTGGTTACTAAAGTACTTTTGGGGATGTTATGGGCAGCATCAAGCATTACTTTAGCTGCAGGCATAGAGAGATTCAGAAAAAAGTGATCGTTACTATTGATAAAATTCAAAATATCTACCAGCTCACTGTCTGGAAGCCCGGCTTTTACTAAATATGGAGCAATATTTCTGATAAACAAAGATGTACCAGCTTTGTTTCGGTTATGAAGTTCATCCCCCATATGAAGCGCCTGAGCTATTATTGTTTTTAGATCAATACCCCCGGAGAGTTCTATGGCTTTTTTTAGGCCTGGAGCTAAGACTTTTTCCATCCAGCGTAGTCTATTAATCACCTCATCACTAAAAGCCCCATACCGCAGTACCTTGCCCAATCCTTCATTTAATGTGCAATAGGCATAATTACCGTGGGTTACGTTATGAACGATAAAAACCGGCATTGAGGGTGAAATAACTCCAGCCATCGGCCCCACAGCATTATGTTCGTGGCAAGGCGAAAATTTAATTTTTCCTGACTTAGCAAGTTTTTCTGCCTCTTCGGGAGTATTTGCCCGTCCCTCATAGATAAGAGCTCCAATAACCGCCCCTCTTAATGGTCCAGACATTTTCTCCCAGGTAATAGGTGGACCAGCATGCAGTAACGTATCTTCATCCATCCCCGGAATTACTTCCCGGGCTATCCCAATGCTAACTAAAACTGGCTGGGAGTTAAAATATTTCTCCAAAGCAATTTTATTGGCTTTCTCAATCTCCGGGTCATCTTCTATTAAATTCAGGATATCAATAAGTTCTTTTTTACCCCTGGCAGGTGGTTCCCATTCTAAATGGTATACTTCCGTACCTTGAGCCCTTAAATCTTCCGCGAAATCTCTATTACCCAAGTTTATAGCTTTTAATTTTTGACGAAATAATTCCATCACTTTCCCTCCGTTTACCCAAGTATTGATTTTACAAGCTTAACTGCCTGGTAATTGCTGTTTACCACAAGCACCCCAGCATCTTTGAGCTTTCTTTCCTGTTCCTGGTAGTTTTGCGGGTCCCCTTCAGTACCTACTAAAACCCCGATGAAAATTACTTCTCGACCTTCTTTTGCTAATTTTTCCTTCGCATCATAAACCGCCTGAGCAGTAACTCCTGCAGGATCTTTATGGCAGCCATAACCTAAAATAACATCCATCAAAACAACTGCCGTTTCTGGGTCAAGACTTTCTTTAATTATTCGTGGGACTCTAAGAGCAGGCTCAATCATCGGATGGGGTTTACCCCGGGTAAAGAAATCATCACCTAAATCAATTACTGTATGCCCGCGACTTTCTAACGGTGACGGCAAGGCAAGTTCAGGTTTTAACGGAATATTAGAAAATACTTCAAAACCATCCTTTAATAATTCTTGCATTGTTTCATCAGCTAAACTACCACCACCATAAAGGGCCCTTAGGTATTTCTGATGGGGATTTAATTTCCCTTTTAACTCATTTACAATCTTAGCTAAGACCTCTTGGTCTCCATTGGTACCAGAAAATTTAGAATTAACCAGTTTTACCGCCATAGTTGCAGTATCTTCAAGGTTATTTACCACCACAACGTCGTTTCCCTGAAAGCCGGTCTGGTCACTACCTAAGAAGCAAACCACCGCTGGTTTTGAAATAGATTTCAATAATGATAAGATCTTTTCAGCTACCTCCGGTGCCGGCGGTTTAGAAACTGTTACTATGACTTTTGTTTCAGGATCTTCCGCCAACATCTTAATCCCAAAGCTCATCATCCTGCCACCTACTTCCCTAGACAAATCACGACCGCCAGTCCCAATTACCTGACTTACTCCTGAACCAAAACGGTCAATAAGCACCATTACCTGCTGCGTCCCAGTACCAGAGGCCCCAACAATACCAATAGGCCCTTTTTTAACTTTATTGGCAAAGCCTAACGCTGTTCCATTAATATAGGCTGTACCGCAGTCAGGACCCATCATCAAAAGTCCTTTTTCTAATGCTAAATCCTTAAGCATAATTTCTTCTTCAACCGAAACATTGTCGCTAAACAAAAATACATGTAGACCATTTAATAAAGCCTTCTTTGCCTCCCGGGCCGCATACATCCCAGCGACTGAAATCAGAACAATATTGGCTTCCGGATCTTCATTCACTACTTGTTCAATACCGGTATAGACTTTTTCACTGCCACCCTTTTCTTCCCGTTTTTTGGTTAACTGCTGCTCTAAAACCGTTAAAGCCTGGTTTAAAGCTTCTTCAGTAGAAACCTCTAAGCCAATAATTAGATCATTTGCCGAAGCCTTCTCTACTTGCTCGTCAAAAAGTCCTAAGTTTTTTAATGAGTCTTTGTTTAAGTCAGTACCCATACCCACCATTGCGTTTACTACTCCTGGAACCTCACTTAAAGCCTGGGAAACTCTCATTAAAGTTACTGAGTCGTAATAAAGGTTGGGCTTAATAATAATTTTTTTCATCCCATCAACTCCCTTTCTTCTTGTTTCAAGCCAAAATACATTCCGGTAATTAACCCTTCACCAGAGGTGGCACCAAATTTTAAAATCCTTTCAAAACTCCATTGATCAAAAATACCTCGCTTTAATAAGTTTAAAAGAAATTTCTCCACAAACTCATGCCCCTGGCCAGAAAGCGCAGAAAGTAATTGCTGACAACTTATTAAATTGGTTTTTTCCCGAATTTCCGGAGCACAGACAAAATAAAGTTTTCGAGCTTTTTGGGGCTCTAATAACGCCAGTACCAGGCTCCAACCGGTTAAAAAATCATCCCCCCAGGGAGTTAATCCTTCACCCCAGCCTAAAAATTCTGAAAAAGCTTCTTCTAAACTTAAACTTGGTAATTTTTTGATTTTTTCCAATTTCTTTTCCGAAAGAAATTTTGCAATCCAGGGCTTCAACAGCAACACTGCATTTTTTATGTTTTTTAAATCATCAAGGTTAACTTCTTTACTAACTTCTTCTCTTACCCCTCGCCAGATAACCGCTTCTTTAAAATTAATTTTCACCTTGTCTGATAAGAGGCTATCACTTTCCCTGTAAAACACATCATCTTTTGTCACATTTAAAAGAAAATCTTCTTCCGGAACAACATTTAAAAAATACCAGGCCCTTCCTTTTTGCAGTTTAGCAACGGTAACCAATTCTTCAGCTTCTCCTATCAGGTTAACTACATCCCTAAATACCGAATGAACACGAAAAACAATTCCTTGCAAAAGAAGTTGTCGAGCTGTTTCCCCGATATAAATCCCAAAATATTGTTTGATATTTTCCACAAAAATCACATCTTTTTATTGTTAATTTTCAAATATCTTTAATCCAATTTTCGACTAATTTTTATTGCCTATTTATACTTTCCATCAATTTAAAGAATTTCCTTTATGACATTTTTACAACATTACAGGATATAAATTGATGGGTATTAACAAAATAAAAAAAGGCTTTAAGGGTATAACCCTCAAAGCCATAGTCATCATGTAAAGTTTGCAATATTTCTTATCTTAAGGGCCAGCTCCAACTTAAAACGTTCTTCAGCATTTTCTAAGTCAATTCCTGTAATCTCCCGAATCCTCTCAAGACGATAAACAATTGTATTGTAATGGGTAAAAAGCCTTTCAGATACTTTCTTTAAATTGAAGTTACAGTCAAAATAAATCTCTAAGGTCTTTAATAAATCAGTTCCCTTTTCCCGATCGTATTCTATTAACGGTAGAAGTGTTTCGGCCAAATACTCGTTTATTTCTTTCTTTTGTTCCTGCGAAAATAAAAGCCTGAAAATTCCTAAATCCGAAAAGGACAAAACTTCATCCGTATTCAGCTGTTCTTGGGCGATTAGAAAAGTTTTATAAGCTTCACGATAACTGGTAGATAAACCCCGAATACCAGGATGGACCCTTCCTGTAACAGCCAAAATCTTTACTTTGTGAAATTTTTCTAAGTATTCTTTTAATTCCTGAGCTTTTGCTTTTAATTCTTTTTCCTGAAGTTTTTCATTTGCTTCATCTACCGCAAAAAACAATATAAGATTTCCACTTTTTGTACCTAAAAAACACCGAATACTTCTTTTTCGGACATAATTTTCAATTTCTCTTGACAATAGATTTCGTAAATGACCAACATCGTTTTCCAATACCTGGGGTCGAAGTAAAACTACTCCATAGTTTAGAGTTAGATCCAGACCCAAAAGCCGTCCCCGTTCTAACACTTCAGCTTCATCGGAAATATTTCCGGAAATTAAATAATCAATAAATTCGTTTAAGTATCTTCTTTCAACCTGATATACCGAGTTGTCCTTGGTAATTTCTAAAGCCACAACTGCTGATAGACGCTCTAAGGTAATTAAATCCATCTCTGACAGTTCGGCTCTTGTCTCCCACAAAAAGATCCTTCCGTATAGAGCATCCCCTATTTTAACATTTATTTCATAGCGGCCAATTCTCTTCCCCTTAAATTCCACCAAGGTTTTAGAAACACTTTCTAACGTACCTAATTTTTCTACTTCTGAAACCACCGGTGCCGCTTTAAGTTCTGCAAACTCTTCATTTATAATACCGCAGCAAACAAAAACCTGCTTTAAATTTATATAATCTTCAACATAAACAGTATTTTTCATTAACATACTTAGCTGTGATACAATAGCCTTTAATCCCCCACCTTCAGCAATTATTTTGGTAAAAAGGCGGTGGGCATCAATAATCTTTTGCAAATAAATACTTTGTTTATTGGTAATAACCGCCAGTACAGGACTAATTAAATCGCTAAACGACGCATTATAAGGAATTTCTAAAAGTGGAAAATTATATTCTTCTGCTTTGGCAATCATTAAAAGCGGTATTTCGTTTAAGTACCGTCGCGGCTTAATACCAATTCCAGCAAGCCCTTTTTCCGCAAGTAAAGGAATCAGATTTTTCTGTGCCTCCCGGTCATCTTTAATAGCATAGCCGGTAGTTAATAAAAGTTCCCCCGGTTTTACCCAATCCAAAATATCCGGTACTTCCATAACATTAACACCAGTAACTATTCTTTTAAGACCAGCCCTGCCAGCAAGTACCTTTACTCCACTGTAGGCTTCCATTTCTAAAACTTCATTCAGTGGAATCCCGTAAGCTTTCTCCATAATTTTAATAAATCCTCCCCGGCGGTTGCAAAAGTTCTAAATAAACCTCCAGGCTTCCCCCGCAAATCATCCCCTCTTCTCCCGCCAAAAAGTCAGTTAAATTGCTTTTTACTAAGGCATACTTTTTTTGCGGATTATCAAAAAGAGTCAGGGCTTCCCTTTTAATTTCCGCTTCCACGCACCCGCCCCCGATGGAACCTATGGTTGTACCATCTCGCAAAACCAACATGCGGGCTCCGGGTTTTCTTGGAGTTGAACCATGGGTTGTAATTATCGTGGCCAACACCCCTGGTTGTTCCTCAAGAATTTTATTTATTTCCTTTAAAAACTCAAAATTCAAGGTCTCCATATCAAACCTCCGGGAGTTTACGATGTTTTGGGGTTTTATGGTAATAAACCGCCTGAATTTCAGCTATAATAGCCAAGGCTACTTCAGCCGGTTCCTTTCCTCCAAGGTCTAAGCCAATAGGAGCGTAAATCTTTTTTAAATCTTCCTCAGTAAAGCCTTTTTCAGTTAAAGCTTTAAATACTGCCTTTACTTTAGTCCTGCTACCAATCATGCCAAGATAGGCCAGTTTGTAAGGTAAAAACTGCTCCACACAGGTAAGGTCATGCTGGTGCCCCCGGGTAACTACTACCACTGCTAAATTTTCCGCGGGTTTAACATGTTCTAAAACCCGTTCAAAGCTATCGCATACATATTCATCGGCCCCCGGAATATTTTGCCTTGTAGCAAAAGCTGGCCGGTCATCGTAAAGGGTGATATGAAAGCCCAGTTCCCGGGCAAAAGTAACCAGAGGCCGGGCCACATGACCTGCCCCAAGGATAAGAAGTTTTCTTTGAGGGATAATAGGTTCAACGAAAATTTGTTCCTCCTTTAAATATACCGGTTCGTTAATTTCCCCGGTGTAATATTTTTTAAGCTCCAACGATTTAGCGGTAGTGGCAAAAAGAACTTCACCGTTTTCAGCTAAAAGAAGCTTATCTTCGGAAAATAAGCGGGAGACCAGGATACATTTTTTCCCTTTAACTAAATTTTTTGCTATTACTTTATACAACATAACGACTCCTCTTTTGTAGATTTTTATAATTTGGAGTTCTTTCCTAATATATTAAATCATCCATGCACCCAAATAAAGATACTTTTTTATAAACAATAAGTTTTTAAATTATCAAACATTTACAAAGGATTTATTATGATTTAAGATGAATTTATGGTGACAATTACGGCTTTTAATCCACTAAAAGGGGGAGAAGGAAATGGGTCAATCTTTAATTGCTCTTACCATCTTTTTGGTGACCTATGCCTTAATTATTTCCGAAAAGCTGCACCGGGCCATTGCCGCTCTTTTGGGCGGTACTCTTTTAATCATCCTGGGAATAGTATCCCAGGAAAAAGCCATTCACCACATCGACTGGAATACCTTGGGCCTATTAATCGGGATGATGATTATTGTCGGCATCACCAGGAAAACCGGAGTCTTTCAGTATCTTGCAGTAAAAGCTGTTAAATGGGCTAAAGGGGAACCGATTTATATTTTAATTGCTTTGTCAACAGTTACAGCAGTCTTATCGGCTTTTTTGGACAACGTGACTACCGTTTTACTGATTGTCCCGGTTACCTTTACCATAACCGATAAGTTAGGGGTAAATCCAATTCCCTTCCTTATCTCCCAGGTTTTAGCCAGTAACATCGGCGGTACCGCCACTTTAATCGGTGACCCGCCCAATATCATGATTGGTAGTCAAACTCACTTAGACTTTTTAGATTTTTTGGTAAACCTTTCTCCAGTAGTGATAGTTATCCACATAGTTACTATGTTTATTCTTTATCTTTTATACCGGAAGGAATTTTCCGTTTCTCAAGAAGTAAAACAGCAGTTACTTACATTAAATGAGGTAGATGAAATTAAAGATTTTGCCCTTTTAAAGAAAAGCCTTTTTGTTTTAGGTCTCGTCATTCTTGGCTTTATTTTACACGGAGTTCTTCATTTAGAATCGGCCACCATCGCTTTATTTGGAGCGGCCCTTTTATTAACCATCACCCGGGACGAGCCGGAAGAAGTGCTTTTAACCGTGGAATGGCCGTCTATCTTCTTTTTCCTCGGTTTGTTTATCGTAGTAGGAGGCCTTGTGGAAACGGGAGTTATCGACCGGGTAGCCCGCTGGGGCCTGGAAGCCACCAAAGGTAATTTCACTTTAACCGGAATGCTCATTCTCTGGCTTTCGGCGATAGCTTCGGCGTTTGTGGACAACATTCCCTTTGTAGCTACCATGATTCCGTTAATTCACAAGATGGGGGCTTTAGCAGGTATGACACCCCAGGCTTTAGAGCCGCTGTGGTGGGCCTTATCTTTAGGAGCATGCCTTGGCGGCAACGGTACGATAATCGGGGCTTCGGCTAACGTGATTGTGGCGGGTTTAGCTGAGAAAAACGGTTATCCGATTTCGTTTATCGGCTTTATGAAATTAGCCTTTCCATTAATGCTGGTTTCAATAGTAATTTCTATGGGCTATCTTCTCCTGTTTTACTTTTAAAACCCTTTAAGCCGCGCAAAAGCGCGGCTTTTGTATTAAATTTGATACTTTTCTTTAATAAATGGTAAGATAAAAATAAAAACCGAGGAGGTAGGCAATGGCTATTGCAATTGTCGTTTTTTTAGTAAGCTACTTTTTTATCATTACCGAAAAAATAAATCGAACAGCCATCGCCCTTTTAGGCGGAACCGTGATTTTAATTTCCGGCACCTTAACCCAGGAAGAAGCAATCCACTATATCGACTGGAATACTTTAGGCCTTCTCTTAGGTATGATGATTATCGTAGATCTTACCAAGCACTCCGGTTTATTCGAGTTCTTAGCCCTTAAAGCAGTTCATCTCACCCGGGCCAATCCTATAGCACTTCTAATTGTTCTGGGTTTAATTACCGCCTTTTTATCAGCAATTTTAGATAATGTGACTACGGTTTTACTGATTGTGCCGGTAGCCTTAACCATTACCCGAGCCCTTAATATTTCTCCTTATCCGTTTATAATAAACCAAATTATCATGAGCAATATTGGCGGAACCGCTACGTTAATTGGGGACCCTCCCAATATAATGATCGGTAGTCAAACCCATCTTGGCTTCATGGATTTCATAATTAACCTTGCGCCGGTAGTTTTAGTAATTCTTACAGTAACTTCTATTATTTTTTACTTTTTATTTAGAAAAAGTTTTGCGGTAGATGATAACTTAAAACAAAATCTTTTAGCTTTAGATCCCAAAGACAAAATTACCGATTATCTTTTATTAAAAAAGAGTTTAATTATCGTCTCCCTGACAATTGTAGGTTTTAGTTTTCATCAGGTGCTGCACTTAGAATCGGCTACCGTTGCCCTTTTTATGGCCATGGTTTTTTTGGCAATTTCCGGTAAGGATATTGACCACGTCCTTTTAGGGGTAGAGTGGCCCACAATCTTTTTCTTTTTAGGACTTTTTATTATGGTTGGTGCTTTAGAAGAAACCGGGGTTATCCATAAGATAGCCGTTTGGGGGTTAGAACTAACTAAAGGCAATGTATATCTAACCGGAATGTTTATCCTCTGGGTTTCGGCTATAGCTTCAGCGTTTATCGATAATATTCCTTTTGTTGCCACCATGATACCTTTAATTAAAACCATGGGCGAACTCGCAGCTTTTCCCCCGGAAGTAATGGATAGCTTCTGGTGGTCTTTGGCCTTAGGTGCTTGTCTTGGCGGCAACGGTACCATTATTGGCGCTTCGGCAAACGTCATTGTTGCCGGGATCGCCGAAAAAGAAGGTTATCCTGTAAGTTATACAAGATATTTTATTTACGGTTTTCCGCTAATGTTGATATCAATAATAATTTCCATGGTTTATCTAACTTTGTTTTATTTTGAGTAAGGGAGAGGTTTTATGAAAGAAAAATATACCGGTTGCCTTCTTGGCTTCTACTTGGGAGATGCCTTAGGAGTAACTTTAGAAAACATGGAAGAAAAGGAAATCCGCAATAAATATGGCGTCTTTCAAGACATAGCCGGCGGTGGACCTTTTAACCTTCCCCCGGGAGAAGGATCAGATGAAACCGTGCTTTTAACCCTCTCAGCCGAAGCAATATTAGAAAATCCGGAAAACCCTTTTCATTCCTTTTTAGAAGCTTTGAAACAAGCAGTCTCGGAAAAACCAGAAATGTACGGTACTGCTACCAAAACCGCAGTAGAGGCTTATGCTCAGTTAGGGAGCGACATAGAAGGAATTAAAAGTTATTTACGAACCAAATTAGGTGAAAGGCTTTGCGGAAACGGAAGCCTTCCCCGGGTAGTTCCTGCAGCCCTGTTTTACACTGAAGATGAAACTTACCGCGATTATGCTTTACGATTTTCAAGGGTCACTCACCCTCACCCCATTACCGACTATTTAATTGTCTTTACCGGCTTTTTCCTAAAAGAACTTTTAAATTCCCCCAATCGTTTAAAAGCATACGAAGAAGCCTTAAAAAAAGCAGACTTTTATTTAAAAAGGGAAACCCTGGCCGAAGCCAGGGCTTCCCGGGAAAGATTATACCGTCTATCATACTTAAACGCCTGTGACTTAAAAACCGGAGGTTTTGTCACCGATACCGTGGAAGCAGCGGTCTATATTTTCCTTGCCGAAGATAATCCCCTGGACATTATCGTTAAATCCGCCAACTTAGGCGGTGATGCCGACAGTCGTGCTGCCCTTGCCGGTGCCCTGGCCGGTGTTTATCACGGTCGGGAAAAGCTACCAGAAGATTTAATAAAAAAACTTACCCTACTTTCTCATGTTGAAAGCTTAGGGGAACTCCTTTGGGTAAAAAAATGGTAAAGGTCGTACCCGCACCCGGAGTACTATCGACTAAAATACTGCCTCCATTTTCCTGAATTAATTTCTGGCAGATGGCAAGCCCTATACCGTTGCCATCCTTTTTAGAGGTAAAGAACAGGTTGAAAATTTGATTTAAATGTTGAGGAGGGATACCTATTCCGGTATCTTGCACCTCAATTTTTATTTTATCCCCGTCCTCCGCAGCTTTAATTATTATCTCACCATTATCCTGGATAGCATCAATTGCATTTAGTAAAAGATTCATGAAAACGTGCCTTAACTGCATGGGATCAGCATAAACCGCAAAACCTAAGTTTTCTTTAAATACCGTTATTTGTTTGGCAATAAACTGAGGTTCTAATAAATTTAATAATGGAACAATTACTTCTTCTAAAATAACTATCTCTTTTTTCGAGTTTTGCGGGCGTGCGTAATTAAGTAAGTCATTAATTAATTTTTGTACGTGGTCCAATTCATTCTTTATTATATTAATAACTTCTTCCCGAAAGATCGGGTCATTTGCCTTAAGCGGCAGCAGTTCTAAATAACTTTTCACCGTAAAAAGAGGATTTTTTATTTCGTGAACAAAACCCGCTACCAGCTGGCCAACGGTTATTAATTTATCCCGGTTGATCATTAACTCAAGGCTCTTTTTTTCTTCGGTCACATCTCTAAAGTTAATTAATACCGCCCTAATTGATGGAATGCTTATAAAGTTCATGCTTAAAAATTTTGTCTGTCCCTCTACACTCACTCGAAATTCATTAAGGGAACAGGTCTGTCCCCGATAGGCTCGCTCCAAAAAAGGTTCAGGAAAATAATCTTTAAGAGGTGTAAAAGAAAAGTGCTTTCCTTCCAGTTGTTTATCGGTAATTCCTAAAATCCTTAAGGCACTGTTGTTTATTCTTTTTATGATGCGATTTTCATCCAAAGTAATAATACCGTTTAATTCATGTTCTAACATTTTATCCATTAAATCTTTTTGAGCAGAAAGCTCCTGATAAGCTAAATTTAATTCATAGGTAGCTTTTTCTACTTTTTGCTGCAAAAGACGGTTTAACCATAAAGTAAATAATAAGATTGCGGTAAAAATAAAGATTCCCACGATAACATATGTACGAATCCGGTTAAAATACAATCTTTTCTCGTAAGGAAATTCTCCAAACCACTTGGTTTTAAGACTATCAAGCTCGCCGGTAGCTTTTAATTTAACGATAGCTCCATTTAACTTTTTTAATAGCTCCTGGTTTTGCCCTTTTTTAACCCCCAAACCGTACTTGGTAATAGAAAGGGGTATACCCACAACTTTTATTTCATTTTCGAGACTAAGTTTTTGCAGCCAGTAAAGACCGGTATAATAATTTCCAATTACCGCATCAACTTCATTCTGTCCCAGGGCTTTAAGAGCCAGTTGCTGGTTTTCAAAATACTCCAGAGTAATATCCGGATAATCGCCTATAAAGTCTAAAGCCACATCCGCCCTTTGGACACCTACCTTCAGGTTTCGTAAATCGTCTAAGCTTTTTACCACATAGTTATCGCTTCTAACAAAAATTACCTGACGGTTTTCCAGATACGACTCGGTAAAGTCATACAGCTTGGCCCGGGTTCGAGTATAATTTACCCCCAAAAGGACATCGGCCTTACCCTCTTCAACCATTTTCCGGGCTTCAGCCCAGGGTAAAAGCTTAATTTCAATGTCGATTCCTGCCTTGCGGGCAATTGCAATAATTAAATCCACATCAAATCCCGCAGGATTATTGCTTTCATCGAGATAGCATAAAGGGGGATAATCGTTATCACCAACGACGATAACCTTCTCTCCAGCTAATACCGGGTTGGTTGCCAGTACTAAAAAAGATGTGCTAAATAGTATAATACAAAAAATCACCGAAACGCCTGTTTTCGACAAAATCCCCACCTCAAGTGGATAATATTCGACAATGTTTATAATAATTCCTTTTTCCCTTGATAAAAAAATAACTTATAAAGGATTTTTTTATAAAAAAGCGAATAATAATTTAAGGGGAATTTTTTGAATATTTTTACTTTAAGAGGGGGGAAAAGCATGACACCTGAAGACTTAACTAAAGAGCAGGCCTTAAAACTTTTAGAGGATTTTGCTAAGAGATGGCTTGCTCACGATGGCCTCTGGTTTTTGGAAGTGGAAAAAAATTTTGGTTTAAAAAAAGCCATCGAGCTCGATGAAGCTGCCTGGGCCCAGTTTACTGTCATCGAGGCTAAACGAATTAAAGATTTTTTAAAACTTCCGGAAAACGGAGGCCTCGAAGCCTTAGAAATTGCCCTTCGGTTTCGCCTTTATGGCTTTTTAAACCAGCAGGAAATCTCCAGGGAAGGCAATAAATTAACTTACAGGATGAAAACCTGTCGGGTTCAGGAAGCACGCAAGCGGAAAAATTTACCAGATTTTCCCTGTAAACCGGTGGGAATAACCGAATATTCCGGGTTTGCTAAAACCATAGATCCCCGGATTAAAACCCGATGTCTTGCCTGCCCGCCGGACGAGCATCCGGATGATTTTTACTGCGCCTGGGAGTTCTGGGTTGAAGATTAATTTTTTCTTTCCTTGTTTTTGTTATTACCAGTAATTAACTTGACGTAGGTTTCATACCATAACAAGCCTTTTACCGCTCCGTTTTTCATAACCTTATCACCTCCATTTTTATATTTTACCGTTAAAATATACTAATTCAAGGTCCAATCTGATATTTTTACATTTTTCTAACAAAGTTAATGTAAAATTTATAAAAGTTATGAAAAATACTCCCATTATAAAACCGGGCACCTTTTAGGCCCGGTTTTATTCTTCCTTTATCCCTACTTCCGCCAAATGTTTTGCCAATACCGAGTAATTTAACGTACCTGCAAATTTAAACTTATCTTCAAAATACACCAAAGGCAAGGGGTACCTTTGCATTTTTTCCTGGACCTCTTCAGGCAATTCTTCTCCTTCAACATCTACAAACTGGATGCTTACTTTGCTACCAAAGCGACGTTCCAGGCTTGGCTTTAAAAACTTTACCAACTCTTCCTGAGTTGGAAGCGTTCCTCAAGTATAGCACTCTCGTTTCCGTGTTCCGTAAACAATAATTTTCATGACTCCACCCCCGTAAATAATTCCCTTATAACCTCCGTAACCGGTTTAACATCTTTAATTTCGCCGATCCTTTCCCCGGAAAACACCAGGCCATTTTCCATATCTCCCTGTCGGGCCCGCTCTAATGCTTCCATAATACAAAAATTCCGACGACACTTTTTAAGGCAGTTTACACACCGCCGGGGAGTTAAGTCCTCTCCCGCAAGCAATCTTTCCACGAATCGGTTTTTTAGAGCCCTTCCGGGAAGTCCTACCGGACTATCTATTAGCACAACATCTTCCGTACCGGCTTTTAAATATAAGTTTTTATAATTTGCATGTACTTCACACTCCCGGGTCAGAACAAAGCGGGTAGCCATTTGCACGCCGGCTACTCCAATTCCCAAAGCTTTTTTAATATCACCCCGGGTTAGTATCCCACCGGCAGCAATAACCGGAATTTTTACCGCCTTTACCACTTCCGGGAGGATTTGCCATAATGATTTATCCGTACCCAGATGACCCCCGGCTTCTTTTCCTTCCACCACCACTGCCGCTGCCCCATAGCTTTCGGCAATTTTAGCAAGTTTAGCCGAGGAAACAATAGACACCACCGGGGTACGAAATTCCCTCCCCATTGCAAAAACATCCCTCGAAAATCCCGCCCCGGTAACAATTAAATCAATGCCTTCCCTTAAAGCGGTTAATACCAGCTCTTTAAAACGGGTTACTGCAAACATTATGTTTATTCCTATAATACCGGAAGATAAACTTCTGGCCCTTTTAATTTCGGCGACCAGCTCTTCCGCAGTTAACCCGGAAGCCGCAATCAAACCAATTCCCCCGGCATTGGCAACTGCAGCTGCCAGACCGGCAGTAGAGATTTTTACCGCCATCCCTCCCTGAATAATCGGATAGCGGGCTATTTTACCATTGAAATCGATAAAAGGAAAGCTCATTGCAATTAACCTCACTTTTTCTGTCATTATATCACTATTTTCACCTGAAGAAAATGATAAAACCCTTCCGGTGCCTGGAAGGGCTATGGTTTAGTATTGAACAAGCGAAATAACCTTTTTCCCGGTAAGTTTTTTCCGCCCTTCGAGAGCTAAAAGTTCAATTACAAACAAAAGGGCTTCTACCTGTGCTCCTAATTGTTCACAAAGCTCAACGGTAGCCTTCATCGTACCGCCGGTAGCTAAGACGTCATCAACAATTACCACCCGATCTCCAGGTTTTAACGCATCGGTATGAATTTCCAGCGTGTTGCTTCCGTACTCCAAATCATAGGAAGCACTTATACTTTCCCGGGGCAACTTTCCTTCCTTGCGCACCGGTACAAAACCAAGTCCCAGCTTATAAGCTAAAGGAGCCCCAAACATAAAGCCCCGGGACTCAATCGCCACCACGTGGGTAGGCTTTAAATCTTCCACTTTTTCGGCCAGTAAATCTACCGTTTGGCGAAAAGTTTCGGGATTTTGCAGTAAAGGAGTAATATCCCGAAAGATAATTCCCGGACTTGGAAAATCGGGAATGTCATAAATGTATTTTTTCAGATCCATACTTTACCTCCGCAAAAAATATTATAAATGCACCTCTTGTATATTAGGATATATTTAAAGGTTTTACAAGATAGTATTTGCACTTTTTAAATAAAAATCAATGTATACTTTTTCACAATTTTTGCAAATTAAAAAGGATTTTACCATCTTATGTAGAAATACTTTATATAAAATACAAGCAGGAGGTAATTATGTTAAATCCTGTACCTGCCTATATTAGAGTTAACAATCTTAAAAATCCTCTGCAAAAGGTAAATGAATTTCATCAGTTACTGGCAAAGTTCAAAGATCCCGATGACATCTTAAGGGAGGTATGTTTTTACTTAAAAGATTTATGGCAGGCTTTAGGATGTAATATTGTCATCCCTAAAAACCCCAAATATGAATTTGAACTAAAATCCCATTATTCATCCGCCGCTAAGCCAATTCCGGAAAATATCAATAAAAACAAGGGACTCAGTAGTCTTGTTTTTAAGGAAAAACGTCCTGTTTTAATAAACGATACCACCACTTCTCCTCTTACCAATAAAGAAATAGTTAATTACTATGGTCATAAAAGTGCTATTGCCGCTCCTATGGCCGGAAAGTCCAAAACTTTGGGGGTTATTATAGTATTTCATAAAGAAAAAGACTTTTTTACCATTGAAGATTTGGAACTTTTGACTTTTTTTGCAAATCATACGGCTTACGTCATAGAAACTCTCCAGCTCTTATACCGGCTGGAAAAAGGTATCTATCAGGATTTCTTAACCGGCGTTTATAATTACCGTTACCTGCAGGAATGCCTTTTAAAAATAGCCGAAGACCAAACAAAGCTTCCCCTTTCGGTTATCATGATCGACCTGGACAATTTTAAAAAGTTTAATGACATGTTTGGCCACAGGGCCGGTGACCAGATCATTAAAACTACCGCAAAAATCATAAAAAGTTCCGTGCGCAAAAACGACTTTGTTTTTCGCTACGGTGGCGATGAGTTTGCCGTTTTACTACCGGCAACTGACTATCAAACTGCTTTAAATGTAGCCCAAAGAATATCAGAAAAAATCAAACAATATACTTATGTTATTGGGAAAAATCGTTTTCGCGGTTTTATAAGAGCCTCGGTGGGAGCTTCAACTTTAGGGATTGCTCCGACGCCGCAAATGGTCCTGGATCTTGCCGATAAAGCCATGTACCAGATTAAAAGAAGCCGCTTTAACATTTTAAACCACATTGCTATAGAAGAAGAAATACTTTCTGATTTTAACCAGGCAGAAAAAACCTTATTCAAAACGTTAAAAGTTTTATTATCCTTAATCGATTTTAAAGACCACTACACTTTAGAACACTCCCGTCAGGTAAGCATCCTGTCTTACCATGTGGCCAAAAATTTAAACCTTGACCAGGAAAGCCTCAAAATTATTTATTTAGCAGGACTTTTACACGATGTGGGTAAAATCTGGATTGATGAAGCAATTATCAATAAACCGGGATCTCTAAACCTTTTAGAATCAAGTGCAATTAAAAAACATCCGGTTATCGGCGCCGAAATATTAAAGCCCATATCTTTTTTAAAACCCTTGATTCCAATAATTTACCACCACCATGAAAAATACGATGGCAGCGGTTATCCCGACGGTCTTTCGGGAAAAAATATCCCTTTACTTGCGCGGATAATTACTTTGGCCGATAGCTTTGACGCCATGACCTCAACCCGTCCGTACCGTGAACCTTTAAATTTCAAAGAAGCCATCCTCGAAATAAAAAACTGCAGTGGCAGCCACTTTGACCCCGACTTGCTGGATGTCTTTGTAAAAACCTTATACCAGCTAAAAAGCGAAACTACGGAGATTTTTAGCTAATTGGTTTTTAAATACTCCTTTTTTGACGTACCCAAAACCAAGAGCTACACCTTCATCGCAGATTAAATACCAGCCTTCCGCCCACGGTACCGAAAAACTTTCACCTTTTATAAATGCTCGAAGCTGCTCCTTGGGCAATTCCAGGGCACGAGTAAATTTTTTACTCAACAAACTAAAAGCCAAAGCCTGGGACGGTACAAAGCGTCCCTTTTTTATTTCGCCAAGTTCTCTGCCGGCACAAACCACCTTTAGACCGTTTATATCCGGCAAATTTTGCGGCAAGAGAAATAATTTTTCTCCTTTAAAGGCCACTTCCGGCTCGGGTACAGTAAAATATTCCTGCCAAAACTTACTAAACTCTTCCATATTTATCTTTTTCCTTTCGGGTTTACCTTTCCTGGGTAAATGCGATTTATTTCCATCATCAAACAACTTAACCATTCGTGCAGCAAAATGTCCTTCTCCCTTTTGTTTAAAAGGCCAGATCCTAAAGGTTTTCTGTAACTCCAGGTTACTTTCGGCCCACTCCGGTATACCCGGCGAAACCCCTTTGATTTCAATACTTTCCAGCACAAAGTTGGGGTTTTGTTTTAAAAACCATGCTACCACCCTTTCATTTTCTTCGGGATTAAAGGTACAGGTTGAATAAACCAGTACACCTCCTTCTTTTAAGAGTTTTGCTGCAGTGGTTAATAACTTTTTCTGGCGCACGCTACACCCCAGAACATGCTCAATGGACCATTCATCAATAGCTCTGGGGTTTTTTCTAAACATCCCTTCCCCGGAGCATGGAGCATCCACTAAAATCCGATCAAAATAAGCTTCAAACTTTTCTTCAAGGTTAAGCGGACTTTCATTTAAAACTAAAAAATTTTCATAGCCCCACCGTTCCAAATTTTCCGCCAGTATTTTAGCCCGGGAAAAGTTTACTTCATTGGCAACCAAAATTCCTTCCCCTTTTAATTTGCTTAGGATTTGCGTTGCTTTACCCCCGGGAGCAGCAGCCAAATCCAGTACCTTATCTCCCGGCTTAGGGTCCAAAACTTCCACCGGCAGCATTGCTGAAGGCTCTTGTAAATAAAATGCCCCCGCCCAGTGCCAGGGGTCTTTTCCCAAAAGCATTTCTTCAGAAAGATAATAACCTTCCGGACACCAGGGAATCGCTTCTAAGTATCCATAGCGCTGGTATAAATCCTCTTTGCTGATTTTTCCGGGATTAATTCTTAAACCGCGAAAAGGAGGATCGTTAATTATTTCTTTTAATTTTTCTGCTGCAATTCCTATAAAAGTCTGGTACTTTTCCCAAAATCCTTCCAATGGCCTCAACCTCCACAAAACTCTGTTACATATTCAAAATAACACAAAAATTTCTCCTTGCCAAAATCTTAATTTAAGGTATAATATAAACAGAATGTTCTTTCTGTGGGGGTGCGGATTTGGCAAAAAAAACTCCAGAGACAGAAATAAAACAAAAAATTTACCTATCAGCCCGGAAACTCTTTGTTGAAAAAGGTTACCACCAAACCAGTATCCCGGATATTGTCAAAGATGCCGGGGTAAGTATTGGGGCAATTTATCACCACTTCTCTTCTAAAGAGGAATTGGCCCGCGTCATTCATGAAGATGCGGTGGAAAGCTTTTTAAGCCGTTACCAGTTACAGGTGGAAGCAAAGGCCACTGCTAAAGAAAAAATTCGTGGTTTTGTAGAAATGATGTTTAACTGGGCCGATGAAGATTTAATCACCGTTAACTATCTTTTACACGCCCGTCCCAAAGAAATTTTAGATTGCAACTTTACTATTTGCACTGCTGAAGGCCTGGAAGCCGTGAAAAAAATCGTTGAGTTTGGCCAAAAGGAAGGTACTTTTAAAGATGCAGACCAGATACTTTTAGCTGCTTTTATTTCCGGCCCTGTCATGCGTTTAATAGAATTAAAAACTGACGGTATTATCACCCAGCCTTTATCCAGTATCATCGATACCACTGCCCAGCTAATATTTGATGCCTTAAAAAAGTAATCTTATTTTTTTAAATGTAACAGAAAGAATATTCTTTTTTATAAAAATATTTGTGAAAGAATATTCTTTCTTTCAAGGAGGTGAAACGGTGTAAAAGGGCTTCTGTTCTTATAATTTTTTGTTACAAGTTTCTCAAAATAATTTTTGCAGGAGGTTTTAGAAATGGAAAAATTAAAGGAAATTTTTCAGGAACGTTTTCGGGATAATTACCTTGAAAGAATTCTTTACAGCCATGACATGGGGGTTATCCCGAGTGCCGTTAAAAAGACTTTTAACTCCCTACCCGACGCTGTAGTTCAGCCAGTAAACAAAGAAGAAATTAAACAGTTGGTAATTTATGCGCAAACGGCAAAAATCCCTATTGTTCCCCGGGGCGCTGCTACCGCTGGCTTCGGAGGAGCTGTTCCTACTAAAGGTGGAATTGTGGTAGATTTTATCAGGATGAAAAACATTATTTCCTTTAACCCGGAAAAGCAAACCGTTACCGTTGAGCCAGGGCTTGTCTGGCAGGAGTTGGATGAGTATCTAAACCGTTACGGTTACACGCTACGGCTCTATCCTACCAGCTATCCCGGTTCCACCGTTGGCGGCTGGGTTGCCCAGGGCGGCACGGGAATCGGTAGTTATAAGTTTGGAAGCTTTTTGGAAAATATCGTAGAGGTTAAAGCCATCCTGGGGGACGGAACGGAAAAAATTTTTGCCGGTGACGAGCTTAAATTAATTTACGGTTTAGAAGGTATCACCGGCTTAATTTACGAAGTTACGATAAAAATTATGCCCAGAAAAGAAGAAGTCCCTGTACTGGCAGCTTTTCCTGAACTTGAAAATTTAAGTTCATTAATGGATAGTTTGGAAAAAGAAAATCTTCCCCTGTGGTCCGTAAATTTAATGTCCCCGGAATTTGTAAAACTTCAACAAAAAGCCCAAAATCACCATATTCTTCCTGAAGATAAATATTTTCTTAATTTTGTCCTGCTATCCCCAACCCAGAAAGATTTAGATAGTCTTACTGCAACCTTAAACCGGTTTGGCGGAAAAATAATGCCCTCCGCTATTGCTGAAGAGGAATGGAACAACCGTTTTTATCCCATGCGTTTAAAACGTCTTGGTCCGTCAATTGTAGCTTCCGAAGTTTTATTGCCAAAAAATCAAGCCTGGCGCTTTTTAACTGAAACAAAAAATAAGTTTAAAGGCGAATTTGCTTTTGAAGGTACTTTTGCTGCTAAAGACCAAATTACCTTCTTGGGTTTCCTTTTAGCCGATGAGCGCAAGCTTAATTTCCCTCTCCTTTATGCCAACTCGTTAGTAGTAAATGATCTGGCTTTTAAAATGAATGGTCGCATCTTTGCCCTTGGCATGTACTTTACCGATTATGCGGAAGAGTTTTTAGGTAAAGATTTAGTGTCAAAAATTTTAAACTTTAAACAAAAAACCGACCCAAGCGGTATCTTAAATCCAGGCAAAATTCTTCCTCCATCTTTAGACAAAAACTCTCCCTTAAAAGCTTTAAACGCCGCTATGAAGAGCGCTAATTTCAGTAAATCTCTCTTGGGCGGACTCGGTAAACTGTTAGGCGGCAGCAGAGAAGATAATGGCAACGGTAAAGCCGTAAAGGGACTACCGGCAGAAATGGTAGAAGAAAGTTATATTTGTGCCCAGTGCGGTTTTTGCCGAACCAATTGTACCGTCTTCATGCCCGACCCCTGGGAATCGAACTCTCCCAGAGGTAAATGGTATTTATTAAACCAGTATGCTAAAGGAGAAATTGAACTTAACGAAGAATTAGTAAGCTCGTTAGTACTGTGTACCACCTGCAAGAAGTGCGATGTGGTCTGTCAAACCAACTTACCTAACGCCGAACGCTGGATTGGCTTAAGACCGATAGTTAACGAAAAGGGTTATATTATTACCGGTCTGGATTTAGTTAAAGAGAACGTAGTAAATACCGGAAACTTCTGGGGAGTACCAAAAGAGGCTAAAAACTGGCTTCTTCCTGATATTGAATATGTAGAAGAAGGGGAAATTGCCTACTGGCCGGGTTGCTGGGCAAGTATCATCATGAAAAATATGCCGCAAAACATAGCCAGGATAATGAATAAAGCAGGAGTACCTTTTGTGTACCTGGGTGATGCGGAAGGTTGCTGCGGCTTATACCACGCTCTTGGCGGGTATCAAGAACAGTTTGCCGAAAAAGTCCGGGAAAATTACCGAAATTTAAAAGCCCGGGGTATTAAAAAATTAATTCTCTCCTGTCCCGGCTGTTTTGCTACCTTTACCGAAAACTATCATCAAATAGCCCATCACTTGGGAATTAACTGGGATATTGAAACCGAACATGTCACCGTATTTTTAAACCGTCTCATTGAACAAGGAAAACTAAAATTCACAGAACCCCTTAATGTTAAGGTAACCTACCACGATTCCTGTCATGTCGGACGCTGGTTTAATATTTACGATGAACCGAGAAATGTTTTAAAAGCTTTACCGGGAGTAGAGTTAGTAGAAATGCAGCACAACCGGGAAAAAGGTCTCTGCTGCGGTCTGGTAGCATCGTTCCACTCTATGCCAACCGTTGCTTATTCAGGGCAAAAGCGGATTCAGGAGGCAATTGACACCCAGGCTGATTATATAGTAACTAACTGTGCCGGCTGCGGTTCACAGATGAATTATACTTCTAATGCTTTAAATGCGAAAGTAAGGCAAAAAGATATTACCGATTTAGTTGCTATGGCTCTTGGAATAAATGACATTTTTGACCCTACCGAGCCAATAAAAAACTACATGGAAGCTGCCATTAAGCTCTTAGCTCCCTCCTGCGTAATGTTGAAAAAGTAACAAAAGGGACGGTTCTGTCGGAACAGAAAATGGTGGTTGACAGAACCGTCCCTAAAATTACGCTTTGGCCAGAACATACCGCGGTATTTTTAAAAGTAAAGCAAGCACTACCGCTCCTCCTAAAAGGACAGCAGAAATTTTATAGGCTAAAAGGTAACTTCCCGTCAGGTCTACCACTTTACCCGCTAAAAGCGGACCAAAAACCCCTCCAATACCCCAGGCGGTAAAAACTAAACCATAATTTACTCCAAGATTTTTTGTACCGTAATAATCGGCCGTAGCCGAAGGGAAAAGGCTCAATAAAGCACCGTAAGCTAAACCGGCAATTGCCGTACCGATAGCCATACTGCCGATGGTATGATAAGTTCCAAAGAGAAGCATATTAACCCCGCCAGCCAGGAAAACTAAAAGCATGGTGTTGACCCTGCCAATTCTATCGGATACCAGTCCCGCCAATATTCTGCCGGAAGCATTAAAAATTGCCAGCAAAGCCACCAGCCAAAAGCCTTTTTCCCAGTTGGCTTGATCTTTGGCAATGGTTGTAATGTGACCGATTACCATGAGCCCCGCCGAAGCAGAAAAAGCAAACATCAACCATAAAAGATAAAAACGGGAAGTTTTTAACATCTCCTGCCAGGTAAAATCCACACTAATTTTTGAAGTTTTACCGGTTGCTCCCGTCGCCCGGTAATCTGCGGGAGGGTCGGTTAACAATTGAGCCAGGATAACGGTAATTACCAAAAAAATCATACCTAAATAGATAAAAGTTCTCTCTAAGCCAAAATGATTTAAAAACCAGGTGGTAAGGGGTGAAATATATACTGAAGCCAGACCAAATCCGCTTACTACAATTCCCGTAATTAACCCCTTCTTTTCAGGATCGAACCATTTCACCGCTGCCGGAGTTGCTGCCGCATAACCAAGACCAATTCCCGTCCCTGCCAGAATTCCAAAGGAAATAATCAAACCCGGTAGGGACGTTATTAATCCGCCCAAAATCATTCCGCTACCTATTAATATTCCCCCCACCGTTGCCACCTTGCGCGGACCTATCTGGTCCTGGAGCCGGCCGGCAAAAACCATGATAATCGCAAAAACCGCACAAGCTATGGTATAGGGAAGTGCCGCCTGGGTATTACTCCAGCCCTGGGCAACTAACGCTTTCTTTATTACGCTCCAGCTGTAAAGCACCCCAAGCATTAAATTAATTCCGGTACCAGCAGCGGTTACCAAGATACCTTTATTCACTTTTTCCCCCCCTGTCTAATAAAGTATTGAAATTAACTGTTCTGCTACCCTCCTTTCCCTTAATATTCACTTTTAGATTATAGGTTTGATATCCCCGAACAACAATAAAACTTACTTTAAAAGCCACATTTTGCGGTTGAGTTACCAAATTTTCGGGGGCAATTGTTTTAAATTTTAAAAAAATAGCAATTCGAACATTAATTTTAGCATTTCAAGAAAAAACCCCGCCTTTAGTTTTATACCTAAAGGCGGGACCGTTATCCTGGCAGCAGTACCCGGCCCTCACGCAGGATACCGCGCCAAAGTTTTAACCCTTACATTTCGGCCCCTAGACCGGTATTGGCTCGAACAGAAAGTTCGGCAAATTTTTCTTCCGCCGCTTTTTCCACTTTAAGATAGCTCCCCAAAATTGCTCCTAAAAAGCCCAGCGGAACACTGACAATTCCGGGATTTTTTAAGGGGAAGATTGCCGCTTCTTTACCCATGACATCAGGACCAATCATAACCAGGCCCACCGAGGCTATCAAACCTGTTAAAATACCGGTCACCACTCCGGCAGTATTAAACCGCTTCCAGAACATCGATAAAACAATTACCGGTAAATTAGCGCTGGAAGCTACCGCAAAAGCTAAAGCCACTAAGTGAGCGACGTTCATGCCTTTGGCCAATATTCCAATTAAGATGGATAGTATCCCTACCGTTAGTGCCGTTAGCCTTGCTACCTTCACCTGCTCGGCTTCACTGGCTTTTCCTCCCCGTAAGACGTTGGTGTAAAAGTCATGGGCAAAAGCCGAGGAAGCGGAGATGGTAAGGCCGGCAACTACCGCTAAGATAGTTGCAAAAGCAACTGCTGCGATAAAGGCTAAGAAAAATTCTCCTCCAAGAGTACCGGGGCCACCACCGATATACTGGGCTAAGAGGGGAGCCGCCATATTACCGCCTTTATCAAAGCTTTTTACCACATCCTGCCCAACAAAGTAGGCAGCGCCAAAACCCAGGAAGGTAGTCAATATATAAAACGTTCCAATAATTAACATTGCGATGACCACAGACTTTCTTGCTTCTTTAGCATTGGGCACGGTGTAAAATCTAACCAGAATATGGGGAAGACCGGCAGTACCAAAGATTAGCGCAATACCAAGGGAAATTTGATCCCACGGATTTTTATACAAATTCCCCGGCTCCAAAAAACTTTGGCCGAATTTTTGTGAAACGGCTCCCATAAATTTAACCAAACTAAAATCAAAGTGGGCCAGCACGGCAATTGAAAGCACTATGGTTCCGGTCATTAACAGGATAGCTTTGATAATTTGCACCCAGGTAGTAGCTAACATTCCGCCAAACACCACATATAAAACCATGAGTATACCGATTACCACAACAGCCGTTTCGTACTTCCAGCCTAAAAGAAGTTTAATCAAGTTGCCCGAACCTACCATCTGGGCAATCATATAAAAGAGGCTCACCGTTAAAGTACTTAGCGCTGCCACCGACCGGACAGTTTTATTATTCATCCGGTAGGCTAAAACATCCGCCATCGTATATTTACCTGAATTCCGTAAAGGTTCCGCTACCACCAGCAAAACCGTAAGATACGCCACCAGCCAGCCTACGGAATACATAAAGCCATCATAACCATAAAGACAAATCAGTCCGGCAATCCCCAAAAACGATGCAGCACTCATATAGTCGCCAGCTACCGCAATACCATTTTGCACTCCGGTAATTGACCTTCCCGCCGCATAAAATTCCGACGTAGTCTTGGTCCTTTTAGCCGCCCAGTAAGTTATGATGAGGGTAATAAGAACAATAATGGAAAAAAGGGTAAACGCCAAATTAATCTTCATCCCTACGCCCCTCCTTTAACTTCTTTAATAATTTCCTCCGCCAGGGGGTCAAACACTTTGTTGGCTTTTTGCACATACAGATAAGCCAAAATCCATGCCATGAAGAACTGGGATAAGGCAAATAAATACGCCAGATTAATGCTGCCGATTACCTGTTTCTTCATGATTTCCGGGAAAAAGCCAACAGAAATCGGCAACAAAAAGTAGTAAATAACGAAAAAGATGACCCCCTTTACAATAAAACTTTTCTTTTCGGCAATGAGTTTCTGGTACTTTGGGTTCTCGTCGATGTGGGATAGTTTTTCCTTTAAAAGCTGCTGTTCTCTTAAATGTTCCATAAAACCTCCTCCTTTCCGGGCTTACGCCCCTGTTTTTAATATTAAAGTATTATTTATTAAAATTTTCTGACAATTATCTCTCCTTAAACGGTTTTATTTTTAGAGCCAACTGCCTAATTTCCCCTCTTTAGTTGAAACTAAAAAATAAGAAAAAAGAAAAATGCAGTTAAAACAGCCTTTTTGGCAGTTCGGAGGAATTTTAGTGACAGTAAATTCAAAAAGCTATTATATTTATAAAAAATCCCCTTAAAGGAGGGAATTTCTTTGCCCCAAACTCTATCCCATATTTATCCTTTTTCTTTGCTGCCGGAAAATCATTTAGAAGAATTAAGTAATAACCTTACTTCCCGTAACTACCAGCCGGGGGAATATATTTTCAGGGAAAAAGAACCGGCACGAAACGGTCTATTTCTCGTCTTTAACGGCATTTTAGAAATTGTGGTTACCAGCGAACGCGGTCAGGATATCGTCATAAGTCTCCGCCGTCCGGGAGAATTTTTCGGCGAGGCGGTGCTTTTTAGCGGTGAACCTTACCCGGCAGGTATTCGAGCCGCAACGGAAGCCTTAATTGGGTTTATCCCGAAAAATATTTTTATGGAGATTTTAAACAAAAATCTCCCTTTTACTGCCGCCTTTAACAAAATTCTTACCGACCGTCTGCGGGAATTATATTTAGAAATATCCCGGGAAAGTCAAACAGAATCGTATTCGCCGCTAAACATTATTAAAAAAGCTTCCCAGCTCATGAATCCTGACGTGGTAAAAGCAACCCCCGGTGAGTCGATTAAAACTATAGCTAACCTCATGGCCCAGCACCAGGTAAGCTCGGTAGTTATCGTTGATAATTACAATCGCCCTTTGGGAATTATTACCGAACACGACCTGGTAAGAAAAGTTTTAGCCGAAAGTAAAACTCCTACCGACTCTTTAATAGCCCTGGACATTATGAATAAAAATCCGGCAACGATAAGCCCGGATGCTTACTACTCCCAGATTCTTTTAGAAATGATTAAAAAACAAGTACGCCACCTTTTGGTAACCGAAAATGAAACCCTGTTAGGCATTATTACCTTAAAAGACCTTTTAAAAAGCCGGGAAACCGGCACCATTACCATCGTTAATTCTTTGGAGACCGCCAGTAGCTCAAAAGAAATTAAACAGGGATTGAAAGATGCCGAAGGGGTATTAACCGCTCTCGTTTCCGAAAAAGCCGGAATTGCCGAAATTTATAAAATCATGACCGAATTTTTCGATCGAGCGTACCGAAAAGCGGTAGAGCTGGCTCTCGCTGAAATGGAGAAAGAGTCAGGTCCTCCTCCAGCCGATTTTTGCTTTATTAACATGGGCAGTGCCGGTCGGGAAGAACAATATTTACGCACCGACCTGGATAACGGTCTTCTCTGGGATAACCCCCAGGAGGAGCCCAAAATAGTTCAGGATTACTTTTTAAAACTTGGCCAAAAAATCAATAACCTGTTAATAGAAGTGGGTTTTAGTCCCTGTAAAGGCGGAGTAATGGCCAGCAATCCTTTATGGAACGGGCAAATAATAAGTTGGGAACAAAAACTTTTGGAATGGTTTTTAAACTTAACCGGTGAAAATATTCGGCTTTTTTCCATCTTTCTCGATTTTCGCCCGGTTTACGGTAATTTTAAATTAGCCGAAAAATTAAAAGAGCAGGTTTTAGAACAGCTTTCCCAAACCCCAATAGTGTTTTTCCATTTAGCCCGGGATGAGTATTTAAATAAAGTGCCGCTTAACGTCTGGCATTCGTTTATTACCCCCAGATCCGGTCCCCGCAAAGATATGCTTGATTTAAAAAGACAGGGGACAATCCATTTTGTCGATGCCATCCGCCTTTTTGCCTTAAGGGAAAAATACTATTCGTCCAGCGCCACTTTAACACGTTTAAAGTTTTTAGAAACAAAACAGATTTTTTCCCGGGAAGAAATTGAAAACTTTCAATTTGCTTTTGAAACCCTTTCTTTATTTAGAATCAAAGAAAATTTAAGCAAAATTAAAGTAAACCTAACCCCGACAAATCTTATTAATCCTTACCATTTGCCCCGCAAAGACCAAATGCTTTTAAAAGAAGCTTTAATTTACGCTCAGAAACTTCAGCAACTAACCGCCAACGCCTTCCGGGTAACTGTCTTTTAAGGAGGAATCTCAATGATAAGATCCATAAGAAAATTTTTAGAACCAAATAAAAATCCGCTTCGCACTAAAATTGAAAAGATAAATGCTTTTTACCCTTACGACATTCCGCTTATAAATTTAACCTATACGGTAATTGACCTGGAAACCACCGGCCTAAAACCTTTTCAGGGGGACGAAATTATCGCTATTGGTGCGGTAAAAATTATTAACGGTAACATTACCCGTCCAACTTTTCATGCTTATGTCAACCCCCAGCGGGAAATACCCGAAATAGTCCAAAGATTAACCGGGATTAGCCCAAAAACTGTGCAAAACGCCCCTCCTCTTATTAATACCCTGACAACTTTCCTGGATTTTGCCGATAACTCGGTTATCGTAGGGCATTCGGTAAATTTTGACCTGGCTTTTTTAAATAAGCATCTAACTTCCTTAACCGGAAAAAAATTAACCCCCCGTATCCTGGATACCGTGGATTTAGGACTATATCTCTTTCCCCGGGAACCAAACTATTCTTTAGAAAATTTTGCCCAAAAATTTGCTATAAGCCTCCGGGGAAGACACACTGCTCTGGGGGATGCGATAATTTGCGCTAAAGTTTTTTTGAATTTTTTAAAAATACTTGAGTTAAAAAATATAAATACTTGGTGGCAACTTTCACAAGAGATATATAAAGTCTTATAATATTAGACACTTCTCACCTTTTCTTTCTAAAATTTTTCACTTTTCGCCCCCTTCTAAACCATATTGACAGCGAAATTTTCTTGCAGTATACTTAAAATAGCCTACGAAAGGGAGGAAGGAGTAATGGTGGCGGAAAAAAGAAGTTTTTCACAAGCCGAGCAGGCCGAACTTCAGCGTAAGTTTGGTGCGCGGGTCAACTTTAATTACAATGAGCGAATTTTATATGACCATGATGTAGGTGCCTTACCAAGCCTAATTAAACCACTGGTAGGTGACACCACCCCTGCCGGTATTGTTCAGCCGGAAAACGAAGAAGAATTAATCTGGCTTTTTAAGTGGGCCAGAAATAAGAAAGTTCCCCTTACGCCGAGGGCTTCCGCATCTTCCGGCTACGGTGGAGTGTTACCGGTTTTAGGCGGGTTGGTTATAGACTTATCCCGCTTTAACAAAATTATCGCCCATGATGAAAAATCCCAAACGGTAACGGTTCAGGGCGGTGTAGTGTGGAAAGATTTAGAATATTATTTAAGTTTTTACGGTCTTGCCCCGAGAATGGTTCCTACCAGTGCCCCGGCTTCAACGGTTGGCGGTTGGGTAGCTCAGGAAGGATCCGGTATCGGTAGCTACAAGTACGGCTGGTTTAAAGAAAATGTGGTTAGCGTCAGAGCTGTCTTAGCCAACGGTGAAGTCCGCACCTTTACCGGAAAAGATTTAGATTTGATTTTTGGTACCATGGGAACTATCGGGGTTATTACCGAAGTTACTTTAAAGGTAAAACATCTTAAAGATACCCACGTAATTGCCGCAAACTTCCAGTCAGCTAAAGATTTACAAAATTTTATTCTTGATTTAGGCAAAAGCGGCCTTGATATCTGGCATGTTGGTTTTATCAATCCAACGGCTGCCGAATTAAAAAACCAGTTACCTCCCAAGATACACCACGGGCACGAAGAAAAAGGACCAGTTCTCCCCAAAGGCTTTATAACCATTGTTGCCTTTGAAGACAGCAATATAGCCGGTAAAATAGAAAGTTTAGCTGCAAAAAATGGTGGAGAAATATTACCGGCGGAAATAACCAAGCACGAATGGGAGCAACGCTACAATCCCATGAAAGTTAAACGAATTGGTCCTTCATTAGTGCCAGCAGAAGTCGTGATTCCCAAAAATCGCTTAAGTGAAGTATTTAATGAGTTTGAACGCTTGATTTCCCTTCCTTTAGTCGTTGAAGGTACGGTTGTAGGCGATAGTGAAATTGTCCTTTTAGGCTTTATCCCGCACGATGAACGAAAGTTTTCCTTTAACTTTGCCTATAGCCTATCTCTTACCGTTTTAAAAACGGCGAAAAAGTTTGGCGGTAGAAGCTATGCCGCAGGGCTCTATTTAGCTAATGAAGCACCAGCGGTCTATGGCGAAAGGTTACAAAAAATTAAAGAATTAAAAGCTAAAGTGGACCCCGATGGTTTATTTAACCCCTTGAAACTTGAAGGAAAAGGCATCATTAATACGGTTATGTCCCTGGCCAATACTTTTGAAGGGGTAGCCCGGTGGTTCGGCAATAAAGCAAAACCCGACTTGGGCGAAAAATTCGCAGCGAAAAACGGAATTCCCGGAAACGTCGCCTGGTATGCTTATGCCTGCGCCCAGTGCGGTTACTGCCGCAACGTATGTACTCTGTATGACGGCCGTGGCTGGGAGTCGGCAAGCCCCCGGGGTAAATGGTCGTTTATTCGCAAGGTAATTGAAGGAAAAGCCAAGTTTGATCAAAAAATGGTCGATACTTTCCTGCTCTGTACCACTTGCGAGAAGTGTGACTTTGTTTGTCAGTTAGATTTACCCATTGAACCGTCCTGGGGAGTCCTGCGGGGCGACCTTGTAATGGAAAAAGGTTATATGACCTTCCCGGCCTTTGAAATGATGGCTGCCAGTTTACAAAAAGATATCAACATCTGGGCGGGCTTTCGGGAAGACCGGGATAAGTGGGTCCCGGACGACTTAAAAGGCAAAATTAAAGACCAAGCTGAAATCGCTTATTTTGCCGGCTGCACCGCAAGTTACGTCGAAAACGACATTGCCATTGCTTCAGCCCGGCTTTTAGATGCGGCGGGCATTGAGTTTACCTACCTTGGCAAAGATGAAGCATGCTGCGGTATACCCATGTTAGTTTCCGGACGCTGGGATGTCTTCCAGGAAATCGTTAAGCACAACATTACCGAAGCTAAAAAACGGGGTGTAAAAACGGTTGTAACTTCCTGCCCAGCCTGCTGGTTATCGTGGCATGACCTGTACCCCGAATGGGCGAAAAAGCTCGGTCTTGAATACGATATTGAAGCCAAGCATTATTCACAGGTATTAGAAGAAAAAATTAAATCCGGCGAGCTCAAATTCACCCATGAAGTCAATGCCCGGGTTACTTTCCACGACTCGTGCCATATCGGTCGGGCGGGCGGCGTTTACGAACCACCCCGGGAGCTTATTAAAGCGGTACCCGGCGTCGAATTCGTGGAAATGGAACACAACCGGGAAAATGCCCTCTGCTGCGGTAGCGTGTTAACCCGTATTGGCGAATCCCATCCCACTTCCGATAAATTAGGTGGAAAGCGGGTAAACGAAGCCGTTAAAGTTAACGCTGATATGCTTATAGCCCTTTGCCCCTGCTGCCAGTTTCAGTTAAGGGTAGCGGCCGATAAAAACAATATCGATATGCCGGTAGTCGACTTGGCTGCCTTTGCTGCCAAAGGTTTGGGAATCGAGTTACCAAATCCTACCCCTTATGCTTTAGAGCTGTGGGCCGTGTTTGAAAAGATGATTGCTTTGATGACTCCGGAAGGCTTTGCTCAAGTTATGAAGGCTCTCTTCCCGCAAATGTTTAAAGCAATGCCGGGCTACATGGTGGCAATGATGAAAGTCATGCGGGCAATCCCCGGTGGACTTTCCTTAATGAAGCCAATGATGCCCAAGATGATGCCTATGTTGATGCCCATGGTGATGCCCAAGGTCCTTCCGGATATGCTGAGAGAAGTGGAAAAACGGATTCCGATGCCCGATTACATGAAGCGGCAGATGCCCAACCTGATGCCGGTGGTTATGGACCGGCTGATGCCTAAGATGCTGCCGGATGTAGCAAAACTTGTTACCGATGATATGATTTCGTATATTAAGACCAGCTTGTAATTGCCGGATCTGATAGTTAAAAAGCCCTGCAGTTTTCCTGCAGGGCTTTTTTGTTAAGGCATTTCCACGTTTTTGGGCTTTATTTGAGAAATTTGGCGGTCTTTAGTATTTAGGTCTTTTTCACCCACCTCGTCTAAATAACTTAATAACAACGCTTTAAATTCCCTTTTGAATTTTTCGTATTCCTGGTTTAATCTTTCGTATTCTTCCATAATTTTTTGCACCTCTAACTTAGCTTGACTTATCATTTCTCCTTTTTGATTTTGCGCCGTTTTAAGAATAATTTCCGCTTCTTTTTTAGCGTTTTCGATTATTTCTCCTGCAGTTTTTTCCGCCACAATTAAAGCTTGATTTATTCTGTCTTCTAAAAGCTTAAAATTTGCTAATTGCTGTTCTTTAGCCTCAAGTAACTCTTTTAACCGTTGATTCTCGGCAAGTAGTTTTTCTAAATCCTGGGCTACCATTTCTAAAATATTATCCACTGCTTCCGGCTCGTAACCCCGAAAAACCCTTTTAAATTCCTTTGCTCTGATTTCCACCGGCAGCTGCATTTATGACCCTCCCAAAATTTAAAGGTATCGTCTTAATATTACCTTATTTCGCCCGCTCTTACTAACTCCAGCAATTTCAACAACTTCCACCCTGCCCCGTCCTCTTAAAGAGATTACATCGCCCGGAGCAACTTCATACGAAGGTTTAACCTGCAATTTCCAGTTAACCCTTACTTTTTGCCCTTCGATTTCCTTAACCATCTGGCTTCGGGAAATTCCAAAGCCGCTGGCCCCAACACTATCAAGTCTTAGAGACTTCACAAAAGCAACTATTTCCCGGGTTTTGGCTTCTGGTAATAAAAGCTCCTCCCGAACAATTTCCTTAACTTTAACACTTACCCGGTGGACTTTATCTAACTGCTGAATTAAATATGGTACCAAATCCCGGTCTACCACCACCTGACAACCATTGGGAATAAGAATTAAATCACCAACTTTGTCCCTTTTTATCCCCGTACCTACGATCGCTCCCAAAAAATCCCGGTGAGTTACCGTTTGAAATTTAAAATTTCCAGTTATTTCAATAAATCCAATATTAAGTTCCACATCTTCGGGAAAAACGTAGATAGGAAAAAAAGCAAAACGGACCCGTTCCGCACTGGGATAGCCACCGTCTACTTTATAATTTACCTCTGGATAATTTCTTAATAAGTCCCGGGTAAAAGAAGCTGCAGCAGGGTCAAGAAAGTCAGTCCGAACAATCTGCCCTTTAGCAGCTCGGGAAAGCAGGTCTTCAATTTCGGCTTGACTTAGTTCCATACCATCACCCCAGCATCAACAGTAACTGTAAAATTACCATTCTCACTACTTCGAGAACAAAAAACGCCACAATTGGGGAAAAATCAATCATCCCTACCGGTGGAATAAGCCGTCTAAAGATATTCAAATAGGGATCGGTTAAAGAAGTAATAAAATTAACGATTGGATGATACGGATTAACCGGAATCCAGGTAAGTAAAATCCGAATGATAATAAGCCAGCCATAAATATTAAAAGCTATGTTAATAAAATCCGTCAAAAAATTCATGTTCCACCTCTATTTAAGTAAGATTTTTGGCCCGTTCGTAAGCTTTTTCCAGGCAGTCAGCAAACATACCTCTAATCCCCTGTTTTTCCAACTGGTATAAACCCGCCGCCGTGGTCCCACCGGGTGTTACTACCGCATCCCGGAGAATTCCCGGATGTTCCTGAGTTTCCTTGAGCATTGTTCCTGCCCCAATTAAAGTCTGAACAACCGCTTTCCTTGCTACATCCCGTGGAAGACCCAGGCGGACCGCTCCATCAATTAATGCTTCCGCTACTAAATAAATATAAGCCGGTCCACTTCCCGATAAGGCAGTAATATGGTCAAAATATTTTTCTTCGAGAAAGACCACTTCCCCCAGAGAGTTAAAGATATTGGCTAACAGCTCATCTACTTTTGATGGCGTAATCGCAATAAAACCCTGACCAATTAAAGCCGGGGTATTGGGCATTACCCTTACCACTTCGCATTCGGCAGGAACCCCCCACCCGGCTATTTTTTTCAAGGAAACTCCAGCCGCCACCGAAACTAAAATCTTACCGGTAAGCTCAGGAGCAATTTCTTTTATCACCTCTTCTACCAGGTGCGGCTTTACCGCAACAATAACCACATCAGCTTCTTTAACCAGTAGTTCACTGGTAACCGGCTCAGCCTGCTCTAAAAAAGGTTTTAAACACTCCTGATTTTTATCGGAGAGATAAAGTTTTTTTACGGGGGAAGGTTGTTGTTTCAATAAGCCCCGGGCAATTGCCCCGCCCATTTGGCCCACGCCAATTATTCCCACAGCTGGTTTCATAGTTAATCCTCCACGTTATTTAAAAGGGTTAAAAAAGGTTTTATCCCGAAACTCGCGCATTTCCCCTTCGATTAAAACATTTTGGGGAGCAAATAGATAAATCTGGGGGTTAATTTTATGTAAATGCCCACCTAAAGCATAGGTAGTGCCCATCAGGAAATCAATAATTCTACGGCCCAATTCCCCATCAATTCGCTCTAAATTCACCACCACCGGACTTCCGGATTTTAAACTGTCCGCAATGCTTTGCACTTCGTCAAAACTTCTTGGTTCAAAAACCATCATCTTGAGCATGCTCATTCCCGGCAAAGCAACTAAATTAGCTTTCCCTCTTACTTTTTTCGCCGGTTCTTTTTCAACGTACTCTTCTTCTTCCTCCTCACTAAATCCCATAAAATTTAAGACCTTATCCAAAAAACCTCCCGACATAAATACCCTCCCCTTTAATAGTTTCTCTCCCCAAAAAGCAAGGTACCCAAACGAATAATGTTGGCACCTTCCTCCACCGCCACTTTATAGTCGTTGGACATCCCCATAGAAAGGTACTGGAATTTATCGTTCTCCGGGTCTTGAGCTTTAAGTTTTAAAAAAAGCTCCCGCATAGCCCGGAAAACCGGTCTTACTTCTTCGGGGTTTTCCACGTACGGTGCTACGGTCATTAACCCGGATACCTCAAGATTCTTAAAATTTTCCCGAACTTCAAAGTAAAATTCCTCCACTTCTTCCGGCATTAAACCAAATTTTGTCTCCTCCTTTGCCATGTTAACTTCTAAAAGAACCGGAACGTTAATCCCCAATCTATAAGCCCGTTTATTTAGTTCCTCTGCCAAGTTGTAACGATCCAGTGAATGAATAAGTACAACTTTCCCTAAAATTTTATTAATTTTGTTGGTTTGCAGGTGACCGATAAAATGCCACTCGAGGTGGGGAAGCTTCTCATACTTTTCCAAAAACTCCTGAACTTTATTCTCACCAAAAGCCTCTACCCCGGCTTTACTTGCTTCTTTAATCCTTTCCACATCCACCGTTTTGGTAACTCCTAATATTTTTACCTTACTTCCCGGTCGAATTTTTGCAATTTCTCGCTTAACTTCCTGAAGCTTTTGGGATATTTCCATGGTTGATCCTCCACCCTGAAATATTAATGAAACTTGTCCCCGGGTTGGACAAGAAAAGGACGGATTAAATACTTCTTCCCTATTAATTCGTCCTTAGATACCTTTTCTCCTTCTACCAAAACATTATTTTCCCGGCGAAGCACTACTTTTACGGGAGTTAAAACAACCTCTTCGTTCTTTAGCGTATAAAGATAAGTTTTTCCGGCAATTTGTTTAACCGCTGAAACCGGAACCCAAAACCCGCTATACTCTTTGGTTTTAATAAATACCGTAACCCTTCTCTGATTTAAAAGTTCATCGGGGTAAAAATTAACGGAAAACAACGCCATTTCTCCATTTTTCCGAAGAAAATTAGCTTTCAAATTATACTTTTCATTAAGAGTTAGGCGGTACTCTCGCCCTTCTAATAAGTTATAGTTTAACGATAACTCGGGTATTACCAAGAGAATTGGATTTAAATTATCGATAATTTTTCCTAAAGGCTGTCCTTCCACCGCATCTTCTTCGACTTTCCTGGGCTGGTAGAGTTCCAGAATTTTACCTGGGTTTATAGTTTCAATATTATCGGGGCCAATAAACTCCAGACCATCGGTATTGGGAACAAATATTCCGTTTACCTTTGCTTTAACCGGAATAATTTTTTGACTGGCATTATCCTTTATTTTGGCAATTATATCTCCTTTTCTAACCTTTTTCCAGGTAAGAAGAAGTTCAACCTTGCCGTTAGCTTCGGCATAAACGGGAACTTCATTTTTAAAAAGAAATCCTTCGGTCCTGACACCATCCTCAAAAACCTTCCACTCTAAATAACCAACCGGGTTGAAGTTTTGTACCAAAAGAATTTTTCCAAAATTTAAAAGAATAAACGCAACAAAACTACCCATTAAAATGTAAAGAAAAACCTTTTTGTTTTTTTTGTTTTTTTTCTTTAGAAAAACAACTTTCGCGTTATTCATTTAATTCGCCCCATTACAGGTTTAAATCGAACCTTTCTCCGGTAACCAGGTAAATAACCGCCTCACCAATATTGGTAGCATAGTCGGCAATACGTTCCAAAAACCGGGCAACAAATAACAATGAAGTAGCCTGAGCAATGGTTTTGGGGTCCTCCATCATATAAGTCAGCAATTCCCTGAAAACCTGCGAGTAAAGATGATCAACTTCATCATCTAACGAACACATATATTTTGCTTTCTCCACATCGGAACGGACATAAGCATCCAACCCATCTTTAACCATTTGCTGGGATATTTTGGCCATTCGCGGAATATCAACTAAAGGTTTAATAAGCGGCTGTCCTGCTATCCTCTTAGTTACTCGAGCTATATCAACCGCGTGGTCGCCCATCCTTTCTAAGTTTGTTATGATTTTTATCCCGGTGATTATTCGCCTTAAATCCCGGGCTATTGGTTGTTGCGTGGCAATTAAAGTTACCAACCGATCTTCAATTTCCGTTTCCAAATAGTTAATATCCCGGTCCCCGTTAATTACCCTTTGAGCCAAATCCACATCTTGTTTGGCCAGGGATTCAACCGCATCATAAATGGCCCTTTCCACCATGCTACCCATCCGTAATATTTCGTTTTCCAATTCATTTAACGCTTTATCAAAATTTCGCCGAGCTGTCATTTGCTATTCCCCCTTTTGTGCTTGTTGAGCAATAGGAACGGTAAAACCAAAAGCGCTTCCCTCTCCCACCTTGCTCTTGACCCAAACTTTTCCGTTGTGCAGTTCAATTATGTGTTTAACGATAGCAAGCCCAAGTCCGGTACCTCCCAGTTCCCGGGAACGGGCCTTGTCAACCCGGTAAAAACGCTCAAAAATCCGTTTTTGACTTTCTTCGGGAATACCAATTCCCGTATCCTTGACCACAACCTCTACCCAAGACCCCTTGACGTCGGCTGAAACTTCTATCTTTCCTCCGGCAGGGGTGTATTTTATTGCATTATCGATAAGGTTAATTAAAACCTGGCTGATCATATCGCCATCGGCCAATACTAAGGGTAAATTTTCCGGAAGGGAAATGATAAAACTTAATTCTTTTTCTTCAAGACGACTTTTAAACAAAAGCTTCATTTTTTGGACTAATTCCTGAAGCATTAGCGGTTTCGGAGCAAAATCCACCTTTTTGGCTTCAATTTTGGATAGGCTTAACAAATCATCAATTAAACGGGTCAACCTTTCGGTCTCACTGTTCATTATCTGGAGAAAATGCTTGGCAATGGTTTTATCTTCCAACGCTCCGTCCAGTAAAGTTTCCAAAAAGCCCTTAATGGAGGTTAGCGGCGTTCTTAATTCGTGCGAAACATTGGCAATAAATTCACTGCGCATTTTCTCTAACTTTCGTTCTTCGGTAATATCATCAAAAACTGCCACCAGACCAACCTTTTGGTCGTGTTCATCTTTTAAGGGTGTTACGTGAATTAAAATGGTCTTGGAATTTGGCAGTAAAAATTCTATTTCCCGGGTCATTTCTTTTAAATTGGCCAGAGCTTCCTTTAAAAATTTTTCTAATTCGTAGTTTCTAATTACTTCCAAGAGAGGCTTTGGCTCCCCGGTAAAGTTTAACTTCCCGAAAAGATTTTCCAAACCTTTATTTACTAAAATAACTCTCCCTTCCCGGTCCAATACCATAACCCCGGCTTTAATTCCGGCTAAAATTGCATTAAGCCGTTTTTCACCTTCGGTAATTGCTCTATTGTACTTTTCCAGCTGCTCAATCAGGTGGTTTATATTATCAACAATTTTCCCTAATTCCTTATCATTATAATAGCTTACCTTGGAATACCGGCCCTGCCGCCATTTTGAGGTAAATTCTTCTAATAATTTAAACTTGTTATTAACTTCTTTAATAAATGCCCAAAAAATTATATATCCCAGGACAGCAAGTAAAACCCCATCCAAAATTGAAAGCAATTTTCCTTCAACCAGAAAAAGGATTATTAAATTAACAATAAACAGCAGTAACAGGCCAATCTTCAATCTCATTTCTTTTCCTCACCGAACCGGTAACCCACTCCCCGAACGGTTTCAATATAAACCGGCTCTGCCGGATTATCTTCTATCTTTTGTCGTATGTGGCGAATATGAACATCTACCGTCCGGGTATCTCCCAAAAATTCGTAGCCCCATATTTTTTCCAAAAGATATTCCCTGGTAAATACTTTACCGGGATTACTGGCTAAAAGTTTTAAAAGCTCAAACTCCTTGGGAGTAAAGTCCATTTTTTTGCCCTTAACGTAAACCGCAAATTTTTCCTGATCTATGACAATATCTTTAATTTTGATAATACCCTCTTTTTTCCCCTCTCTTCCTTCCAAACGTCTGAGTCTTGCCTTGACCCTGGCTACCAGTTCCCGGGGAGAAAAGGGCTTCACCATATAATCATCGGCCCCTAACTCTAAGCCCAGGATTTTATCCACTTCTTCCCCGCGAGCGCTTAACATGATGATTGGTATTTCCGCTGTTTTTTCATTGTTCCTGATATTTTTACATACTTCCAACCCACTCATCCCGGGAAGCATAATATCAAGGATAACTAAATCCGGTAGCTCTTTTTTTACAATCTCAAGGGCTCTTATCCCATCATAAGCTTCCAAAACTTTATAACCTTCCCGCTCCAGGTTGAACTTTATTAGCTCCACAATGGGAGCTTCATCATCCACCACCAAAATTTTCATATCATTCCTCCCTTTTTATAATCCCGGCAGCCATACGCCCGGTAACTCCAGCATCTCTGCGGTAAGAAAAAAATAAATCAGGATTACAGGATGTACAAAGATTTAAAATCTCAATGTTTTGCCGCTGAATACCAGCTTTAATTAATATTTCGGAATTTATCTCCCAGAGATTTAGAAAGTATTTACCCCCTTTTTTTATCACTCCCTTGGGATAGCCCCGGTCAAGAAAACTCTGGGCTACCTCATCGCCCACTTCATAACAGCACGGTCCGATCGCCGGCCCAATACCGCAAAAAATATTTTGCGGTTTTGCTCCTAAAGAAGAAAAAGTATAAACCATTTTTGCTCCAATTTCCGCTAACGTACCCCGCCAGCCGGCATGGGCCACTCCCAACAAAAAAGGTTCGGGCGAAAAAAAGTATAAAGGTACGCAGTCGGCATAAAACGTTAAAAGCCCAAGGTTTTTTTCTCCAGTAATTAAGCCATCGGTCTTTTTCACCGCCGAATCCAAATCTTCCATACCCCGTCCGCCATCAGAACGTTTTACAAGGGCAATATTTGTTCCATGCACCTGCTCCGCTGCTACAAAATCTCTTAAATCTAAATCCCACACTGAGGCTAAAAGTTGGCGATTCTTTATTACAGCCTCTTGTTTATCCCCCACGTGGAGGGCTAAGTTAAAACTTTGATAAGGCCCAGAACTTTGCCCCCCAAGGCGCGTGGTGAAAAAAGCATCAATACCAAAATCCTGAAATTTTTTAAAGAAAAAAAACTTTAAGCCTTTCCTTTCATTTAATAAAAACTTCATCAACTTTCTAACTCCTTAACTAATTTTTCCACTAAATCTCGGGCCTTCTCCGTTAATTGTTTAGCTCTCAATAAAGTAATTACTTTATCGATTAATACTTCTTCCGATTTTCCTGGGAGGTTTGTAAGTAAAGATATTGTTTCCTGATAACGGGGAAGGTAACACGGAACCTGATATTTTTCTTCAATTAACTTTTTTAAATTTATCCGGGCCTCGTCTTCCCCGTGAACCAGGTAAATTTGCGCAGGTTTGGGGCTAAACCTTCCGATAAACGCCAGTAACTCCCTCTGATCGGCATGGGCCGACAACCCATCATAGTGGTAAATTTCCGCCTTAACGGCGATCTCCTCACCCATAATTTTAACCTCTTTTGCTCCATCTAACAACTTTCGTCCCAGGGTATCCTGAGCTTGATAGCCAACCAACAATACCGCTGACTCCTGCCGCCATAAATTATGCTTTAAATGATGGCGTATCCTGCCCGCATCGGCCATTCCTGAAGCGGATATGATAATAGCCCGGCTAATATTGTTAAGCTTTACCGAATCCTCCTGGCTTACAGAAAAATGAAGGCCAGGAAAAGTAAGGGGATCATCTCCCCGTTTAAGTCTTTCCTGGTAATCTTCATTAAAATACATCGGATATTTTTTGAAAAGTTTGGTAATTTCCACCGCCAAAGGGCTATCGATGTACACGTCTATTGGGGGAACTTCCTTATTTTCCACTAAGTCGTTTAAAATATAAATTAAATCCTGGGTCCGCTCCATAGCAAAAGCCGGAATGACTAAATTACCGTTTCTCCTATAAACTTTTTCAATTAAAGATTTTAAAAGAGTTTTAAAATCTCCTTCCTCGGTACGAACCCGGTTACCATACGTGCTTTCTAAAACTAAAATATCGGTCAAAGGAACTTTTTGCGGTTCTTTCATAAAAGGCCTGCCATTTCGACCTAAATCACCGGTAAACAAGATAGTTCTATTAGCATCCTGCCCATTATAAGCAATTTTTATCATCGCCGAACCTAAAATGTGTCCGGCATCAAAAAAAGTAACTTCTAAACCCGGTAAGGGAGTAAAGGGAGTTTCCAAAGGTACTTTTTGAAAATATTGCAACGCATTAAAAGCATCATCAGCGGTATAAATTGGTTGCAATTCGGGCTTGCCAGCCCGCCTTAGTTTTCTGTTTTTTCTCTCCACTTCCATTTCCTGTACATGCCCGCTATCCGGAAGCATTACCGCTGCCAAATCCACCGTCGGTTCCGTCGCATAAATGGTTCCTCTAAAACCTTTTTTTACAAGCTTAGGAATTAACCCCGAATGGTCAATATGGGCATGGGTTAAAAGGACAAACTCGATTTCCCGGGGATTAAAAGGAAATTCGCCGTAATTTCTTTCCTTTATAGCTTTTGGGCCCTGAAAAAGCCCGCAATCCACCAAAAATTTGTGCCCGGCAACGTTAAACAGGTAGCACGAGCCGGTAACTGTATCAGCGGCACCGAAAAAAGTTAATTCCATTTTACTCCCCCAATCTTCTTTTTTTCTATATTACTCTCGAATTTTGGGAGTGTAAAGAAAAAAAGAGTAAATTTCAAGAATTTACTCCCATTTCACTTCTACGATTTGCTTTTGTAAAAAACTCTTTTTTAAGTCAATAAACCTCTGATTTGACGAACCTCTGAAAGGTAAAGTAAAAGTTTTAAGTTCCTTTATAAAGGGCCCATCTACCAGGTAATCAGCTGCTTTTAACAACTCTAATATTTCCGGTTGCTGTTGTCCAATTTCCATTAACTCTTCAAAGGTATAACCGGTATAAATAACCGTATTTTTGCCAAGAACCGCAATTTTTTGTACCAAATCAATTAAGTTTTTAGCCTGTAAAAACGGCTCACCTCCGGAGATGGTTAAGCCTGTTAAGAGAGGATTTTCCTTGATTTGTTCAAAAATCAGGTCGCTTTCCAATTCATAGCCCCCGGAAACCTCCCAGGTATCCGGATTATGACAACCAGCACACCGGTGAGGACAACCCTGCGTATAAACCACCAAACGCAACCCCGGACCGTCCGTGACACTTTCCCTAATAATGCCTGCTATCCTTATTTTAGCCATCATAACACCCCGTGGGGCTTACGGTCGTAAAGTTCGGCCAGTTTGGCATCGTTAAAACGATCGACCGTACTTAAATAACCGGTAATCCTTCTTACCCGCCTAATCTGCCCCTCACCGCAGGCTGGACAAAGATCAGCAATCACCCCTAAAAAGCCACAGCTTTCGCAAAAATCCAGGGGGTAGTTAATTCCCGCATATCCCATGTCATTTTTCGCCATGTGTTTAATAACTGCTTCCAGAGCTTCAAGGTTATTTAAGGGAGGCGCGGAAAACTCTACATAGCTAATGTGCCCGCCGTTACAGTACTTGTGATAAGGTCCTTCAATCTCAATCTTTTTAAATATTTCGATAGGATACGCCACCGGCACATGAAAGGAGTTAGTGTAGTATTGCTTATCGGTAACTCCGGGTATCACCCCAAACTCTTTTCGGTCTAAAGCCGTAAATCGTCCCGACAAGCCTTCCGCCGGGGTTGCCAGCAAGGCAAAGTTAAGGTCCGTTTCCTCACAAAACTCATCCACCTTCTCCCGCATCGTTTTAACTATTTTAAGTCCCAGTTCCTGAGCTTCCTCACTTTCCCCGTGATGTTTTCCGGTAAGTAAAATTAAGGTTTCCGCAAGACCAATAAAGCCTATAGAAAATGTCCCCTGCACAATTGCCGGTAAAATTGAATCTTCCGGCCCCAAATTTTCGGAACCTAAATAAATTTTTTGCCCCATAATAAAAGGTAAATCTTTTACCTTTAAATTTTTTAAAACGGAAAGCCTGTGCAGAAGCTGCTGTTTTCCCTTTTCCATAAGCCAGAATAGTTCCTGCCAAAAAACTTCCAGTTTACCCCTGGCTTTAATGGCAAGCCGGGGTAGATTTAAGGTAACCGCAGCAATGTTCCCCCGTCGTTCGGTAACTTCCGGGCCCTTCCGGTTGGCCATAACCCGGGTGCGACAGCCCATATAGCTTACCTGATCGCCGTATTTTTGATTAAAGCTACTGTCCATAAAGCTAAAAGTTGGATTTAGCCTTTTGGCAGCAACCCTTAAAGCAAGTTGAAAAAGATCGTAATTGGGATCCCCGGGCTCAAAGTTAACACCTTTTTTTAAGCGAAAAATTACATTAGGGAAAATTGGGTTTTCCCCCCGGCCCAGGCCTTTTTCGTAGGCCAGTAAAAAATTTCTCGTAACTTTGCGACCCACCTCGCTGGTGTCGGTGCCTAAATTTATACTGCTAAAAACTACCTGATTTCCTGCCCGGCTGTGCATGCTGTTTAAATTATAGATGAACGCCTCCATCGCCTGGAAAATCTCTTCCTCCGGCGCCTGTCCCATAAAAGCTGCCATATCCCGGTCAAAAAACGGAAAACTCTGTCCGCCGTACATGTCGTTCTGAGCGCTCTGCAACACAATGGCCGCCAGGGCCGCCGCACTGCCCGGACGCTTTGGCGGTCTTATATAGCCATGTCCGTTATTAAAGCCTTTTTCTAAAATTTCCTTTAAGGGATGCTGGAGGCAGTTTATGGTTTTGGCATAATAATCCAAATCATGGATGTGGTAATCGCCCCGCTTATGTAACAGCGCCAGTTCTTCGGGAATTAGCCGGGAAAGGTAGTAATGTTTGGAAGCGGCACTGGCTATTTGGTACATTTTGGCCGCCGGCGAGTGCCCGATATTGGCGTTTTCCCGGCTGGTTTCTACCAAGATTTCCGCTACGGTATCCATTAATTCCGATTTGCCTTCCCGAATCGCCGTTCTTTTTGCCCGGTAGAGAATATACGCCTTGGCCGTTTTCGCATGGCCGTTTTCAATTAAAATTTTTTCCACCGCATCCTGGACATCTTCCACGTTAAAAAGATTTCCGTTAAATTTTTTCTTTAAATATTCCAGAACCTGTAAAGTTAATTTTAAAGCCGTTTCCCTATCTTCTCCTCCCACTGCCCGGGCAGCTTTAAAAATTGCTTCGGTTATTTTAATAGGGTCAAAAGGAACTACCCTACCGTCCCGCTTGATAATCTCCGTAAACATTTCTTAATTCTCTCCCCCGTTTAATAATTTTTTCAGCTCTTCCAAAAATGAATTAACATCTTTAAACTGCCGGTATACCGAGGCAAAGCGAACATACGCTACTTCATCAAGTTTCTTTAACCGGCTCATGACCATTTCCCCAATTTCTAAACTTGTAACCTCCTGCTCTAATCTATTTTTTAGTTCCCTCTCAATCTCCTCAGCTATTTCCAACAGTTTACTCTCGGCAATCGGTCGCTTTTCGCACGCCTTTAGTAAACCCGTGTAAATTTTGTGCTTATCAAAGAGTTGCTTGCTGCCATCTTTTTTAACCACAATTAACGGCCGGTCATCCAAACGTTCATAGGTGGTAAATCTTTTGCTGCAGTTTTCACACTCCCGGCGCCTTTTAATGGCAAAACCGTCTTCCGCAGCCCGGGTATCTATCACCCGGGTATTTTCGTTACCGCAAAAAGGACACCTCAATTCCTCCCACCACCCAATATTTTGTGTTTAGGCTAATTATATACTACTATATCTTGTGTGGTCAAGGAAATAAAAGGCAAAAAAATAACCCCAGGGCATACCAGCCTGAGGTTTTACCGGGGCGGTATCTCAACAAAATTGGGAAGGTCCACCAAAATTACATCTATGCCAATTTTTTTGATTGCCGACCAGGGAATAAAAACATCATCATTCCGCGCCCAAAAGTTCCAGCTCCGGGTGCTTATCGGTATGATTAAACCGTTAATTTTACCCCTCTCCAAGTCCAGATCTATATCTTTAATCAGCCCAAGCCGCCGTCCGTCCGCAACATTAATTACTTCACGATATTTCAATTCCGAAAGTCTTAACATAAAAACACCCCCGGCCTGGTAAATTATATGCCGGAGGTCTTGAAAATTACCCTTTTTTTATCGTTTTTTTGAATTTCTTAAAGAAAAAGGACTTCAAATAATAACTTTTTACGTGAGAAGGCTCGATTCGTCCCCAATCGGCAAAACAAAGGCGGGGGTAAAGAATGCACCACCAGTTCTGCCCTTGAGCTTTGCCAATTTTTATTCTTAAAGCATCATAATAACCAGCAGGAACAATATATTCTCCATAAGAGCGCTCGGAAAAATAAAACTTTCCCATCTCCACTTTTATCCCAATATCTTTTCCCTGAGTTTTAAGATAGTTCTGGGCTACAGCATTAATGTGGGGCAGTTCATCTTTTATAATATTTAACGCTTCCTCACGACTTTTTACCGGTTTTAATTTGGGATATAAATACGTTAATACTTCATCCCTTAACCTTAACTTTAGCTCCTGGTCAGCGGGGGTATCGCTGGCAGCAATTACGTGAAAACGGATAATATCGTGCTCCACCACTTTGGGCATTATCTCCTCTTTATAGGAAAAGGAGCCAAAAATAAAACTTGCCCCCAAAAAGAAAACTCCTAAAGTGCAAATTCTTTTCAGACCTACTCCTCCCTCAAACAAACTTTCTTAAATGATTTAAAGCTGCTTTTTCCAGCCTTGAGACCTGGGCCTGGGAGATACCAATTTCTTCGGCAACCTCCATTTGAGTTTTACCTTCATAAAATCGCAATTTTAAAATAAGCCTTTCCCTTTCATTTAACCGTTCTAAAGCCTCTCTTAAAGCTATTCCTTGTAGCCAGTTATGGTCAGTATTTTTTTCATCCTTGATTTGATCCATAACATATATAGGATCACCGCCGTCCTGGTATATCGGTTCAAAAAGAGAAACCGGATCTTGAATAGCATCCAGGGCAAAAACTACCTCTTCCTGCGGAACTTTTAATTCCCGGGCAATTTCACTTATGGTCGGTTCCCGGGAAAAACGTCCGACCAAATTATCCCGCACCTGGAGAGCTTTATAAGCTACATCCCTTAAAGACCGGCTTACCCTGATGGGATTATTATCCCGCAAATAGCGGCGTATTTCTCCAATAATCATCGGTACTGCGTAAGTTGAAAATTTAACATTTTGTTCCAAATCAAAGTTGTCAATAGCTTTAATTAGCCCGATACACCCCACTTGAAAAAGGTCATCCACATATTCCCCGCGATTGGTAAATCTTTGAATTATGCTTAAGACAAGTCTCAAGTTGCCCGAAATAAGTTTTTGCCTTGCCTCCTTATCCCCTTCTTTAACTTTAAGGAAAAGTTTTTTCATTTCCTGGTTGGTTAGTACCGGCAGTTTGGAAGTATTAACTCCGCAAATCTCGACTTTGTTTGATTGCATCGCGGTCACCCCATTTGTCGGAGTTTTGACCTACCGTTATGATTATTGCCCCGGGTTTTTTCTTTTATACTGGAAAAAAAATAAAAAATCCGGCAAAACGCCGGTTCTCACTCCATCCGAATTATTTCTTTTTTAAGCCGTTTTAAAATTTTTTTTTCAAGTCTTGAGATATATGATTGGGAAATTCCCAGTAAGTCCGCCACTTCTTTCTGCGTTCGTTCGTAACCATCGGTAAGTCCAAATCTCAATTCCATAATTTTTCTTTCCCGCGGGTTTAGCCTTGAAAGGGCAACTTTCAGAAGCTTTTTCTCCACCTCATCTTCCATAACTTTATAAATAATATCTCCTTCAGTTCCTAAGACGTCCGAAAGTAAAAGTTCATTTCCATCCCAGTCAACGTTTAAAGGTTCATCAAAGGAAACTTCCAGGCGAATTTTACTGCTCCTCCTTAAATACATTAAAATCTCATTTTCAATACACCGGGAAGCATAAGTGGCAAGTTTGATTTTTTTATCCGGATTAAAAGTATTTACCGCTTTTATTAAACCAATCGTTCCTATCGAAACCAGGTCTTCAATATTTACTCCGGTATTTTCAAATTTCCGGGCTATGTAAACCACCAACCGCAAGTTTCTTTCGATCAAGGTTGATCTTGCTTCTGGATCTCCCTGCACCAAAAGTTCCAAAAGAGTGTTTTCTTCCTCGCTACTCAAGGGAGGTGGCAGAATATCGTGGCTACCGATATAATAAATCTCTCCCGGACGCTCAAAAAATTTTTTATATAAATTTTTGAGCCAAAAGAAAAGTTTCTTAATAACCATTCCTACCCCTCCCTGTTATGCCGATTTTAAAATTTCTTCCGAAAGAAGGGCCTGAAAATCGGAATTTAACGATTGAAAGGTTATGGCCACCACCGCTTGCTTTACCCTAATAACTTCGTCGTCCTTCCAGATTTTAAGTTCATCGGGTATAAAGCCCCAAAAAAACCCCTGCTCCCTCCCAACACCTCTAAAAGGTATCCTGCGAAGAGTTTTTCTTTGAAAAAAGCCATCCGGCAAGATTTTTTTTACGGCCCGGTACTCCACCACCACCACCGGCCAGCCCAGTTGCGGATCAGAAAGGCGATTTCCCGTGTCCAAAAAACTTTGTACCGTAACTTTTTCCCCAAGGTAAATAATTTCCAAGCTAAATCCGTATTTTTTCAACCTTACAATCCTCTGGTATTGCTTATAAGCATACTCTCCAATAAAAGCCAGAATTAGTCCTGTAAAAAGGAAAATTTCCGGGTAGTATCCGGTGGAAATTAAAGCGTGGTAAGCACCGTTCAGGAAAAAGAAAAAAGCCAGGGTTAACAAAAAAAGCTTTCCTGCACTGGAGGGCGATTTAGTTAGGGGGTAAATGGAAAGGAAAAAAACGCTAAAAGCCAATAATTTTATAACAATATAAGGCCAGGCTAAATAAACTTCCGCCATAACCGCTCCAACCAAAGAAAAGAAAAGGTTTTTTTTAAAACTTAATTTTAAGTTTAAAACCTTTGCGGCAAAGGTTAAAGCAGCATAACTTAAGATAAAATTTCCCAAAAAGACGAATTCCAAAAAGTAAACCGGCATTTTCCCTTACCCCTTAAAAAGAAAATGCACTCCACCACCATTATATGAGTTGGAGTGCATTTTTCATGTCAAATTAAAAAACTTTAGAGCTATCTTTTAACGACAATCTTTCCTTTGTTCTCCGTGATAACGCCAATCTCGGCAGCCAATACACCTTTTTGTTGAAGTTTTTTAACCAACTCTTCTTTCTTTCCCTGGGAAACGGCGATTAAAAGTCCTCCGGAAGTTTGTGGATCGGCAAGGAACAACTTTTCTTCTTCAGCAAATTCACCGACAAAATCCAAATGGGGCAGCAAGTAGTTTAAGTTATTTTTGGCCCCACCAGGAAATACCCTCATGCCGGCAAATTCCCATGCCCCTTCAATAACCGGTATCTTTGTAAGATAAATTTCCGCTCCGAACTCTTCCTGGAGCATTTCCTTTAAATGTCCTAAAAGTCCAAACCCGGTAATATCGGTAGCAGCAGAAACTCCTACTTCGATCATTGCTTCCGCAGCCCTGTCATTTAGAGTTTCCATGACCTCTATTGCTTTTTTCGCGGTATTTTCCGGCACAATCCCCCGCTTCATACCGGTGGTTAATACCCCAATTCCCAGGGGTTTTGTTAAAATTAAATAATCCCCCGGATGAGGAGGGTGATTTTTTACAATTTTCTCCGGATGAACCAGACCGCAAACTACCATCCCGTATTTGGGCTCCGCATCATCTACCGTATGCCCGCCCAGTACCGGTATTCCCGCTTCCCGGGCTTTATCCGCCCCGCCTTTTAAGATGGTAGCTAATATCTCCGGAGGAAGCTTTTTTGGAAAGCCCACCACGTTTAACGCAAAAAGCGGTTTGGCTCCCATGGCATAAACATCGCTTAACGAGTTGGCCGCAGCAATTACTCCAAAGTAATACGGATCATCCACCACCGGAGTAAAGTAATCCACGGTAAGAACAATGGCTTGCTCGTCGGATATCCGGTAAACCGCCGCATCATCGGCGGTATTTGTACCCACCAAAGCATTGGGATCATTAATCTCCGGTAAATAGCGCAAAACTTGCGCCAGAGTCTCGGGACTCATCTTTGCCGCTCACCCGGCACAGCTTACCAACTGGGTCAATTTTACCGCTTCCATTATCTCACCTCCAGCAGTAAATCATTCCTGTATTTTATTCATTGTATATTGCTATTTTATACCTTTTTCCTTTAAGCGGTCAAGCTTGATGATTGCCTATTAAAAGTTTTAAAGCCGGCGCTGATTTAAAAAGTTTCCCGCCAAGTTGAAAAATATTTAAATTCGAAGAGTACTTAATTTCTACCTCTTTCGCCTCATCCCTGGCTTTCTCCGTTTTAATTTTTATAACATAGTCAAAGCTTTCAAGATACCGGTATGGAGCCGCCGTCCCTTCCCTTATACCTTTTGCTAATAATTTTATTTCCCGCTCATTTTTTCCCGGCAGTAACTCAAGCTGGTGCTTATATTTATCGGTAATGATCACCATTAAAATTTTTTCAGGGTAAAGATTTAAATCAGAAACTTGTTTTTCCGCATCGTTTAAAATTTCTCCCGGGCTATGATCCCTGAATTTAGCCAAAGGATCTTCGGAAAAGGTTATTGCACTAAAGGTAAAACCCAGGCCCCTCCTGACCAAAACTGCCCTCTCTTCATACTTTCGAAGTCCCATCACATCTTTTTTGGTAACTTCCACCACTACCTCGGGATAGTTAAATCCTTTTTCTAAAAAAGTGATTTCATTAATGGCAAAAGAAAAATAACGGCTATCATCCCAGCTCATAGCTTCGGTAAGCTTTTTTGCCAAATTAATTCTTTCCTTTTGGTTGTTTTTAAATAAAATCCTCCCCACTGCATTAAAATCCCCTGCAGTTAAAGCATCATAATACGTACTAACAGCTAATAAGGCCGCAACATAAAAATATAAGTAAACCAAAAAAACAACCAGGCAAAGGCTTAAGAGAGCTAAAACTACTTTTTTCAAAAAACTTACCTCCCCCATAGAAAAAAAGCCCCCATCCGGGGAGCATTTTATCTTCTTCTTAAAAAGGCAGGTATTTCAATTCCAGTATCGCTTTCCAGTGAGGAAAATTCTTTAAAATTAAGCTCCGGTTTTACTTCCTTCCTGGTTTCTGGACGGTGATCAAAACCGGTAGCTATTACCGTTACCCGTACTTCGTCCTGCATGGTTTCATCAATTCCCGCACCAAAAATAATGTTGGCATCGGGATCGGCCGCCTGAGCAATAATATCGGCTGCTTCCTGAACTTCAAATAAGCTTAACGAGGTGCCGCCGGTAATATTTAATAAAACCCCCCGGGCGCCTTCAATAGAAGTTTCTAAAAGGGGACTGGAAATAGCCTGCCGGGCAGCCTCCACCGCCCGATTTTCACCGGAAGCAACCCCTATTCCCATTAAAGCAGAACCAGCGTCTTTCATGATAGTTTTAACATCGGCAAAGTCTAAGTTAATTAAGGCAGGTACGGCAATTAAATCCGATATTCCCTGAACACCCTGACGCAAAACATCATCGGCAATCCTGAAAGCCTCTAACATAGGAGTATTTTTATCAATCACCTGGAGCAAGCGGTCATTGGGGATGGTAATTAAAGTATCGACTTTGCTCTTTAAATTTTCAATACCTTTTTCCGCCTGCATAGCCCGTTTTTTACCCTCAAAAGAAAACGGTTTGGTTACGACGCCAACGGTAAGAGCTCCCAATTCTTTAGCAATTTCGGCCACAATAGGAGCGGCACCGGTTCCCGTTCCGCCACCCATTCCCGCAGTAACAAAAACCATATCTGCCCCTTTTAGGGCTGCATACAAATCTTCCCGGTTTTCTTCCGCAGCCTTTTCGCCAATTTCCGGATTTGCTCCGGCGCCAAGACCCTTCGTTAATTTAACCCCTATTTGGATGCGCGTTGGGGCTTTGGAAAGCTTTAAAGCCTGGGCATCGGTATTAACTGCAATAAACTCAACCCCTTTTAAGCCGGACATTATCATTCTATTAACGGCATTACTGCCCCCGCCACCTACGCCAATAACTTTTATCGTTGCGTTGTTTTGAAATTCAAGATCAAACTCTAACATTAAATACCCTCCTTAAAATCTAAAATAATTCGCTAAAAAAAGCTTTAATTTTTTGGAAAATTCCGCTCAAGAAATCCAAACCACTACTTTCTTCCGGTTCCTCCCGGTACTGCTTGGCAGCTAAAACCAGAGCGCCTATAGCCGATGCATACCGCGGGTTAATTAAATTCACCGGTAAGTTACTCAATCCTTCCGGCACTCCAATCCTCACCGGCAAATCAAAAATTTCCTGAGCAACCTCTTTAATCCCCGGAAGCAAGGCACCCCCACCGGTAATTATCACTCCCCCGGGAAGTAAGCCTGTAAATCCGGAACTCTTTATTTCTTTTAAAGCAAGTTCGAGCATTTCCCTAACTCTTGCTTCAATAATTGCCGCAACCATCTGTTTGGATACTTTTTGTTTTTCGGTACCTCCAACATTTTCAACCTCTAAGTACTCATCATTTTGCACCAAACTTACCAGAGCTGTGCCCGCTTCAATTTTAATTTTTTCCGCCACCGCAATAGGAGTTCTAAGACCAATTGCCAAATCGTTAGTAATATATTGATCCCCAACGGGAATAGCGCCGGTATAAAACAAACTTCCTTCGCTGTAAATTGCTAATTCCATCGTTCCCGCACCAATGTCAATTAAAAGGCAGCCCAGCTCTTTTTCCGCAGGATATAACACAACTTCCGCACTGGCTAAGATTGCCGGAATAAACTCCAGAACATTTAACCCTGCTTTACTGGTAACCTTTTGCAGGTTGGCAAAAGTGCTTTGGGCCACGGCAATAATATGGGTTTCCGCTTCCAAACGCGACCCGGTCATCCCAACCGGATCAACCACTCCCGCAAATCCGTCAACGGTATAAAATCTTGGTATGGCTTTTATAATCTTTTTATCCGGTGGAATGGGAACAATTTTGGTGGCATTTAGAACCCGGTTTACATCTTCGGAAGTGATTTCTCTCTCAAGATTGGTCACAGCTACTACGCTTTTATTATTTAAAGAAATTAACGAAGGCGAGGTAAAGCTAACCACTGCTGAAGTAAGGCCGTAACCTACAATTTGTTCTGCCTTTTCCAGAGATGTTTTAATGGCCTTTACAGTTCCATCTATATCCACAATTGCCCCTTTTTTTATTCCGGAACTTGCCGTCTCCCCTACCCCTAAAAGAGTAACCTGACCATCTGCAGCAATTTCGCCAATTAGTGCTACAATTTTCGAACTGCCTACATCCACCACGGCAATCAGTTCCTTTTTGGCCACACCTGTTCCTCCCCTGCACAATCTAAGAACATTTATAAAAATAATTCAACATTAAAACCATTTATCCTTTTTAGTATTTTTTATTTTCTAAAATTTTTTGTTTTCGCTGTCACAAAATTACCTTTTAAGCAGGTGGCGACGAATTATTGCCAAATTTTGAAAGATCCTCACACCAAAAACAAATATAGCTGCCGTATAAAGTTCAACCCCCATCCTTTCTCCAATCCAAGCAAGGATTCCCGCCAGTAAAGTATTACTAAAAAAACCAGTGATAAAGATTACATTATCATAATTGTTCTCCATATTTGCCCGCACTCCGCCAAAAACCGAATCCAGAGCCGCTAAGAGGGCTACCGAAAGATATTTGGAATAAGCAATAGGAACTCCCAACGGGATTAATAACCCCAAAACTATTCCAATCATTAAACCCACAACTGCTAACCACATCCTTTATTTCGCCTCCTGGGGTTTTATATAATTAAATTCCAGCTCCTGTTCATAAGGGGGTAAAACCACCTTACTTTCTTTGGTAATTGTTACTTCCATTTGCCACTCCCGAAAAGTTGCCGCAATACCATTTTCTAAAGAGGTTTTTAATTGTTCCGGATTGCCTACCGCCAATATTTCATAGGGCGGATAAATAGCTTTGGTATTAACCACAATTTTATTTCCGGCCATCCGGACTTCCGTTAAAGCCGTAACCCTCTGGCCGTTAACCGCAATTCCTTCAGCTCCAGCAGCTTTTAACTCGTTTAAAAGATTAAAAAGGTCTTCGTCCCGTACATTAAATAACTCCGAGTTGTTCCCAAACCCCGGAGGGTTATTTAAAATCACCCGTACGCCAGGTCCATAGGCAGGAGTTGCCCCTGCCCAAAAACGATTTTTATTAATTTCAGAAATTAAGGCCTCCTCCGCAATTTTCCCGCCCTTTTCTAACAGGTTTATTTTTTGCTTCAAACTGTTTTTTTCTTCCATTAACCCTTCTATTTCCTCGGTTAAACTTTTTAAACGGGAAGTTAATTCAAAGCTTCGTTCCAGGGGAGGAGCATTGACCATTTCCCGGCTGACGCGAATTTGAACCGTCAGTAAAAATCCCAAGATTAAGCTGACCACCAGCATGGTATAAGGAATTTTAATCGTTTTCATGTTATCCCCTCCCCTCTTTTAAATATTTATAGTCCGGAGGAGTTGCTGCCTTAATTTTAATATTCTCCGAAGTCTTGATACTTATAGTAATAAAATCTTTTAACTGGTCATAAACACCACCGGGCATCATTAACGAATTTCGCAAAGCAGCGGGGTTCCCTATGGCCTGGATGACAAAGGGTGCTGAAATTCGCTTGGTTTTATTTAAAAGTATTGTCGGCCCAACACAGCGGATTTCCGTCATCGCAGTAACCCGCTCCCCGTTAATACCAAGAGCTTCCGCTCCCGCTGCCCGCAATTCATTTAAAACTAAAAGGACATCTTCATCATGAATAACGTAAAGATTGGGATTTTCTTCGGCAGTTAAAGGCTTTTTGGCATCGTCCAGGGTAACTTCTACCCCGGGCCCCTCTACCGCCAGGGTTCCTGCTAAGATCTGATATTTAGTAAGAGTATCCTGATAGGTTCGTAAATGTCCCTGCTCTTCAGTTAATTTAGCAACTTTCTGGCGTAAACTTTCCACTTCTTTGGTTAACTCCTTATGTTTCTTTTCCGCTGCTTCCACCTGTCTTGCAAGCAAAGCTGCCCGTTCGCTGCTAAAGGTAGTTGGCATCTGCCGGGTTAGCCTGAACTGGGTAGCCAGCATGATGCCCAAAATGCAAAATACCAAAAAAAGGCCAAATTTATTTTTGTTGAGATGTTCGGTCAGTTTCTTCATACTTTACCACCGGCGCTCCTTTAAAACTAACATTTATATACTCAATCTTCTTACCTTTATTTCCCAGTTCCTGAAAAAGACCTAACGCAATAATCAGTTTCTGCTGGACATCGCGGTCATCGCCAAAAATTAGCTTTACCCCGTTTTTGGTATAACCAACAACCCCTTCTTCGCTATCGTACTTAAAAGTAGATAAAAGCTCTTTTTGTTCCAGGTTCATAGCCTGCAGGTAACGTTTTATCGGTTCTAATTTCTCAGCAGAAACTTTTTCTCCCGGTTTTAAGGTATTCCCTTCAAATCCAACAACCACCGGAAGGTCAAGACTTCCCGGGTCGATTAGGTCAATTACGGTAAAATCATCGGCTAAAACCGCAACCTTCTGGTTATTTTGCGGTAATGCTATAAAAGGCCTGCGCTCGTTTACAAAAATAACAAGGGTATCCGGGTATTTTCTTTTAATGCTTACCGTTTTAACCTTAGGATAAGCCAATAATTTATCCTCTATCTCCTTATCATTAATGGCAAATAGATTTACTCCTTTCAAGGAAATCACTGCTTTGGCATATTCCCCTTTATTTTGCTCAGCACACCTTATATCAATTTTTTTTAGGTCAAAGAAGGAAGAGCGTAAAAATAAGTACCCCGATGTTAACAGCAATAAAGGTATGAAAAGATATGAAAGTAACTTTCTGCTTTTTTTCTTCCGTTTCATAACTTACCTTCCTTCGCCAAAAAAGCTTGTCCCTGGAAATTTTAAAAAAAAAATTAATATTTTTCCTCGCCGTTTACTCTTTTTATTTGCGCCCCGATAAGTTGGTATTTCAAATCCAGGTTTTCATAACCTCGATCAAGATTTTTTATCCCCTCTAAAACCGTCATTCCTTCTGCCGCAAGACCGGCAATTACCAGAGCTGCTGCAGCCCGTAAATCATGGGCAATAACCGAAGCTCCTGTAAGTTTCGGCACTCCTTTAATAACCGCAATCCTGCTTTCCAGCCGAATATCCGCACCCATCCGCCTTAATTCTTCTACATGTTTAAAACGATTGTCAAAAACCCCTTCGGAGATAATACTGGTTCCCTGAGCTAAAGTTAATAAAGCTAAAATTTGCGGTTGCATGTCGGTGGGAAATCCCGGATAAGGCATGGTCTTGATATCAACAGGCTTAATAATACTCTTGCCGGTTACTCTAACCCAGTCGTCGCCAAAGGTTACGAACGCTCCTGCCTCTTTTAGTTTTGCCATTACCGCTTCCAGGTGCTCGGGAATAACCCCTGAAATTATTATATCACTTTGAGTTGCCGCTGCCATTACCATGTGGGTTCCTGCTTCTATTCTATCAGGAATTATTTTATGAGTAACTCCTTTCAACCGGTTTACCCCGGTGATTTTTATAACATCAGTTCCCGCACCTTTTACTTTAGCGCCCATGAGATTTAAAAAATTTTGCAGATCTACAATCTCCGGCTCCCGGGCCGCATTGCGAATAATTGTTGTTCCCTGGGCCAAGGTTGCAGCCATCATTAAATTTTCCGTAGCACCTACCGACGGAAAATCTAAGTGAATTTCGGCGCCTTTTAATCTTTTCGTCCGAGCCCGGATAAAGCCGGCCTTTTCTTCAACTTCCGCTCCCATGAGGCGTAAACCTTTTAGGTGTAAGTCCATCGGTCTATTGCCTATATTACAGCCCCCGGGAAGCGGAACTACCCCTTCCTGAAAACGGGCCACCAACGGACCTAAGAATAGATTTGAAGCGCGAATTTTTCGGGCTAACTCTTCGGGAATTATAAGGTCGTTGATTCGGTTATTCTGAATGGTTAGCAGCTGGCCAAATTCCACTTTGCTTCCCAATCTTTTCAGGATTGAAAGCATGATATTAACATCTTCAAGTTTAGGTATATTTTCCAAAACGCATGGTTCCCGGGTTAAAAGGGTGGCAGCTATAACTGGCAGGGCAGAATTTTTTGCTCCGCTAACTTTTATTTCTCCTTTTAAACCGTGACTCCCCACAATAAAAAACTTTTCCACTTGAGAAGGCACCTCCGCCTTCCCTCTACTCCCCCAACACTTCCACTTCCAGTAACAGTTTAACGGAAAACTTCTTCCAAACCAGTTCTTGAATTTTATTAATTAAATAAATTACATCGGCAGCACTGGCTCCACCGGTATTAACAATAAAGTTGGCATGTTTCTCGGAAACCATCGCCCCCCCTTTTTTTAAACCCTGGGCCCCGGCTTCTTTAATTAATTTCCAGGCAGGTATTCCTTCCGGGTTTTTAAAAACACTTCCCGCATTGGGAAACTCCAGAGGTTGAGACGCTAAGCGTTTCTCTCTAAATTCCCTGATTTTTTTCAGGATTTCTTTTTTATCTCCCGGATTTAAAGAAAACTCGGCTTTTACGATCCATTGCTCCTCCTCTTTAAAGCGGCTGGAACGGTATTTAAAACCACATTCGTTATTAGAAAATTCCTCAAGTTCACCCTTCTCATTGATGGTCCAGACCCTTTTTACCACATCTTTTATTTCTTTTCCGTGGGCTCCGGCATTTTGCCGAACTGCCCCGCCGACACTACCGGGAATAGCACTAAGTTCCTCTAAACCGCTTAAGCCAAATTTTAAGGCTCTGGCGGCTAAAACCGGTAGCATAACACCAGCTTCGGCAAAAACCTGCCCTCCTGCATTTATTTCCACCTTATTAATTTTCTTTGTTTTAATAATTACCCCGCGAAATCCTTTATCCAAAACCAGGATGTTTGAACCGTTACCGATAACCCTGAAGTTTACCGCATTTTCCGTTAAAAACCGGATGACCAAAGACAACTCTTTTATGCTTTGCGGTTCAATTAAAAAGTCAGCGGGCCCGCCAATTTTCCAGGTAGTATGCTGGGCTAAAGGCTCATTTTCCAATACCGGTGAACTTATTCTTTTGGCTAATTCTTCTTTAAGTTTAGCTTTATCCATACCATTACGCCTTTCCTAAAAGCTTGTAACCTACTTGATTGATATTCCCCGCACCCAGTAAAAGGACTAAAAGCCCTGGTTTTAAGTTTTGCTCCAAAAAATTGTAAACCTCATCTAACGACTCTAAATATAAGGGATCTCTCCCTAATTTTTTCATTTCTTCGGCAATCATTTCCCCGCTAACCCCCGGTATAGGTGTTTCCCCCGCCGAATAAATCCCGGTTAAAACCACCTTTTCCGCATCAACCAGTACCCGGGCAAAATCTTTATAGAAAAAGCGGGTACGGGTATAGCGATGGGGCTGGAACACCACCAGAATCTCCCGGTCCTTATAAAGTTTGGCCGCTCTCAGCGTTGCTTCCACTTCTGTGGGATGATGGGCATAATCATCCACGATTAAGGCTCCGTTTCTTTCCCCTAATATTTGAAATCTTCTTTTAGCCCCACTAAAGTCTAAAAGCCTTTCGGAAATCGCTTTAAAGGAAAGACCGATATTTCGCAAAACCACCGTAGCTGCAGCTGCATTTAAGAGATTATGCTTCCCTGGCACTTTTAAACGTAGCTCTCCTTCGAAAGAATTCTTATAATAGATACTTGCCACCGGCTGTTTTTGTTCCTCCCGGTAGTCTCTTAACATAAAGTCGCTACCGGGAGAAAAACCATAGGTAAACTTCCTTTTGTTATAGCCTTTTAACATTTCCCTTACCTGAAGATTATCCCAGCAAAATACTCCAAAACCTTCAGGCCTTACGTTCTCCGCAAACCTTTTAAACGCTTTTTTGATTTCTTCAAAGCTTTGATAGTAATCAAGGTGATCCGCTTCAATATTGGTGATAACCGCTGCATACGGGAGTAATTTTAAAAAAGAACCATCACTTTCATCCGCTTCGGCAATCATGTATTCACCCTGGCCTGCCTTGGCATTGTACCCCAGGTCGACAATTTCTCCACCCACCGCAATTACCGGATCAAAACCTTCTTTTTCCAGGACAAAGGCAATCATTGACGAAGTGGTAGTTTTTCCGTGGGCACCGGCCACCGCAATCCCCTTTTTTTCCTGCATCAATTTTGCCAGAAGTTCTCCCCGGTGCATTACCGGTATCCCTAACCTCTGGGCTTTTAAAAGTTCCGGATTATCCTGGTTTACTGCCGTTGAAACCACCACCAAACTTACATCGGAAGCCAGGTTTTCTTCCCGGTGTCCAATATAAACCGTAATACCTTCGGCCCGAAGTTTTTTTGTAAGCTCAGTTTCTTTAAGATCTGAACCGGAAACCCGGTATCCCTTGGCCTGCAAGATGCGCGCAAGCCCGCTCATACCAATTCCGCCTATCGCTATAAAATGGACTGCAAGCATTTTTCTCACCTTTCTCTTGAGAACAGTACTATAATATGCCCTTTAATTTTTTTTGTTACTCTTTTGTTTTAATAGCCACTCCATAATTCCAATTATTTCTTGAAGCGAATCTTGACGTAACATTTTCCCTGCATTTTCCGCCATCCTAACAAGTTTTTCCGGGCTATCCAAAAGGGGCAAAATTGTAGCTCTTACCAGGTCTTCACTGCATTCCGCATCCCGCAATAAAATTGCGGCTCCATGATTCACAAAGGCCCGGGCATTGTGTTCCTGGTGATTCTCCGCCGCATAGGGATAAGGAATCAACACCGCAGGAACTTTTGAAGCAGCTATTTCCGCTAAGGTCGCCGCACCGGCCCGGGTGATGGCCAGGTCTGCCGCCGGTAAAACTTCCGGCATGTTATCAATGTACGGAACCATTTGTACCCTTTCGGGGAGATTTTTGTATTTTTGCCTTAAATTTTCGTAATTACGGGGACCGGTAGCCCAGATCAACCTTAAATTAGGTCTTCGCATAATTTCCGGTAACAGGTAACCAACAACTTTATTTATGGTAAGTGCTCCCTGACTCCCACCAAAGGCTACCAGTAAAAGCTCATCTATACCAACCCCAAGTTTTTTTCGCAATTCATTTCTTTTCTCGGCATTGGTATGAAATTCCCTTCTCACCGGAAAGCCTGTCTCATAAAAATTTTTTGCTTTCATTCTTTTTCCGGCTTCCCCAAAGGTAAGACAAACCGCGTCAACTTTTACAGCCAAAATTTTATTGGCGACTCCCGGATAAGCATTTTGTTCATGGATAACCGTTGGAATTTTAAGAAGTGTTGCGGCAAAAACTACCGGAAAACTTGCATATCCCCCGGTACCCACCACCATATCCGGCTTTTCCTTTTTTAAAAAAATAAAAGCGTTAATTAAGCTTTTGGGAATCAGTAAAAGCTTTTTCAACGTCTCCCAGCTAACCCTCCGGGGAATCCCTTCCACCGGGAGCAAATACAAGGGAAATCCGTACTTTGGAACCACCGTGGTTTCTATACCCCTTGGCGTACCAACAAAAAGGATTTCGTCGTTGGGATGGTTTTCCTTCCAGCTCTGAGCAATGGCTAATGCCGGGTAAAGGTGGCCTCCCGTACCTCCCCCGGCAAAAACCAGTTTCATTAAAATTCACTCCTTCCGCGCCGGTAGCAAGATACATTGACAATAATACCGGCAGCAGTCATGTTAATTATAAGTGAAGAACCGCTGTAACTTATAAAAGGCAGGGGAATCCCCGTTACCGGAAATACTCCGGTGGCAACCGCAATGTTAATTAGCGCCGGAATCACCATCATGCAAGTAAAGCCGGCTACCAGGAAAAAGCCAAAAACATCCGGCGCCCGATGGGCAAGCTTAAGTCCCCGGTAAAGAATCGCCAAAAACAAGCTTACAACAAAAATCGTTCCAACCAGACCCAGTTCTTCGCCGATGATGGCAAAAATAAAATCGGTATGCTGTTCAGGTAAATAAAACATTTTTTGGTGACTCCGTCCCAGCCCCACCCCAAATATGCCACCGGAACCTATGGCATAAAGGGACTGCTTTACCTGATAGATAACAGCTTCATATCCTTTTAACTTATTTTCATCACCGATAAGCAAGTACCAAAACCCGATAAACCTTTTTCTCCGGTACTCTTCCAAAAAAATTGCCCCTAAAACACCTAAAATTCCCAAAATCCCAAGACCGGTTAAGTGGGAAGGCCTGGCACCGGCAATCATAAGCAGGGCAAAAATCGTTCCACTGATGGCCAGAGTTGTTCCCAAATCTTTTTGCAAAAGCACGAGTAAATCGGCCAGGGCCATAATTATTACTACCGGTAAAAAGCCTTTTTTAAAATCGGTGATATACTGGTAATTTTTTTGGAAATGTTTTGCTAAAAAAACTATTATCGCAAATTTTAACACCTCAGAAGGAGAGATGTTTAACCAGCCAAATCTTAACTGGCGCTGGGCACCTTTTACTTCTACCCCAATAAAAACAACCAAAATACATAAAATAACGGCTATTAAAATAAGCGGTCCGGTGTAGCGCCTCAATTCCCGGTAATCATAGGCTAAAGCTAACAAAAAAGCTATTGTCCCAAAAACACTCCATAAAAGCTGCTTCTTGAAATAATACCATACCGTATTATACTGCACATAGCTGGTATACTGGCTTGCCGAAAAAATCATTACCAATCCAAATAAAACCAAAGTAAAAATTAACAGGGTAAAGACTAAATCTGGGGTGCCCTTTGCCCGCTTCATTTTATCCCTCCACCATATTTAAAACCAGCCTTTTAAACAACTCTCCCCGTTCTTCATAATTTTTAAACATATCCCAGCTGGCTGCCGCCGGTGATAAAAGCACTACATCCCCCGGCTGAGCCAACTCTTTCGCTTTTTTCACTGCATCTTCAAAACTCTCGGCAATAACATATTTATCGTAACCCACCATTTCTAAGGCCTCTTTTATCTCCTCGCGGCATTCTCCCACTAAAACAGTACACCGGACTTTTTCTCTTATTTCCCGGGCAAGCTCACTAAACGAGTTTCCTTTGTTTCTTCCCCCGGCAATTAAAACTATCGGACGCTCATAAGAGTTTAGGGCTTTGATTGTAGAATCGGGGTTGGTACCTTTAGAATCGTTAACATACAATACACCATTTATTTCAGCTACCTTTTCTAAACGATGAGCCACCCCTTGAAAATTCTTTAATCCTCGCTCAATATTTTTGCCCGAAACTCCAAAGCTCCAGCAAGCAGCCACCGTTGCCAAAGCATTTTCTAAATTGTGAGGTCCAGGAAGAGGTAAGTCCTTTATATTAATAATTTCATATTCTTCTCCTAAGCTTCTAACCACAATCTTGCCCTTTCTGACAAAAACACCCTCTTCTAATTCTTCCCTTTGGCTAAAGAAAAACACTCTCCCGGATGTTTTACTATTTAAGCTTCTTATCCGGGGGTCATCATAATTTAGTACGGTAATGTCAGTACTGTCTTGATTAATAAATATTCGGGCTTTGGCTTCCCGATAACCTTCTAAAGTTTTATGCCGGTCTAAATGGTCGGGAGTAAGGTTCAAAAGCACCGCCACTTTGGGCTTAAAACTTTTTATCGTCTCTAATTGAAAGCTGCTCACTTCTAAAGAAACCGCATCCCATTCCTCTTCCACCGCTTCTATTAAAGGATAACCTATATTCCCGGCAACCAGCGTTTTAAAACCGGCAACTTTGAGAATTTCACCAATCCAGGAAGTGGTAGTTGTTTTGCCGTTAGTGCCGGTTACCGCAATAACAGGAGCTTTTAATTCCCCATACGCCAGTTCAATTTCCCCAATAACCGGTATTCCTTCCCTTAAAGAGTAAACAACAGGCTCTTCGGTTAGCGGCACTCCGGGGCTTACCACCAAGAGTTCCCAATCTTTTACCAGCGGATAACCCCCTAAAACCAGTTCCACTCCTTCTTCCGCCAGCTTCTTGAGTTCTTCATCCACCGGCAGGCTCATTTTTTTATCCGTTAATACTACCTTTGCCCCCCGTTTTATTAAAAAAGCTGCCGCCGCTCGTCCGCTTTTTCCCGCTCCAACCACCAGGATCCGTTTATTGGTATATAAACCCATATCGTACCTTCTCCTTTCTGCCTTTCATTTTACAGCCCGTAACCGCTGATTAAAACCATTATTAAAGTTACCAAAGAAAAAACCAGTACAATCTTGTTTTCCGACCAACCGGATAATTCAAAATGGTGATGCAACGGACTCATCTTAAATACCCTTTTACCGGTTAGCTGGTATACCAGCACCTGGATTATAACCGATAAGGTTTCCACAACATAAATTAAACCTACCAGCAGTAAAAAAAGTTCCGTTTGGGTTAAAACCGCAAATCCCGCCACCGCTGCTCCTAAAGCCAGCGAGCCGGTATCTCCCATAAACACCTTTGCCGGATGCCGGTTATAAACTAAAAAGCCCATTAAACCTCCCATTAAAGCAACGGCAAAAACAAATAACCCCTTTTCCTTTAACGCTAAAGAAGTCATCGCAAAAAAGCTCATCACAATTAATGTTACGCTGGAACAAAGTCCATCTACACCATCGGTTAAATTAACTGCATTAGCAAAGCCAACCATAATAAAAATTGTAGCGGCAAAAAAGAAAACATTCCCCAGTTCCAGGTACCGGGGTTCTCCTAAAAGCAACCGACTAAAAGGAATATACCAGTCGGTTCCCCGTCCTAAAAAAGCCACCGCACCAAAAGTCAATACTAAAGAAAAAATCACCTGGCCCAGGAGCTTTTCCCGGGCTCTTAACCCCAAAGGTCGGCGTAAAACCACTTTAAGATAATCGTCTAAAAAACCCAGTAAACCAAACAGTAACGTAGTTGCTAACAAAAGTAGGGTTTTGGCATCAAAGGCCTGAAAAACCACCACCGTTACCACCAAACTTAACAGGAAGATAATTCCGCCCATAGTGGGAGTCCCGGATTTCTTTAAATGGCGTTCGGGGCCTTCGGTACGGACCGTTTGGCCGATCTTTAACTTTAAAAGCCAGGGTATTAAAACCATACCTCCCCCTAAAGCTACGAAAAAGGAAACCAGCAAAGCCGTAACCCCTTTAGTGATTACCATTGCTAAACCAACCTCTTTCTATTGTGGCAAATAGTTCTTCAAACTTCATCCCGCGGGAAGCTTTTAATAAAACGGTATCCTCTGGTTTTAAAAAGTTTAGTAAAAAACTTCCCGCTTCCTCTTTGGTAGCAAAATGAAAAATATTTTGCGGGCTCATACCGCAGGCTATAGCCCCATTGCCAATTTCCCGCGCCTTTGGCCCAACGGTAATTAAAAAGTCCACTCCAAGTTTAGAAGCCACCTCTCCCACCCTTCGGTGTCCCGTGATTTCAAAATCCCCCAGCTCGTACATCTCTCCTAAAACAGCAATTTTTCTTCCCTTTTGCCCGGTACCTGCCAAAACCTTCAGGGCCGCTTCCACAGAGGTGGGACTGGCATTGTAATAATCTTTTATGATTTTCATGCTTCCTATGAATTGAATTTCCAGACGCATTCCGGTAAGCTCTACTTCCGAAAGTCCTTTTTTTATTAACGGCACCTTAACCCCTAAAGTCAACGCCGTCAGAATTGCCGCTAAAGCATTAACCGCATTGTGAACTCCCAAAAGCGGTAGAAAAAACTCTTCTTCAAGAACACCTCCGGTACTAAATCTTAGCCCATCATCTTCCTGAAAAAACTTCTTTATGTATAAATCACCGGCTCGATGGCCAAAGAAATACTTTTTTACGGGAATGTTGGCAACAATGTCTTTAATATAGGGACTTTCGCCGTTAATAATCGCCACACCATCCCCGGGTAAATTTTTAATTAATTCGCTCTTCGCCCGGGCAATATTTTCCTGGCTTTTTAAAAGTTCAAGATGCGCTTCTCCGATATTGGTTATAATACCGATATCGGGGCGGGCAATCTGGCAGAGAGCATCTATCTCTCCCAGGCCCCGCATACCCATTTCTACCACTCCAACCTCGGTATTTTCGTCAAAATTTAAAAGAGTTAAAGGCACTCCTAACTCGTTATTATAGTTTTTTTCCGTAGCACACACGTTATATTTTTGCCGCAATACTGCTTTTACCAGATCCTTGGTGGTGGTTTTGCCGTTGCTACCGGTAATTCCGATGACTTTTAATCCCCCTTTTTGTCTATTATACAATGCCAGGTCCTGTAAAGCCCGAAAAGTATCCTTAACCACAATCTGGGTTACATTTATGGAAAAAAATCTCTCAACAACAACTCCTGCCGCACCTCTGGCTACCGCATCCGGTACAAATTCATGCCCATCCCGCTTTTCTCCATGTAAAGCTACAAATAAAGCGCAAGGCTTAAGCGTCCGGGTGTCGGTACTTACCTCGCTAAACTCCCGGTCTTCACCTAACAATACTCCTCCGGTTACCCGGGCAATGGTAGAAGCTAAAATTTTTCTCATCGCCGTTCCCCTCGCAGTATTTCCCGGGCCACTACCCGATCATCAAAAGGATATTTGGTCGTTCCGATTATTTGATAGTCTTCATGCCCTTTTCCGGAAATCACCACGGTATCCCCGGGCTTGGCCAGCAAAAGAGCGGTCTTAATAGCTTTTTTCCGGTCAACCTCTTTAAGGTATTTTCCCGGCAAAGCATCAAAAAATCCTCTTTCGATTTCGCTGATGATTGCCTCCGGGTCTTCGGTCCGTGGATTATCGCTGGTAATGATCGTTATGTCCGCTAAAGTTGCGGAAATCCTGCCCATTTTAGGCCGCTTGCTCTTATCCCTATCGCCCCCGCAACCAAAGACCGAAATAACCCTTCCGGGAGTAATTGCCCTGACCGACCTTAAAATATTTTCCAAACCATCGGGAGTGTGAGCGTAATCCACGATAACCGCAAAATCCTGTCCTTCATCAATTAACTCAAAGCGTCCGGGGACGGGGTTTAACAAAGGTAAATTTTTAACAATATCGGGCAAAGAATACCCCAAGGTTAAAAGGGTCCCCACCGCCGCCAAAATATTGTAAACATTAAAAAGCCCGAGAAGTTTTACCTTTACCGGATATTCTTTCTCCTGATAGCAAAGGGTAAAAGCGGTACCGCTATTGGTAAGTTCAACGTTTTTAGCGGTAATATCGGCCTGTTCTTTAATACCGTAGGTGACAAAAGGATGGGCTACTTCTTTTAAAATCCTCTGGCCGTAAAGGTCATCCTTATTGATCACTCCCGGCAAGGCTTTTTGCTCCGCCAAAATTTTAAAAAGCTCCTTTTTAGCATTAAAGTAGTTTTCCATGGAACCGTGAAAATCCAAATGATCCTGGGTTAAATTAGTAAAAACCCCGGTTTTAAAATCTATTCCTAAAACCCGCTTTTGGACCAAAGCATGGGACGATACTTCCATAGCTACGTAGGAAACTTCGCTCTTTACCATTTCGGAAAAAAGCTTTTGTAAACTCAAAGCATCGGGGGTAGTATTGGTTACCGGAAGTATTTTTTCGCCAATACGGTTGTAAATCGTACCTATTAACCCGGTTTTGTAGCCAAAACTTTCCAAGAGTGAGGTAATTAAGTGGGTAACGGTAGTTTTACCGTTGGTCCCGGTTACCCCGATAACACTAATTTTTTCCGTCGGATTACCGTAAAAAGTCCGGGCTAAAAGGGCTAAAGCCTGCCGACTATCTTTAACTAAAAGGTGATTTACCGCTTTTATTCCAGGCCGCTCTTCCTCGGCCACAATCAGTGATGGCTTTTTTTCAATAACGTTACCAATAAAATCATGGCCATCGGCGGTAAAACCTTTTATCGCCACAAAAATATTTCCCGGTTTTACCTGTCTTGAATCCTGTTCAATCCCCGTTACCTCGAGCTCCGCCCAATTTATACCGTTTCTGGTTATTATCGGCTTTAAAATCTCAATTAACTCCGCGATTTTCATACTGGCCACTTCCTTTTTAATTATTTTTGCCATTAATTGCTATTTTAATTATAAACAAAGAGCCCCCAGGGGGCTGTGGCCTAATTCTTAAATTTTACCTCCACCACAGTCCCGGGCGGCACCACCGTTCCAGGGCTGATGCTTTGTTCTACCGCAACCCCGGAACCAATATACCGAAAACCAAGTCCTACTCGTTTTAAAATTTCACTAACTTCATCAAAGGTAAGACCCGTTAGTTCGGGAACTACAACTTTCTCGGTATCTCCCTTTCCCTGGCCAAGGGTCAAGGTAATTTCGGTACCTTCGGGAACAATAACTCCCGGCTCCGGCGACTGCTTTACTACCTTTGGTCCCTGCCCTTCCACCTTAAAGATCAGCCCGTTTTCGATAATCTTTTTCTGGGCTTCCCAGAGGGTTAAACCCTCTAAAGCAGGTACCCTTACCTCTTCGGGAAAAACTTCAATTGGCCCTTCGGTTTTCGCCGGTTCCGGATCTTCCTGAGGCTTTACGCCCATGTATCTTAAAATATCCTCCCCCAAACTTTTAAAAACCGGAGCAGCTATCTGGCCGCCGTAATAAACCTGTGAATTGGGTTCGACAATTACCACTAAAGCGGCAAACTTGGGGTCATTCGCCGGGGCAAAGCCAACAAAAGAAGCCACATATTTTCCCGGTGCATAACCACCGGTAGGGGAAACCACCTGAGCGGTTCCCGTTTTACCGGCCACCCGAAAGCCTTTAATGTAGGCTTTGGCACCCGTTCCCTTTAAAACAACCCGCTCCAAAAGCTCTCTTAATGTCCTGGCGGTTTCTTCGGAAATCACCCGTTTTATATAACGGGGCTTATTTTCAAGAACTGTTTTTCCCCTTTGGTCAACAATTTTTTTTACCACATGAGGTTCCACAAGTTTACCCCCATTGGCCACAGCACAAACCGCCCGGATAAGCTGGATTGGCGTTACTGCGATTGACTGCCCGATGGAAATTGTCGCAAGGTTAACATTGGTTACTTTGTTTTCGGGAATAATAAGACCTTTTTGCTCCCCGGGAAGTTCAATCCCCGTCTTTTCTCCAAAACCAAAGCTTCTAATGTACTTGTAAAACCGCTCTTTCCCTAAACTCAAACCAACCTTGACAAACCCCGGGTTGCAAGAGTTTTGGATAACCTCCGCAAAAGACTGATCGCCGTGAGGGGTTTTACTCCAGCATCTAATCTTCCGCCCGTTTACCACAGCATAACCGGGATCATAAAAACGGTCATTGGAATGAGCTACGCCTTCTTCCAGAGCCGCAGCCGAAGTAATAATTTTAAAGGTCGAGCCCGGCTCATAATTATACCATATTGCAAAGTTTTTTTCCCGAACCTTTGCCGGATATTTGGCAAATTCGTTCGGGTTAAAGTTGGGCCGAGAACCCATCCCTAAAATTTCACCCGACTGGGGATCCATGACGATAATCATCGCTAAAGCAGGATTTAACTGACTTTCAATATTATTCAGCTCTCTTTCCACAAAATACTGGATTGTTTCATCAATGGTGAGATAAACATTGTTTCCGGGCCGGGCAGGAATGTATAAGGAAGAAGATTCAGGAATCTCTAAACCCCTGGCGTCTTTTTCGGTGACCAGGCGGCCAGGGATACCTTTTAGATACTTATCCAAGCTCAATTCAAGACCGGCAAGCCCCTGATTATCGGTACCAGCATAACCTAACAGATGGGCGGCAAAATCATTATGGGGATAATACCGTTTGGTTTCCTCCACTAATTCAAGGCCATAAGTATAAACCTCATCTTCCTTATCTGCTAAGAGCTTTTTTAAAGCTTTGGCTTCATCGTAGGAAAGTTTTCTCTTTATCCAAATAAAACTACTCCGGGTATTGGAAAGTTTTTGGCGTAAATTTTCCTTGGCTTTTTCATCTAAATTTAAAATCTGGCTTAACTTATCTACCAGTAAGCCTAACGGCTTGGGTTTAAGTTTTTTCTCATCCTTTTCCTTATCTTCTGGAGGAGCTTCCTTGGTTTCATCGTAATAATATTTCATCAGCTGTTTGGGATTTGCTACTAAAGATTCTACACTGATGGACTGGGCTAATAAATTTCCGTTGCGATCATAAATATTTCCCCTTTGCGGCGGTAGAATTATTTCACTTTGCCGGTCGGCTAAAGCTTCACTTCTTAAAGTATCGGCTTTTATCACCTGCAAATAAAAAAGCCTCACAATGATTATGGAGGCAAAAGCAGCTAAAAGTAAGAACAATGCACCGCTTCTTTTTTTATAAATTGTTTTATAATTTTGCAAAACAACAGCCTCCTTCGGCTTTCTTCCTAACGGTTAAATACGCGGGTTAATAAAGCAATTAACCGATTCCCGCTTTTTTCTGGTTTGGGAATTTCTTTTTTTTGCTCCGGCAGTTCGATTGCAACATACATAACATTGTCGGTCGCTTTTTCCATTCCCCGGGATAGGGCTATTTTTTCAATTTCCTTGCTGTTGTCAATTGAGGCTATCTCCATTTTTAACGCATCGTTTTGGATTTTTAAGGCATTAACTTCTTTTTTTAGCCGGGCAATCTCGTAACCCAGCGAAGCTCTATAAGCAAAAACGGTGGCAAAAGAAACCCCGGACAAAAAGAGAAAAAGGACTCCTACGGCCCAAATTTTTAACCCCCAGATTAAGTCCTTTTGGGGTTTTTTTCTGATTTTAGGTTGTTCTAAGGTCACCGGTTTTTCTTTTGCCAATACCAACTTATTCACGCTCCTTTTATTTTATGCTAAAGATAATTTTTCCGCAGCTCTAAGCTTGGCACTATGAGCGCGGCGATTCTTTTCAATTTCCTCCCGACTTGGAACTACCGGTTTTTTTGTAATAACTTTAAGCCTTGGTTTTTTACCGCAAACGCATGCAGGAAAGTCCTTGGGACAAACGCACGGATTTTCTTCCCGTCGGAAAAAATTTTTTACCAGCCGGTCCTCCAGAGAATGAAAGGTTATTACTACAATCCGGCCCCCGGGCTTTAAAACTTCCACCGCACCCACCAAGCCCTCTTCTAAACTTCTCAACTCATCATTAACTTCAATTCTTATGGCCTGAAAAACCCTTCGGGCAGGATGTTTTTCCCGCCGGGCTTTGGCCGGCACAGCCCGGATTATTTCTTCGGCAAGTTCTAAAGTAGAGGTAAAAGGTTTTTTTTCCCGGCGTTTTACAATAGCCCGGGCAATTTGCGGGGCATACCTTTCTTCCCCGTATTCGTAAAAAATTCTTATTAGTTCTTTTTCGGGATAAGTATTTACCACATCTGCTGCTGTCTTTGGGTTTTGAGGATCCATACGCATATCCAGAGGACCATCATGCTGGAAACTAAAGCCTTTTAGAGGATTATCCAGTTGAAAAGAGGAAACCCCCAGATCCATTAATACCCCATCTACCGCATCAAAACCCAGGCGGTAAACTACTTTTTTTATGTTGCGAAAATTGCTTTTAACCGGAATAAATCTATCACCAAAAAGAGCTAACCTTTTGGCGGCGTGGTTTAAAGCATCTTCATCCTGATCCAATCCCACTACCCGGCAGTCAGCCCTTTTTAGGATTTCCTCACTGTGGCCCCCGCCACCCAGAGTGGCATCCACATATACCCCGCCGGCTTTGGGGTTTATATGTTCAATTGTTTCCTCAAGTAACACCGGTACATGGGAAAACTCCATATTAAATCCCTCTATAATAAAAAGTCAACCATTTTTTCGGCAATTTCTTCATAAGCGGCCTGAGCTCCATTACAGTAGTTGTTCCAGAGTTCCTGACTCCAAATCTCCACCCGGGTACCAACCCCTACGATGACTACCTCTTTATCAAGTCTGGCATATTCCCTTAAATGGTTGGGCAGCAATACCCTGCCCTGTTTGTCCTGCTCACACTCGGCGGCTCCTGCAAAAAACAGCCGGACAAAGGCCCGGGCATCTTGATTGGTAAAGGGAAGCGCTTTTATTTTCTCTTCAATCACTTTCCATTCCTTCTGGGGGAAGGCAAAAAGGCAATGATCCAGTCCTTTGGTGACAATAAACCTTTCTCCCAGCTCCTCGCGGAAGCGGGCCGGAATAAAAACCCGACCTTTGGCATCCATGGTATGGGAATACTCCCCCATAAACATTGGCTTCCCCACCTTAACCAAAATTGCACCACTTTAAACCACTTTTCTCCACTATTCAATTCTACAAAGGTAAAAAAAATCCTGCTTAAAAGTGTGACTTTTATCACAGAAATTTTGAAGGCAAAAAAAACCGCCCAATTACGGGCGGTTTAAAGGAATTTCCCGGGCTTTTTGATTTGCAAAAGTTGTAAGGTTTTTTACGCCAATTTCCTCTAACATCTGGTAAATTTCCGGAAATTTATAGGCAAGGTGCTCCGGCTTATGGGCGTCGGAGCCGAGCGTCAGAGGAATTTTTTCCCTTACCGCTTCCTCAATGATAATTTTACCTGGATATTGCTCCTTAGCCGGATAGCGTAAGCCTGCGGTGTTAATTTCCAGCACCATCCCGGAATTTTTTAACTCCCGCAGCACTTCTGGTAAGTGGGGTATAATAAGTTCCAAGCTTATTAGGCCAAATTTCTTTATTAAATCCAGGTGGCCGATAACATTAAAAATCCCCATTCTAATTACTTTTTTAACTAAATCAAAATATTTTGCTGTCAGCTCTTTTAAATCTTTACCTCGATAGCTTTCAATTTCCGCGGGATCGTCAAAAGGCCAGTTGTCTATAAAGTGAACCGAGCCAATAAGATAATCCACCGGTAAACCTTTTAAAGCTTTTTTGATTTCCTCTTCACTTTCAGGAAAATAATCCACTTCCAGACCAATTTTTAAAAAAGGGTACTTTTCCTTTAATTTAAAAAGCCTTCTTAGATACTGAGGCCAATCGTTAACCTCCATGGAATACCCCGGAAAGTCTTTTCCATATAACGCCATAGGAAAATGTTCACTGAAGCCAAGTTCCGTAACTCCTTTTTCCCGGGCTTTCTGGATATAATCCTCAAACTCCCCTTCCCCGTGCCCGGAATAAACGGTGTGTACGTGTAAATCAATCATTGTTGATTTCCTTTCCAAAATCCCGCAAAAGGCCGTATATCTTTTCCGCATGCTCCGGAAGTAAAAGCCCTGTGCCACAGGCCGGAGTTAGCATGATATTCGAATTATCCGAAACTACTCCCATTTCCCTTAACAAATTAACTTTTTGTTCATAATCCCTGTAGAGGTCTTCTAAACTATAATTTTCTATTTCCGGGCCGGTAGGAATAATCCCCAGGGCTAAAATTCCCCCGGTATTTAATAAACTTTTAATTTCTTCTTTATACGGAAACAGGGAATCAAGATAGTTAAAAGCATCTACCGATACAACCTGTGCTCCAGCTTCCGTTACAATTGACCAGTCGATACCGGCACAGGAGTGGACCCCCGGTACTCCTCCCTCTTCTAAAATAGCATCGATGATTTCTTTGAGTACTCCTACTACCTCTTCCCGTTTTAAAGTGAGATGGGTGAAACTACCGTAATTGGCAATTGCCGGATCATCTACAAACAAATAAACCTTCCTTCCGGTAGTTTTTAAATAATTTACCTGCCAGCGGGCCGACATAACCAGGGTTTTAACCACCGCTTCCCGAATCTCCGGATCGTAAAAGGCCGGTATCTTGTTTTCATCGGTAAGGGTAAGCAAGATGCTCAAAGGGCCGGCCATTTGCCCTTTTACCGCCCGGGCCCGGGGAAAATACTCATTAAATTTTTCCACCAAAAGATAAAGCCCTTCGCCACTTTCCCGGGGCATGGCAAAAAAAGCATAATCCCTTTTTTCAAGAGCTTCAAAATACTTTTCATAAAAGAAAGTTAATTTTTCGGGAAAGGTTTCATCTTTCTTAAAAATTCCTTTATTTCCTTCTACCTGCAGTAACCCCACTTCCGTTAAAGGCCGTAAAAACTGAAAAACAAAATGCTCCGCCACACCCCGCTGGGGCATCTGGGGCCAGTGGGGTATTTGCGGTAACGCTTCCTTGATAATTTCCAGGTTTTTTGTGGCATCTACCAGTGGCATACTCCCAATACCGGTTTTTAAAATTTCCTTCATTTCGTTGCCTCCTTCATCAATTACTTTTTTTATTTCGAAAATATTTGAACCAGTGGTTTATAGGAAATAGCCTCTAAAAAATTTGCATACTCTTCCTGGATAATTTCCCCGGGATTTTTCTTAAAATAAGCACAGGCCATAGCTTCTAAAAGATTGGCTCCCGGGCTTATTCCCTGAAAATCCCCACCCGAACCTACTACCGCCAAAGCCCCTTTGCTTTTTAAAAAAGCTATATCTTCCTTCCGCAAAGTAGTGGTGATAATTACTTTTCCCGTTAAATCAGGACAATACCGCCGCAAAAAGTGGAAATCCCCGGCCACCACCTGACAGCGGCTAAAAACTTTATGATAGCGTGGGGTATTTTTTTCCTGCTTTGCCCCCAAAGGATAAAGGTATTTTATTGGTATTGTTCTCAGTATCGGTAAAGTTAATATTCCTGCTATCGTAAAAAGTTTTTCCCCCGGGAAAAAAAGGGGTAACTTGAGGGCAAAAGCCGCATCCCCAATCAAAACTTTTCTTGCCCCCGCCTTCCTTAATCCAGCATATAACCAGGGCCTGTCCAAATAGGAAGTAAGAAGTGCGTTAAAATTTTGAGGTAGCAATTGCAGTTTTTGGATAAATTCTACTGCCTTTAAATCCAATAGAGGTTTAATAAAGCTTCCATCCGCCATAGGTTTGGAAGTTACCTTTTTAATTTTTTGGGCCTCTAAAAGGGGGTATTTTTTCTTTCCCAGGTGATAATAAAAATTTATTCCTCCAATTCCCGCCGCATCATACTCCTCGTTTTTTAATAACTTAATTGCCCGGTCTATATCCCCGTCGGTACCGGTTCTTTTCACAAAAAAAGTGGTATTTCCCACTTTTAAAGTAAAGGCAAAATCCCGGCGCGAGCTTCCAAGGCTAACCCCAAGGATTTTTTTAGTAATTATAAAACTACCTCCATTTCCCGGTCAAAGTAAACTCCTTTTAAGTCTAACTTTAAACGGTAAGCTTTAATACAGACCCCCGCCAGTGCCGCCTTTTTTAACGCTGAAGCAAACTTTGGGTCACACTTATCATTTGGTTTAAAGATTTCTGCATCCTCCCGGCAAATTAAAAAAACCACCGCTGTTAAATATTGAGAAGATAAAACTCTTAATTCCTCCAAATGCCTTACTCCCCGTGGAGTTGGGGCATCGGGGAAAAGAGCATACTTCCCTTCCACCAGGGTAACCGATTTTACTTCAATAAAACCGGTCTCCTCCCGAAGTTGAACTTTGAAATCAAAGCGGGATTGCCCCTTGGGCTGCTCCGCTACTATTTGATCTACCTCATGAAAAAAAGGCTTTATAATACCTTTCTCTAACAACCCCTGCGCAATTTTATTGGGAAGAAGGCTATCAACTAAAACCAAAGATTCCGGCATTTGCGCTAAAACCAGGTCATATTGATACTTTCGGCCAGGATTTTTGCCTTCCCGTAAATACACCAACCGCCCTTCAGTTAAAATTTCCGCCAGTCGGCCGGAATTGGGAATATGGACCAACACCTTTTCTTCCTCTAAAACCACTTCACCTACAAAGCGGTTTAATTTTTTGCAAAAAACTGCAGGAATTGGCGTAAAATCGAAATTCATTTAAGACCTCTTTCTAAGAAACAATTTTTGCAATTTTGTCAAGATTTTTATAAGCCTCTTCTTCTCCCTGCCGAATGGCCCAGGGGATTAAAGTAAAATCATTCCAATCCATCCCCGAAACTTTAGGCCTAAGAACAAGATCGGCAAATTGTTCCACATCTTTTTCGGTATTGGAAGTCATAATTATCTCCATTGAACTTCCCAGCACATCAATAATGTTTTTAATATGGTACTTATTTTCCTCAGGGTTTGTCAAGGCAACGCCAATAATTTTTTCGTAACCTAAATTAGCTAAAATTCTTACCGGCACATTTTCCACAACTCCCCCATCGGTTAACAAGTAGCCATTAAATTTTACCGGAGTAAAAATTCCGGGAACTGCCGAAGTCGCTTCCAAAACAGTCACTAATAAAGCATCCCGGACAGCAATATAATCGTTTATTCCCCGTAGAAAATCCCCGGGAAAATTGCCAAATACCACCCTTCTGCCGGAATAGAGGTCTACACTTATCACCGCAACCTGTTCTTTTAATTGATTTATATTAAGGGTTCCTAATTCCTTTGCAATTTTTTGCAGCAAACCAATGGGTCTAAAGATTCCTAAAGGAAGCTTTAATTTATTATTTTGATAGCCAAAAAGCTTTAATAAATTATAACTTATGATAGAAATCCCTACTCCCAGGGTAAATAAACAGTTATAAAGGTCCTGGGATTTTATTTTAAGAGCAAGCTCCTCCATCTCCCTGGGTGACAACCCCGCTCCGTATAAAAGGGCTATAATCCCACCGGCACTGGTGCCGGATACTATTGAAGGTTTTAGACCTTCTTTTTCCAGAACTTTCAGTACTCCAATGTGAGCAGCCCCTCTTAAAAAGCCACCCCCAAGGGCAAGACCCCACTCCTTCACTATTCTCCCCCCAGTTTTTTAAAGATCTTTAGCGTAAAAGCCGCATGGGCATTTAGTACGGTAAATATCTCCCGGTCGTTTTTTACTTCCCCTCTACCTCCTCCAAAACCTATTGTCCAATAGGGACCTCCGGGAATGATCAAGCCGTGGTAAAAATAAAACTGCAATAACTGGGCCAACACCATATTGTGGCCTGCTCTTCTTCCCGTGACAATTCCCACCCCTATTTTCCCGCCTAACTCTCGACCCCTGCTGGAGGATAACATGCCAAGACGACTTAAAAACGCCGAAAGCAGAGGAGACATGCTGCTGTAGTAAACCGGTGTTCCCAAAACCAGGATTTTGCTTTTAACAACTATCGGATAGATTCCCTGGAAATCATCCTGGATTTGGCACTCTCCCGTTGCCTGACACCTTCTACAACCCCTGCAAGCAGCAATTTTTCGTTCCGCCAGGGGAATTATTCCCGTGGACAGCTCTTGGGTAAGTTGTTTTAAATAATACTTGACCAAATACTCGGTGTTTCCCCGGCGCCTTGGACTCCCAACAACACCTACGGCCTCCATCCTACCCCTCCAAAAGCTATAGTTTGTAAAAATTTATGCGAAAAAAAGGTTTTTTTGCCTAAAAAATAGAATCTTTTTTCCGGGTGAGAATATGAACTTAAAAAAAATTATTTTTGCCTTCCTTGGATTTACCTTAATTTTTTTAATTGCCGCCTGGTTTTTCCCGTTAAATTACTATCTTGCCTTACCTTTAACAATTAAGGAAAGTCCCCAGCCTGCCGATGCCGTCGTGGTTTTAAGCGGAGGCCTTACTAAGAAGGGAGATTTAGGCGAGAGTACCCGGGAAAGGTTAAATTTAGGTATTCACCTCTGGAAAAACGATTATGGACGTTATCTTCTCCTGTCGGGAGGCAGTTTTACCAGAGAACCAAAAGACGCCAGCGTCATGGCCAAAGAAGCGCTAAAAAAAGGTGTTCCCGCCCCGGCTCTTTTACTGGAGAGCAGCAGCGAAAACACCTATGAAAACGTTTTATTAACCGCCAATATTTATTACCAAAACCGCTGGAAAAAAATTTTAGTGGTCACCTCTGCCTATCATACTTTGCGGGTTAAAAAAATGTATACCGACCGGGGGATTAACGCCACCGTTGTCTACCCCGCCGGTGAACTGCCAAACGCCCGCGGATTGTTAAGATTAAGGCAAACTATAGTAGTGATTGAAGAATATTTAAAGTTATTCCATTATCTTATCGGTAAGCTTTAGTTTTTTGATTTTATTGCGCAGGGTAGTATGGGTTACCCCCAAACTTTTGGCCGCCTGCCGGATGGAGGGATACTGTTTTAATGCCCTTTCAATAAGTTCTTTTTCCACCTGGTTAACCGCTTCTTCTAAAGTCCGGACCACAAAATGGGTCTTCTGGGGGTTATCTAAAATAATATCTTTGTCTTCGATAACTCCATCGTCCGCTAAGGTCAAGGCCCGTTCAATGACGTTTTGCAGTTCCCGCACATTGCCTGGCCAGCTATACCTTTTAAGCTTATTTAAGGCGTTTTCCGTTATTTCAAAGTTTTGTATTCCCCGCCTTTTGGCAAAAGTATTTAAAAAATGGTAGGCCAACACTTCAATATCTTCCACCCGCTCCCTTAAAGGCGGAATTTGAAGGGGAAAAACATTTAAGCGAAAATACAAATCTTCCCGGAACTTTCCTTCCCGGACCATTCCCTCTAAATTGCGGTTCGTTGCAGCAATTATTCTAATATCCACCGGTATTTCTTCCTGACCGCCAATCCGACGCACCTTCCCTTCCTGCAGGACACGCAAAAGTTTGGCCTGCAGGTGGGTAGGAAGTTCGGCAATCTCATCTAAAAACAACGTCCCTTCATGGGCAAACTCCAAAAGCCCCTGTTTTCCTCCCTTTTTTGCCCCGGTAAAAGCCCCTTCCACATAGCCAAAAAGTTCCGATTCCAGCAAACTCTCCGGAACCGCCGCACAGTTTAAGGGAACAAAAGGTTTGGTTCTTCTCGGGCTCTCCAGGTGAATTGCCCGGGCAAATAGCTCCTTGCCGGTCCCCGATTCCCCCCGGATTAACACCGTGGTATCGGTTTTTGCTACTTTCTGGGCCATTTCTACCACAAAGCGCATTTTTTCCGAAGCATAGATAATATCATTAAAGCTGTTTAACGACGGTTTGGTTATGGCATATACCAGCTCCCGGACTTCTGACATGGGCTTTAAAACCGCAACCACCCCTACAATATTGCCCAACCGGTCCTTTATCGGTCGTCCGGAAGTAAGGTAATGAAGGCGTCTACCTTCAACATTAATAATTATTTCCTGGTTGTTGTAACTTTCACCGGTTTTTAACGTTTTTAGCATGGGTATATCCTTTGCTAAAAGCTTACCCACATTCTGCCCAATAACCTTTTCGACCGGAATACCGAAAATTTCAGCACAGCTTTGATTGCATATAGAAATGATTCCGTGACTATCGATCGCTATTATGCCCTCATTAACCGTATCAAGAACAGCTCTAAGCTGCTGTTCCTTTTGCTCATAGGGCATTATTTCTATGGGATGAACCTTTAACACCTTGGGAATATTTTTTAAGTCATCGATAATTTGATTTATAGTTTTTTTATCCGTTTTCTCAATCTCCAAAAACATTCTTCCGGGAAGCACTTGAAAGGTGATTATATTTAAATTTCTGGCAGAAATAACCCTGGAAACATCCAAAACTAACCCTACCCGGTCTTCAAAATCCAGGGATAACTTGACGGTACCCATCCCCAGTCACCTCTCCTCTTTTTCATTATCCTTTTTTTCAAAAAATCTTGCAACAAAAAATGCCGGGTTAATCCCCGGCATTCCCTCTTAAAAGTTCAATTATCGGTAACCTTAAAATCTTCCCTAATTTATAATAATTTATCGCCACGGCAATTAAAAACGCTGCAAAAAACGCAATGTTTATACCACTTATCAATACCTGATAAGGAATGGCTAACTTTTGTAAAATTATCTTGGTAACCATCAATCCCAGCGGCCAGGCTATCAGAACTCCTAAAAAAACCGCCAGTAAATCTTCTATTAAGATTATTTTTACAATAACCTTTGGTTTAAAGCCTAAAGCTGTAAAAATTCCTATTTCCCGGCTTCTTCCCAGAAGGTCATTTTCCAAAAACGACTTTACCAAAAGAAATCCCATTATTAAAAGAACAACCGCTAAGACACTACCAAATACCCGGTACCTTAAAAGGAGGTTAAAACGCTGCTCTTCTGGTCCCGTAAGAAAGTTAATATTTAAATCCGGAAAAAACTCATAAGCTTTAGCTTTTACCGTGTCATCCCCCGGTTTTAAAATAGCTTGAAGGAGAAAGTAGTCCGGAGGAGCAGAGCTTTCATAAAGGCTTGCAAAGAAAAACCCGTCTTCGTCTTTACCGGTAGGCTTTAAGATTCCTGCTACCTTTCCTTTAAAAGCCCCAAAGTCGACTAAATCCCCAACCTTAAGTTTATATTCCCGGGCAACATCAGATCCTGCTAATATTTCACCTGCTCTTTCAGGATATTTACCTAAAACCTCCCAGTAAGGCCGATATTTCCTTTCTTCTAAAAAATCAAGATAAATTACAGCCGTATTTTGACCATTAACCGTAAAAAGCCGAACTTTCTTTGGCGCATAAACGATAATTTGCTGTTTAAAAGTATTGTAAAACTTTAGAGCTTTACTTTCCGGAATTAAGTTTAACTGGTAATTTCCTGAAACCAAGGTGATATTATGGTAGGTAAAACTGAACTGCTCGGTAGCAGCGGTCACGGCAATCCGCTGACCCCGTTTTTCCCTTTCCGTTTGCAAATATGTGTTTAAATTGCTTATTGTTAAGCCGATGGTAAGAAAAAGAGCAAAAACCAACAAAACTAATAGGGCTTTAGAAACTACCCGACTCCGCCGGCCTAAAAAGAAGCTCCTAACGTTCAAACCTCTCATATTAAACCCTCGGCTGCCAGGCATCTACAATATTTTTATCTACCAAAATTTTCCCGTCTTTCACTTCGTACGGTATTTCATCGGGGGGATAAGCGGTACAACCACCATCAATTCCTTTTAAGTCGTCTAACAACGACCAGCGCGTACCGCAGGTCATGCAAACCAGGGCATTATCTTGAATTTTAAACCGGTATCCCTGACACGGTTCACAGATGCTTACTGCAACCGCCAATCTTCCGTCATTTAAGAAAAACGCCGTCAGCGGTTTGGTCGGGCTGTAAGGCACGTAGACTATACCGTATTTTTGAACATCTTCCAAAGGTATTTCTATTTTTCCTTCCTTATTGACCACCGCTGGAATATCGGTCATTTGAATCTCCTGCCCGGAATAATTAATTTCAGCGGCATAATAGGCACCTTCTTTTTTCTTCTTGGCAGGTATAAAAAGCATAACCGTTAATCCTACGGCAATGATCCCCAGGACTGCAATGATAATTTTCAGAGCTTTTTGCATGCTATTTTTTTGTCTTAAAAATTCTTCCTTTTTGCCCATTTAATTCGCCTCCTTTAAAGTTTTTATTTCCAAAACCTCGCCATCTTTTAAAAATAATGCATGGGTAGCATATTGGAGATGGTCAAGGTTATGAGTTACCATGATAATTGTCTTACCCCGGCGGTTTAATTCGGCAAAAATCTTCATAACTTCCTCTCCGGTCTTGCTATCCAAGTTACCCGTGGGCTCATCGGCTAACAATATCTCCGGCTCCATGATAAGTGCCCGGGCTATAGCCACCCGCTCCTGTTCTCCTCCGGAAAGCTCCTTGGGGTATTTTCCCTCTTTACCCTCAAGCCCCAGCATTTTTAAAAGCTCCCGCGCCTCTTTTTCCTTACTTATTTTGTGGGGATACGCCAGGGTAGGTAATAAAATATTTTCTAAAGCAGTTAGGTAAGGTAAAAGATGAAAGTTTTGAAAGATAAAGCCAAGATAATTTAACCGAAAAAGTGCCCGCTCATCATGACTTAAGCTAAACAGGTCCAGCTCATCCACCAGTACCCTACCACTATCCGGCTCATTTAAGCTTCCAAGGATGCTTAATAAGGTTGACTTGCCGGAACCCGAAGGCCCCGCCACAATCCAGAATTCCCCTTTACCCACCTGAAAACTCACATCTTTTAACACTCTGGTCTCTACATTGCCTTTTACATACTTCTTGCTAACGCTTTCCACTTGAATGTAGGCCATTTTTCTCCTCCTAATACTCCCTTAAAATTTCCTGCTGGTCCAACCGGGAAACCTTTACCACCGGTAGCAACGAAACCGCTAACCATAAAATTAGCCCACCGATTAAGGCAAAACTCAAATACTGCCAGGAAAACAGCTGGGCACCGACAATTCCCAACATCCTGGCTAAGACCAATGCCAGTCCTATCATTAATAAACTACCTAAAACTTCACTAACCAAAAGTACAATTAAAATTTCCAGGCCATACAAATTAAAAATCTTTAACTTGTTAAAGCCGAGGGTTCTAAAAATCAATAACTCCTTTTCCCTTTCTTTAAAAAGACTAAAAGTTAAAATTAAAAAGTTGCCAACGCCTAATACCAAAAGGCCGTAAGCCATCTGTTTGCTGAAACTTCCAAAATTTTCAACCAAAAGTTTACGGTCAAAAATAGCATCCGCCATTGCCGAGACCTTTATCGCAGGGTCCAGCGCTTTGATTTGTTTAACTATTTCCGGTATCGGACAGGTGGAACACAAAGCACTTACCTCAATAAACGTATAAGAGTTTAACTTAAACATGGAAAGAACGGTTTTCAGATCTAAAAATAAACTATTATCCTCAAAGCTCCCTGTCCTTTTAATCACTCCGGTGATGACAAATTCCTCCCCATTAACCTTTACCTTGGCCGGTCTTCCAAGTTTTTCGTAAAGATTTTCCCCAATCAGCCCTTCTCTTCCAGTTTGCGGTTTACGTCCTGTTATTTGCCACCATTTTTTTGCTCTTAACTCTTCCGCAAAAATTACTCCCAAAACCACCCCTTCCCGGTTGTTTACCGTGGCCTTCACCACTACCTTAGGGGAAATTATGCTGATACTTTCTTTATTTTTAATGGTTTTAATTTTGTCGGGAAGTGTCAAATCAATTCCCCTTAGGTTTTGCTCGGCAAAGGGAACACCATCAAAGGCCTTCCCCCGGGAAAGCTTATCAGGTACAATTAAAATATTTGCACCAATTGTGTCATAATAATCGGCTACTTCCTTTTGCAGATTAAAAGTTGTAAGTAAAACTCCCCCGATTCCCCCAATGGTAATGGCAATACTTAAAACCATTAAAAAAACCTTGGCCTTTTTTTCCCGCATCTGTCGTAAAACTACATGCCCAATCTTCATTGCCTCACCCGCTAATTTGTAGTTTCAACTTAATTATAAATTAATTTCTACAATTTGTAGTTACAAAAATGTTACAAAAAAATTAAAACCTCCAAAGCGGAGGTTTTAATGCCGTTTAACAAATAAAGTACAAGAAGATTAGGCTTAAAATTACGATTAAAGTCAACACCGCAATATAAGCGAAATTGCGCCGGGGAATTTTTAAATCGCTCTCGATTATGGCCTGCATTCGTCTTATTTCAAAATCCCCTCCCAATTCCAAAGCAAAACCGATCCATGACCCCTTCGTCTCAAATTTGTAAGTTTTAACCAAAGCCCTGGCCAAAGGCTCCTTTTTCCCTAAATAGCCAAGAGCAACTTTATCGGCTCTAAGCTCCCGAAACAACAGAATCTTTTCAAAATACTTTTTTAGCCCGGGAACGAAAAAGTAAAGGTAGGTAGCAAACTGACAAAGACTAATAATCAGGCTATCCTTTGCTTTAATATGGGCAAGTTCATGGGCAAGGACCGCCTTCAATTCTTCAAAATCCAGGCTTTTAGCATACTCTTCCCCGATAATTATCACCGGTTTATAAAATTTAAAAGTAAAAATGGTGATATTACCGGAGACAAGATAACAAAAAACTTCTTTTTTTATCCCCATTTTTTCTTTAAGTTCAGCAAGAATACCGTTTAACCGCTCATTATTCTTTAGCCGGTGAGTTTTTAAAAACCGATTAAATGTAAAATAGGGCCGGATAATCTCGTGCATACCGTAAAAAGCTGCAAATACAAAGACAGGAGTAAAATATCTGGCAGCTATATTCCCAAAAAAGCACAAAAATTCCCCTATATTCTTTAAAGGAGTGCTGGTAAAAGTTAAAAGAGGACAGGGTTTTCCCCAGTAAATTATTACTGCCAGGACAGGAATTAATAGCGGTATGGTTAAAATCTCACTCCAAAAATAACTGTTATCTTTTAAAAGCCTTTTGCCAATTAATAATAACAAAGTATAACCGAAAAGAGGTCCAAAAAGAGCATAAAGAAAAAAAGTATGGACTAATTCAAAGCTCATATTACCCCTGCTGTTCTTTAATTTTTAATAACATTTTTTCCAGCTCCGCAAGTTTCTGCGGATCCTTCTCTACCTTTTTCAAAAAATGGGTAAAAGCAGGTTCGGCAAACTCTTCAAAAAGTCCATCCACTACCGTTTCGGCAACTTTATTATAAAATTCATCCCGGCTTACCGCCGGCGTATAAGAATGGGCAAGCCCAATGCTTTTTTTGATTAAAAGTCCCTTATCGGCAAGCCTGCCCATGATGGTCAAAATAGTGGTATAGGCAAGCTTTTTCTCTTGATTGATAAGCTGGTGAACGTCCTTTACCGTTGCTTCCCCTAAATCCCAGATAATTTCCATAACTCTTGCTTCTAATTCGCCTAAAACCTTGGCCACACCCTTATTCTGGGGTTTAAATTCCCCTTCTAACCAGCTCATTTAAATCTCCCCTTCCTTTTTGGGCGCACAATTTCTGCAAAAACCATAAATTTTTAACTGGTGATTGGTTACAACAAAACCTTTATTTTTATATACTTCCCTTTCCAGTTCCTCCAATAAATCTTCCTCAATCTCTTCAATTTTTCCACAATTTAAACATATTAAATGATGATGCTGGTGCGATTTACTTTCAAGAAGCTCAAATTCATATCTTTTGCGGCCATCACCAAAATCCATACAGTGCACCAATCCTAAAGAATATAAAATTTCAAGGGTGCGGTAGACGGTAGCCAAACCAATTTCCGGAGATTTTTCTTTAACAAGCCCTAAAATTTCTTCCGCACTTAAATGCTTATCCTGGTTTTCAATTAATACCCGCAAGATTTCTTCCCGCTGCGGAGTAAGCTTATAATCACTTTCACGAAGTTTTTTTCCCACTTGACTTAAGATGCTCTCCATAAAACCCGTCCTTTTTCTTAAAACTTTATCTTATTTTTGATTATTTTTGTTCATTGACAGTATTTTCATCAAATCCAATAAATAACCCCCAAAAATCAATAATAAAATATAAAACACCCCAAAAAAGCACGGCACCACTCAACATGTGCCAGAGAGAATACTTAATATAAAGATAATACATAAGGTAACTGTAGCCTACTATTAAAAGTAGCCCAACCCCCCAGCTGATAAACGCAATAGCCATTCTTTTTAAAACAATCTTCAAGAGGTGGTGCATTAACTACCTACCCCCAAAAAGAAAAGCCAAAGACTTAATACTTTGGCTTTATTCTACCATATCTTTTAATAAATTGAAAAGTTAAAAGTAATCCCGCTAAAAAAAGAATCCCGGGATAAATTAACTTTCTTTTGCTGTATGTAAGGGTCGGCTCTACGGAATTAAAGGCAACTAAGTTTACTTCCCCAACAACCTTTTCCTTTTCCTTTACTACAATCTTCCCTACCTTCTGGCCCGCTTTTACCGGAGCCTGGAGCTTTACCACCTCTTTTTGATAATCAAACTGAGGTTCCTGGCCCCGTTTAACAGTATCATACAGGTCTTCTGCTGCTATAAGTTTTACCGGCTCTTTGCCCCCTGCCACCTCTACCTTCCCAAATTCCTGCCCTTTAGAAATGAGTTTTACTGTTTTAAAATTATTAAATGCGTAATCTAAAAGTTTTTTCGCATCATCATAAACATTTCTTCCTTCACTACCTAAAATAACAGCAATAAATTCGTCTCCATTTCGCTCTGCTGAAGCCACCAGGCATTGCCGGGCTTTTATAGTGTATCCGGTCTTAATGCCATTGGCCCCCTCATAACGCCATAAAAGTTTATTATGGTTAATTAAAAGCCGCAAATATTTTGGATCTCTATCGATAACCTTGGTTTTGGTAGCCACAATCTCCCGAAATTTGGGATTTAACATTGCTTCCCGCGCAATAAGCGCTAAATCATAAGCGGTGGTATAGTGGTCATCGTTGGGAAGGCCATTGGGATTGACAAAATGGGTATTTTTTGCCCCTAATTTCCTGGCCTTATCATTCATTTCCTGCACAAAAGTTGCCACATCACCACCAATATATTTGGCCACCGCTATCGCCGAATCGTTGGCAGAATTAAGCATAATCGAATATAATAAATCTTCCAAGCTTAATTGTTCCCCGGGATTTAGCCAGATGGCCGAGCCTTCAACATAACACGCTTCTTTATCGATATAAACCCTGTCGGATAAATTTCCTTTTTCCAGAGCAATTAAGGTAGTCATTATTTTGGTAGTGCTTGCTGGATACATTTTTTGGTCGGCATTTTTAAAATAAACAAACTTTCCGGAATAAACATTTATAACCGCTGCAGCCCGGCCAACAATTTGTGGCTCTTCTGCCAGTGCTATAGTTTTCAGGCATAAAAGCAGGATAAAAAAAGCAAAAAATTTTATTGCTTTCATCTCATCCCTCGTCTAAAAAGTCTCTTTTTTAATATAACCGCCAACCTTAGTTCAAGTCAAGGAAAGAAATAAACCTTTACTTTGCTTTAGTACCATAAAAATGCACATCCACATCCAGGGTAAAACATAATCCTTTGGGTAAAACCTCTAAAATTTGGGGGAGAACTTTTTGAATATTCTCCTCGCTATCGACCACATCAATTATCAACGGTAGATCTGCGGAAAGTTCAAGTAATTTCGTTCCATGAATTATGCCATCGGCTCCATATCCCATAATACCCCTGCTCACCGTTGCTCCGGCTATTTTATTTTCTTTTAAAATTTTTATTATTAGCTGAACCACATTTTTCCCATCATGTTTGGTTGCTTCACCCACATAAATTTTGAGTAATTTTGCCTTACTCATTTAAACGCCTCCCTCAAAAAAATTTGCTAACCCCATCCCCGCAGCAAAGAAAACTACCCCGGTGAATATTGATGTAAGTAAATAATTCACGTTTTTCCAAAACAACCCTTTTTCCATAAGAAAAATTGCCTCATAAATATAAGTAGAAAAAGTCGTAAATCCCCCAAAAAAACCTGTACCGAGTAAAAGCCATATTACTTGATTTAATTTTAACCCGTATAATAAACCAAGGCCAAAGGAACCAATTAAATTTATTAAAAACGTCGCCAATGGCCAATCCCCCTGGTAGCGTTCCCCTATTTTTTTAGTTAAGGTAAAACGTAAAACAGCACCCATACTACCACCAAAACCAATCAAGATTAAATCTATCATTTACCCCTCATCCTTTACATTTATATTTAAATTAGCCAGATAAAGGGCCAGAGCTCTCCCTAATATACCGGTAAAAAAGCCGCCACCAAGGGATAAAACAATATAGCCAAATCCAACGAAGAACTTTCCCTGAGTTAATAGAACATAAGTTTCCTTGGCTAAAGTTGAAAAAGTAGTAAACGCCCCTAAAAAACCGGAAGTAATTCCTAAACGCACCGTATCACTTATATTAACCTTTTCTAAAAATATGGTCGTTAAGAACAGCAGAAAAAAACTTCCTAAAAGATTAATGGTTAATGTACCAACCGGGAAAATATTAGCAACAATAATTTTGCCAATTAGGTCTCTAATCACTGCACCAAAAAAACCACCTATAGCAACAGCTATGTAGTTCATTTCCGCACCCCCTTTTTTTGGTTGCAAAATAAGAAAGCTCCTACCTTTAATTAACCAAAAAGGTAGGAGCCATTAGCCTTTAAGGCGTTTCTGGCGAGCCCCATCGCCAAATTCTTTGTCATTATTTTAAAATTTCAATGCAGAATTGTCAAGGTAATTACCATAAATTATGCTTTTTGCTTTGTAAGCTTTTTTTTGCTTTTAAGTTATTAACCAGGCACTCTCATAGAGTAATTTTACCGTTTTATATTGAACAATCTTTTAATGAGTATAATTTTCTCTCTAAATT
>NZ_BDJL01000056.1 GCF_001950325.1 Carboxydothermus islandicus
GCCAGCGCACTTGTGCTAAACAGCACTATCATCAGCACCGTTAGCCCAAGTATCAATATCCTCTTCCTCAAAATGATACCCTCCTCTCTATTTATCCTTCAGCAACTCCTCCCCTCTCTCCCCCCTTACTTCTCCTCCTTCACCTCCTTCCCTCGGGGTAGGGGGGTTGCTAAAAAATGTGAACTTTACAAATTTCGCATAATATATTTAGACATTTGCGAAAGTTTTCCCTTTTATTTTATAATTGGACTTTTTTATGGCTATAACTACTTTTTGTGGCATCTTTCATTAAATTTAATTATTTTTGTCGATATATGTTTCTTTAAAATTTACAGTATTTTTGCTAATTTTAGTATTTTCCTTATAAAAATTCATTATTCACTAATTTACATAAATTTATAAAGCAAAGCCCCTGGAATAGTTACCAGGGGCTTAACAATTAATTATTTCTGGGTGAAGATTAAGAGCTTGGAGCGGTTTGCACTGTAGCCAAGTCTTCTCCACTTCTTGGTATCGACAGCAACTTTACCGCTGCTGCTGTGGCAGTCAACGCATGTATAAGCTTCGCTTGCCGGCAGGATGGTGTGGTCCATCTGCATTAAACCGTAGAAGGGGAAATAACCGGCCATAGCATTTTGTTGTTGTCCCATCATATTGACTTTTTTAGTGGTAAGAATATCTTCATTTATCATGCCGCCGAATATAGCTTGAGCAGTGTATCCATCCATTCTTGGCCGATTACCATAACCTGTAATATATACAGTTTGAGTAACATCATAGGGCATATCTGCAAAGTTTTTGTAATTACCGTTTGTATCTTTTTCTTTCATCTTATATATTCCTTGATAAACTGCGCGATTTATATCACCGGTATTGGCATAATAAGCCTTGTCAAAAGGCAACATGAAGGGGAAGTTTTGGAATGTTTTGCCAATAGCTTTGAAATAAACATCAGTCATAGCAATTGGTATTACAATATTTACCCGGTGGAAGGGTTGAATCTTGGCATTTGGATTCTGCGGATAGTTAAATCTACCCATAGGTCCAAACAAGGTTGATTTGCCTTCATCAAACAGGTCGCCAATTGGCCGGACGCCAAAGCGCATCATGTGCTCGTAACCCTGCATTTTGAAGTTCAGATAGGGTACACCTGGTTTTCCAAGATACGTCCATGAATCATTGTTGTATAATTCTTTATCTTCCCAGTTATTAAATACGTAATCCACCGGTTCGTATACTCCATCATTGGAAGCTTTTTTGGTCTTAGAAAAGTCTCTCAAATTAAGACCATAATCTTTACTGATGTGGCAGGTGCGGCAGTCTATCCGGCGGGTGTGGTCGTTCAATACCTGGTTGGCGTGGACATTGCCGGTATGACATTCGGTACACTGCTTAGCCTGCTTACCGTCTTCCGGAGTATATAAGTCAGGCATCGGCCCAATAACAAATTGGTGCTTATTTTCTATTCCCTGTCCGGTGGTGTCACCGATTGCCGGAGTCCAGGCGCCACCAGGGTGACAGTCAATACAGGATAACTTTCCATCTTTTAAGTGGACATCTAATCTATGCCAGAAGCCTCGCTTATACGCCGGACCATCCGCCGGAAAGTCGTGGCAAACGGCACAGCCTTTTGCAGTTGGTTTCTTGTAAACCGAAGCTACGGCGGTAAGCACAGCATTTTGTGCTTCTTCTAAAGTGTCAAAGTTTTCTCTTTCCATCCCGTTGTAAACCTGACCGACAGTGTAAATGTATTTTTGGTTGCCGTCCCAGTATACTTCCCGGGCTGCACCTTTCTTGACATAGTACTGGTCAGCGTGGCAGAGGAGGCAGTCAACGTCTTTTACGTACTCAAGGAGTTCATCTTCACTACTGATATTGTTAAATAATCCTGTATTAAAGTTTGGATCTTTTGGATTAGCTTTTTTGCCATAAACTATATGGCAACGGCCACAGCCGGAAGAACGGGTTGTTGCAGGATCGTTAGGATCATTAGTTTGGGTTCCTATACCCCATCTCCCCAGGAAGCTCATGAAGCCAAAAGCTTCTGGAGCACCGCAGAGGCGGTTGTACATACCAAATTGCAGTTGACCTGGTCCAAAACCGAGTTCTTTTATCCCTTCAATTGGGGTGTTGTTTAATGCTGCTGGATTTGATAAAAATAGACCATCTAACCCATACTTCAAAGCAAAACCATAAGCCATCTTGTATAAAGAGTCGCCATTTTTAGCAAAGGTGCGGTTTAAATAGTGGGTGGTGTAGACGATGTTTTTAATGGAATTCCAGCGGTCTTTAATTTTCCCTGGTCCATGGCAAGTTAAGCAAAATTCCGCAGAAGTTCCATCGGGATTTGAAGCAACCCAGGTTTTAAAATCATCTGTTAAATTCGAGTGATTGGTACCAATGGAAACCGACTGGGTAAATGTGTTAGTACCTTGAGCTACCTGAATCAACCCGGCCATGGTGATGGCATAGGCAGCATCGGCCCGGGTAGCATAACCTTTTACCGCATATAAACCAGTCTTGGTTTTGGCTACTACCGGGATTATTCCCCGCGCTACCGCTAACGCCAATGCCCGGTCTTCGTTTTCA
>NZ_BDJL01000057.1 GCF_001950325.1 Carboxydothermus islandicus
TTTTGGGATACCGAGCTACACTAAAAACCTTGCAAACAAGAGCTGTACTAATTGTCACGTAACGGCGAAAGCCAGTGATATACCAAAAGACAGCCGGAACAAAGCGGTAAGCTACGCAATATCCAAAGGAGTATTTCCAGTAGTAAACAAAAAATTTGGGGCCAATAAGTATATAACCGGGGATGAGCTAAAAGCAGCCATTCAGCGGGCTAAGGGCACAGCGACTTATACTGGTGGAACAGCGAACCTGACCAGGACCCAGTTAGCCCAGGCTATATTTACGGAATTAGGGATAACCGTCAGTGATCAAAGTTATAATAGTGAAGTAGACGGAGTAAAGAGCAAGATTGCGAACTATAATGAAAACGAAGACCGGGCATTGGCGTTAGCGGTAGCGCGGGGAATAATCCCGGTAGTAGCCAAAACCAAGACTGGTTTATATGCGGTAA
>NZ_BDJL01000058.1 GCF_001950325.1 Carboxydothermus islandicus
ATTTAGGGAGAAAATTATACTCATTAAAAGATTATTCAATATAAAACGGTAAAATTACTCTATTGAGAGTGCCTGGTTAATGACTTAAAAGCAAAAAAAGCTTACAAAGCAAAAAGCATGCTTTTAGATTAGTGTTGAAAATTTTGAAAATATAGAGTATATTATGAATAAAATGTTTTATATACACAAAATTTCGGCAGGAAAGTACCAAAGCCTGTCGAATTATTATATTGTTACCTGGGGGGCAAAATATAAAAAATTTAAAGGAGGTTGTGTGCATTGAGAAAAAGAAGTGGTTTACTGGCACTTTTAGCGGTAGTGCTGAGCTTCTCTTTGGTCTTTACCGGCTGTGCTAAAAAGACCGAGGAGAATAAAACCGGGGAGAATAAAACCCCGCAAGTTATTAAATATGTTTTAGGGGCTGATCCGGAAACTTTAGATCCGGCTAAAATGACCGGTCTTCCGGAGGGAACTATTGCTAATGCAATTTTTGAAGGATTAACCCGTTATGACAAGGATGGAAAAATTGCTCCCGGTATTGCGGAAAGATGGGAAATTTCCCAGGATGGCAAAACTTATACTTTCTATTTAAGAGATGCCAAGTGGAGTGATGGAACCCCGGTAACAGCCAATGATTTTAAATACGCGTGGCTTCGGGCTTTAGATCCAAAGACAGGTTCCGAATATGCTTATCAGTTGTACTACATCAAAGGTGCTGAAGAGTACAACAGCGGTAAGGGTAAAGCTGAAGACGTGGCTATTACGGTAGTTGATGACAAAACCTTAAAAGTTGAATTAAAAGAACCGGCTCCCCAGTTCTTAGGTTTGACAGCATTCCAAACCCTGTATCCATTAAAGAAAGAAGCAGTAGAGGCAAACCCGGACTTTAAAGTTGAAGGGGACAAGAAAATTGTAGGTAACGGTCCCTTTATCATTGAAAGCTATAAGAGCAAGGACAAAATTGTTTTCAAGAAAAACCCCAACTACTGGGATGCGGCCAGTGTAAAACTTGATGAACTGCAGTTCCTTTTAATTGACGATGCAAAAACTGCTTTAACCATGTTTGAAAACGGCGAAGTGGATATGATCGACGATATTCCTACCGAAGATATTCCCCGGTTAAAGCAGGAAGGGAAACTGAAAATTTATCCAAGCTTGGCAACTTACTTCTATCGTTTTAATACTACCAAGAAGCCGTTTAACGATGTCCGGGTAAGAAAAGCATTTGCAATGGCTATTGAACGGCAAGTAATTATCGATACTATTACTCAAGCAGAACAAAAACCGGCTTTTGCCTTTGTACCCTATGGTATTCCCGATGCGGATGGCAAAGACTTCCGGGAAAATGGCGGCAACGCTTACTTTAAAGAAGATGTCCAAGAAGCTAAAAGACTCTTGGCCGAAGCGGGTTATCCCGACGGCAAAGGCTTCCCAACGGTAACTATCCTCTTTAACACTTCTGAAGGTCACAAGAAGATTGCTGAGGCTATTCAGCAAATGTGGAAGAAAAACCTTGGTGTTAATGTCAAGATTATGAATCAGGAATGGCAAGTATATCTTGACATGGAGGATAAGCTCCAGTACGATATTGCCCGGGCTGGCTGGGTAGGAGACTACCTTGACCCGATGACCTTTATTGATATGTTTGTAACCAATGGCGGTAATAATGATACCGGTTGGAGCAATAAGAAGTATGATGAACTCGTGAAGCAAGCAAAATCCACCAATGATCAAGCGGTACGGATGAAAGCTATGCATGAAGCCGAAAAGATCTTAATGGATGAAATGCCGATTATGCCAATTTACTTCTATACCAACCCGGTATTAATGAGCGATAAGCTTCAGGATGTTGTTATTCCTGCCTTCGGTTTACAAGCGGAATTCAAATGGGCTTACGTAAAATAGTTTTAAATTAAACAAAATTATGTTTTGGGGATGGGGGTATATGCGGAAACTTCCGCATATACCTTTTTCCCTGTTATAATAGGGTTTAAGTAAATTTTGAACAAAGAAATGAGGTGGGGTAATGGGCCGTTTTTTATTGCAACGGTTGACGTATATGTTGGTAGCGTTGCTTTTGATAATAACTTTTACCTTTATTTTAATGCACGTGGTGCCCGGTGGGCCCTTTGCCAGTGAAAAGCAGCTGCCCGAATCGGTGATGAAAAACTTAAATGAAAAGTTTCATTTAAACGATCCTTTATGGCTGCAATATGTAAAGTATTTACAACAACTGTTAAAAGGGGATTTGGGAGTATCGTTTAAGTATGAAGGGCGAACGGTTAACGATTTTATCAAAAACGGTTTCCCGGTGTCGGCTACACTGGGTGCTGTTTCGGTAATGATTGCCTTAATTTTTGGTATATCTCTGGGGATAATTTCGGCGTTAAACCAGAATAAATGGCAGGATTATATTGCAACGATTTTTGCAACCATAGGGTTTTCCGTACCAAGTTTTATCATGGCATCGCTTTTAATGTACTTTTTTGCCTATAAGATAAAGTTATTTCCAACAGCGATGTGGGGAACACCGGCTCACGTAGTACTCCCGGCGATAGCTTTGGCAACGTTGCCTACGGCGTTTATCTCAAGAATCGTGCGTTCTAACATGATTGAAGTGCTGCAGCAGGATTACATTAAAACTGCCCGGGCCAAAGGTATGAGCGAACGGGTAGTTATTTACAAGCACGCTCTAAAAAATGCTATCTTACCGGTAGTAACTTACCTCGGGCCGCTCATTGCTGGGGTATTTACCGGAAGCTTTGTGGTTGAAAAAATCTTTGCTATTCCAGGGATTGGACGGGATTTTGTTATTTCGATTGTTAACCGGGATTATGGCTTAATTTTAGGGTTAACCGTTTTTTATGCGGCATTTTTAATGTTGATGAATTTATTGGTTGACCTTTCTTACGCCTTAATTGACCCAAGAATTAAACTTACCCGGAAGGAGGGCTAAGGGGTGGAAATAACCAGAGAACTGCTCACGCCACTTGAAAAATCGGGGCTTGAAGCGGAAGCTATCGGAAAGCCAAGAACTACTTACTGGCAGGATGTACGCCGTAATTTTCGTAAAAATAAGCTGGCAATGGTTGGTTTAGTGGTGATTATTCTTTTAGTTATTATGGCTGCTATTGGTCCTTATCTTTCTGGGCATACCTATGATGAACAAAATTACAAGATGGTGAACCAACCTCCTAATAGTCAATACTGGTTTGGGACTGACTCTTTGGGTCGGGATTTGTTTACCAGGGTTTGGTATGGTGCAAGGATTTCCCTGGAGGTAGGTATTATAACGGCAATTTTGGTTTTCATAATTGGTGTATTATATGGCGGCATTTCCGGTTATTTTGGCGGAATTGTGGACGAAATAATGATGCGAATTGTGGAAATCTTGTCGAGTATCCCGTTTCTTTTATGGGTTATTCTTTTAATGGTTATTATGGAACCGGGATTAAAGACTATTTTTATTGCTCTTGGTGCCGTTTACTGGCTAAATATGGCGCGGCTTGTCAGGGGGCAGGTTTTAGCATTAAAAGAACAGGAATATGTTTTGGCAGCCAAGGTGTTAGGGGCAAGTCCCCTTAGGATTTTAGTAAGGCACATAATTCCGAATACAATGGGTCCGATTATTGTTGCCATGACCTTGATGATACCTGAAGCTATCTTTACTGAAGCCTGGCTTAGCTTTTTAGGCTTGGGGGTTTCGGCTCCGATGGCCAGCTGGGGCAGCCTTGCCAGCGATGGGGTGCAGGCTATCACAGCTTATCCGTGGCAATTATTTTTCCCGGCGTTTTTCATCAGTATAACCATGCTGGCTTTTAACTTTGTGGGAGACGGGTTAAGAGACGCCTTAGACCCGCGGGCCAGAAGATAGGAGGTTTTAAAGTGGCAAACATTTTAGAAGTAAAAGACCTAAGAGTTAACTTTAAAACTTTTGCCGGTGATGTCCAGGCTGTCCGCGGTGTAACCTTTAGTGTGAAAAAAGGGGAAGTTGTAGCCATAGTAGGGGAATCGGGATGTGGAAAATCGGTTACCGCCCACACGATAATGAAGTTAATCCCTACACCTCCGGGGAAAATTGTCAGCGGACAAATCCTGTTTAACGGAGAGGACTTGGTTCCCAAAACCCAGGAACAAATGGCAAAAATCCGGGGAAAAGAGATTGGAATGGTTTTTCAGGATCCGATGACCTCTTTGAATCCTACTCTTACCATTGGTACTCAAATAGGTGAGGTACTTCGGGTTCACCAGGGATTAAAAGGTGAAGCAGCGAGAGACCGGATGATTGAATTATTAAAAATGGTGGGAATCAACCAGCCGGAAAAGAGATTAAAACAATACCCCCATGAGTTTTCCGGTGGGATGCGTCAGAGGGTTTTAATTGCCATTGCCCTTGCCTGCAATCCGCAGCTTTTAATTGCGGACGAGCCTACTACCGCTTTAGACGTTACCATTCAGGCCCAGATTTTGGAGCTTTTAAAAGAGCTGCAAAATAAGCTCCATATGTCGGTCATAATTATTACCCACGATTTAGGTGTTGTAGCAGGGTTTTCCGAGCGAGTTGTGGTTATGTATGCCGGAAAAGTGGTGGAAGAAGGAACTACCGAAGAAATATTTTATAATGCGAAACATCCCTATACCTGGGGACTTTTAAAATCGGTTCCGCGTTTGGATCAGGATCGGTCAACACCCTTGATACCAATTACCGGTCGGCCACCGGACTTAATAAATCCACCTAAAGGTTGTGCCTTCTGGCCGCGCTGTGAACATGCTATGAAAATTTGTGCTATGTACGAACCACCGGAAACTGAAGTTACTCCTGGTCACCGGGTTAGCTGCTGGCTTAATGCCGAAGAGGTTAAAAAGCTTAAAACAAAGGCGGTGGATTAAGTGGCAGAAAATATCATAGTGGCAAAAAATCTTTCTAAATACTTTAATTTAGGACACGGTCAGGTATTAAAAGCGGTTGACCGGGTAAATTTTGCTATAAGAAAAGGAGAAACGGTGGGGTTAGTTGGAGAATCGGGATGTGGCAAAACAACTCTTGGTCGGGTGTTAGCCGGACTTTATCAACCAACCGCGGGAACGATTGAATATTCAGGTCAAGATATTGCCAGGATGAGTAAAAAAGAGAGATACGGTTTGCACCGGAAAATCCAGATGATTTTTCAGGATCCTTATGCTTCACTAAATCCCCGGATGACCATTGGTGAAATTATTGCGGAACCAATTGACATTCACCGTTTGGCTACCGGAGAGGAGAGAAACCGCCGGGTTATTGAACTTTTAGAACTTGTAGGCTTAAATGAGGAACATGCTAACCGCTTTCCCCATGAATTATCCGGGGGGCAGAGGCAAAGAATTGGGATAGCCAGAGCACTGGCGGTAAAACCGGAGTTTATAGTTTTAGATGAACCGACCTCGGCATTAGACGTTTCCATTCGTGCGCAAGTAATTAATCTTTTAGAAGAGTTAAGAAAGCAATTTGGCTTAACTTACCTGTTTATCTCCCATGACTTATCCACCGTAAGGTATTTAAGCGATAGAATTGCGGTCATGTATTTAGGCCGTATAGTGGAAATTACGGAAAGTAAAAGACTTTATGAGAATCCCTTACATCCCTATACCCGAGCCCTACTTTCAGCTGTACCAATTGCCGATCCGCGGATTGAAGCGACCCGTCAGAGAATTATCTTAAAGGGGGATGTTCCGAGCCCAATTAATCCGCCCGAAGGTTGCCGGTTTGCTTCGAGGTGTCAGTACGCGGATGAACGTTGCCGTAAGGAGACGCCGGAACTACTAGAAGTGGAACCCGGACACTTAACAGCCTGTTTTAAACCAGGTATAAAATAACCAAAAATTACAACAAAAAATTAATAAAATGGTCTTGATTCGGTAAAAAGGTTATGCTATATTATTAAACGTCGGCGATGCGCCGACAAAAAAATAAATAGCTTGACAGTATAATGAAGCTATGTTAAGATAATAATCCCAAGGTATGTTCTTTGAAAACAAAACAACGGCAAGCGGACCGTACTCGGGAAGGGTACGGAAGCAAAAAGCTTGGATTGACCCTTTTATAGGACCTAACCTGTGCGAAACAGGTTTAGATACCGGGGTCCCCAAAAAATCGCAAGATTTTTTGGGGTAGTACTTCGGGGTTCCCGCAAAAAGCTTCGCTTTTTGCGGGGGTGACTTTATGGAGGGTTTGATCCTGGCTCAGGACGAACGCTGGCGGCGTGCCTAACACATGCAAGTCGAGCGGTCTTGGAGGTTAGCTTGCTGACCTCCAGGATAGCGGCGGACG
>NZ_BDJL01000059.1 GCF_001950325.1 Carboxydothermus islandicus
TTTATCTTTTCTTCCTGCTCCTTAAAACCGCTGTTTTTCGCCCTACTTTGGGGTATTTTTATTTTTGGGTTTGTGTTTATACCTTATTTGGCGCGGTTCTCTAAACTTAGCAATTTACTCTTTTATAATGGTTAACAGTAATAATATGTAGGGAAAAATAACTTCGAGAAAAAATGCCAACCAGGATAGGGTTCCCATGTCATCTTTTACTTCGGCAATATTCTGAGGAGCAATAGCCCAAAAAAATACCAAAAGCAAGATTGGAGCCGTTAAATGCCGGTAATCTTTTTGCCCAAAGGCTTTACGTAACACTAACAGCGCCGTAAAGATATTAAGTCCCGCCACCGTAAAAATTGCCGTCATCCAGCCACCAATCAGTAAGCTATCCAAGCGGTAAACAACATACCCGATATTTAACATTTTGATAATCTCATAGGAGGGGTAACGCATCCGGGCTAACGATACCGGTCCAAAAATCATTAGACCTACCAAACAAACAGCCGCATAAATAAAGGTTACAAGTCCCATACCTACAACAGAGGCTTTTATCCCGTCTTTTAAGTTTCGGAAATCTTTGGCAAAATATAAAAAAATACTAAAACCTGAAAAGGAGAATACACTACCAAAAATACCTTTTAAAAGATTAATTTCAGGATTTATTACTGGCTTTAAATATTCTACTTCCCATTTATTGATGATAAAAAATGTTACTACAAACAGTATGGCAAGTTTTATAAACATAAAGATCACATTTATATTTTTCACCGTTTCGTAACCGGAGTTACAAAAATAAAATAATACTAAAAGAAATAAGATTATCATTATGTAAGTTGGCGTTTCTTCTAAAAGCGTATCTGTCGCAAAATCGGTAAAAATTCTGAGAACCAAGCTTGCCAACCAGAGAAAATAATAAACAAAAATAAGGGCAAAAAAACGACTTAACAATTTACCGTAAAGCTTTTCCCCGTACTCGATAAAAGTTTGGTTGGGCCAATAACTTTGAACAACAATTATCGTCAAAATTGAAAGAAGGTTTATAAATCCCCCGGGAAAAATGAGTAACCAGCCGGAATTTTTGGCAGCTTCAGCCATTACTGCCGGTAATGAGATAATGCCCGATCCAATCGTTGCTCCAATTATTAAAGCTACTCCTTCTCCCCAGCTAATTTTCATAAAAAAACCTCCTGATTCTAACCAATAGTATGGAAGAATCAAGAGGTTTTTATTCTAATAATTCTAATACATGGTAACTACCTTGCGTGTTTTTAAATGGGCTGGGATTAAATCGTGACTTAACAGGTCGTCATAAGTTTCCCGGCGGACAATTAGCTCCGCTTTCCCCCCACCAACTAAAACCATGGCCGGTCGGGGTAAACGGTTATAATTCATCGCCATGGAATAGTTGTAAGCTCCGGTATTGCTAACCAATAAAAGGTCTCCAGGCTTAATTTCCGCCAATTCAATATCCCAAATTAACATATCCCCCGACTCACAGCACTTACCGGCAATTGAAACTAACTTGACCGGCTTATCGTTAGCTTTATTTGCCACTATTGCTTCGTACTTAGCCTGATATAATGCCGGGCGGGGATTGTCACCCATCCCACCGTCCACCGCAACGTAGGTTCTAATTCCCGGAATATCTTTAATTGCCCCAATCGTGTATAACGTACTTCCCGCGGGACCGGCAATTGAACGTCCCGGTTCTACTATCACCCTTGGCACCTTAAGTCCGAGTTTCTGGCACTGACTTTCCAGAGTAGTAAAAATAGTCTCCGCCATTGCCGCCACCGTAGGAGGGTTATCGCCTTCAGCATAGTAAATACCAAGACCGCCGCCTAAATCCAATTCCTCCGTCATAAAACCGGTAGCTTTAAATACCTCCGCCATAAAGGCGGTCATGACTTCTACCGTGTGAGCAAAAGATTCAAGTTCAAAAATTTGCGAGCCTATATGACAGTGGAAACCTTTTAATTCAACACCGTCCAGTTCCAATGCCCTTTGGGCTGCATCCATTGCCTGACCGGTTTCAATGGGAAAACCAAATTTACTGTCAATTTGCCCGGTTTTAATATATTCGTGGGTATGGGCCTCAATTCCGGGACTAACCCTTAATAATATCGGTTGTCGTACTTTAAAACTTCTGGCAATGTCATTTAAAAGATACAGTTCATAGAGATTATCCACCACAAAGCGGCCTACTCCGGCTTCAACTCCAAGCCTGATTTCCTCGGGGCTCTTGTTGTTGCCGTGGAAATACACCTTGTGCAAAGGAAAATTTGCTTTTATAGCAGTATAAAGTTCGCCCCCGGATACCACATCAAGCCCTAAACCCTCTTCTTCAACTAAACGGCAAACTGCAGTAGTTAAAAGGGTTTTCCCCGCATAAATGGCCAGTGACCCGGGGTGTTTTTGGGTAAAGTTTTGGTAGTACTCCCGGCAGTTTTTCCGAAATTCTTCCTCATCTAAAATATAAAGTGGAGTACCGAACTCCCGGGCCAAATCTACCGTATCGACACCGCCTATTTCTAAGTGACCTTTTTCATTTACCCTCATTGTACCGGTAAAACGCATGCCATCTCTCCCCCTTATAAATAATAAAATATTGCGGGCCCTTGGTATTTCCCCAAAGGCCCGCAATTGGCATGCGGCAATAGCGAGGAAATACCTCAGCTCCCAGCAAGGTAGCGCTCCACCCGCTAAAACGGGTGACAGTCCTATACCTGTTCGGCATAGGCCCAACCCCTTACGTCCGCTACCGTAAGGGATTTCGGCGAAGGCCCCTTTCACCGGACAGCATCAACCTGCGGGGTTTTTGCCCGGTTACTCTTGACCATCCGCACCTCTACCTCACCTCAAAGAGATGAGGTACAAGCGTATTAAGTTCTAATTGCCTTTTACTTTTAATAACTATAACATTAAACTTCTCAGTTCGTCAACCTATCCCCGCTAATTTTTTATTATTCATCTGACTGTACCGGCCGCAGCGGTCATTTAAATAACCCACTACCTCGTAATTTTCATATATTTTAACCACTTCACAAAAGTTCGGGCAGTTTTGGCACTCAAAATTCTCGGTTTTTAATTCGGCATCTTTTACATTAAAGCCCTTGAACATAGTTTTATAAGGTTGTTTTTCCCACTCAAAAGCTGCAATTAACGCTATCCCCAAAGCCCCCATGACATTAAAATAAGGTGGCACAATAATTTCAGTTCCCAATATCCGGGCAAAAGCTTCTCGCATACCGGAATTGGCGGCAACTCCTCCCTGAAAAACTATTTTATCGTAAAGTTTTTTCCCCTTGGCTAAATTATTTAAAAAGTTACGTACTAATGCTTCGCACAGTCCGGCTAAAATATCTTCAATATTACATCCCAACTGCTGTTTGTGAATCATATCGGATTCGGCAAATACCGCACACCGCCCGGCAATCCGCACCGGATTTTGGGCTTTTAACGCCATTTCTCCAAATTTTTCAACAGGAATGTTAAGCCTTTGCGCCTGCTGGTCCAAAAACGAACCGGTGCCGGCCGCACAAACGGTATTCATCGCAAAATCGGTTACTACACCATCCTTTAAGAGAATAAGCTTTGAATCCTGTCCACCAATTTCTAAAATGGTTCGAACACCGGGTACGAGATAACTGGCAGCCACCGCATGGGCAGTTATTTCGTTTTTCACGGTATCTGCCCCTAACACCAACGCTGCCAAATGCCGGCCGCTTCCGGTTGTCCCCACCCCCGATATTTCTTCTTCTTTGATTTGGTCGTAAATTTGCCTTAAACCCTCTTTTAGGGCAACAAGAGGCCGGCCGTTAGTTCTTAAATAAATTGCTTTTAAAATCTCTTTTTCTCCATTAATCACCACTAAATTGGTACTTACCGAACCTACATCAACCCCCAAAAATACGCCTTTTTCCATAATTTCCTCCTTTTTTACGAAAACTTAAAAGATCGCAAAACGCCTCTAACCTAGTAATGAAACCTGCCTCACCGGTATGTTCATCCACTACCAGAGATAAAACCGGAATACCCGCAACTTCGCTTACCGCAGGCAAAACCGCTTGAGCCACAATTTCCGGCATGCAGGTAAAAGGTAAGAGCTGAATTACCCCATCAAATCCCTGTTTTTTTAAATACCTAACTCCGCCTACCGTTTCCCGACCGTGCCCGCCTATAAAATGACAGAGAAAGGGCGGTGCTTCCTTCACAATTTCTTTATGACGGCTATAGTTTTTAAAAAATCCCAAAAAAAGGTGGTCGTTTACCCATTCACTTAAATAAATGGTGCGGTGCACTTCCACTCCCAAGCTGCCGAGATATCGTTCGATATTAAAGTTGGTAAAGGGTTCTAAGAGGGTAAAGATCTCCCCCACCACCCCTATTTTTAACACCTCCCGGGTCAAATCCACCGGTATCCTTGCCAAACCCACGACAGCTTGATTTACCGCTTCTTCGATTTCCTTTTCCTCTCGAGCTCGATTTAAATTTTGCAGAAACTCCTGCCACACCCGGTCGGTTGCTCCTTTGGTAATTTCCCGGGCCCTGAAAAAGACCACTTTTTTTTCAATTTCATCGGCCGCTTTTATTTTTAAAAAACCTTTTTTGATCGCCTTTATAACCTGAAAAATTGATTTATTTCCGGTAATTTTTTTAAGTTTGGCGATAAATTCCATAATATTTCGCTCGGGCGGTTCTAATACCAAAAGGTCATAATTAATCCCCAAATCCCTTAATATTTCCTGCTCCACATACGCATAATAACCAAAGCGGCAGGGGCCAGTTCCTCCGGCCATGAGGATTGTATCAGCACCTAATTCGTACGCCTCAATAAAATTCCCGAGGTTAAGCTTTAAAGGCAGACAGGCAAATTCCGGTCCGTACTTAGTACCCAGAGTCAAGGTTTTTTTGGTAATGGGCGGAGGTAGCACCACTTCTAATCCCAGTTCTTCCAACATTGCTTTTACCCCAATGGCCATATTACCCATGTGCGGGTAGGTTACTTTCACCGGCAAAACTCCTTTCCACGGTCATATCCCAAAAAGCTTCGAGACGGGTTACAAGTCCCGCCTCACCGGTATGTTCGTCAATGGTAAGATTTAAAAAAGGTAAGGAAAATTTTCTTTTTAAATACCGTTCCGTAAGTTCGGTTATTATTGAATCCGGTCCACAGCCAAAAGAGTTTAAATTTATTACTCCTTTTAACGGGTAATTTTCAGCAAGATAAATACTGCCACCAAAGTTCTTAATCGCAAAACTCCAAAAGGGTTTTTTGGGAAGCAGCCCAGCTTTTTTTACCGCTTCCGCAAAGGGAACGTTATCAGGAGTTAAAACTTCCCCTCCAAACCGGCGAATTTTTTTTATTAAATCCATACTGGCATAACGGTCATTAATGTTGTAGGCATGCCCCACTACCGCAAAAAGCGGTTTCTTCAAGTCCGGGACATATTCTTGCTTCCCATCAATTAAATCCTGCGGTTGATATCCAAGGTACTTTTTTTGCAAATAAGCTTTTTGCTTTTTCCAGGCAGTATAAGTCGCTCGCATTACTTTCATACCGTTTGGTGTAATTTTTTTCCCGAAAACATAAACCCCCCGGTAAAAATCCGCCCCCTTTTGGTAGGCCGTTAAGTCATGGGAAAGAACCTTTGGAGCTTTTAAACGAAAAATTATCATTTCGGGCAATCCCAAAAATTTCGGGCAAATGTAAGTCCGCCGGTATTCACTAACATAACGGGGTATAAAGAGGTAATCTACCTGATCTTTTAAAAACCGCACGTGGCCAAAAAAAACTTTAACGGGCAGGCAGGCATCGTCGACCGCCGCTTCTACTCCCAAGTTAAGGATTTCCTTATCGGTAGGTTTTGAGGTTACAACCTCTACTCCTAACTCCTGGAAAAAAGTTTCCCAAAAGGGATAATAATCGTAAAAATATAAACCTCGCGGAATACCAACTTTCATTTAACCACCCCATCTTTAAGAGCATTTCCAGGGAAAAAAATTTTTATACCCCTAACCCTTGGGTTTAAAGAAAAGAGCAATTATATAACCGGCAACAACTGCCACCGAAATACCCGTAGCGGTATTTGTTATTCCGCCCCCCAAAAGCCCTAATATTCCTTTTTGCTTAAATCCCTCTATCGCTCCCTGCGTCAGTAAATGCCCAAAACCAGTTAACGGCAAGGTTGCACCGGTACCGGCAAGTTCCACTAATTTATCGTAAACCCCAAAACCTGAAATAAAGGCACCGGCAGTTACAAAGCTAACCAAAACATGGGCAGGAGTCACCCGAAAGCTTGTTAGATCCATCATTAGCTGGCCAATCACGCAAATTACTCCTCCAACCAGAAAACTTAATAGAAAATCCATCTTCATCCCCCTTAGTAACTTTCAAAAGCTACCGCATGAGCAATTACCGGTATAGCCATTCCCTGCTGGGTTGTAACTTGAGACAGCAAAGCCCCCGTTCCTATTCCCAAAAATTTATGAATCTTTCCCTGACTTAACTCGTTAAAAACGTAGCCTGCAGTAACTAAAGCTGAACAAGCAGTACCGCTGCCTCCGGCATTTACCTGCTGCTCCGGTCGATAAATCATGATTCCACAATCGTTGAGCCTTTGCCCAAAGTTGATGTTATTTTCCTGTAAAAGTTTAACCAAAATTTGCTGCCCGAACCGGGCTAAATCTCCGGTTAACATTAAATCGTAATAATCGTAAACCAAACCCGTTTCTTTAAAATGGACAAGTAAAGTATCAAAAGCTGCAGGAACCATCGCCCCACCCATGTCCGAAGGATCAAACATATCGTAATCCAATGCTTTGCCCACCGTAACCCGGGGAATTTTAATTTTACCCTCTCCATCCCCCAGAACCACCGCAGCCGCACCGGTAACCGTCCACTGGGAAGTTGGAGTTTTCTGAACCCCCTGTTCGGTAGGATTACGGTACTGCCGTTCAACGGTAGCATAATGACTGGAAACACCCACCAGTACTTTTTTAGCAAACCCACCGGCTATTAACATTGCCCCCAGGATCAACCCCTCGTAAAAAGTAGCACAAGCATTATATAATCCAAAAAAAGGAATCCCCAGGCTTTTGGCAGCAAAATTAGCCGAAATAATTTGATTTAATAAATCCCCCGCCAAAAAAAAGTCCACTTCTTCCTTTTTAACCGAAGCTTTTTGTAAAGCCATTTCGGCTACTTCCAAAAACATTTTTTGCTCCGCTTTCTCCCAGGTATCCTCATAGTAATAAAGGTTATTGATAACCTTATCAAAATAGGCTGCCAGGGGTCCTTCCCCTTCTTTGGGTCCAGCTATAGTTGCATAACCCAATACTACCGGCGGATTAGCAAATTCCCGGGTTTGCCTCATAATTTTCCAAGCCCCCTTAAAATAATTGCCACAATAAGCGAACTCAATATCCCGTAAATAACAACCGGACCGGCTACGGTAAACAGTTTCGCCCCAACCCCGAGAACCAGACCTTCCTGTTTATGTTCTAAAGCGGGCGATACCATGGAGTTCGCAAAACCGGTAATGGGAACAATTAAGCCGGCACCAAAAATCCGCACCAAATCATCATAGATCCCGGTTCCCGTTAAAACTGCCGAGATTAAGATAAACACCACACTTACAACGGTGTAACTGTCTTTTTCCGAAAGGCCGTAGCCTCTTAAAAAATGAAACAGAACTTCTCCCAAAAAACAAACAAAGCCCCCCATTAAAAAAGCCAATACGCAGTTTTTTAGTACCGGCGGTCTCGGTTTTATTTTTTCTACCGTTTTTTGATACTCATTTTTATCAATAGCCATCACCTTCACCTCAAAATATAATTTTCCCCCTTAAAAGTAAAAAAATAACGGAGGAAATCCTCCGTTATTCCACATAGGCAACTTTTACATTGGCCTTATATTCTACTACCCGTCCGCCTTCCACATTAGCGGTAAAATTTAAAATCTCTACTCCGGTTACTGTCCCTAAGGACCGCGATGCTTCATTTACTGCGGTTTGTACCGCATCCTTCCAGCCGGTGGGTGATTCTCCTACTAATTCGGCTACTTTTACATGCATTGCTGATTCCTCCTTAAAAAATTTCCTGACTTTGTCAGTTAAAATCTTGGAACCCTTGAAAAATGGGCATTTTTATCCCTAAAGATGCGCAAATTGTACCTACACACCTACCAGGTGAACTCTTTTGCATCTTCCAGGGGC
>NZ_BDJL01000060.1 GCF_001950325.1 Carboxydothermus islandicus
GGTGCCTGCCTTATGGTAGGAACCGCGAGACAGGTGCTGCATGGTTGTCGTCAGCTCGTGTCGTGAGATGTTGGGTTAAGTCCCGCAACGAGCGCAACCCCTACCCTTAGTTGCCAGCGTAAAGACGGGCACTCTAAGGGGACTGCCATCGACAAGATGGAGGAAGGTGGGGATGACGTCAAATCATCATGGCCTTTATGCCCTGGGCTACACACGTGCTACAATGGGCGGTACAAAGGGA
>NZ_BDJL01000061.1 GCF_001950325.1 Carboxydothermus islandicus
AGGTAGAAGTATGAGGAGACGGGAGAAGAAGGAAAAGAAACAAACGATAAAAATAGTAGATATATTAAGGGAACACTGGGAAGAATTTTTCCGAGTGTATGGGGAAAAGATTCCCAAAGACATGAGAGAAAGTGTAATAGAAGCTGTAGAAAAAGCAATGAGATGTGGAGATCCTCAGTATGGTTATGTGGAATATGTATGTGTAAAATGTAACGGGAAAGAGAAAAAGAGAGTAGGGTTTACGTGCAAAAGCAGATTTTGCAATCGATGCGGAAAAATATACATAGAGAAATGGGTAGAAAAG
>NZ_BDJL01000062.1 GCF_001950325.1 Carboxydothermus islandicus
ACAAAGAAGGGCAAAAAGCTGGAAAGAGCGGATGCAAGAGGCATTTGGTAAGAACCCATTAAAATGCCCTTGTTGTGGGCAAGAGATGGAATTATGGAAGATATGGCATCATAAATACGGAACAATATGGTCATTTGAGAAAGATGGGGTGAGGTGTCTTGAAGAAGAAGAAACGAAACAACGAAGAAGACGATATTATAGAGAAGATACTGGAAGAGGAGCTTCCCTTCGAGGGTCAGGA
>NZ_BDJL01000063.1 GCF_001950325.1 Carboxydothermus islandicus
GCGGCTTTTCGCAGCTTGCCACGTCCTTCTTCGGCCTCTGGCGCCTAGGCATCCACCGTACGCCCTTACTAACTTGACCTTCTCTTTTTCTCCAACCTCTGTGCAGTTTTCAAAGAACAGGATTTAAATGGTGGAGATGAGCGGACTCGAACCGCTGACCCCCTGCTTGCAAGGCAGGTGCTCTCCCAGCTGAGCTACACCCCCACACTACATGTTTTTATATTTTTTATGGTGGGCCTAAGTGGACTTGAACCACTGACCTCACGCTTATCAGGCGTGCGCTCTAACCAGCTGAGCTATAGGCCCATGTTGAGAATTTTTATTCACAAAACAACGGCAAGCGGTTTGTTTCTCCTTAGAAAGGAGGTGATCCAGCCGCACCTTCCGATACGGCTACCTTGTTACGACTTCACCCCAATCACCGGTCCCACCTTCGGCAGCTCCCTCCCTTT
>NZ_BDJL01000066.1 GCF_001950325.1 Carboxydothermus islandicus
CCGTATGTCTATGACTGGCTTGATCTTATACTGATCCCAGCATTTTTCTATTAGTTTTGTATCATCATAGCCTTTGTCTGCTGCTATGGTTTCTGCTTTTTCTAAGATCTCCCGCTGCCTCTTTTCCATCTGTTCAAGTAATGCATGTCCTTCTTTGATGTCAGACGCTGACGCTTTGGTTACTTTATAGGCTATAGGTAATTCATATGTAGCATCTATCACTAAATGCAGCTTGTAGCCA
>NZ_BDJL01000067.1 GCF_001950325.1 Carboxydothermus islandicus
GTAGATAAAATAATGGACCGCCTTGTTGAGCAAATACAAGAGATATTGCCTGACTTTGGCAAGCATTTGGCAATTGACAGCAAAGCCATCTCATCATATGCCAAACGACCGAATAAAGAAGTGCACGCGGACGGCAGGCGGGATACAGATGCTGATTACGGCAAAAAAGAATACAAAGGCAAAAGTAAGGATGGAAAGGTATGGGAAAAGGTTGTAAAGTGGTTTGGCTACAAGCTGCATTT
>NZ_BDJL01000068.1 GCF_001950325.1 Carboxydothermus islandicus
GCGGGAAAGATTTTTTATTAACTGCCCCGGTTAACTTGGGTAATGTTGTTGAAGTTTCCGTTAGCGAGAAACTTGAGATTCCCGAGGACCGTCCCAAAATTAAACGGCTGGTAGAGATTTTTTTCGATAAATTTTCGGTTAAACATAAATTTACCATAAAAGTTACGAGGAATCTTCCTGAAGGCCGGGGCATGGGCAGCAGTACGGCGGATTTAGCCGGGAGTTTGGCCGGCATGTTAACGCTAAGTGGAATTAGGATTAACCGCGGGGAATTTTTAAAAATCTTAACCCAGGTGGAACCAACCGATGGAAGCTTTCTGCCGGGAATTTCTCTTGTTGACCACCGCCAGGGGAGCTTTTGGTACCGGCTAGCGGCGGCAAAAAACTATAAAATATTTTGGATTGATACCGGCAAAGCGGTAGATACAATAGCCTTTAACCGGCGGGAAGATTTAAAGGAGCTAAATCGGCTAAAAGAGCCTAAAGTGCGTCAGGCTCTAAAAATGGTGTTCTGGGGTTTAAAAACCGATAATCCCTATCTTTTTGGGCGGGGAATGACCATTGATGCTTTTGCCCACCAGTTAATATTACCTAAAGAGGAACTTTTCTGGGTTTACAGGGTTGGTAAAGAACTGGGAGCGGTGGGGGTTAACGTGGCCCATAGCGGCAGCGGGATTGGCCTCTGGTTTTATAATTCGTGGTCGCAGGAAAAAGAAGAAATCTTAAGAAAAGAATTTTCAGCCTACGAGTGCCGGGTTCTAACCATGGCGGATGGGGGAATTTCTTTGGAGGTTCATGATGCTTGAACACGGGGGAAATAAGCAACTTTTTTACGAAAAATACGGGGTTTTACCGCGTTACGATTTTAGCGCCAATTTAAACCCGTACGGGCCACCGGAGGCAGCTTTGAAATTTTTGCGAAGAAACTTAAAAGAGTTAATTTCCATTTACCCCGACTACCGGTACCGGGAGTTAGAAAAGGCGGCTTACGGGTATTTTCAAAAGGAAGAAGTAGTGTTAGGGAACGGTGCTTCGTCCCTTTTAAATTACCTGTTGTTTTACTTAAGGCCGCAACGCGGGCTAATAGTTACCCCAACTTTTAACCTTTATGAAAAAACGTTAAAAAGCCATAACGTACCGGTGGAGAAGCTTAATTATGCGTTGGAAGATGAGGGGCTGAGTAAAATATTTAACTATCTTCTGGCGAAGGGCCGAAAAGGAGATTTACTGTTTATTTGCCGGCCAAACAACCCCGATGGCTCTGCCTGGCCCATAGGTGAATTATTCAAATTAATTGTTTTATGTCAGGAAAAAGGGATAAAGCTTCTTTTAGATGAAAGTTTTGCCGATTTTATGGAAGATGAGAGGGAAATCTTTTGGCGAAATTCCGGAAAGTTAAGAGATGTCTATATCTTAATTTCCCTTACCAAAATTTTTGCTATTCCCGGCTTAAGGCTTGGAGCTTTAATCTTACCGCAAAAGGATTATAAAGATTTTAAAAAATTTTTACCCGAGTGGGAGATAAATAATCTGGCGGCCGAAATAGGACCGGTACTTTTTGCCCAGAGGGATTATCTGTTAAAAACCAGAACTTTAGTAAAAAAAGAAAGGAATTATTTAAGCCAAAATCTTTCCCGCTTGGGTTTTCAGGTTTTACCGTCCAAAGCAAATTTTTTAATGGCTTATCTTCCTGAAAGTATCAACTTAGAACAGCTTCTTTTTGAACTGGCAAAATACCGGATAGCGGTAAGACCGCTTCAAAATTTTGGCTTGAAAAGGGAAGCGGTGCGGATTGCGGTAAAAACCCGGAAGGAAAACCGGGTGCTTATAAATGCCTTAAAACATATTTTATTCAAGGAGGTTTTTTAAATGAATACCCGAACCGTTACTACTTTAGCAATTTTAATTGCCTTAAGCGCTGTCGGGGCCTTGATTAAAATTCCCAGTCCTACCGGTACCGTAGCTTTGGATAGTTTGCCCGGTTATTTCGCAGCCCTTTATTTGTCCCCGGGTTTGGGGGCTTTGGTGGCTGCTCTGGGCCATTTGCTTTCTGCTGCTACCGCAGGTTTTCCCCTGACCTTACCGCTCCACCTGTTAGTTGCGCTGGAAATGGCTGTTTTTGCTGCGGTATTTGGAGTTTTAGGTAAGCGCAATGTTCTTGTAGGTATTGTGGTGGCTACCTTATTAAATGGAGTCATAGCTCCCCTTTCCTTTGCCATTATGCCCCAATTTGGTATGGCCTTTTTCACCGCCATGGTAGTACCCCTTTTGGTGGCATCGTTTGTTAATATTTTGCTGGCCGGTTTAACTGCCCGGGCTCTTCGCGGGAAAACGGAGAGATGAATATGGCCGGATTTAAATACCGGGATTTAACCATCGTACCTCTATCCCGGGAAAAGATGGTAATTGCTGCCGATAGCATTGGCGGGGTTGGTCCCAAAGCCGGGGATATAGTAAAAACTTCCGGAGAAATCGTTGGTCGTTACGGGGCTCGGGTGGTATTGATGGAGCTTTTAGCGGTAAAGGCCAGGCCGCAGGTAATTTCCTGTACCGTTTCGTGTGAATGGGAGCCTACGGGTAAGGAGATTTATCAGGGGGTTTTGGCGGAAGTAAAAATCCTGCCTTTTGCCATTGAAATTACCGGAAGCAGTGAAAAGAATTTTACTACAAATACCACGGGAGCCGGTTTTACGGCGGTGGGCCTGGGAGACGAGCTTTTAGTAAACAGGACTGGCGAAACTTCGGACTTATATATCGTAGGCGTACCTCTGGTAGGGGAAGAAGTGTTAAAATTTCCGGAACTGCAGGCTACACCTCATCTGGTTTATGAATTGAGCCAAAACAATGATGTGCTGGAAATCATTCCCTGTGGCTCCGGCGGAGTTTGGGCGGAACTAATGTGGCTTAAAAATCAGGGATTTGAAATAGACAGCGTTATAGCCCCTCCCTTTTCCCTGGAAAAATCCGCAGGACCGGGAACTTCACTGCTGGTGGCGGTAAAAGAGGGTATTGAGCTTAAATTGGAGATTCCGGTGCATTATCTGGGTAAAGCCATAAAAGTCAAAAAAGCTTAGGAGGGTCTGCAATGAACGGCAAGGTATATTTGGTAGGGGCGGGACCGGGAGACCCGGAGCTCATTACGGTAAAAGGGATAAAACTTTTAAAAAAGGCTCAGGTGGTTGTTTACGACCGGCTAATAAACCCCGAACTTCTAAAATATGTAAATCCTGCTGCTGAACTTTACTATGCCGGAAAAGCTCCTGGCCGACACAGTTTAAATCAGGAGGAGATTAACGAGCTTTTAATACAAAAAGCCCGGGAAGGAAAAATAGTGGTACGGCTTAAAGGGGGAGACCCTTTTGTTTTTGGCCGGGGAGGGGAAGAAGCTTTAGCTTTATTCCAGGCAGGGATTCATTTTGAAGTGGTACCGGGAGTTACTTCGGCGGTAGCGGTGCCGGCGTATGCAGGAATTCCGGTAACCCACCGGAATTTAGCTTCAACTTTTACGGTAGTTACCGGCAATGAAACGGAAAATAAAGAAGAACGGGAGGTAGACTGGGAAAAAATCGCCCGGGTTGGGGGTACCATTGTCATTTTAATGGGATTAAGTAACCTTCCGTTTATAAAAGGAGAACTTTTAAAATACTTGCCTGCCGCTACTCCGGTGGCGGTAATTTACCGGGGAACTACTCCCAGCCAGAAAGTTGTTACCGGGACCCTGGAAGACATTGTAGAAAAGGTAGTGGCGGCGGGGATTAAGCACCCGGCGGTAATTGTGGTGGGCGATGTTGTAAGATTACAAAGGGAGCTTGGCTGGTATTTTCCAGCAGCAGTAACGGAGTGAGCTTAGAATGTTAACCACCTTTCTTTTAGGCCTTACCTTTTTCACCAGGATTCCGGTGCCGGGAAAACTCAATTTTTCCGAGGAAAAATTTAACAGAGCTCCTATCTTTCTTCCCACTTATGGTTTAGTTACCGGTGGTATCTTAGCCTTAATAATTGAATTATTCGGAAGGTCCTATCCAGGCTTTTTCTGGGCCGGAGTTATAATAGCCGGGCAAATCTATTTATCGGGAGCCCTTCATATCGATGGGTTACTGGATAGCCTTGATGCAATTTACTCCAACCGCGACCAGGAAAAAAGGCTGGAAATTTTAAAGGACTCCAGGGTAGGCTCGATGGCGGTGGCGTTTTTTGGAGCGTTTTTAGTTCTAAAATACGGAAGTTTTGCTTCCTTTACTCCGAAAATGCAGGCCTTTACGGTGCTTGTTTCCGAAATTATCCTGCGGGGAACGGGGTACCTGGTGATTTATTCCTTCCCCTACGTGGGCTCTTCCCTGGGCCGGGGTTTTAAAGATTATGCTTCAACTGCCGGCTTAATCTTTACCCTGGGGCAAACCTTAATCTTTACCCTGGGAGCAGCGACGTTTTTTAACTTTTCTCTAATTAAAATTTTAATAATTTTGTTTCTGGCTTATCTTTTTGCGTTTGTGGTGGCAGCTCGCTGGCAGCGGTTTTTTGGGGGACTAACGGGGGATAATTACGGTGGGATTATGGAATTAACCGGACTTTTTGTGCCGGTGGCAATACTCCTTATAAATAAAATCGGGGTGGCGTAATACCACCCCCTTATTTTTTTAAAGCTAATAAATCTTTAAAGTAAAATTAGCTCTTATTTCTCCAACTATTTCTTTTTTGTGATTTTTAATGACCGGACGGTAGTGGGTAGCTAATTTTTTAAGTTCCTCATCACTGATAAATCCAAGCTGGCGCAGGGTTTCTAAGGTAATTGCCCCCAGGGCCCGGCTGTTCCCATCGGCCACTTTTACCGCTACGGCAATACCTTTGTTAAGAACACCTACGATTTGTACCGCTTCTGCTCCTACCTTTGAGATAAATCTACCGGGAAAACTACCCATTAAATCGGTATCAAAACGACCGGTTCCTGCGACCATTACCGGATAGGCATTCATACTGTGTACTACTGTTTCTACCGCTTCTTTTAATTTCCCGGAAAACAGGTCGGGCCGTGAGAGCTTGGCAAAGGCTAAAGCTCCATTTTTCAGGGGTACGGCAAAAACCGGCACCCCGCAGCCGTC
>NZ_BDJL01000069.1 GCF_001950325.1 Carboxydothermus islandicus
GAAAAAGGTAAAGGAGATAAAATTTATATAAATACCGCGGGTCTTGGTTTAATTAGCACCCCGAATAATCCGTCAGGGAAAAAGGCCAGACCCGGGGATAAAATTCTCGTCAACGGCTTTTTAGGAGACCACGGTGCGGCAATTTTAGCAGTACGGGAAAATATTCCGGGAGATTTTACGAGCGACTGTGCGCCTTTAAATGAACTTGTAAAGCCTATTATTCAGGAATATCCGGTTCATG
>NZ_BDJL01000070.1 GCF_001950325.1 Carboxydothermus islandicus
ACTTCTCATTTTGTCTGCTTGTTTTTCTTTAATTCGCCCCACTGCCATTGCCAACATGACACACAGCGCCAATCCACATCTCAGTTTCATTTTCTCCATCCCTCGGATTGTGTGCACTTCAAAGCCAAAAGAAACATCTAATCTGCTGTTCACTCGTTCTACGCTGGTACGTTTTTTGTACTCTCTTTCCCACTTGTAGCTTGCCCGATCTATCGGCGTGAAGATCCTTCGGTCTTCCTTTAATGGGATTCG
>NZ_BDJL01000071.1 GCF_001950325.1 Carboxydothermus islandicus
AACATCTAATCTGCTGTTCACTCGTTCTACGCTGGTACGTTTTTTGTACTCTCTTTCCCACTTGTAGCTTGCCCGATCTATCGGCGTGAAGATCCTTCGGTCTTCCTTTAATGGGATTCGTATCCCTTGAACTACCGGACACGTTTCTTGCCCTTCGCAGGTTATTCCATACTGCTTGGCTGGACACAATTTCTTCAATGTGTTTCGCTCTTTTTCAAAGCCTCCGTTTGCCATTTCTCTCCGCGTGTTTGTTTTCGGGCAATAACAATAAACGTTACCTTTGTAGTTA
>NZ_BDJL01000072.1 GCF_001950325.1 Carboxydothermus islandicus
TGACCGTTTTCTTCGATAACTCTTAAATTTAAGTTCCCCTGCTTGGTTTTATCCCCTCTGGAGAAAAGAGTTCCTTTGCGTTTATCTTCCCACTCTTTTTTGTACTTTTGCCTTTGTTTGCTGCTTAAATGCCTGCTTTTCAATTTGAAAAACAGGTCTTTCCCGCCAAAGATAACTTTACGTGGGTTTTCTCCAGGTTCTCCGGTGCTTTGCAAAACTTCGCTGGCTTCAAGTATAGCATCGTCTACATATCTGGAATTCAATTTAAAGAAACTTTGCAGTTCTTTCTTAAGTTCTTTTCGGGTTTTTCCTTCAAGCAGGCGGTTATAGGCATATCTTTTGCAGGAGTTCCA
>NZ_BDJL01000073.1 GCF_001950325.1 Carboxydothermus islandicus
TTACCGCATATAAACCAGTCTTGGTTTTGGCTACTACCGGGATTATTCCCCGCGCTACCGCTAACGCCAATGCCCGGTCTTCGTTTTCATTATAGTTCGCAATCTTGCTCTTTACTCCGTTTACTTCACTGTCATAGCTGCTATCACTGACGGTTATCCCTAATTCCGTAAATATAGCCTGGGCTAATTGGGTTTTCGTCAGAGTTGCTGTACTTCCACTATAAGATACTGAACCTTTTGCCCGCTGAATGGCTGCTTTTAGCTCATCCCCGGTTATATACTTATTGGCCCCAAATTTTTTGTTTACTACCGGAAATACTCCTTTAGCAATTGCGTAGCTTACCGCTTTGTTCCGGCTGTCTTTTGGTATATCACTGGCTTTCGCCGTTACGTGACAATTAGTACAGCTCTTGTTTGCAAGGTTTTTAGTGTAGCTCGGTATCCCAAAA
>NZ_BDJL01000074.1 GCF_001950325.1 Carboxydothermus islandicus
CCAGCTATCATCATAATCGTTGCAGCCGTTACAGGATCAGCCTTACCAATAAGCTTAATATGGTTTACCGTAGCAAAATACGCACTGTACCAGCCCGCACCTAAACCGATACTAATTAATGCTCCAACTAACATCAACCCACCGTGTTCGGAAAAAGCTTCTTTTAGCGGTGCTTTAGAAACACTCCCGCTCTTCTTCATTCCCGAAAAGACAGGTGACTCTTCAATTTTCCAGCGCAGATACAACGATACAAAAACCAAAATTAAAGAAAGAATAAACGGTATCCGCCAGCCCCAGGCCGCCATAGCTTCCTT
>NZ_BDJL01000075.1 GCF_001950325.1 Carboxydothermus islandicus
TTTATCTTTTCTTCCTGCTCCTTAAAACCGCTGTTTTTCGCCCTACTTTGGGGTATTTTTATTTTTGGGTTTGTGTTTATACCTTATTTGGCGCGGTTCTCTAAACTTAGCAATTTACTCATAAATTGTCTTCACCCGCTTACTTAGTCGCTAAGCGGACATAAATGGCTTTAGCTATGTCCTGATCTACAGCAGCCCTGGTCCGGCCTACCTTTATTATAAAACTGGGAAATCGCTGTTCCAAAACAATGGGAAGACCGGGTATTACTCCCATTGCCATTAATTTTTTGATGATCGCCTCATCTTTGGTATTAAAATAAGCTACAATTCCTTTTTCGCCCGGTCTCATATTATAAAGACTTATGGCCAGGGGTTTAGCAGATGCCTCCATTAAAAGTTCACCCCCAGTACTGTCAAAAGTAAATTAAGCAGATAACCCACGAAAAAGGCAAAGGGTAGAATAAAAGCAGTTATAGCTAAGGTAACTTTTGTACCCCTTTCTTTTAACATCATAGAAAATTGGGCAATACAGGGAATAAACAAAGTTAAAGTTACAGCAGCAACCACTAACTGCTTGCCGGCCAGAATTCCATTCTGATATAAATCAAACATGCCTGCTGCCCCGTAATCACGACGGAAGAAACCAAACAGAAACACCTGGGCTGCTTGCGGTGGTAGCCCAAGCCAGAGCATTACTGGCTCTAAGCCTTTAATAATAAGGTCAAAAAGCCCGGTCAATTTCCCAATCCAGATTAACACCGAAGCTAAAATGAACAGGGGTAGAATCTCAATAAAATACCATTTCATCCGCACATAGGTCTTGGTAAGAATATTTTTTAGTTTAGGAATCCTTAAAGGTGGAATTTCCATGTAAAAACCAGCCCTTTTGCCCGGAAGCAGTTGGGAAGACAGGTACCCTATCAGGAGAAAAACTAAAATCATAACTCCAGCCCAGATTAGCAGGGCTTCAGGGTTATTGGATAAAAGCCCTAAGATAACCCCCAACTGGGCCGAGCACGGAATAGCAAGAGCTAATAAAAGCGTCGCAATTATCCTTTCCCGGTTAGTTTCGAGAGTTCTGGTCACCATGGTCGCCATTGTATCGCAGCCAAACCCCAAAACCATTGGAATAACCGCCCGCCCGGATAAACCTATTACTTTAAAAGCCCGGTCAATTAAAAGTGATAATCTCGGCAGGTAACCGCTATCTTCTAAAATTGAAAACATTAAAAAATATAAAGTTACCACCGGCAGCACAATTGCTACAGCATACCTGATCCCAAGAGTAATTATTCCGTAGTCATTAGCAATTAAATCCTGCAAAACCTTCCACGGTATTACCTGGGCGGTAACCTGATTAACTACCGGATTAATATTATTTTCAAAATAAGTTTCAATTAAATCAACCAAAGTTCCAGCACCAAAAACCCCCACAAACTTATAAATGCCGAAATAAAGTATTAAAAACATGATCGGTATACCCGTAATAGGATTTACCGTGAGCCTATGCAAAAATTCGGTAATACTCGCTTTTTCCGTTCCCTTTTCTTTTAAAGCTTCTTTTTCCACCTTTAACGCAAATTCCTGCCGGGCTGAAGCAATCACAAAGCTTAATGGTTCTTTAAATTGTTTTTGCGTTTCGTCAATTACTTTTAGGATTTCTTGATAATGAGGTTCTTTCTTCGCGATTTCAGATAAAAGAGCTTCATCTTTCTGCAGCAGCAAAAGGGCAACGCTTCGTTTCGAAAGTTTATATTCCACGGTTAAAAGCTTTTCAATTTCGGCAATAGCTTTTTCAATCGGTTCCGGGTATTTTATTCTATTTTTTAACATACTCGGCCACCCTTTCTTTTAATTCGTTAATTCCCGCATTTTGCGCTGCCGCCATTGTAACTACCGGTATTCCCAGCTCTTTTTCAATTTTTTCCCGGTCAATAATAAGTCCCAGTTGTTCCGCCTCATCCATCATATTTATAGCCAAAAGCACCGGCAATCCTGCTTCAATTAACTGGTAGGTTAAGGTTAACATTCTTCCAAGGTTTTTGGCATCAACAACATGGACCACAATATCGGGCTTTTCTTCTAATAAAAGGTCGCGAGCCACTTTTTCCTCTTCGGTTATCGGTAAAAGGGAATACATCCCCGGAGTGTCTATCACTTCATATTCCTGACCATGAATTACAGTCTTTCCCCGGGCAACTTCTACCGTTGTCCCGGGGTAATTAGACACCGTTACATAAGCTCCGGTTAAAGCATTAAAAAGCATGCTTTTGCCAACGTTGGGCGAACCTACCAGGGCTATTTTTAAAAGTTTTTCTTCACATATTTCCTTCCGGGCTTTTTGCCAGAAAAAGCCAAAACGTCTTCTATGCTTTCTCCCGGCATGATGACAGCTTCTATTGCAGTTATGGCAATCCATATTTACAACCTCCGCTATTGATTTTCATTCTCAATTGGTTGGTAAAAAAATAATTCCTACATCCTCATTATATCAAACTTTTTGTAATTGACAAGTATTCTCAATTAAATTTTACCAAACGGGAAACAAGAAAAGTAACTATCAATGCTAATATTAACCTGTAAATAATCAACACCGTCGCCTTTGCGCCAATGGCCACAAATAAAAGGGTATCTTCAATTAAGGAATGGCAGATAACAAGAAAAATACTTATTAACACTAAATCCTTATGTTTTAAAATTCCCTCCCGGGCACTATCTATAATTAAGCCGGCTCCATAGGCCAGGCCAAAAATTAATCCCGCCAAAAGCGGAAAAGCAGCTTCCTTTTTCATGCCTAAAAACCCCATAACGGGCTCTAACGGCTTTGCCCATTTTTCCAGAACCCTTAATTCTTTTGCCACTTCTAAAACTACCATAAGAGGAATTACAATCATAGCTATTTTTATTAACATATTAAAACTACCGCTTAAAGCTTCTATAAATAATTTCTCCACCATATTCTCACTCACCTAAAGGATGATATTTATAAGATAGCCGCTCAATATTGCCAGAGCAATCCTTAACAATACTAAATACCAGACCGTAATTCCGGTTTTTTTGCTAACGGCAGTTTCCACAAAAAGATTATGGGAAAGTAATAGCATCACGGCAATGATAGTCACCTGTTTGACCGTCATCTTTAAAGCGGCAATAGCAGCAATGGTAGGATAAAGATTTAGCACATTACCTATTACAAAAATTAGCGATGCCTCCCCAGGCAGTCCTACAAACCGCATTACCGGTTCAAAAATTTTAGCAATTATCGCTAATATTCCGGAATACTTCAAAATTGTAATTAAAAAATATACGGGAATTACTGTCCTGGCAAGCTCACAGGTTATATTAAAACCCTTTTGGATACCCCGCATTGCTGCAATTTTAATATTGTATAAACTTACCCCGTTCATTTTTTCCTCCACCACATTTTCCTTCTATTTTATCACTCCAGGGACGGTTCTGAGAACCACCATCCCAAACACCAATTTTAGGGACGGTTCTTATATTTGCGTCTATACGCCAAAAAAAAGAACCGTCCCTATCTTTGGCGGATGAAAAAAGGG
>NZ_BDJL01000076.1 GCF_001950325.1 Carboxydothermus islandicus
TCCGGCAGCGACCTACTCTCCCGGGACCTAACGTCCCAGTACCATCGGCGCTGGAGGGCTTAACTGCCGTGTTCGGAATGGGAACGGGTGTTTCCCCTCCGCTATTGCCACCGGAAACTTATTCTGGAAGTTGGATGTTGGAGATTGGAGGTTAGATTTAATTTTTAAACCTCTTCTCCTCACCTATTCCTTGAAAACTGCACAGAGGTTTATTTAGGGTTTACGGTTTTAGATCTTCGGTTTTCGGTTTTTCTAACCTCAAACCTCCAACCTCTAACCTCTAACTTGAAGGTCAAGTCCTCGACCTATTAGTACCGGTCCGCTCAACCGATTGCTCGGCTTACACGCCCGGC
>NZ_BDJL01000077.1 GCF_001950325.1 Carboxydothermus islandicus
CCACACTGCCGTAGGGGGAAGCTTATTGCAGTGGGGTTCGGTGTATGACACCTGTATGGCCTGCCATGATGGTACCATCAGCACTACTTACGACGTAGAAAGAGGGGTTATCGGAACCACCACTAGAGCCACTTATGGCGGAATGTTTGGAACTGGTACTGAAGGTTCATTATCCCGGCATAACGTTGTAGGTTCGGTGCAGATATTTGCGGCACCTGGTGGCAACAGCACCGGAAGTTATGAAGATGCAACAGCAGTAGGGCATGAAGCTGCAGCTACCAAGATGTGGGATGTGGAGTTTGGCTGTCAATCCTGCCACAGTCCGCACGGACAGGGAGGAAACGCCCGGATTTTAAGTCCCGACCCGAACAAAATTGCGCGGGTCAACTATGTAAACGGTGCGGTATATGCCGAC
>NZ_BDJL01000078.1 GCF_001950325.1 Carboxydothermus islandicus
CCCTGGCTGTTGTCAATTTGATAATAAGTGGTTTTGCTGATGTCGTTGCCATTTACCCATACCTGGGTCTTGCCTGAATACGGATACCCTTTTATCCAGGTAATCTCATACCCGCTGGCAATCCTACCCTGGTAAGTTACATAATAAACTGCACCATCTACAGCCGTTCCCGTCATGTACAGCTTTTGATTGGTAAATCCTAAGGTGTATCCGGTATCGCCACTGTCGGCATATACCGCACCGTTTACATAGTTGACCCGCGCAATTTTGTTCGGGTCGGGACTTAAAATCCGGGCGTTTCCTCCCTGTCCGTGCGGACTGTGGCAGGATTGACAGCCAAACTC
>NZ_BDJL01000079.1 GCF_001950325.1 Carboxydothermus islandicus
GCAGCTACGCGTAATTTCGGATACAGGGCTTTCACCTTCTACGGCGGAGTTTCCCAACTCCTTCTCCTATTACGCTTCACTGCCGGGTACATGGCAGTGTACCCCCAGTACGGCCTTCAACCCCGCATACGCAACGGCTGCCACCTTCTACACGTATGCGGTTTGGGCTCCTCCCCTTTCGCTCGCCGCTACTCAGGGAATCTCTTTTTGATTTCTTCTCCTCCGGGTACTAAGATGTTTCAGTTCCCCGGGTTCCCCCCGTACACCTATGTGTTCAGTGTACGGTGACCGGCCATTACGCCGGCCGGGTTCCCCCATTCGGATATCCGCGGATC
>NZ_BDJL01000080.1 GCF_001950325.1 Carboxydothermus islandicus
GTGCTGGCGAAGAAGGGATTAGCCCAGCAAAAGAGGTACGACGAGATTGACAATGCTCCGGAAGAAAGGGAAAGAGGAATTACCATTAATACAGCGCACGTGGAGTATGAGACCGAGAAGCGGCATTATGCCCACGTAGACTGTCCGGGACATGCTGACTATGTTAAGAACATGATTACCGGTGCAGCGCAGATGGACGGGGCTATCCTGGTTGTGTCTGCAGCCGATGGTCCGATGCCTCAGACCCGGGAGCATATTTTGTTAGCCCGTCAGGTAGGAGTTCCCTACATTGTGGTATTTTTAAACAAAGCGGACATGGTAGACGATCCGGAGTTAATGGAGCTTGTAGAGATGGAAGT
>NZ_BDJL01000081.1 GCF_001950325.1 Carboxydothermus islandicus
CTTCATTCCCGAAAAGACAGGTGACTCTTCAATTTTCCAGCGCAGATACAACGATACAAAAACCAAAATTAAAGAAAGAATAAACGGTATCCGCCAGCCCCAGGCCGCCATAGCTTCCTTACCCAGCATAAAATTTAAAAGAAGTATGACACCATTCGCTACAACTACGGCCAATGGCGCTGCTGCCGTGGTAAAACTTCCATAATAACCTCTTTTTTCCTGAGAAACATATTCAGCCACCAATGAAGCTGCACCACCCCAGGCACCACCGATAGATAACCCTTGAATTACCCGCATTAAAAAGACTAAGACTGATGCTGTAACCCCAATTTGTGCGTACCCCGGAAGGATACCTATCAAGGCCGTTGCCGAACCCATTAAGAAAATTGCTATCATAAAAGTAGCCTTTCTTCCTAACCGATCCCCCATCGCGCCAAATAAAAGTGCTCCAAGAGGCCTGAAGAAAAGTCCAATAGCAAACGCCATAAAAGCTGTTAAAGTTTGGGCAATAGGATCCGTCTGGGGAAAATAATACGCCGCTAGCGACGTGGCCAGAAAACCATAAATAAAGAAATCATACCATTCAATCATTGTACCAATCATTGAAGTAGCGACCACCCGGTTTATCACACTTTGCGTTATTGCGGGTGGGGTTAAACTCCCAATCTTTGACTCCAGTGCCAATTCTTCATCCCTCCCAATAATTTTAGTTTAGTTTAAATTGCAAAATTTTTATTTTGAAGTGCTTTAAATCCCCCCTTTTCTGATATTTTTGACTATTTTAATTTTACTGAATATTTTTATAATTAAGAATCTCTTTTCCCTTAATTACCGAAATCCAACTTTGAACTGCTTTTTTTAAGGGTTTAAAATGCTGGTAATTTCAGGTTAACGGTTTAATGCTGTATTTAACCGTTAACCTGAAAAAATAAACCCCCTGATTAACTCAGAGGGTTTAAAAGCCGTTACGCCAAATATACCGGCGTAATAATATAATTTTTATCTTCTTCCAGAACCTGATTTAATTCTTCTTCGCTAACAAATTTATAAAAAACCTCTTCTTCCCCGTAGGACCAGCTTACCAAATAAAACATATTAAATTCCCCCAAACGGCATATGCCTGTATACATTATACTTTGTGCTTTTATTTTAACACTCCTTTTTCTTTCTGACAAGACTTTTTAAAAAATTTTCAGGAAACTTACTGTGACCAATCTCACAGAGATTTTTGCGCTATCCTACAAATATTCAGGCAAAATCCCGCTATAATAAAACTTAAGCAAAATAAAAAAATTAAAAGAAAGGGTGTTTTCGGTGGAAAAAGTGGTAAGGAAAATAGTCAAAATAAACGAAGAACTTTGCACCGGGTGCGGTAAATGCGTTACTCCCTGTGTAGAAGGGGCTATTGAAATAGTAAACGGTAAAGCCAAAGTGTTAAGGGAAGAGCTTTGCGACGGCGCCGGCTTTTGCCTGGCTGTTTGTCCCACCGGTGCTTTAACCATTGAAGAGCGGGAAACGGTGCCCTTCTCCCACGAAGCGGTGGAAGAGGTCAAAGCCCACAGGGAAGTAGAAGAAATCTTCTGCCACTTCTGCGGCAACTCCGAATACGATAAAGCTCTCTTCCCCATCCGCTATAGAGGCGACAGCGTATGGGCCTGCGCCCAGTGCCTCCCCCGCCTCATCCACGGTTAACTGGAGGGACGGTTCTGTCAGCCACCATTTTCCCTGCTTCTTTTCTTTAAAATGGTCATTCTCAGAACCGTCCCTTCCCTTATAGTGCCACAACCCTGCCCAATAAACCGGGCAGGGTTGTGGTCTTACTTAGAAATATCCACTTTTTTCGTTTCCTTAAGAAAGATAGCCCCTAAAATTGCCGAAATAGCCACACTGATTACCGGATACCAAACACCGGCCAGCGGGTCGTTAAATTTTTGAGTAAACCACAGCATAGCATAGGGAGCAATCCCACCAAAAATACCTACAGGAATATGGTAAGCTATAGACATAGCAGTATAGCGCACTTTTGCCGGAAACATTTCCGGGAAAAGGGAACCATAAGGAGCATAGTACATCGCCCCCCAGGTAGCCAGTAAAACAGCAGTAATTCCCATCTTAACCGGGTCACCGGTAGGAATAAGCTTGTAGAGAGGGTACCAGGTTATTGCCGCCAAAGTATAACCAAGGATTAAAACCGGTTTTCTTCCCCATTTATCTAATAGCACTCCTCCCAACAATATAGTTGCTATAAATCCAAATACGCCAGCTATCATCATAATCGTTGCAGCCGTTACAGGATCAGCCTTACCAATAAGCTTAATATGGTTTACCGTAGCAAAATACGCACTGTACCAGCCCGCACCTAAACCGATACTAATTAAT
>NZ_BDJL01000082.1 GCF_001950325.1 Carboxydothermus islandicus
GTGGCAGGTTAAACAGGTCATGATGTTCTTCCCTTCATTGATTTCAAACTTTAATCCTATTGCTTTTACAGCATCAATCGAGGTAAATTCTGTTGCGTCAAATCCTACCTGGTGACGATAAGCTTCGGTGTATTTACCGGTTAATTCTTTTGCAGAACCACTGGTTCTTTCTGCACCAGTATTATAGTCCAGGTTGGTGTTGTAGTCGGTATGACAGGCACCACAGAAGAAGTTTAGTCCTGCTACATGGGTTACACTTTCGTCATTGCCCAGGTAGTCGCTGATATTCATCTTTACCCGCACACCGGGGAAGAAGTAAACCTTTAAGGTTGTTATACCTCCCGGATAGCTTACCTTTAATACTGTGTATCCCTGGCTGTTGTCAATTTGATAATAAGTGGTTTTGCTGATGTCGTTGCCATTTACCCATACCTGGGTCTTGCCTGAATACGGATACCCTTTTATCCAGGTAATCTCATACCCGCTGGCA
>NZ_BDJL01000083.1 GCF_001950325.1 Carboxydothermus islandicus
ATTTTACCGTTTATGATGAGGAAGACCAGATACAGGTAATAAAAGAGTGCTTAAAAGAGCTAAATATTGACGATAAACGTTTTGCTCCCAAGGCTATTGCCTATCATATTTCCTCGGCCAAGGACAAGCTTATTTCTCCCCGGCAGTATAGTGACGATGCCGATGACTTATTTAAAGAAAAAGTGGCGATAATTTATAATATGTACCAGGAAAAGCTTAATAAAAATAATGCCCTTGACTTTGATGATTTACTTTATTATGCGGTAA
>NZ_BDJL01000084.1 GCF_001950325.1 Carboxydothermus islandicus
AAGACGGGCACTCTAAGGGGACTGCCATCGACAAGATGGAGGAAGGTGGGGATGACGTCAAATCATCATGGCCTTTATGCCCTGGGCTACACACGTGCTACAATGGGCGGTACAAAGGGAAGCGAAGGGGCGACCTGGAGCAAATCCCAAAAAGCCGCTCTCAGTTCGGATTGCAGGCTGCAACTCGCCTGCATGAAGGCGGAATTGCTAGTAATCGCGGATCAGCATGCCGCGGTGAATACGTTCCCGGGCCTTGTACACACCGCCCGTCACACCACGAAAGCCGGTAACACCCGAAGTCAGTGGCCTAACCCG
>NZ_BDJL01000085.1 GCF_001950325.1 Carboxydothermus islandicus
AACGGCAAGCGGTTTGTTTCTCCTTAGAAAGGAGGTGATCCAGCCGCACCTTCCGATACGGCTACCTTGTTACGACTTCACCCCAATCACCGGTCCCACCTTCGGCAGCTCCCTCCCTTTCCGGGTTAGGCCACTGACTTCGGGTGTTACCGGCTTTCGTGGTGTGACGGGCGGTGTGTACAAGGCCCGGGAACGTATTCACCGCGGCATGCTGATCCGCGATTACTAGCAATTCCGCCTT
>NZ_BDJL01000086.1 GCF_001950325.1 Carboxydothermus islandicus
TACCTGCCCCCGCTCGATTTCCTTCCGGTCTACACCCCGTAATAACGCTCCTATGTTGTCCCCTGCTACCGCCTCGTCCAATACCTTCCGGAACATCTCCAGTCCCGTTACTACCGTCTTACGCGGTGCATCCATCAATCCTACTATCTCCACTTCTTCTCCTACGGTTATCCGTCCCCGCTCTACCCGTCCGGTTGCTACCGTCCCCCGTCCGGTAATGGTAAATACGTCCTCTACCGGCATTAAGAACGGCTTATCTACATCCCGCTGCGGTGTCGGAATGTATTCGTCTACCTTGTTC
>NZ_BDJL01000087.1 GCF_001950325.1 Carboxydothermus islandicus
CCTGTCCCACTCCCTACAGGCTTGGACGCGCTTTTCCAGCCGCGCGCTCAACCTATCCTTCTGCGTCACCCCTTCCCTCAAGCGGGCTCGGGTGGCAGGGGATTCTCAACCCCTTACCCATCACCTACGCCTCTCGGCCTCGGCTTAGGTCCCGGCTTACCCTGGGCGGACGAGCCTTCCCCAGGAACCCTTAGGCTTTCGGCGGGCAGGATTCTCACCTGCCTTCTCGCTTACTTATGCCGGCATTCTCACTTCCTACCAGTCCACGTAACCTCCCGGTTACGCTTCCCCCCGGTAAGAACGCTCCCCTACCCATATTGGAAGTTGGTATCTCCAACCTCCAATATGCCGAAGTTTCGGTGGCGTGCTTGAGCCCCGTTACATTTTCGGCGCAGAGTCACTCGACTAGTGAGCTATTACGCACTCTTTAAATGATGGCTGCTTCTAAGCCAACATCCTAGTTG
>NZ_BDJL01000088.1 GCF_001950325.1 Carboxydothermus islandicus
ATAGCCTGGGCTGAAATAAAGAAAGAGGGCAATTTAGAAAGCTTTGGAGAAATCCCCACACCCTATCTCTGGGATGGGAAGAAAGAGAAAAGAGATTACTATGCATGGGTATACGCTCACAAAATTATAAAATTGGCCCTTGCAAAGAACAAAGGCATAGTGATAGAAAGGGTAGCAATAAAAGACAAAGGCTATCGGGGAGATTACAAGGGCAGAAAGTCCAGAAGGATAAAGCACAGTT
>NZ_BDJL01000089.1 GCF_001950325.1 Carboxydothermus islandicus
GTACGAGAGGACCGGGATGGACGCACCGCTGGTGAACCAGTTGTCCCGCCAGGGGCACCGCTGGGTAGCCAAGTGCGGAATGGATAAGCGCTGAAAGCATCTAAGCGCGAAGCCAGCCCCAAGATGAGGTTTCCCATCTGGAGCAATCCAGAGTAAGACCCCGGAGAGAAGATCCGGTAGATAGGCCGGGCGTGTAAGCCGAGCAATCGGTTGAGCGGACCGGTACTAATAGGTCGAGGAC
>NZ_BDJL01000090.1 GCF_001950325.1 Carboxydothermus islandicus
TAACGGCAAGCGGTTTGTTTCTCCTTAGAAAGGAGGTGATCCAGCCGCACCTTCCGATACGGCTACCTTGTTACGACTTCACCCCAATCACCGGTCCCACCTTCGGCAGCTCCCTCCCTTGCGGGTTAGGCCACTGACTTCGGGTGTTACCGGCTTTCGTGGTGTGACGGGCGGTGTGTACAAGGCCCGGGAACGTATTCACCGCGGCATGCTGATCCGCGATTACTAGCAATTCCGCCTT
>NZ_BDJL01000091.1 GCF_001950325.1 Carboxydothermus islandicus
TTGAAGGCCGTACTGGGGGTACACTGCCATGTACCCGGCAGTGAAGCGTAATAGGAGAAGGAGTTGGGAAACTCCGCCGTAGAAGGTGAAAGCCCTGTATCCGAAATTACGCGTAGCTGCTAAGTACGAGCCTGAGTACCATGGGGCACGGGGAACCCTATGGGAAGCAGGGGGGACCACCCTCCAAGGCTAAATACCCGCTGGCGACCGATAGAGGACTAGTACCGTGAGGGAAAGGTGAAAAGCACCCCGGGAGGGGAGTGAAAGAGGACCTGAAACCGTATGCCTACAAGCAGTCGGAGCCACTTAAGAGGTGGTGACGGCGTACTTTTTGTAGAACGGGCCGGCGAGTTGCTGTACGTAGCGAGGTTAAGGCTTATAAGGCCGGAGCCGAAGCGAAAGCGAGTCCGAAGAGGGCGGAAGTTACGTGC
>NZ_BDJL01000092.1 GCF_001950325.1 Carboxydothermus islandicus
AGTCGTAACAAGGTAGCCGTATCGGAAGGTGCGGCTGGATCACCTCCTTTCTAAGGAGAAACAAACCGCTTGCCGTTATTTCCGACTAAGGAATCTGTTCTTTGAAAACTGCACAGAGGTGAAGTAAAGGGGTCCCCAAAAAATCGTAAGATTTTTTGGGGGAGTTAAAGGAGAAGGTCAAGTTAGTAAGGGCGTACGGTGGATGCCTAGGCGCCAGAGGCCGAAGAAGGACGTGGCAAGCTGCGAAAAGCCGCGGGGAGCTGCAAGCGAGCTGGGATCCGCGGATATCC
>NZ_BDJL01000093.1:0-16624 GCF_001950325.1 Carboxydothermus islandicus
CATGAAAGGCATCATGCAGGCCAAGAAAAAAGAGTTAAAGGTCATAAACGCTGCGGACCTCGGGGTAAATGCCGCACCCAAAGTAGAGATAAAAGAAATCTTTCTTCCCAAAGGCAAGCAGGCGGGGAAAATCTTCACCGATGAGCCGGCGGTAGCGGTAGCCAAGTTAGTTAAAGCCTTACGGGAAGAAGCCAAGGTAATATAGGGGGTGGAGAGAATGGGTAAGGTATGGGTAGTAGCAGAGCAAAGAGAAGGCAAGTTAAAGAAAGTAACCCTTGAGATGGTAACCTTAGCCCGGCAAATAGGGGGAGAGGTTGAAGGGGTAGTAATCGGAAAAGACGTAAAAGGCCTGGCATCTGAACTTGGGGAATACGGAGTAGGGAAAGTATATGTAGCCGACCATCCGGATTTAGAGCAGTACACCACCGCCAAATACACCCGGGTACTGGCGGATTTAATCAATAAAGAGAAGCCGGACGTAGTGTTAATAGCCAACTCCGCCCAGGGGCGGGATTTTGCGCCGCGGACAGCCCAGCGGGTAGGAGCGGGACAGATAAGCGACATCACCGGTTACGAAGAAGGAGTTTTTGTCCGGCCCATTTACGCCGGGAAAGCTTATACCAAAGTGGGGGCCACCAGCCATCCGTTAATAGTAACGGTCCGGCCCAACGTCTTTCCGGCAGCGGAGAAAACAGGCGGGCAAGCTGCAATTGAAGAAGTGGCGGTCAGCTTTATGCCGGAAGATTTAAAAGCCATAGTAAAGGAAGTGGTGAAGCAGGTATCGGGGCGTCCCGAATTAACCGAAGCGGATATCATAGTATCGGGCGGTCGGGGGATGAAAGGTCCGGAGAACTTCAAGCTGTTGGAAGATTTGGCGGATGTTTTAGGGGCAGCGGTAGGAGCCTCCCGGGCAGCGGTAGACGCCGGCTGGCGGGAGCACCGGTATCAGGTAGGCCAGACCGGTAAGACCGTCTCCCCCAGTTTGTATATCGCCGTAGGTATTTCGGGGGCAATTCAGCATTTGGCGGGAATGGGCAGCTCCAAGGTAATAGTAGCCATTAACAAAGACCCGGAAGCTAACATCTTTAAAGTTGCCGATTACGGCATTGTCGGTGATTTGTTTGAAATAGTTCCGCTTTTAACCGAAGAGTTTAAAAAGCTTTTAAAATCGTAACTTAGAGAAAGGGAAGAGGAGATTGGCTTTAAAGATACTTCTTGGGGTGTAGACCAACAACTACACCCCCATTTTTCAACTAGGAAAATGTTTTAAAGGGGGAGAATGGCAAATGGAAGAAGTAGTAATTGTAAGCGCTGTTAGAACTCCCATTGGCAGTTTTTTGGGCAGCCTTGCCCAAACTCCGGCAGTGGATTTGGGGGCGCTTGTTATTAAAGAAAGTTTAAGCCGCATTAATCTTGCGCCCCAGTTTGTCGATGAGGTTATCATGGGGAACGTTTTGCAGGCAGGATTAGGCCAGAACCCTGCCCGGCAGGCAGCTATAAAAGCAGGATTACCCCAGGAAGTACCTGCTTTTACGGTAAACAAAGTTTGCGGTTCAGGATTAAAATCCGTCGGACTTGCTTACCAGGCAATAGCAACGGGTGATGCGGATATCGTTGTCGCCGGGGGAATGGAAAACATGTCTTTAGCACCTTATGTTTTGCCAAAAGCCAGGACAGGCTACCGCATGGGGCATGATACCCTGATCGATTCCATGATTAAAGATGGCTTATGGTGTGCTTTTACCGATGTGCATATGGGTATTACCGCGGAAAATATAGCCGAAAAATACAATATAACCCGCGAAGAACAGGATAAATTTGCCCTGCAAAGTCAGGAAAGAGCTATAAAAGCAATTGATGAAGGAAAGTTTAAAGACGAAATCGTTCCAGTAACCATCCCCCAGAAAAAAGGAGAACCCCTGGTATTTTCCACCGATGAATTTCCAAAGCGCGGTACATCCCTGGAAAAACTTGCCACTCTAAAACCGGCTTTTAAAAAAGACGGTACCGTAACTGCCGGAAATGCCTCGGGAATTAACGATGGAGCTGCTGCAGTTGTAGTTATGTCAGCAAAAAAAGCTCAAGAGTTAAATATTAAACCAATAGCTGTTATCCGCGGTTATGCAGCAGCAGGAGTAGATCCTGCCTATATGGGTTTAGGCCCAATACCTGCCACCCGCAAAGCCCTTAAAAAAGCCAATTTAACCGTTTCGGACTTGGGGCTTATTGAAGCAAACGAAGCTTTTGCCGCCCAGGCTTTAGCGGTAGTTAAGGAGCTCGAATTAAATCCGGAAATAACCAATGTCAACGGTGGTGCCATAGCGTTAGGTCACCCCATAGGCGCTTCTGGAACTCGAATATTGGTAACCTTATTACATGAGATGCAAAAACGTAATACAAAATACGGTTTGGCAACCTTATGTATTGGTGGCGGTCAAGGATTTGCTTTAGTAGTTGAAAAAGTTTAAAAGCCGGAAATTCCGGCTTTTTTTCTTTGGTTTAAAGTGGTAAAATTTTGGATAAAGAAAAAAGGAGGTTATAACTATTTTTTTAGTCAGTGCTTGTTTAGTCGGATTAAATACAAAATATGATGGTACCAACAATTTAAATCCCCGGGTACTGGAATTTTTAAAAGATAAAATGTTTATTCCCATTTGCCCCGAACAATTAGGAGGTTTGCCAACCCCCCGCTTACCGGCAGAAATTATTTCTTATCCCGAACTTAAAGTAATCAATATCAAGGGTGAAGATGTAACAGGTAACTTTTTCCGGGGAGCTCAGGAAACCTTAAAAATTGCTCAATTTTATGAAAATAAATTATCCGGTATTATCCTTAAAGAAAAAAGCCCTTCCTGTGGCGTAAATTACATTTACGATGGAAGTTTTCAAAAACGGTTAATTCCGGGAATGGGTGTTACCGCACGGCTTCTTTTTGCGCATGGTTTCAAGCTTTTTACCGAAAAAAGTATAGGAGGGGAGAGAAATGAAAATCTATATTGGTAACATTTTTCGCCCTCCGAGTGAAGCAAATAGCATTATTTTACAAGTAACGGTGGGATGCAGCCATAATAAGTGTACTTTTTGCGGGATGTATAAAGACAAGGTTTTTCAAATCAGACCTTTAAAAGAAGTTAAAGAAATTATCAACTTTTTCAAGCTAAATTATCCCTTTGCCGAAAAGGTTTTTTTAGCCGATGGAGATGCTTTAAGCGCTCCCACCGAATACCTAATTGAAGTAATAAAGATGTTAAAGAACAGCTTTCCCCGGTTAAAAAAAATAAGCAGTTACGCAGGACCTAAATCGCTCTTAATTAAAAATGCCGAAGAACTGCGTGCACTTCGAGAACACGGGATATCACTATTGTACCTCGGCCTGGAAAGCGGTTCAGATACGGTTTTAAAAAAGGTCCAAAAAGGATTTACTGCCGAAGAGATAATCCATGCGTGTCAAAAAGCAAAAGAAGCAAATTTTGAACTTTCCTTAACCGTAATATCCGGACTGGGTGGCAAAGAGCTCTGGCAGGAGCATGCCCTATCTTCGGCGGAAGTGGTTTCCAAAATAAGTCCCCATTTTTTAGCTACCCTCACATTAATGTTAGTTCCCGGCACAAAGCTATTCAAGGAGGCAGAAGAAAACCGCTTTCAGCTCCTTTCGAGCCAGGAAATTTTGCAGGAATTAAAATTGTTTTTACAAAATTTAAACTTATCCAACACGGTATTTCGAAGTAATCATGCTTCAAACTACCTGCCTTTAAAAGGAATACTTAATCAAGACCGCGCTAAACTTATTAAAATTATTGATGAAGCTCTCGAAGAAAAAGGAATTTGGCCATTGCGCCCCGAATATCTTAGAAGGCTATAAAAAGGAGAGGTGTAATGATAAAAGCAGTATTTTTTGACTTAGATGGTACTTTGTTGGACACTTTTGATTTGATATATGCATCGTTTAAACATGTTTATAAAAATTTTCTAAATAAAGATATCACCCGGGAAGAGATATATCCCTATTTTGGCAAACCACTAATTTATTCCTTTGAAAATTTAGATCCGGAAACAATCGACCAAATAATAGCAGCCTACCGGGAATTTAATTTACAGCATCACGATCAAATGGTAAAACCATTTCCGGGAGTAAAAGAAACTTTGGAAAAATTAAAACAAAGGGGTAAAATACTTGCCGTCGTTACTTCAAAAGTAAAAAGTACTGCTCTAAGAGGCCTTAAGTTATTTAACCTGGATCGATATTTTGATCTCGTAGTTGCTTTGGAGGATACGGAAAAACATAAACCCGACCCTGCTCCGGTGTTATACGCTCTAAAGTTTTTTCAATTAAAGCCAGAACAATGTCTAATGGTTGGCGATAGTCCTCATGACATGGTAAGTGCCCAAAGAGCTGGAGTTAAAACTGCTGCGGTAAAATGGAGCGTTTTACCCTGGGAGGATTTGGTAATAACAAAGCCGAATTACATTTTAAATTCTTTTGACGATTTGTTAAAAATAACCGGGGTGGAGTAAACTGTGGCGATAAATCCCATAAATAATTTAAGTCTATTACACATTCTTGATTCCATTCATAATGCTATTGTGGCCATTGACGAAGAAGGAAAAGTTATTATCTTTAATAAAGCCAGTGAAAGAGTTTTTAACTATCCTGCAAAAAAAGCATTAGGTAAGAATATAAATGAAGTATTACCTTTTAGCGGACTTAATAAAGTTCTGAAAACTGGAGAATCACACATTGGCAGAAAGTTTAAAATTGGAGATAATTTATATGTCGTCAACCGAACCCCACTTTATTACAAGGGTAAGATCATTGGTGCCATTGGGGTAGCTCAGGAAATTAATGAACTAAAAAACATTGCCGATGAGTTGGAAAATGTTTTAGCTTTAAAGCAAACGTTAGAAACCATCCTCGAAGCAGGACAGGAAGGATATATGGTTTTGGATTTAGATAAAACGGTCACCCATGCCAACAAAGCAATTGCAGATCTCTTTGGACTAAAATTAAGCGATATCGTCAATAAACATATTAACTCCTTAACTGCAAATCCTTTCTTTTGTGAATTACCGGAATCCGCCGACGATATAAAAACAGAAGTTGTAGAAATCAACGGCAGGCAAGTGGTAGCTTTTAAATACCCGATAGTAAAAGATTACAAACTTTATGGAGGAATAATCAAAGTAATTTTTCAAGAGGTTAGTGACTTGTTGGCATTGGCTGAAAAGGTTAGTCAATTAAATTCCGAATTATCGTATTATAAAAATGAATTAACTAAATATACGTCAAAACAATTTACCGAAAACAGAATAATAGGTAACCATCCCTCAATCGTGCGTTTAAAAGAAATTATTAAAAAAATAGCTCCCTATAACACCACCGTTTTAATCCGGGGGGAAAGCGGAACCGGAAAAGAATTAGTTGCCCATGCCTTGCATGTGGAGAGCGGAAGACCGGGTAGCTTTATAAAGGTTAACTGCGCCGCAATCCCGGAAAATCTTTTTGAAGCAGAGCTTTTTGGTTATGTCGAAGGAGCGTTCACCGGAGCTAAAAAAGGAGGACAAATCGGTAAATTTGAATTAGCAAATAATGGTACAATATTCTTGGATGAAATAGGGGATATGCCCTTAGCTATGCAGGCTAAACTTTTAAGGGTACTGCAGGAAAAAGAAGTTGAACGGCTGGGAGATCGAAAGACAAGAAAAATTAACGTTAGGGTAATCGCCGCAACCAATCAAAACTTAGAAGAACTTATTAAAAAGAAGAAATTTCGGGAAGATCTTTACTACCGGCTAAATGTAATTTCGTTATATGTACCAGCGCTAAGGGAAAGGATTGAAGATTTACCTTTATTAATAAAATATTTTATAGAAAAATTTAATAAAGAATACGGAACTAATGTTACGGGTATTTCTCCAGAAGTTATGGATATATTTATGAATTATTCCTGGCCGGGAAATATCCGAGAACTTGAAAATGTCCTGGAAAGGTGTTTTAATTTAGTTGAGGGCAAAGTCATCGAAAAAAAGTATTTACCACCGTATATTCTGGGAGAAGAACTAAAAAATAAAGAATTTCCGTTAGGACAAAGTCTTACAAATTTACTTGAGGCATATGAAAAAGAATTAATTAAGGCAGCTCTTTTAAAAGCTAAAGGCAATAAAAGTAAAGCGGCCAATCTTTTAGGAATATCGCGCCAATGGCTTCACAAAAGACTAAAATATTTTAACCTTTTACCTTAAAAAATTTTGGAAAGGACGTAAAAGACAATGTTCAGCGAAACTGAAAAAGAAACAACCAAAAGTTTTTCCTGGAAAAATGAACTAAAAGAATTCATTTCAGCAGCGATCTGGGCAGTAATTTTAGCGTTTATCATTAAAACTTTTATCTTTCAACTGACATACGTTCCAACCGGTTCAATGATACCCACAATTTTACCAAACGACCGCGTTGTAGTTTTGAAATTCTGGTATAAAATTAAGCCTATCGAGCGGGGGCAAATAGTTGTTTTTGAACCGCCGGACTCAGCAAATTCACCCCCCTTTATAAAAAGAGTAATTGGGCTTCCGGGGGAAACATTGGAAATTAAAAATAATACCGTTTACATCAACGGTAAACCGTTAAAGGAAAATTATTTACCTGCAAAAATGGAAATGGAACCCTTTGGACCTTTTAAAATTCCCAAAGATGCAATTTTTGTAATGGGTGATAATCGCCAACACAGTGCTGATAGCAGGTATTTTGGTGCGGTACCGATAAAAAACATAAAAGGTCGGGCAGTTTTAACCTACTGGCCGCTTAACCGGGTAAAGGTCTTAAGATAACCAGAAAATCTGGTTATCTTTTTTAAAGCTTATTAGTTTACATAATACTTATTATGGGAAGTTATTTTTCTAAACAAAAAGTGGACGTTTAGTCCACCATTAAAGATATTTTTTAAGCTCTTCTTCAATCTCTTTAAGTTCTAAGTTATTTAAACTGTCCTTATCATTATTATCGTTTATTTTTGGCATGAGATTATTACCGCTGTTTTGTTTTTTACGAATAAAGTAATTTACAAATAATCCACCGGCTATTAACCCAATTCCGGGCATTATCCAGGCTAAAAAGTTAAATCCTTTAGCTGTTGGAGCCGCCAACCGTTCTTGACCATCTCTTTTAACGTAGTAACTTAAAATTTCCGCCTCCGTCTTTCCTTCATTTAGCATTTTCTTAACTTCGTTCCTAATATTTTCAGCTTCCTGACATTCGCATTCATAGATTTTTTGTTTACCACAACCACATAAACAGACCATTTTACTGGTAATTTCTTTAAAAAGATTTACATCATACGCCAGGGCCGTTGCATTTACCATGATCATTAAGCTTAAAATAAATATCATGATGAAAAAACTTTTTCTTAAAAACATTTTTTCACCTCCTTGAATGGATTATACCACATTATGTAGTAGTTTTGGCAAAAAAAAAGCAACAACCATTGCCTCATTCTTTTTCAGGTGCCATATGAAAATCTCGAAAAAAAGGTGTATAATCAACCTTCATATGATAATTAGGAGTTGGCCAGCCAAATTGCTGACGCTGGACCAAACGAAAAGCTGCTCCGTGTTTTTTCATTTCAAACCCTACACTACTGCAAAGTTTTTCCGGCTCAAGAGCTTCCAGATATAACACCTTTTCTTCTACAGCACTCTTTATTAACTCCTCACCCACTAAAGACCTTACTAACAGTGCAGAAGAGCCGCTGAAGTTAACTCCAATCATCGGCGAAGCCCAGTAATCTCCTACAGAAATGTCGGCAAGTTCACTACTCCAGTCGATACACATTTCACACCGGTCCCTTTTGTAATTGGGCATTAACATATGATAAACATACCGGTGACGGTCAATGGTAATGGTTTCACCATCATGACGTTTTACCACAAAATGGCCCGGCCATTCTCCTCCCCGGTATTCTAAATTAGCTATTTCTTCCAGGTTATCTATACCGCACCACTCCACCAAAATATGGCGAGTACCCTCAAAATAAAACTGTGAAGCACAAAACAAACCGATTGTTAATTTAATTTTCTCCGCAATATCCCCTGGTAAACCATAATACTGCATCTTACGCACCGCATGGATATGACAGGGAAGACCAACCAGCCCCAAGCGCTGGCATCCGCGCTTTACAGCTTCCCGGAAGAGCATATTCACAGGAACTACGGCGTATTTTGATTGGGCTGCATCGATAATTTCATTTTTGCTTTTTGCTAACCTGGCCTCGGTAAGCCAGGGTTTTTCTTTATTAAATCCAGCCACAATTGCACAATCAATTATTCCTTTTTCTAAAGCATGAACCAAGAGTGCCGTTACCACTCCTCCACTTGCTCCATTTTTCCGAATAACTTCATCCCCTGCATACCCAACATAGCTTCCGCGATAAACTCCCAGATCAGCTAATGTAGATTTACGATTCCTACCAGAAAAGTATCGTTCTAACTCTAATAACGGCACATCGCTTCCCGGACAAATACGGAAGCAAATCCCGCACTCTGAACATTTATCTCTGCAAACGGGCATAGGTTCGCTGTACACCCGGGTCATTTCAAGCGCCCCATTAGGACATACTCCCACACAGCTACCACAGCCCGTACATAGACCCCGGCGTATTACTAAATTTTCTAACTGGGAAAATCCCGTTTTCATTCTTTTTATTTACCCCCCACTTTCTCTAAGAATTGCTATAATATTACCCCATTTTGAACACTATTCAGTTAAGATTTCCTATTTTTAAAATTTCGCTTTGTAAATTTTTGGGGAATAAAGGGGTTATTTCATACACAAGAGGTTTTAACACCGCTTGCCAAGCTTCCTTTTCTTCCGGAGTTAAATCATGAATTTTAATATTCTGATCATTTCGAATACGAGCTAAATCTTCAGCATTTTGTTCCAATGCTATTTTTCTTTGCCAAGCTGTAACTTCCTTTAAGGTTTCCAAAAGGATTTTTTTTGTTTCCTGGTCTAAGCTGTTAAAATAATCCCTGTTCATTAAAACCGCATATCCCAGATAACCATGATTGGAAACAGTTACATGGCTTTGTAGCTGATAAAACTTTTTGGAGTAAAGATTTGATGGGGTATTTTCACTCCCGTTTACTTTTTTATTTTCTAATGCTTCAAATACTTCATTAAAGGATAGGGGTACCGGAATTGCTCCTAATTTTAAAAACTGCATTTTTAAAATCGGGCTATCCATAATTCGTATTTTTAAACCTTGAAAGTCTTTCAAATTTTTTAACGGCCTGTCCGCCGTAAGAATTTTAAAACCATTATCCCAAAAGGCCAATACTTCTATCCCCATTTCACGCATACTCTTTCTTAAAAGCTCCCCTACCGGACCATCAGCCATTTGATGCACCTGTTCTAAATCATTAAAGAAAAAAGGAAGATCAAAAACCCCCCAGCGTTCATCTAATCCAGTTAACTTGGAAGTAGCAGGAGCAATAATCTGGACATACCCTTTTTTTAATGCTTCTAATTCCTCACCATCTTTATAAAGAGTGCCATTAGGATAAATTTTCATTTCTACCCGTCCACCACTTCTTTGATAAACCAAATCAGCCCACAGGCGGGCAGCTCGCCCTTTTGGCGAAGCATCACTTACCACGTGTGAAAAGGTTAAGACAATTTTTTCTCTTGGACTCGTTTGTTCAAAATCTATAGCTTTTGGCGCACACCCCTGCAATCCCAAGAAAAGCATAGTTATAATTATTATCAAACCCCGCACCATCTCTCCCCCAAGGTCTTTTTTAAAATTATACTCTTTTAGATCTAACCTTTTAAAGATCCAAAAGATAAAATGCCGGGAAATCCCGGCATCTAATCTTTCATTAAAACCCGTGGAATGTACAGGGATATATCCGGCCAAACCATTAGAAGGATCATAACCAAAATCATGATTACAATAAACGGCAATACCCCTTTTACTACCTCTTCCAATTTTTCCTTTGCCATATTGCTCACTACAAAAAGGTTTAAGCCCACCGGTGGTGTAATCATTGCCAGCTCCATGTTTACCGTCATTACTATAGCAAACTGGATTAAGTCTATCCCGAGATGTTTTATCATTGGCAGTAGAATAGGTAAGGTTATTAACGTAATGGAAACTGCTTCTAAAAAAGTTCCCATGATAAAAAACATTAAGTTTGTCGCCAAAAAGAAAGTAAACTTGGTTAAATGAGCATTTTTAATCCATTCTCCAACTATATTGGGAATTTGGTTGGTAACGATAAACAAGCTAAAAACCATAGCAGCGGCTATGACCAAGTAGATCATGGAAACGGTGTTAATGGTATCTACTAAGATTCCTCTAATATCTTGGAGTTTCAACTCGCGGTAGATAAAAATCGAAACAAATAAAGCATAAAAAAGCGAAAGCACAGCTGCTTCGGTCGGAGTAACAATTCCGGAGTAAATGCTTCCCAGGATGAACACCGGTAAAAACATTCCGGGCAAAGCCTTAACCGTTGCTTTTACCCTGGTCGCCCAATCCGCTTTTTCCGCCCCTTTAAAGTTACCCCTTTTGGCATAGATTATTGCACTTAATACCAGAACCCCCGCCAGGAAAAGCCCCGGCAAAAGCCCGCCCATAAAAAGTTTACCGATACTCTCTTCCGCGGTAATTCCATAGATCACGAGGGTTACGCTGGGTGGAATTAATATCCCCAATGTACCTGCAGCAGCAATAAGGCCCATACTGTAACGTTTGGGATAGCCACTTTCCAGGAGTGCCGGGAGCATTATTGAGCCAATTGCTGCCGCTGTAGCCGGACTTGATCCCGAAATTGCCGCAAAAAAAGCACAAGCCAAGACGGTAACTACTGACATCCCGCCGGGCAAATGACCAATCCAGGCTTTTAAAGCTTCGATTAAGTACCTGGCAATTCCACCCCGTGACATAATAACTCCTGCAGCCACAAATGCCGGTATTGCGATTAGAGGTGGAGAAAGAAGGGAAGCAAACATCCGCTGTACGATAAAATATAAGGTAAACTTTCCGCTTAAATATAAAATAATGACTGCAGCCGTGCCCAGGCTTATCGCAATCGGTACGTTTAAAAGAAAAAGCAAGATAAAAATCGCAAATAACAATAACGTTAGAGTTCCTACATCCATTTTACAGCCCCACCTCCTTCGATTGGATCAACTTCTGCCAGGTATCTTTTTTTAGCAGTAAATATATTTTTTCAACAAATCTTATCACCATCATAAAGCCTGATATTGGCAAAACCAGAGATACAATCCAAAGAGGGGTTTGACTGTCTGCCGAACCCTGGCCTAAAGCTTTGTAGGTAACTACCAATTTTATACCGTAAATTAACATTAAAATTGCAAAAAAGACACCAACCAAATTGGCAAAAATGCTTACAATCCGCTTTCCTTTTGGTGAAAGCCGGTCATACAGCATATTTACCTTAATATGGTGGTCATCCCGCAAGGCAGTAGCAAAGCCAATCATGGCGCCCCACACTATTAAATACACCGAATATTCGTCTAAAAGGGCTATTGGTTTGCCAAAAACGTAACGCAAAATCACATTAACAAAAATAAGCGTAAGGCCTAAGTATAAAAGTCCGCCGCTTAAGTAATCCTCTAAGCCCTCGTAAATTTTTATCCATAACGATTTTTTCCGCAAGTAAATTCCCTCCTTCGTTAGTAAAAAGGGCACATCAACAGATGTGCCCTACTCGGCATTTCTCGCAGCATCCATTATCTCTTTACCAATAATTGGTTCATATTTTTTATACAGGGGCTCAAAAACTTTAATGAAAGCTTCCCGGTCCTGCGGAGTTAAATAATAAAACTCAAGCTTGCCGCTCTTTTTTAAATTTTCCATGCTTTTCTGGTTTAACTCTGTTGAAAGCTTAATTTCATATTCCGTAGCTTCAGCAAGAGCCTCTTCCAAAGCTTTTTTAATATCTTCGGGCAGGCTATCCCAGAAGGTTTTATTGGTTAAAACCACATAATCCAGTCGTCCATGCCCCGAAACCGTGAGATATTTTTGTACTTCGGCATACTTTTGGGTATCGATGTTGTTAAAAGTATTTTCCTGGCCGTCTACCGTTTTGTTTTGCAGAGCAGTATAAACTTCTCCAAAGGGAATAGTCTGGGAGCCAGCACCTAAAAGCTTAAATTGCTCTTCCAAAACACCCCCCGATTGGGTTCTAAATTTAAGCCCTTTAAAATCTTCCGGTCTTCTCAAGGGACGTTTAGAATTGGTAAAATGCTTTGCTCCGTTTGGCCACCAGGCAAGACCAATAATGCCTTTATCCTCCAGGCTTTTTAGAAGCTTTTGACCTTCGGGGCCCTGATAAAACTTAAGGGCTGCTTCTTCGCTCTTAAACAAAAAGGGAATATCCACAATTTGAAACTGCGGATTTAAACCTACCAGTTTGGTTACCGAAGGTGCAATAAATTGAACGTTATTTGCGATTAACGCTTCTAACTCCTCCTTATCCCCGAAAAGCTGGCTCGATGGATAAACTTCCACCTTTACTTTTCCCCCGGTTTTTTGCTCCGCAAGCTCTTTAAATTTTAATGCCGCCTGCCCCTTAGGAGTAGTTTCCGCCACTACGTGGGAAAACTTGATAACGATGGGTTCACTTTTCTTTTCCCCTTCCTGTTTGTTTCCGCATGCAACTAACGTCAATACCAAAAACAGGACTAATAAGGCAATAAAAATATTCCTGCTAAACTTTAACAACAATGCCACCCCCTTTAAAGTGATTTTATATTTTTAATATAAGGATTTTTCTAAATATTTAAAATATTTTACTCATAAAGTTAATTTTGTTCTTTTTGGTCAAAGAAGATAATAATAATTTACCGGCCTGCCAATACTGCCATACCGTATTTCCTTTCCGGCAATCCCTTCCCTTTCTAAGTATTCCAGGTATCTTCGGGCTGTGACCCGCGATATTCCTGCTCTTTTGGCCACTTCTGCTGCTGCCAGCGGTTCCCTTGATTCTTTTAAAAGAGACAAAACCTTTTTTAAAGTAATCTCATTAAGCCCCTTTGGAAGCTCACCACCGGCACTTGACCTGGTAAAAAGCCGGTCAATATCTTCTTGTTGAACATTTACCTTCCGGCCTATTTTCAAATACTTATTTTTATAGGTTAAAAGTGCTTTTACCAGCCGCTCTTTTTTAAAAGGCTTAATAATATAATCTACCACACCGTACCGCAATAATTCCGCCACTATTTCCCCTTGCTGGGCTGCAGTTATGGCCAGCACATCCACCGAAATATTTTGCCTGCGAATTTCCTTTAACAATGTTAAACCATCTATATCGGGAAGGTAAATATCCAGAATAAGGAGTTCCGGAGAATGGGTTTTTAAATAGTTTAAAAGTTCACCGCCACTTTTAAGAGCTGCAATAATTTCAAAGCCTTCCACTTCCATAATAAAATTTTTATTTATCTCCAGGACCATGGGGTCATCTTCAACGATAACCGTTTTAATCATTTCTTTCCCCTCCCACCTTGATTAAAAAAACAGTTCCTTTAGAAGTCGATCTTATTCTAATTTTGCCACAAACATCCTCTAAATGCCTTTTTACAATGTAAAGTCCCAAACCCCGGTTTTCCCCTTTTGTAGAATACCCTGGCTCAAAAATCTTATTTTTTTCGACTCTTATTCCCGGTCCTGTATCAATTACAAGAAGGAAAAATTCTCTTTTACTGGCCTGAATTTTTAAATAAACCTTTTTTCTTATTCCTGATGCCGCCGCTTCCAGGGCATTTTCCAGAATGTTGCCGGTAATCTCAATGACTTTGGTACTGTCAAGTTTAGCAGGATATCCTTCCACAAAACTTCGCCGATTAACCACAAGTTCTACCTTTAATTCCGATGCCCTGGCAGCTTTCCCCAAAATAAGCCCGGCCAAAGCGGGGTCCTTAATTTTTTTTGTTAAAAATGTTGTAAGTGCTTGCTGCGTGTCCGTTAACCGAAAAATTAGATCTAACGCTTCGTCTATCCTACCTAATTGAATAAGTCCAGCAATAGAATGAAGACGGTTTAAATTTTCATGGTTTTGAACCCTTAGAGCTTCAACAAACTTTTTTACTCCGGTTAATTCTTCCGCTAACTTCTGGACCTCGCTTCTTTCCCGAAATACTGCTACCGCACCGATAACCTTTCCCTTCACCTTCAAGGGTAACCGGCTGGAAATTAACTGCTTGCCGCTTACAAAAACTTCACGATTATATACCGGTTGGCCCGTTACCATTACTTCCGGAAGCCGGCTTTCCGGAATAATTTCCCCAATATTTTTACCCAGTACCTCTTCCTGCCGGACATTTAAAATCACTTGAGCTGCCGGATTTACCAGGGTAATATTCCCCAGTCGATCGATAGCCACTATTCCTTCGTTAATGGTATTTAAGAGGGCATCCCGCTGTTCCATGAGACTGGCAATTTCTTCAGGCTCCAACCCCAGAATTTCCTTCTTTATTTTTACCGCTAAAAAACCAGCCCCGATTGCTCCAATAAATAAACCCAAGAGAGTTGCTAAGTATATTCCTTCCCGGACACTTTTTAAAAGCTCCCACCAGGTAGGAAGTAATATTCCCACCACCACAACGCCAATTTGCTCGGTAAAATATTCATTTTTGACAGGAACGAATGCTCTAACCGCTATCCCTCTTATTCCTTTTGCCTCAGAAATATATTCGTTATCAGCAAAAGCCGGCCCCTCATCCCCCCCGGCAAATTTTGAACCTACCCTTTCCGGAAGGGGACTGGAATAGCGAATTCGATTCATATCCAGAACAACTATATAATCAACATTGGTCGCCCGGCGTATTCTTTCAGCTACCGGTTCAATCTCCTTTAAACCTTCCGGTTTCCCCAGGTATTTTTTAACTGTGGGGTTTTCCGCTACCGTCCGACCGATAGCCAAGGCCCGCTTGCCGAGTTCCTTTTTTAATTCTACCGCTGCTTTATAGGTAAGAAAAAATCCGGATAAAAATACCGAAAAAGCAGCTACCGTAAAAGCTAACAATGTTATTTTTGTTGCAAGCTTAAATTTCATGTTACTTCCCTCAATTATTTTTTAATAATTTCAATTCGTTAGAAAATTTAAAATTCCTTTTCCCCAAGCGCATAAAAAAGCGACCCCTTAGGAGCCGCTTTTTTCTAAAAGTTCGATTGTATGTTTGAATACATCATCCGGGCTTATTTTAATTCTTGCTATTCCTTCCTCTAAAGCCGCTTTTGCCACTTCCCGTGCAACTGTCGGTGCCACTCTTGCATCAAAAGCTTTTGGTAAAATATAATCTTCATTAAGCTCATTTTCGGCAACCAAAGAACTTATAGCATAACTTGCTGCAATTTTCATCTTTTCGGTTATATCGGTTGCCCTTACGTCCAATGCACCCCGGAAAACTCCCGGAAATGCCAAAACATTATTTACTTGATTGGGAAAATCGGAGCGACCGGTAGCTACAATCCTGGCCCCAGCTCTTCTCGCTTCATCGGGATAAATTTCCGGTTCTGGATTGGCCATAGCAAAAACAATTGCATCTTTATTCATTGACTTAACCATTTCTTCAGTCACTTGTTTAGCTTTGGAAAGTCCAATAAAAACATCTGCTCCCTTTAAAGCATCCTTAAGGGTTCCTTTAATATTTTCAGGGTTAGTGATTTGGGCTATTTCTTCTTTATATTTATTCATTCCCTCCACGCGTCCCCGGTAAATAATGCCTTTACTATCACACATTATTAAATTTTTTACTCCGCTTGCCATAATAAGCTTGGAAACTGCCGTTGCTGAAGCCCCTGCACCATTAACAACTACTTTAATCTTTGAAATATCTTTATTAACTATTTTTAACGCATTAATTAGAGCCGCCAGGGTTACAATAGCGGTTCCGTGCTGGTCATCATGAAAAATTGGAATAGACGTTTCTTTCTTTAACCGCTCCTCGATATAAAAACAATTAGGTGCCGCAATATCTTCTAAATTAATCCCTCCAAAAGTAGGCTCTAAAAGTTTTACTACCTCGACAATTTTATCCGGATCTTTGGTATCAAGACAAATTGGAAAAGCATCAACACCGGCAAATTCTTTAAATAATAGGGCCTTACCTTCCATTACGGGCATGGCGGCATAAGGTCCGATATCTCCAAGTCCCAAAACTGCAGTACCGTCGGACACTACCGCCACCATATTCCAGCGGCTGGTATATTCATAAGATAAATCCCTATCTTCGGCAATTAACTTACAGGGCTCCGCAACTCCCGGCGTATAGGCTAGAGATAAGTCTTCCGCAGTTTTAGCTGGTACTTTGGACTTTATTTCAATTTTACCGCGAAATTTTTTGTGTAGTTCTAAAGCTTTAGTTTTAAAATCTAACATTTTTAAACCTCCTTTAAATTTAAATTAAACTGTAGGCTCAGGAGCTTTTATTTCTCCCTGAGCAGGCTTTTCTTTATTTAAAGGAATTAAGCGGGCTTTAGGTTTGCGGCGGGTAAAAAAGAACGACCGTTTAAAAAGCTGGATAGCTAAAGCAGGGTCAACACCTTTGGGACAGGCTTCGGCACATGCTCCCGCCATATGGCAGCGCCATAAACCTTTGGGATTATCG
>NZ_BDJL01000093.1:16634-67573 GCF_001950325.1 Carboxydothermus islandicus
CCTGAATTTTTCTTTCCTTTTCCCCAAAATCACGATTATCAGCATTATATCTATATGCCTGGGCCAGAGCTTGCGGTCCGGGAAAATCAGGTGTAGTACCTACCGTAGGGCAAGCAGCAAGGCAAGCACCGCATTTTATACAATAGGCAAATTGCAGGTATTCTTCAAGTTCTACCGGTGTCTGGGAATATTCTCCGGTAGGATTTAAAAATTCTTGCTCGTTTTCAGGTATGATATATGGCTTGACATTTTTATGTTTCTCAAAAAGCGGAGTTAAATCCGGAACTAAATCTTTTATATTTTTATAATTTGGCAGTGGAGCAATTTCTATTACATCAGTACCGAGGGATAAAGCTTGAGTTTCGCAAGCAAGTCGCGGCTTTTTATTAATATACATTGCGCAGGAACCACAGATGCCCATCCGGCACGATGCTCTAAAAGCCAACGTGGCATCAATATTTTCTTTAATATAGTAAAGGCAGTCTAAAACTGTCATGCCTTCCTTTACATCGAAAGTATAATCTTGAAAATACGGTTTTACATCTTTTGCAGGATCATATCGCCAAATTTTAAAGGTTACCTTCAATTTCCCCTACCCCCCAATGTAAGAATAGATTACAACGTAACTACCTAAAATTAAAGCTAAAAAGCCAATTATCCCAATTAAGCCATTAATAACTCTAAGGTTTTGCGGAAAGTATTCCAAAAGAATCGTTCTTAAACCATACATTCCATGATACAAAGCAGCTATTAAAAGGATAAGATAACTTACCAGCCAAAAGGTATCCTGTCCCCGAGCTTTTACGTTATGGTAATCTAAAGGGTCGCTAATACCTAAAATATTAACAAGATGCATATATCCCAGATGTATTCCAAGAAACACCAGCAAGATTAAAGCAGCTACAATGAATAAAAACCATAATTTTGATTCACTCACCAAAGCCCCCTCCTTTTTAGGCCAAATATATATCGTAAACACTTATAACAATTCCTACTAACGCTAAAATCATCAGGAAATACATTAAAGGCCGTTGTTTTAAAGTTGAATATTTATAGGGATACTCCTGCCGTTCAGGTTTGCCGATAAAGTAACCAAATTCGGTAAGTATAAGTCGTAAACCGTTTAAGCCGTGAAAAACTCCGGCCACTACCACCAGGAATTCTCCGAATTTAAATATTGGATTATCAACGGTTCCCATAACCCTTGTCCACGCATCAAAACCCCCGAGCCGAAATGAAGTTACCACAATATGCAGCAAAAGATAGATAATTAGTCCAAGCCCGGAAATCCGGTGTAAACTGTATAAATATCTTTCAATTCCGAATTTTCCGGCATAAAAGTTGCCCTTGATACCCAGGCGATTGTCATACATCTAAAACCCCTCCTCTTAGTATTTTCTTTCCACTGGCTTCCAGGTGGTAATCTTTACCGGCAGGTATTCCAGCCGTGGCCCCTGAGGAGTATAATAAGCCAATGTGTGTTTTAACCAGTTTTCATCATCCCTGCTGGGATAATCTCTACGGGCATGACCTCCGCGGGATTCTTTTCTTTCCAAAGCTCCCAAAACAATTATTTCTGCCAAGGTCAACATATTTTCCATTTCCAGGTATGAAACTAAATCGGTATTATAATATTTACTTTTATCTTCCAGTCCGCAATCCTTAAACCGCTGAATTAGTTCCCTTACCTTGTTGAGGGCTGCAGATAGTCCCTTTTCATCCCGATATACTCCAACATTTTTATCCATGATTTCCCTTAATTCTTTTCTTATTGTATATAAGCTTTCTTTGTTTGGTTTATTAAATATTTCCTTGATTCTGGCTTCTTCTCGTTGGACCATTTCTTTCGGTAATTGCGGAAATGCTTTTTGTTTCTTTACGTACTCATAAGCTTTGCCGCCAGTGATACCACCCCATACCAGGCACTCTGCAGTTGAATTGGTACCTAACCGGTTTGCTCCATGAATAGAAACACAGGCAACTTCACCGGCAGCATATACCCCCGGTACCGGAGTTTGCCCATCAATATCCACATGTATGCCTCCCATTGAGTAATGGGCTACCGGGCGAACCGGTAGAGGTTTTTCAATCGGATCAATTCCCGCAAATTTTATGGCCACTTCCCGGATTAGCGGCAGTCGTTCATTAATTTTTTCCCTGCCCAGGTGGGTTAAATCCAGTAAAACATAATACAAACCATCTTCCCGGGTAAATCCTCTTCCAGCTTCAATTTCCTGCATTTCTGAACGGGAAACAATATCTCTGGGAGCTAATTCCATCATTTTTTCCGCATATTTCCCCATAAAACGCTCCCCTAAGTTATTAATTAAATACCCTCCTTCACCTCGCGCAGCTTCAGTAATTAAAATTCCCGAGGGAACAAGACCGGTCGGATGAAATTGCACAAATTCCATGTCTTTTAACGGTAACCCTGCCCGATAAGCTATAGCCATTCCATCTCCGGTAACCGTATATGAATAAGTGGTGAAACCGTAGATCCGGCAGGCCCCTCCGGTAGCAATAATTAAAGCTTTGGATTGAAAAACTAAAAATTCTCCTCTGGTTAAATCAATGGCAGTAAATCCCTTATATTCCCCATCTTCAATCAACAGAGATGTAACCATCACTTCATCATAACGGTGAACGTTGGAAAAGCGCTGAAGATTATCATACATTGTGTGAACTTCAAAAAAACCCGTTTTATCCGCCGCAAAAACCGCTCGCGGAAAAGAGTGACCGCCAAATGGTCTTTGGTCAATTTTGCCGTTTTCCCGGCGGGCCCAGGGTATACCCCAGTGGTCTAATTTCAAAATTTCTTGAGGAATTAATTCGACAAAACGCCAAACCGCATCCTGATCTGCTAAAAAGTCACTTCCTTTAACCGTATCCCAGGCATGCAATTCCGGACTATCCCCTTCGTCAATCCGGAGAGCTGCACCGGTTCCGCCTTCAGCACAAACCGAATGAGGTCTTAATAGCTGGGTTTTACTAACAAGGGCAATATCCAACTCGCCCTTCGATAAAAACGCAGCTTCCAATGCCGCCCTAAGTCCTGCAAGCCCAGAACCAATAATTATCAAATCATGTTTCAGAATATTCACATCCATCCCCCTCTTTTTTAAATCGCCTAAAATTATTCTTTCAAGAATTGTTTTGGACCTACCTCGTATAAATTTTGTCCCCGGGCATCAATAACCACTATTGCAGGAAAATCAACCACTTCCAAGCGGTAAATTGCTTCTGGACCTAGATCAGGATAGGCCACCACTTCACTTTTAACTATTGTTTTTGAAAGTAAAGCTCCGGCTCCTCCAATTGCCGCAAAATATATTGCTTTGTTGCGCACAATCGCCTCTTGCACCTCTTTACTTCGGAGTCCTTTACCTATCATTCCTTTTAAGCCATAATCCAAAAGGCGCGGGGTATACTTATCCATCCTCCCGCTGGTGGTTGGTCCAGCGGAACCAATAACCCTGTCCGGTTTTGCCGGTGTAGGACCTACGTAATAAATTATTTGCCCCTTTAAATTAACAGGTAATTCTTCCCCCTTTTCTAAAAGTTCATACAACCTTTTGTGAGCAGCATCACGGGCAGTAAAAATTACACCGTTAATTAAAACTTCATCACCAATTTGTAATTTCTCAATAACCTCTTCGCTCAAAGGTGTAGTAATCTTAATCATGCTCTCTCACCTCTATAAAATAACAGTTTCATGGCGAGCAACGTGACAATTTAAGTTAACTGCCACCGGCAAGCTTGCTATATGGGTTGGGTAAGTTTCAATGTGAACTGCTAAAGCAGTAACCCTGCCTCCCAATCCCTGTGGGCCAATTCCTAAATTGTTGATTTTCTCTAATAGTTCCTTTTCCAGGGAGTTGTAAAAGGGATCGGGATTTTGAGAACCAACTTCCCGTAACAATGCTTTCTTTGCTAATAAGGCAGCTTTTTCAAAAGTACCTCCAATTCCCACACCTACAATTATTGGCGGACAAGGATTAGAACCTGCTTGGCGAACTGTATCAATAACAAATTGCTTTACTCCTTCAACTCCATCAGCAGGCTTTAACATTTTTAGCTGGCTCATATTTTCACTTCCACCGCCTTTCGGTGCTACCGTAATTTTTACCCTGTCTCCTGGAACAATATCAATATGCACCACTGCTGGAGTATTGTCACCGGTATTTATCCGGTTTAAAGGGTCCTTTACAATTGATTTTCTTAAATATCCTTCAGTATAACCTTCCCTAACCCCTTGATTTATGGCTTCGTGCAAATTTCCCCCTACCAAGTGTACATCCTGGCCAATTTCTAAAAATATTACTGCTGTACCGGTATCCTGACAAATTGGTAATTCTTCATCTTTGGCTATTTGAGCATTTTCAATAACTCTCTGTAATATTTTTTTACCAACTTCACTTTTCTCATAGTTCGCTGCTACCTTTAAAGCATTCAAAATATCGGTACTTAGTTCTTGATTCGCCTTAACTACTAATGTTTTTATGGCATTTTTAATTTCATTTACATCTAAATTACGCATCTATCCATCCCTCCCTATTGGTACTTTCAAGCAATTATGATGCCAGCGATTTTCAGGCATAAAAAAAAGAAGCATACTTCTATTTTTTAAAAATTATAACTTTTATTTTAAATTTTAGAATTACAAATTGTATCGCTTTATTTTATTGTAAAGGCTTGCAAGAGAAATTCCCAGTTTTTCGGCAATCATTTTTTTTGCTGATAATGACCTTCCATATTTCTCCAATGCCATACTTATAACCTCTTTTTCTATGTCCGTCAATTTTTTAATTGGGAAACTTTTTTCCAAAACCGGAGGTTCATTAGCTTTTGAAAAATAGCCATAGAAATGATGCTCGTCTAAATATTCATCATCCACCAGGATTATTGTTCGCTCTAAAAGATTTTCCAACTCACGTATATTTCCGGGCCATGGATAATTTTGAAATAGCTCCTGTGCCTTTGGCGTTAATCCTTTTACCTTTTTGCCAAAGCGCCGATTTAATTTACCGATAATATTTTCTGTTATCAGCAAAATATCTTCTTTATTTCTCTTTCTTAACGGTGGTAGTTCTATATCAATAACTTTTAAACGAAAATATAAATCTTCCCTAAACTTTCCTTCCTCTACCATCTTTTTCAAATCACGATTGGTAGCAGCAATTACCCGTACATCGGTAGTAATAGTTTCAATACCTCCAACCCTTTCAAATTGCTTATCTTCTAAAACTCGCAAAAGCTTGGCCTGTAAAAATAAATTTAAATCGCCAATTTCATCTAAAAAAATCGTTCCCAGATGAGCTAATTCAAACTTTCCCATCTTGGTTTTGGTTGCTCCAGTAAAAGCCCCTTTTTCATAACCAAACAGTTCGCTTTCCAATAAATTTTCAGGTATAGCAGCACAGTTAATTTTAACAAAAGGTTTTGAAGAACGACTACTTTCCATATGGATTGCCTGGGCAAACATTTCCTTACCGGTTCCACTTTCACCTAACAGAAGAACCGTGGCATCACTTTTTGCTGCCTTTTTCGCTATTTTTTTGGCCTCTAAAAGTTTTTCATCCCTTCCAATAATATCGTTAAAAGTGTAACGACAACCGGAAATCTCCGAAAGCTTTTGACTAAAGTTTTCAAGCATTTCCTGAGTTTTACTGAGTTGTTCGCTTATTTTTAAAATATCGGTAACCGTTTGAAATACTACAGCTCCACCGCTTAATTTTCCATCGATAAATATCGGCACAGCATTTGATACCACTTCTGCTTTACTTCCCCCCACTAAAGTTCGGTGCCCAATTACTGGCTTCTTTAACTTAATAGCCTGAGCTAAGGCACCATTGGGGGAAACTTCAAAAATATTTTTGCCAATTCTTTCATCCTTTTCGATACCAGTTATGCGCGTAAACGCTTGATTAATGTATTTAATTTCGCCTTTTTCGTCGGCAATTTCAATACCCTCCTGGAGAGAATCTAAAATTTTCAGAAGTTCTTCCCGCATTTTCTTGGCAAGCACTAAATGGGTAATCTGACTGAACCCTTTATTATCGGCAATAAAAAAGTCAGGATTCGCCATTACCGCTTGTTCCACATCCTGAATTTTGACTATTTCCTTACCCTTTAAAAACTCGGGCTCTAATTCTCCTAAATAATAAATCGTCATTGTTAATTCCTCCATTTTAATTTTTATAAATTTTTATTCTATAAATTATAAACTTTTCCTGCAAAATAATTTCGAACTTATGTTTTCAAAAACCCAAAACATTATTATAATAAACTTAAAAGCTACAAAAATGAGGTGATTTTTGCGTGAAAAACTCCGTTCTTTCACACCAGGAAAAAAAAATAATCACATTTATAAAGCAATACCTAAATGATAATGGATATCCCCCCACTATTCGGGAGATTTGTCAGGGAGTTGGATTAAGCTCTCCCTCCACTGTACATCATCACCTAAAAAACTTGGAAAGCAAAGGCTATTTGCAACGAAATCCAACCAAACCACGAGCCTTAGAACTTGTGGCCGAAAAAACACCGGATGAGCTTTTATCCATTCCCTTATTGGGTAATGTTGCTGCCGGCTATCCAACTTTAGCCATCGAAAATGCCGAAGAAGAAATGCAAATACCCAAGTCCCTATTTCCGGAAAAAGAGTTATTTGCTTTGCGCATTAAGGGAGACAGTATGATTGAGGAAGGAATACTGCCAGGCGATGTGATAATTGTAAAAAAGCAAGAAGTAGCCGAAAACGGTGACATCGTTGTCGCCTACCTGGAAGGAGAAGTTACGGTAAAGAAATTCTGGAAAGATAGTGTGTACGGAGTAATTAAATTAATCCCTGCAAATTCAAAATACGAACCGATTATCATAAACCGGGAAACGAAAATTTTGGGTAAAGTTATAGGCCTTTTAAGACGATATTAAATAAGCCAGCATTTTATGCTGGCTTATTTCCATATTTTTAAAGCTTCCTTTAACAGATCCTGGTGCAATTCTGCAGGTAGTTCCAGCCAAAATACTTTATCCTTACTTTGGTAGTAGTAATGCACTCTACCCATGCCATAAGTTTTATAAATTGTTAATCCTCCAATTTCCAATGTTTCTGGATAACTAAAAGGACTTTTACCTATGGCCGCTTTTATTTTCCGGTCCATAAGCTCACACAAGTAAGCTGCCTCCTGCACGGAATTGGCCTCTGAAATCCATATTCTGGCTTCCTGTTGATAGTTTTTATAGGTAATAACTTCAGCTGCTTTGATATCAATCAGCTTTCCATGTAAATCATTAACAGCGGCAATTGCTGCATTTCCCTTGATATCTTCTACCCGATACATTTCGGCAAAAGTTTCCGGTGCTAAATTAAGCTCCACCTCTTTTTTTTCAAAATAATTAACCCCAAAAAAGGCACCCAGAATTATCCCCCAGAAAATTCCCAACACCAGTATTGCCCTTTTCATGGCTTAACTCCTTTTATTTAAAGCCTCTTTTATTAACTCCAATTCCCGTTTAATTTGCTTTTGCCTTTGTCCCAAGACCACAGTATAGAGAAATATTAACGTCCAAATAATAAAATACGCTAAGGCTAAAGCAGTTAATTTACTCATCTTCTTGCCCCCCTAACCGTAAATTTTTTCCTTAACCATATCCTTTAAACGATTTAATTCCCGCTGCATTAAATTAATTCTTGTGCTTTTTACTAACAAATAAATATATAAAATTGTAAAGGCAAACAGGCTTATAAAAAAAGCTGGTTTCATTGCAGGGTCCAATCCGCCCGAAGGGTTATTAAAAACAATGGGATGAAAAGTCTTTTGCCACCAGCGACCGGCAGCAAAAACCAGGGGAACATCTAAGAAGCCAATTATGCCAAAAATCGCAGCAAACCGAGCCGTTTTTTCTTCCTCCCCCGCTGCAAGCCTTAATACTACGTAGGCTAAATAGATAAACCACATAATAATTGCGGTAGTTAATTTAGGATCCCAGGTCCACCAGGCATTCCATACCGTTTTCGCCCAAATAGGTCCGGTGGTAATAACAATGGTAGTAAACACAACTCCTATCTCTGCCGAAGCCAAGCTTATTCCATCCCAGAAATAATCCCTCTTAATTAAAAACATAATACTCCCGACAAAGACCACAAAAAAGGCTAAAAACGCAACCCAGGCAGCCGAGACATGAAAATAAAAAATTTTTTGCACGACCCCCATCATTTTCTCCTCGGGGGCAACCACAAAAACCATGTAAATAGCAACCGAAAGAACCACGTAGGCTAATGGTCCCAAAAAATAATCCCAAACTCTACCCCTCTCCATCTTAACCAATTACACCTCCAGTAAGATTTCAAAAAGCATTAAAGGTACCACAATAAACAGTAAGTCGTAAACCCCTAAAATTTTAAGCCAAATACTCCATTCGCTAAAGGGAAGATTGAAAAAAACACCTTTAGTCGCCGCCACACTTCCTAAAATAACCGGAATTAACACCGGAAAGAGTAGTACAGGTAGCAGTATATCGCTTGCCCGGGTGTTGGCAGCCAAAGCAGCCAAAAAAGTTCCTATGGCTACAAATCCCAAACTTCCAAAAAATAAGATAATCAAAAAAAAGCCAAATTTTTGGGGAACAGGAATGTTTAAAAAGATAAAAAATAAGGGTAAAGTTAAAATTTCAATAATCAGCAAAAAAACAAAATTACTTAACATTTTCCCCAAAAAAATGACACTGCGATCCACCGGAGCTAACATTAATCCTAATAAACAATCCTGATTTTTTTCTATAAAAAAGGAACGGTTTAAACCTAAAAGACCCGAAAAGAAAAAGGTTATCCAAATTATTCCGGGAAAAATATCGTTTACAATCTGCTTTTTGACATCAAAGGCAAAGTTAAAAATTACCAGCATTATTAAGGCAAAAACTAACATAACACTTAACATCTCTTTGGAATGAAATTCAGCTTTTATGTCTTTTTCCACAATAGCTAATGCTTTTCTAAAAAAGGTCATGCAGAAATCCCAACCTTTTTTCGGTATATTTCTTTTAAGCTCTTTAAATCATATAGATTAGCTTCATCGAAAACCAGTTCTCCGCGATTTAAAATTAAAATCCGATCGCTAAGTTCGACCCCTTCTTCGAAGTTGTGGGTAATCATTAAAATGGTTCGTTTTCTTTGTTTTAATGTTTTTAAAACATTGTTTAAAATATCAATAGCTTGCTGGTCTAACCCGGTATAAGGCTCATCAAAAAGGACTATTTCCGGATCGTTTAGCAAACAGCGGGCAATAGCTAAGCGCTGGAGCATACCCCGGGAAAAAGTTTTTACCTGCTGGTAAAAGCTAAGTTCCAATCCTACCTGTTGAATAACTTCCCTTACCCTCTCTTCAAGTTTTTTTACCCCGTACATTTTTCCGTAAAAGAGCAAATTATCCCGGGCCGTCAGAGAATCGTACAGAAAGGAATTATGGGAAATTACTCCAAGCTTTTGCCTTAATGCAATACCACCCTCATTTACGGCAATGCCATTAATTTTTATTACACCAGAAGTTGGCTTCATTAAAAGCGAAAGAATTTTAAATAACGTACTTTTGCCCGCACCATTGGGTCCAAGAACCGTTATAAACTGGCCCTCTTCAACGTTAAAGCTTATATTTTTTAAAATTACCTTATCCCCTATCTTTTTCGTTACATTTTGTACTTCAATCATGGCCTACACCTATTCGGAAAGTTTTTTAAGCTCTATTTTAATCTTTTTTAACTGTTCTTTATAATTACTTAAAAGTTCCTGATATTCCTCTTCAGTCACCTCATCCTTACCATACTTTTCTTCCAAAAGCTCTACTTTAGCCAGAATTTCCTGTTCCTTGGCTTTTAATTGTTTTACTTTTTTCAAAAATTCCTCATCATCTACAGAATCGTGTTTACTTCGGTAAAGCATTACTAAAGCTACCACTATACCTCCGACCACAAAAAGCAAGAAAACCAACCAGAGATGGGGGTCCGTATTGCCCAGGGGGGAGCTTTTCCAGCGCTGAATGTGCTCCGGACTGTGAAACTTCAAATTGGTAGTTCCTTCATTGTACACCGGCGGTGCTTTTTGCAAATTGCCCTGACCCGCCGTAAGGCTTAAGCTAATCCTGGCATCTTCTTTTAAATTTCCCGTTGCGTAAACATCAAACGACTTACCATTAATCTCCAGAACCCCCTGTGGGGTTAAATCCCCACTGTTTACCACCAGTTCCCCGGGAGTTGTTAAAACCGCAAATATATCACAGGTGTAGGGAAAAATTAGAACTATATTCTGTTTATCGGTAAAGGGCAACGAGTAGTTTAAACTAAGTTTTACTGATTCTTCGCCAACAGAAACTATTCCCAAACCATTATCAAACTTTAAATATTGCTCGTTGTTGAAACCGCTAACCTGTAAATCACCAAAACCATCGGGCAAGGGTATAAAAACCCGAACAATTTTTCCGTTATGCTCTTCCTGATAACCTTTGGGGATATCTATCTGCATAATTTGCTGAATATTAAGCTTTCCACCGTTTTTGTTAATAAACAGGTGATTTAACTTAATTACAGGTTTTTCCTCGGCCAAAGCCGATGGGGCAAAAACATTTAATAAAAGGGCTAAAATTAGAAAAATTTTAAGAGTGACAACTCCTTTATATTTCATCTAACCCCTCCGTTTTTTGTTGCGAAGTCTTTTTAGTTCTTCTTCGATCTCTTTTTCAATATCCCGCTCCACCTGTGTTTTATCTTCCAAATTGGACTGTTTTTTATCTTTTAAAAGCTCATTGTATGCTTTTATAACCAAACTTGCTTCTTTTACATAACGGCTTTTTAACTCTTCATAATCTTCTCTGGCAATTTTCCCCATGTGATAGTCAAACTCGATCTCGCTTAGAGTTTTAAAAATCGCTTCTTTATCCCTTAGGAGCTTTTCTTTTAAAGATGCGGTTCTCTTTGTTTCATCGGTGGATTTTATAAAAAAGGGATAAATTACCAAAAAGCCACATAATGCCAAGAGTAAAATATCAATTACAATGGCCATTATTCTGCCTCCTTAGCTAAACTTAGTCCACTTATAACTCTGGGCCCCATCTCCGCCCCTTTACCCGGCCAGAGGGCAAAAACAGTACCAAAAATGAGGAAATAACCGCCAATCCAAATCCAGGCAATTAATGGATTGACCTTAATTTTAAAAATTGCCGTATCCTGGTTTTCCCAGCCAGCTAAAACCACATACAGGTCTTCCTTTAACGAACCTTTTATTGCTACCTCACTGGTGGGGTTTGGTTCATTAGGATAAAAGTTTTTGGAAGGATTTAGACGGGTAAGGTACTTCCCATCCTGATAGACATCAATATCGGCAACTACCGCATCAACATTGTTCATTCGAACCTCTCTTAACCCTTTAAATTCAATAGTGTAATTTTTAATTGTAATTTTTTCATTGGTAGTTAAAGTTACATTTTTTTCAATATCATACAGGGATGAGCCGGTAATACCAATGGCAATCAAGACTAAACCAATATGAATGATGTAACCGCCGTATCTTCTCCGGTTCTTTACAAAAAGGTTTATTAAAGCCTTTACAAAATTTTCACCGGTAAGTTTAACCCTTGTCTTAACCCCTTTAAAAATCTCATATAATGTAGCAAAAAGTACAAAGAAATTAATAAAATAGGATGCAACCGCCCATGGTTTTCTAATTCCTATGACAAGTAAGTAAATGATAACCGCCAATGCTAAAAACAAGGGAACGGTAAAATTACGAAGGATATGCGAAACTGAAGCTTTCCGCCAGGCAATTAACGGACAAATTCCCATTAGCAAGATAAAAGCCAGGAATATCGGAACATTCACTGTGTTGAAAAAAGGAGCACCTACTGTAACCTTTTCTCCCGTTACCAGTTCAGAAAAAAGCGGAAAGGTTGTCCCCCAAAAAGTAGCAAAAGCTGCTCCTACTAATAGTAAATTATTTAATAAAAAGCTACTTTCTTTGGAAAAAACCGATTCAAATTCTTTTCCTTCCCGCAAAAAATTAAGACGATCAATTAAAAGGTATAAAGAGCCAAATAAAGCCAGCACCGTAAATACCAAAAAATAACGGCCCAAACTCTGGTCGGCAAAGGCATGAACGGAAGATAATATTCCACTTCTGGTTAAGAACGTACCGAATAGAGTCAAAACATAAGTTATGCTGATAAGAAAAATATTCCAAACTTTTAGCATATCTTTTCGTTCTTGGACCATTACTGAATGAAGAAAAGCGCTTCCCGTAAGCCATGGCATAAAAGAAGCGTTTTCTACAGGGTCCCAGGCCCAGTATCCTCCCCAGCCAAGTTCCACATAAGCCCATTCCATACCGGTCAAATTGCCCAAACTTAAAAATAACCAGGCCAAAACCGTCCAGCGCCGGGTAACTTTAATCCATTCATCCCCGGGGTACTTGGCGATTACCGCCGCCATGGCAAAGGCGAACGGCACAGCAAACCCCACATAGCCCAAATAAACCGTTATGGGGTGAATTACCATACCCGGATTTTGCAACAAGGGATTAAGGCCGTTTCCCTCCACCGGAGGAGGATTCAAAATTACAAAAGGTTTGGAAATAAAAGATAACAAAAATAAGAAAAATAAGTTATTAATATTAAGAATTGTCAAGGCAATTGGTTTTATTCGTGGTACTATATTATTTAAAGAAATGGCCAAACTGTAGATACTCAATATCCAAGCCCATAATAAAAGGGAACCTTCATTTCCCGCCCATAATGCGGAAAAACGATAGAATAGGGGCAAGTCCGAACTGGTATAATGAGCAACATATTGAATGGCAAATTGACCGCTTAAAAGAAACACTTCCATGATAACAATAGCAATCGTCGTGGTAAGGGCAATCGCAATTGAAGCACCTTTTACGCTCTCCGACAAAGCAGGATTATTGGAGCGGATAGCAATTATCCCCGCTACCACTGCATAAGCACTGATTAAAAATCCTAAAACCAGAGCAAAGCTTCCAACATTTGCCAAAAATAAGTTATCCATCTCGCCTGCCTCCTGCATTTATTGTTGTTTTTTTTCGTATTTTGATGGGCATTTAACTAAAAGAGTATCTGCTTTAAATACCTTTCCATCAAATTTTCCTTCCACCACAATTTGCGCTTCCGGATGTTCAAAATTATCAGGTTTAACTTCATTATATACAACCGGTAACTGTGTTTGTTCCGAACCTTTAATTGGTATCATAATAAATTTTAATTCTAAAGCTTTCGCATTCCAGGATATAGATCCGGGCAACACCCGCCCTTCAATCCGCATTTTTTTGTCAACAGCGTTTTCATAAACAATCTTGTAAACCGCTTCATCAACTTGCAGAGAATAGCTGGTACCGGACGAAGTGAAAGCCGAAATAAAAAGAAACGCTATGGCAAAAACAATGATACCGCTTCCCATCAAAATTTTGGTCCTTTGATTCATTATGTTAACCCTCCTGTTCTAACGCCTTTTTTAAAAGCTTTCGGTACTCTTCTTCAGTTATTTTCCCTTCAATAAACATCTTTTTTAATACTTTTTTATTCATAACTTCACTGCTATTTTTAGTTTTGGAATTTACAAGGTAAAAAGCGATAACTGCACCAATTATTAAGATCATTAAAATAATTATAGTCCCCACAATAAGGCTGGAATTAGTTGAAGAATTACTGTTTTTTTGATTCGAATTTTGCTGAGCTTTTGCCTGTTCCTGTAAACGGTTTAAGGCAGTCTGATAATCTTCCTTGGGCACTACCGGAGTGGTATCATTGCGTACGTAAGAAAAAGTGAAAGATAGACCATTTTGATTGTTTAAAGTAAAATTATGAAGCTTTAAGCCCTCGTGGGTTTGGGTGATCAGATCATTTTTAAGAGACGTTTTAAAAAACACAGCTCCGGGAGGTTCTAAAATCTTTACGTTTAACTCATTAACGGAAAACGGAAATTTAATATTTGTTTCGACTTTCTTTTCCGCCGCTGAAAGTTTCCCAAAATGAAACTGGATAAAAAGATTCATTTTTTCCTGTGGCTTTAAAGCAGGATTTAACATTATTTTTAAAGACAGCTGTTTTTTATCTTTATTTTCTAAATTAAAAGGTAAATAAGTAAGTTCACCGGTTTCCCTGACAAAAGCAACTTTGTCAACGCTGGTGTCCGCCGGAAGAAGAAAACTTAATTCTTTAATTTCTGTATTACCTTCATTAAAAATAATACCGGAAAAGGTAGCTAAAATATTACCCGTTTCATCGTATTCAGGAAAAAGGTTCACCTCAAAACGCTTCGAGATAACCGTTTCCTGCGAGTAAACCGGGCTTATAAAAAAAATCACAAACCCAACTACAAGAAAAATAGCTAACCAAAAACGTAGCTTTGACATTTAACCACTCCCCAAACGATATTCATGATTTTAAGCATTATAGAATTTCTTTATGATATGATAATTTCGACAATGAACCGGAAATCCCTTTTTTACTTTTAAAAATAATTTGAAGAAAATTTCCTGTAAAAGCTCTCGATTAAGAGCATCCCATACTCTAAAGCTATACCCCCCTGAAAATAAACAACATAGGGAGGAACAAAAGGCCCATCCGCTGACAAGTCAATTGATGATCCGGCAACAAAGCTTCCCGAAGCCATAACCACCGGAGAATCATAACCCGGTAACAATGCCGGCTCAATCGTTACAAAATTATCAATCGGAGAATACTCTTGAACCGTTTGGACAAATTTCAGCATTTTTTCCCTATCCCTGAAAATTAAAGTTTGGACAATATCGCCTCTTTTGGAATAAGCATCCGGCAAAACCTCAACTCCGGTTTTCTCCAAAAAATACGCCAAAAGTACGGCAATTTTAAGAGCTTCCCCAACTACTTTGGGCGCAAAATAAACCCCCTGTAAAATATCCCGGGCAAATCCCAAGGAAGGTCCAACTTCTTTACCCAAACCTGGTGCCGTCAATCGATATGCCGCCTGTTCAATAAGCTCTTTTTTTCCAACCAAATAACCCCCGGTTGGAGCAATGCCGGCCCCAAGATTTTTTATTAGTGAACCAGCTATTAAATCTGCCCCCATTTCAATGGGCTCACTTGGTTCTACCATCTCGCCATAGCAATTATCAACAAAAACCACAAGTTTAGAACTATACTTTTTGGCAATTTGAATTATCAATTTTATTTCCTCATTTAAAAGAGTTGGCCTAAGATCATAGCCTCGGGATTTCTGGATGAAAAGCATTTTAGTATTTTCCTGAATGTTGTTTTGAAAAATTACTTCTAATTCCTCGGGATTCGTAGTAAAAGGTAAAATTTTATAGTTTATACCCCATTCCTGTAATGAGCCTTGATTTTTACCCCGTTTACCTATAACTTCTTCAAAGGTTTTATAAGGATTGCCAAAGACTAAAAGCTCATCCCCGGGTCTTAAGACGGCAAAAAGCCCCAGGGTAATCGCATGGGTACCTGAAACAATCTGAGGTCTTACCAAGGCATCTTCGGCTCCAAAATAGGAGGCAAAAACCGTTTCCATCTTATCCCGTGCCGTATCGCCGTAACCGTATCCGGTAGTGAATACAAAATCGGAATAGCTAATTTGCGCCTCCCTAAAAGCTTTTTGCACCTTATGAGCATTTTGGTAAACTACCGTATCTATAAATTCAAACTGCGTTTTAACGTCCTGAGGAATTTTCAGCATCGCCTTTTCTACTCCTTTGCTAAAGATTAAGGGCCAAAATTGCTTTTTCCAAATCTTCTTTTTCCAAAACTAAAAGATCTTCTTTAGTTACCTTACTTTTACCTAAAAGCCTTACGGCCTGTCGCCTTATTGCCTTTTCAATAATATTTCTAATTAAACGAGCATTTCCACTACTTTTTTTACTTTGGTCAAGGTGCTTTAATTTATATTTTAAATAAAAAGCGGCCTCGGAAGAAAAACGGTATTCCCAATCTTCCAAGAACTTTTCAGCAATAAAAAAAAGCTCCTCATCGGTATAGTCGGGAAAGGTTATCTCAATGGGAAAGCGGGATTTAAGCCCCGGATTTTGCTCCAAAAGATAATTCATCTCATCATAATACCCGGCTAAAATAATAACGAGATTGTCCCGATAATCCTCTGCCCCCTTAACCACAACATCTATTGCCTCCCGGCCAAAATCTTTGTCGCCGCCCCGAGCTAATGAATAGGCTTCATCAATAAATAAGACCCCTCCCAGTGCTTTTTTTAACTGTTCCCGGGTTTTTAAAGCAGTATGGCCAATATACTCCCCGACTAAATCAGCCCTTTCAACTTCTATTAAATGCCCTTTTGTTAGAATACCAATTTCTTTAAAAAGCTTACCTATAATCCTGGCCACCGTTGTTTTTCCAGTACCAGGATTTCCTTTAAACACCATATGCCAGCTAAAGTTATTTGTTTTAAGCTTTTCCTGAACTCTTCTTTTGTGAATCTGAGCTAACGCATATATTTCAAAAACCATCTCTTTAACTTCAATCAAACCAACCATCCGATTAAGCTCTTTTAGCAAAGAAGACGCCTGGTCAAATTTTTCAATTTCGGCCTTTGAAGGAGTAACAGTATTGACAGAATTTATTAATGTTACTTTCATAACCGCCCCTCCTCTTTAATAGGGAATAAAACTCCCTTTTTGCTAAAAAATTATTAAAGAGGAGGTTATTAATATGAAAAAACTTTTCTTTTCCCTTTTTTTTTCCTCGTTTTTTGGAGTGTAAATTTTCCCGTTTATGCTAATTTGAACTCTAAACCTCAATTAATTGTTATCGATCCCGGACACGGTGGAATTGATCCGGGAGCAGTTAACAGCTGGGTTAAAGAAAAAGATCTTAACTTAACTGCCTCTTTATATTTAAAACAATCTTTAGAAAAAGCCGGCACTATTGTAACCTTAACTCGAAACGGTGACTACGATTTAAAAGACCTCTACCCGGGACCTGGTTCCCGCCAATTTAAGGACATTGAAAACCGGAAAAAATACATCGAAAACCTAAACCCAGACTTTTTTATCTCAATTCACGTTAATTCCGGGAACTTTCTTAAAAATTATTTTGGTCAAGTTTTTTACGGAAGAAACCTCATAAACGCCGAAGCTGCCAATATTATCCAGGCTTCTCTTAATAAAATTTACAATGTTGCAAAATCACCCCAAATCGCCGATTTCTTAATTCTCTCTACCGGTACCCCCGGAGTACTAATTGAAATAGGTTTTATTGATGATAAACGATTACAAAATAGCGATTTTTTAAAAAAGCTTTGTCAAGAAATTGCCAGTTCAATTATAAAATGCTTAAACAAAAAAAAGCAAATCTCTCAAATAAAAGGCGAATCCAGATTGTTAATTGTTATTGATGACTTTGGAAATAACAGCGATAGTCTGGTAGATTTTTTAAAACTTAAACAGCCCTTTACTGCTGCGGTAATGCCCTTTTTAAACAATACACACCAAGAAGCCAAAGCCCTTTACCAGAGTGGAAACGATATTATTATCCACATGCCGATGGAACCCAAAAGCTATAAGCGTTCCTGGCTTGGACCAAAACCAATTAGGGTTAATCTAACCCCAGAAGAAATAACATCGCTATTGGCTGCAGCATTAAAAGAAAATCCTTGGGCAATTGGAATAAACAATCATACCGGTTCCAAAGCCTGCGAAGATGAAAAAATAGTAAAAACTGTCCTTAGTTTTTGTCAAAAAAACAATTTAGTTTTTATTGACAGTCAAACAACCCCCAATTCTCTTTTTCCCCTCTTGGGAAGTGAATTTGGGGTTGTGGTGTTAAAGCGAGATATTTTCTTGGAAGTTAACGGTAGAAAGGAAAAAAACATCATTGAACAACTTCAAAAACTACAAAGCATCGCGCAAAAAAAGAACCTGGGTATCGCCATTGGTCACGTTGGTTATGAAGGTGGAAAACCAACCGCCACCGCCCTTAAAAAAGTACTGCCGAAACTACCAGGACAAGGGTTTAAAATATGTACCTTAAGCGACCTCATTAAAAAACACCCCTAAGAAGGGGTGTTTTCCTCATTACCACCTTTTGCCATGTAAGTACTTACGGGCCTTTGGGGAATTATGGTAGAAATTGCATGCTTATAAATCATATGCTGCTTTCCTTCACTTTCCAAAATTACAGTAAAATTGTCAAACCCTTTTACAAAACCTTTAAGCTGAAAACCGTTAATTAAAAAGATTGTAACCCCCACATTTTCCTTACGCACCTGATTTAAAAAAGCATCCTGCAGATTTAATTGATTTTTGGACATTGGTTTCCCTCCATCTCTCTTTATTTAAATTAAAGATTCTACAAAAAATTGTTTACTCCTGCCTCGGTAATTATTTTTTCAGTAATTTTTTCTAAGCTTTCTTTACCCGAATCAAACCATTTTATCCGGGGATCCCGCCGAAACCAGGTAAGCTGCCTTTTGGCAAATCTGCGGGTATCCCTCTTAATGAGGTAAATTGCTTCATCCAGGGTTATTTTTCCTTCCAAGTACTGAACAATTTCTTTATAGCCAAGAGCTTGCATCGCAGTACTATCTTTAAATCCCATTTGCAAAAGTCTCTCTACTTCAGCAATCAGCCCTTTTTCAATCATTTTATCCACGCGTTCATTTATTCGCTGGTACAGAAGGGCTCTATCCATTGTCAAACCGTAGTAAAGCAAGCGGTACTGCGGTTTGGATTGTTTTCCTCTCTCCCAATAGTAACTTATCGGTTTACCAGTATGTTCATACACTTCTAATGCCCTAATAATTCGCCTTAAATCGTTGGAATGAATTTTTTGTGCGGCTACCGGATCAATTTTTTCCAACATCTGGTGAAGGTATGAACTTCCTTTTTCTTTTGCTGCCTGTTCCAGTTTTTCCCTGAAAACAGGATCAAAGGAAAAGTCGGCGAAGTCATAGGGATCAATAACCGAGCGAATGTATAATCCCGTACCACCCACAATAATTGGAATCTTTCCCCGTTCATTTATTTCTTTAATTAATCTCCTGGCCTCTTTTTGAAACAAAGCCACACTGTATTTTTGAAAAGGTTCTAAAATATCAATTAAGTGATGGGGTACCCCCTCCCTTTCTTCCGGCAAAACTTTTGCCGTTCCGATGTCCATGTATTTGTATACCTGCATTGAATCTCCAGAAATAATTTCACCGTTAATTTTTTTAGCAACTTTTATCCCTAAAGCTGATTTCCCTACGGCAGTAGGCCCAACAATTATAATTAGTTTTTCGCTCATACCTGTACCTCAATTACCCCAAAAGCAATTTCACTGTCTTTTCCCGCAATTATCTTATCAAAAAACGGCAATAACTTTATTTCCGCCTTTCTTCCTTTAACCACAACCCGCTTTCGGGCAACACTGCAAGCATTACTTAACACTTCTTCATTTATATAGTCTTTAGCAGCAACATTTCTTAACCTTAAAATATGGGCAGATTTCCCGGTTGTTTTTTTAAACATTGGATCAAAATAAACAACATCAAAACTTTTCGACGGTAGTTTTACTAAAAAATCGGTGAAATCACCATATTTTACTTTAATTTTTCGCATTGGATTTATTAAATCAGGGTCTTCATCATAGGTTTTGAGCCCATTAGAGGTTAACAGGTAAATTATTTTACTTTTTTCTATACCTACCACTAACCCATCTTTTACTGCATATTGAGCAACTATGCTATCCTGAGCAAGTCCCAAGGTACAATCCAAAACCGACATTCCAGGCATTAATCCCATTGCTTTTATCATAACATCTTCTTGCCCTTTTTTCATCCCCTTAATTCTAATTTTTGCCATTCCGGGATGAAAATATAACTTTGTCATATCCGGAAAAACTATTTCTAAGTTTTTTTTAGTTACCACTAAAACCGGCATTTCTCGGGCAATTTCTGTAAGACTCTTATTATTTCTGTCAATATAGGGAAAACCAGCATCGACTGCCAAATTTAGCGCTTTTTTTATTTGTTCCTCAGTCGGATTTAGACTTGTGGTAATTATTGCCCTCTCCATAAATTAAATTATCTCCTCTTTACCTAAAAAACTTTTTATTTATTTCAGTTAAAGATAATTCATAAATTGTTGGTCTCCCGTGAGGACAGCTCAAAGGATAATTGGTTTTAAAGAGTTCCTTTACCAGATTAGTCATTTCGCTGTACGTTAATTTTTCACCAAATTTAACAGCATTTTTGCAGGCAAAAATTTTTAGGGCTTTTTCCCGAAAACTAACCTGCTCTTTTTGCTCCATCATTTCGTGTAAATATTCTTCCAAAACATTGGCGATATTATTTTGAGGTAAATCCTCCGGAATTTCCCGAACAAGATATTCGCCCGGACCAAAAGGTTCAATATGTAAGCCAATTTCCAGGAAGTTTTGGTAATTTTCCTGAAGAAAAGCTTCCAATTCGGGAGAAGCTTTTATCCTGACGGGAAAAGTAAGCACCTGACTGTAAAAGGGATTTAATTTAGTTTGGTATTTTTCGTATAAAATTCGCTCGTGAGCTGCATGTTGATCAATTATAAGCAGTGTATCATTTTTTTCCACAATAATATACTTTAAAGAAAACTGTCCTATAACCTGAAAGTTTAATTCATTCGCAAAGTCTTTATTTAGTGAAAAAGACAGATTGTCATTCGGGGAAAAAATATCTTCTTTTTCCAATAATTTGTCATCTTCAGCAAAATAAGTAACCTGCCAATAATCATTTTCTTCACTTTTGGTATTTGTTTCTCTTGCAGGAGAAAAAGATTTCAGGGAAGAATTTTTAGCATTTACCAACTTATTTCTGATTATCGTCCGAACATCCAAATAGATTTTTTGTTCATCCATAAACTTAACTTCCAACTTCTGGGGATGTACATTTACATCCACCCAGGTACCAGGAACAACCACTTCTAAAAAAACAAGAGGCTTTAAACCATTGGGAAGTAAACTTTCATAAGCATCGTCGATAGCTTTAGTTAGGATTCCGCTTCTCACTAAACGTTTGTTTACAGCAAACACCTGTAATTTACGGTGGGGTTTCCCTGCAGGTGGCAAGGCAATTCCACCTTTTATAAAAAAACCTTCACCCAGTTTTTCCTCTAACGTAAGCAAATTCCCCTTTTCTAAGCCCCAAAATCGGGTCAGCAACCCCAATTGCTCCTGAATTCCCGCCGAACTGTAAATCTTTTTTCCATCAATAAAAAGGGTAAATTTAACCCCGGGATACAGAATTGCTATTTTTTCTATAAATTGCCTAATAAGTCCCGCTTCCGTTTGTCCGGACTTTAAAAATTTTTTGCGGGCAGGAGTATTAAAAAAAAGGTCGGAAACAGTAACAACGGTACCGTAAGCCATACCGACTTCGGTTAAATTTATTACTTCCCCGGCATGGGCAATTAATTCATAGCCATTATTTTCTCCTCGAACTCTACTTTTGATTGATATTTTACTTACCGCCGCAATACTGTATAAAGCCTCTCCCCGAAAACCAAAGCTCTCTAAATAATAAAGATCATCAAAACTTGCAATTTTACTGGTAGTATGACGTAAAAGAGCATCTGGTAATTCCTCATGCGAAATCCCAATCCCATCATCTTCCACTACAATTTTCCCTAATCCACCTTCTTCAATATAAACATTTATATTTTGGGCTTTGGCATCAAGACTATTTTCTACCAGCTCTTTTACCACCGAATAAGGGCGTTCAACTACTTCGCCTGCGGCAATTTTTTTTATTACTTCATCAGGTAAACGCTTAATCTTTGGCATTTTATTTTTCCCCCAAAGCTTTTTGCCGTAATTCATATAATTTATTTAAAGCATCTAACGGTGTCATACGAATCAGGTCTATTTCAATTAATTCTTTTATTATATCAGAAGGCTCCGGCTTTTCTTCAAAAAGCGCTAACTGTACCGGGACTGTATCTTTAACTTTTAGCCCTTTATCTTCGAACCTTGCTAATATTTCATAAGCCCTTTCCACTACTTCTCGCGGTAAGCCAGCAAGCTTTGCTACATAAATCCCGTAACTTTTATCGGTTTTGCCGGGCACAACTTTATGGAGAAACTTAACTTCTTCTCCTTTTTCCTGAACTAAGACCGTAAAATTTTTGACCCCAGGAATTTCCCCTTCTAAGCCCGTTAATTCGTGGTAATGGGTTGAAAAAAGCGTCCTTGCCTTGATTTTTTTTTGAATATATTCAATAATTGCTTCCGCAATACTTATACCGTCATAGGTTGATGTTCCTCTACCCACTTCATCTAACAAAATTAAACTCCGGGATGTTGCATTTCTTAAAATATTATTACATTCAATCATTTCTACCATAAACGTACTTTGTCCTCTGGCCAGATCATCGGTGGCACCAATACGGGTTAGGATTTTATCCACCAATCCAACCCTGGCATATTCCGCAGGAACGAAGCTACCAATCTGTGCTAAAATTACAATTAAAGCAGCCTGACGCATGTAAGTACTTTTACCGGCCATATTGGGGCCCGTAATTAAAAGAAGCGAATTTTCCTTGGTGTCAAGGTATAAATCATTGGGAACAAAATTGGCCCGGCCAACACTCTTTTCCACCACCGGATGTCGGCCATTTTTTATTTCCAAAACCGGTTCAGCGGCAATGACCGGTCGCGTAAAGTCATACTCAATTGCAGCCACCGCCAGGGAAATTAAAAAATCCAAAAGCGCAACAGCACTTGCAGCTCTTTTTAAATCCTCCTGATATTTTAAAATTTCCGAGCGGATTTCACAAAAAAGTTCATATTCCAAATTAGCAAGCTTTTCACTTGCACCTAAAATAAGGTTTTCATAATGTTTCAATTCTTCAGTAATAAACCTTTCAGCATTAACCATCGTTTGCTTTCTTTGATAATCAGCTGGTACTAAGTGCAAATTAGCTTTCGTTACTTCAATAAAATAGCCAAAAACTTTATTGTAATTAACTTTCAATGATTTTATTCCCGTTCTTTCCCTTTCTTTCTTTTCGTAATTAATTATCCAATCCTGCCCTTCCTCCCGGGCTTTCCGGTACTCGTCAACGGTGGAATTATATCCGTTTTTTATAATACCGCCATCTTTAGGTGATACTGGAGGGTCATCGACTATACTTTTTTCAATTAAATTATAAACTTCAAGCATTTCCGGAAGATTATCATAAATTTCAGCAAATAAAACTGATTTATTTTTTATATGATTAATGCTGTTTTTAATATGCCATATTTGGGGGAGAGATTGTTTGATTTTAATTAAATCTTTAGGATTTATCGTTCCGCAAACTAACTTAATGGAAAGTCTTTCCAGGTCATATAAATTCTTCAGGTTTTCCCGTAATTTTTCTCTCAATTCATAATCCTTTACTAAAATTTCTACAGCATCCAGGCGGTCAGTAATTGCTTTTAAGTTTAACAACGGTTTTGTGAGCTCTTCCTTTAATTTTCGAGCGCCCATAGCGGTCTGGGTAAAATCAATAATTCCTAATAAAGAAGAAGAATTGTCTTCACGGTTTCGTAAAATTTCTAAATTTTTGCGAGTACTTTCATCAAAATATAAATAACTATCAATTTGATAAAACTCCGGTTGCCCAAAGATACTTAAAACCGCCGGTTCAATTCTTTTTAAATAACTAATTAAAATTTTATAAGCTTCTTTTGACGCTTCAGGACCTTTAAACGCAATTTCAATTTCTTCCGCCGGCAATGTTTCTAAGTAGTTAACAATACCGGTAATATCTTTTAACAGAAAATTATTTTTAAAATTTTTTAATACCACCGCTTCAGTGGGAGCCAACCGGCGAATTTCGCTTGCCAAGACTTCTGTTTTACTTTCCTCAACAGACGTTATTCCCAAATATCCTGTAGAAACTTCCGCAACCGCCAGGGCAATTAACCCATCTTTTTCGGCCAGGGCAATGATATAATTATTTGTCTTCTCTTGCAAAAAAAACTCTTCGGTAACCGTTCCGGGAGTATATATTTTGGTAACTTCCCGCTTCACCAGTCCCTTGGCCTTTTTCGGATCTTCCACCTGTTCACAAATTGCTACTTTATATCCCCGGGATAAAAGTTTGGCAATATAGCCCTGAGCCGAATGATAGGGAACCCCACACATGGGTACCCTTTCTTCCTGTCCAGCATCCCGGCCGGTTAAAACAATTTCAAGTTCCCGGGAAGCAATTACCGCATCTTCAAAAAAAAGTTCGTAGAAGTCGCCCAAACGAAAAAATAAAAGACAGTCGCTGTATTGCTTTTTAATATCAAGATATTGCTTCATCATTGGTGTAAAGCTCATGTTAAACTAAAACCCCTTCCAGGTGGAATAATTTACCTTCGGTAATTTTTACCTTTACTAACTTTCCAGCTAAATCTTCACTTCCCTTAAATACTACCAGCTTATTGGTTCTGGTACGGCCAGCTAATTTTGTTTCATCGGTCTTGCTTTTTCCTTCCACTAATATTTCGTGAATGTTACCTTCCTCATTTTTGTTTAATTCTAAACTAATCCCATTTTGTAATTCAATTAGCTCTTGAATCCTTCTACTTTTTACCTCCTCGGGCACCTGGTCTATCATTTCCGCAGCAGGTGTTCCCGTCCGCTTATTATACACAAAGGTAAAAGCACTATCATACCTGACCTTTCTCACTAAATCTAAAGTTTGTTCAAAATCTTCTTCAGTTTCTCCAGGAAAGCCCACAATTATATCAGTAGTAAAACTCACCCCGGGAATCTTGGCCCGGATCTTTTCCACTAAGTTTAAATAATATTCCCGCGTATAACCGCGATGCATTGCTTTTAAAATTTTATTGGAACCGGCCTGTACCGGAAGATGAAGGTGTTCACAAATCTTCCGGGAAGAGGCCATTACCTCAATAACATCGTCAGTTAAGTCGCGAGGATGGGAAGTGGTAAACCGCACCCGCCAAAGTCCATCTATCTTATCAATATCCGCTAATAGTTCGGCAAACATAGGCTTCCCCTTTAAATCTTTCCCGTAAGAGTTAACGTTCTGGCCAAGGAGCGTCACCTCCCTGTAGCCTTCCGCCACTAATTGCCGTATTTCCTGTAATATATCTTCCTTTTTACGGCTTCTTTCCCGACCGCGCACGTAGGGAACAATACAGTAGGTACAAAAATTGTTACAGCCATACATAATCGTTACCCAGGCCCGCACGCCCGGCTCTCTTTTTACCGGAATACCTTCTACAATTTGCCCTTCCGACTGCCACACCTCTAAAACCCGCTCGTGCTTTTCAAAAACCCTTTCCAAAATTTTTGGTAGTTCCGGAAGATTATGGGTTCCAAAGATAAAATCTAAGTGGGGAAATCTTTCTAATAAACGTTTGGCAACTTTTTCCTGCTGAGGAATACACCCTCCAACCCCGATAATCAAATCAGGATTTTCCCTTTTTAATTTTTTCAGTTCTCCGATTTTAGTAAAAACTTTATTTTCCGCAGTTTCCCGAACACTGCAGGTATTTATGATTATTAAATCGGCAGTTCTTTCCTCAGGACTCGGCACAAATCCCATACTTTCCAAAATCCCGGCAATTGTTTCCGAATCATGAACATTCATCTGGCAACCATGGGTTATAATATAGTAGCTTTTCTCTGCCATTTTTATTGCCTCCAATCTTCTTTTTCTCATAAAAAGTATAGCAAAGGAAAATCCTAAAATAAAGGTAATCTAACAGAAAGGAGGATGAAGGTGGGCGACCTGCAGGAAGAATATATCACCTTAGCCTTGAGCGAAGGGATTCAAAATTTAGAACAAACCTGTCGAATTTATCAAACCATAATTGCAAAGCATTCCGATAAAGTAATTCGGGATGCCGCTCTTAAAGGTTTAGAAGGAAAACAAAAACAAATAAAAAATCTTTTAGAAATTGCCAATGCCTATAACTTTAAAGTAAAGCGGGGGATTGAATGGAACTAAAAGATCTTTTGCTTATGGCTTTAAATGCTGAAAGGCAAAATTATCTTTTCCTGGCCGAAATGACCGTTAAAGTTAAACACCCAGAATTAAGAAGTTTATTTTCCGAACTTCAAGCGGAAACTTTAAGGCAGATATTTCTTTTAGAAATACTGGTCGAAGAAAAACTAAGTTCACCCCCGGTAGTTAAAAAACTAATTTCTTTATTTAGAAAATAATATATCGTCAAAATAATGCTTTATGGCAGTTACGACAATTAAAGCAAAATTATTTAAAACAAAACTATACCCGTAGCTCCATCTTAAATGTCGGTAAGCACCAAACATTTCTGCTAACCATTCCACTCCGGTAAAAAGCAGGGAAATTAACGGAATATATAGCCAAAGCCAACGTTCCCTTGGTTTAAAACCCCAAAAGATAATGCCAAGTAAAAAACCGTTAAGTAAATAAAATAAAGGTAAATTATAAAAACTGGGCCTACCGTAAAAAACATACAATTTTAACTTAACCGCTGCGTAGTCCACAATAAACATCAGCAAAAGGGCAATAAGCCCCGTTAAATAAGAAATTTTTTTCCTTGGCCTTAAAAATACGACAATAATCAATAAATTAAATAAAAAGTACCAGTACCAGAACATCCTTACCTCCCGGTAAGCGAGGGATTATTTATGAAAGTTGCGATAATTGGTGCCGGTTTAGCCGGACTTGCAACGGCTTTTCAATTAGACAAGTATAAAATACCCTACACAGTTTTTGACCGTCGCTATCAGCCGGGGGATCCTACCCCCCACGTTGCGGTTAGCTTAAAAGTTATAAACCGCCCTGTTAAAGATATTGTAAGCTATTTTTTCAAAAAATATGATTTACCCCTTGTTCCTCATCGAAAAATTACAAAAATATTGATGAATTCTCCAGGAAACTTTGCAACGGTTCGCGGCAGTAATCTTGGTTATTTTTGGCTGAGAGGCCATTTACATAACTCTTTAGAAAACCAGTTATTGAGTTTAATTAAGGGAGAAGTAAAATTTAAATCACCACAAAATCCCGAAGACTTAAAACATGTTTTTTCTCACGTAATCGTTGCTACCGGTACTCCGATTATTGCTAATTCCTATGGTATATTTCATAAATTGTTTGACGGATGGGTCATAGGCTCGAATATTTCCGGAAATTTTGATCCCGAAGAATTGGTAATGTGGCTTGATACCGACTACGCCAAAAACGGCTATGCTTATTTGACCCCCTTTGATACAAAAAATGCTTCTTTATGCCTCGCCATAAACGACATAACGGAAAATCAGCTCAGCCATTACTGGCAGGTTTTTTGGCAAAAAGAAAATTTACCATATAAAATTCTCGAAACTTTTACGGTAAACCACATCGTGGGTTATCTTACGACAAATCAGCTTAATAATATTTATTTTACCGGAGGGGCTGGAGGACTAATCGAACCTTTCTTGGGTTTTGGTATCTTTTATTCAATTATTTCGGGTATTTTAGCTGCAAAAGCCATCAAAGAAAATTTATCCTATGATACATTATTAAATCCCATAAAGCAAGCGGTTCGGCAGTTCGATATTCTTCGCATTGGTCTAAATAAATTAAACAACAATTCCTTTGACTTTTTAACAGGATTACTTTCTTTTGGACCTTTAAATTTTTTTCTTTATCACCTGCCCTTTGATTCCGTAAAATTGCTAAGTTATCTTTTAGCTAAAGGAGGTTTAAAACGTTGAAGGTAGCTATCGTTGGTGGAGGATTTGCGGGACTTTTAACAGCCTGCCTATTGGAAAAAAAGAAAATAGATTATCTTCTTTTTGAAGAAAAGCGCATTTGGGGAAAAAGCTTTTCCTATCCCGCCCTTATTTTAAAAAGGGATTATCAAAAATTACCCAAACACATAAAAAAACTTTTACCAAAACCAAGTAGTTTTGCTTCTAACGCCCAGGTCTTCTGGCACGGAAATATCGGACAAGGGCTTGAAAATAAGCTTATTTCTTATCTTCCCGGGAAAAAAGTAAAGCTTTTTTCTTCCGTCGATATTTATTCTTTAAAAAATAAATTTGATTTTATAATTAACGCCACCGGAAATCCGTTAAACACCCGCAAAGTAGGTCTTTGGCAGGATTGGGGAACTATGCATTTTCGAGCCGGTTATTACACCACATTAATGAATCCCCCAGAAAAATTCTTTAAAAAAATTCCCGGAAACCATCCAGGATTTGTCTTAAATATGCCGATAGATCGGCAAAGTGGCGTTTTAATGATGGGAATTCAAGGTATAACATTCCGCACCCTGCCTTTTTACTGGGATTTTGTACTTGTCAAAGATAGTTTTAACGTACACTTTGTGGAAATTAATGATTGGATGCAGAATTTTGGCTTGGCAAAGCCTTTTAACTTCCAAAATATTTTTTTTGTAGGCTTATCGGGAATATCATCCTCTCAGTGGTATCGTAACGATTATTTGGCAATACTATCGGTTTTAAAAGCATTAGATTTTTTGTTGTAGTTTTTTACTTTTTGTTAGAAACAAATAGAAAACAAAAAGAAGCGGAATTATTACAGAAAAAATTAAAGTAAAATACGTTAATTCTCCCAAGTAGCTAAAATATTGTCCCATATTCTCAAAACCGTAAATCGCAGAAATTAAGGACAAAGCGCTTAAAGGAATAATATGAAGTTTTACTTTTTTAACATTAATTACGGCTTTAAACAGTTCGGTTAATCCCAGATATAAAAAGGTTAGCTTTAAAACCCCACCAATTGACCACACCCCTAACATGACGCTATCCAAATGCTTCAAAAAATCAGCTATATTGACTATCCTAACCATTTCTAAAGCTACCAGTTCCATTTTAGCCGCACTTTTAGCTCCAAACACCGCTATCCCCAATACTCCTCCAAAAAGGGCAATACAAATTAAAAAATAACCCAACACCAGCAAACGAAACAATTTTTCCGGCTTATTATAAAAATTTATTGCAAAAAACCACAATAATAGCGTATCACCAAAAAAATTAATTATTTCAATACTACCTTTAATAACGGGAAATATTCCCTTATGTAAAAGCGGTTTAAAATTTCCAAAATCCGCTTTTGTTAAAGCATAACCCGCAACAAGAATTAGGGCAAATATCCCAACAGGGGTTAAAATTTCAGTGGTCCTGGCCATTGTTTCGGTACCAGATACGACGCCGTAGAAAACAACCAGTTGCATTAAAATTCCAGTTACTATAAGTGGGGTCTCGGGTAAAAATACCTTAACTAATTCCAAAAATTCTCTATAAACGGTAATAATTAAAATAAAATAAAGATAAAAATAAGCAAAAAGGATTGCTTTACCAGGAGTTCCTCTTTTTTTTAAGTAACTTGTTAAATTATCAGGGTAAATTTTACATCCGATATAAGCATAAATCCATGCCATCAAAACACTAAAAATAAAAGCTAAAATTATAGATAGCCAAGCATCGTGACCAACTTCTTTGGCAATTACGCTTGGAAGAAAAATATCAATTGCTGATAATATCAAGATAAACTGGATAAAAAGTAACTGGATTCCGGTAATTTTCATTTTCTCTTCCCTCCTGGCATATTTTAACCAAATCCAGGAGGATTTTTGCATACAGGTGTCGAAATTTGGAATTCGAGGTGATTTAAATGCCCGAACCGGTCCAAATTAAAGGAACTCCCAAAGGTTTATTAGTAATGTTAAACAGCCAGGATTTTGCTCTTCTAAAGGCATCATTAATAGAAAAAATGGAAAAAGCCAAAGGTTTTTTTAAAGGTGCAAAATATACAATTATGTACAGTGACGATATTAGTTTAACCAATGCCGAAAAAGAAGAATTAGAAGCCATCTGCAGCCGTTATGGTTTAATCGCCGAATCTTTTTCCCTACCTATGTCTAAAACCGGTGAACTTCTAAAAAATATCGCAGCTACTTTAGAAACAGTAGAAGGAGAAGAATGTGAAATCGTACTTAAAAATTTTCGTAGCGGCCAAACTTATTTTAGTAATAAGTCTCTTCTAATTTTTGGCGACGTTAATCCAGGTGCCGAGATTATTTCGCAAGGCAATATCATTGTCTGGGGAAGCCTTCGGGGAATTGCCCATGCCGGTTATCCCAATAATGAAAAAGCCCAGGTTATCGCAATAAACCTGGTACCAGCACAAATCCGCATAGGAAAATTTGTTACCCGAGCTCAAGAAAAGCCCGGTAATCGGCCCTATCCCGAAAAAGCCAAAGTTGAGGATGGCCAGGTAATTATTGAAAAATACTAAGAATCATGGAAATTTAAAAACCAAAAAAGCCCAATTAAGGTTTTAGCATCTTTTATTTGGTTACTGTATAAAAGCTCCTTTATTTTATCAACTTCTATAAAAATAGTTTTAACTATTTCATCCTCGTCCGGACGAGGATTTGTTTTTTGTAATTCTTCAGCCAAATAAAGATACATTACCTCGTTAGAAAATCCCGGTGTAGTATAAAAGGTGGTTAAGTGCTGCAGTTTTTTTGCTATAAATCCCGTTTCCTCAATTAATTCTCGATAGGCCGTTACTTCTGGAGCTTCATTTTTATTTAATTTTCCGGCCGGAAGTTCTAAAAGCCGTTCTTTAACCGGATAGCGATACTGTTCCACAAAAACTATTTTGTTTTCAAAAATAGGTATAATTGTTACAGCACCCGGATGCAATACAACTTCCCGGGTTGATATTTTTCCATTTTCCAAAAGAACTTCATCTTTAACCAAGGTTAAAATGTTACCTTGAAAAAGACAGTCGGATTTTAAAGTTTTTTCCATAATTTACCACCTCATTTTATTAATTTAAGAACCGCAAGGGAAGCTAACTGCACTAAATCCTCTATTTCCAGGTAAAGACGAGCCCGAGCGTCAAATAAAATGTTAGCATTGGCCGGAAATTCTTCATCTTCCGACCAAAAAACAAAAAATAAATCAATCTTGGGAAAGATTTTTAATTGAAAGGAAATATCCCCTTTGTGATAAAACTTTGCCCCAAGCTTTTTAGCCTTTTCCGCTAATAGATTTGGCGCTCTGCCAAAGGTCCTTACAAGCAAATTTACAGTCCTTTTCCGAAAGGGCTCTAAATACAATAAACCATCTTTTAATTCTGCAAATCCAACCCAGGTACCTAAAGGTGGTAGGTCTATGGATTTGGTTAAATAATGGAGCACTAAAATTTTTTCTTGAATTGAAATTTCCGGAATAAATTCAGCTTCAGGCCAAGTAATAGTAACCTTTTCATTAAAATACGGCAAAAAAATTTTTTTATCTTGTAATTCAGCTCCGGCATTTTTCACAAGAAGTTCCGGATTGCTTGCAGCAAATTTTTCCCTTGCAATTTCAAAAGTAAGATCCAGGCGATAAGGTACTCCCATTTTTACCCACTCCCGTTTTTTCTTATATTATAACATAAAAAAAATAACCACCTTTTGGTGGTTAAATAGCTTTTGCTTTTTTGGGCATTCCTGGTTTTTTTCGTTTTTGTGAAATATAACTCAATCCCATTTCTTCTTCAATATCCATTATTCTCACAAGTAAATTTAATCTTTCTTCCTTTTCAGCAACAGCCCACCGATCCAAAAGACGAGTTCTTAAACTTCTCAATTTATCGATTTTGCGCATATTTTTCTTCCCTCCTATGAAAGTGTGAAAGTTCTCACATTTACTTTTCTATATTAAACATTTTAGTTAAAATTCCTGCCGGAATGGTTAAATTTTTTTAAAAATTTTATTATTTTATATTAAAATTTTTTAAGAAGGATTTTGTCTTAATACGCCGTATATATGTAATTTATGGGGTATTCTCTAAAATACAACTGCAGGAAGGAATGGTTTTATGACTGTACCAGTTATTGGAATTGCGCGAACCTTAAACTATTATGCTTACTATCCTTTTTGGCAGGGTTTTTTTGATAGCTTAAATTTAAAAACCATTGTTTCCTCACCGACTACAAAAGAAATTTTAGACCAAGGAGTTAAAGACGCCCTGGCCGAGGCTTGCCTGCCAATTAAGCTTTTTTTTGGACATATAGCAACTTTAAAATCAAAAGTGGATTATCTCTTTATTCCGAGAATAGTTAATTTAAACAGGAAAACTGTTTACTGTCCAAAATTTCTTGGACTTCCGGATATGATTAAATATTCTTATGAGAATCTTCCTCCAGTTATTGATCTCCGGGTGGATAACCGTAGTTTAAAAGATAGTTTACTAATCGCATCCTTAAAATTGGCTTCATTTTTTGGATTTTCAAAGTTACGGGGTTTTAAAGCGTATCGGGAAGGAATCAGACAGCAAAATTTTTACGAAAATTTACTGCAAAAAGGCTATCTTCCAGTAAATGAAGTTAATGTTAATTCACCAAAATTATTTTCGGTAAAATCATCGTTTAAAATCGCTTTACTGGGATACCCCTATCTCGTCTACGACAATTATGTAAATCTTAAAATTTTAGAGTTTCTAAACAAAAACAACGTTCAGGTTTTGACTGCCGAACAGGTACCCTGGCCGATTAGAAATAAATATGCTCCTTTTACCAATAAAAAGCGCCTTTTCTGGACTTTTAGCGATAGAGTATTAAGTAGCTTCCAGTATTTTTTAAAAAACGTTCCCGATTTAAAAGGAATTATTCATTTAACAGCCTTCGGTTGCGGTCCCGATTTTATCGTCGACCGTATTATGGAAATAGACGCTGGAGAGCAGCAAATTCCCTATTTAACTTTAACCATAGATGAGCATACTGGAGAAGCAGGACTCGTAACCCGAGTGGAAGCTTTCTTGGACATGATAAAGCGTAAATCCCGGTAAGAGGTGATGGAATGAAAACTCTAAGAATTACTTTTCCTTACATGGGAAACTACGTCCACGCTTTTCGCGGGTTGTTAGAAGATTTGGGTTATGAAGTAGTGATGCCAGTAAAACCATCCAAGCGAACCTTGGATTTAGGAGTTAAATACGCACCGGAATTTTCCTGCCTACCTTACAAAATTGTCCTTGGCACTTACTTGGAAACACTACCAAAAGGCGTTGACCGCATTGTTACCAGCGGTGGTGTTGGGCCCTGTCGAGCCGGTTTGTATGCCAGCCTCCACGAAAAGATTTTAAAAAAAATGGGTTACAACGTTGAATTTATTGTCCTTGAGCCACCACTTGTAGATTTAAAAGGTTTTTACAAGACGGTTCAGGAGTTAAATTACAAGAACTACTCTTTATGGTACATATATAAAGCAATTAAACGAAATTGGCGTAAAATTAAGGCACTGGATACCATTGAACAAAAAGCTTTATTTTTAAGACCCCGGGAACTTACAAAAGGCAGTGTTTCAGCAAAATACAAAGAAGTCCTGCAGTATGTCATAAATGCCTTTTCCGAAAAGGAAATAGCTGAAGCGGAACAAGAAGCTTTAAAACAGTTGGACAAAATTCCGGTGAATCTGGAAAAATTAGTGGTTAAAGTTGGAATGGTTGGCGAAATTTACGTTTTGCTTGAGCCAAGCAGTAACTTTGAAATTGAAGAAACCATCGGCCACTTAGGGGCGGAAGTTAAACGTTCTATGTTCTTAACCGGGTGGACCCGGGATAATACCTTACCCGGAAAAAGTGAAGAATTAGTCAGTGTTAAAGCCGCTGCACAACCTTATCTTCCCGAATTAATCGGTGGCCACGGTCAGGATTCGATTGGAAACGCCATTCTTTATATAAAACAAGGCTTTGATGGCTTAATTCAACTTGCTCCTTTCACCTGCATTCCTGAAATCGTGGCCCGAACTATCTTAACCAAAATCAGTCAAGAACATAATTTCCCGATTTTAACCTTTTTCCTGGACGAGCAAACGGGCAAAGCCGGCATGGAAACTCGTTTAGAAGCATTTATTGACCTTTTAAAACGAAAAAAACTACAAAAGCTAGAAAGAGCTAAAGGAGGCAATATAGATGGAGCTTTATCTTGGAATTGATGTGGGCTCGGTAAGTACAAATCTTGTTTTAATTGATGAAGATAATAATGTTCATGAAAGCTTATATTTAAGGACCAGAGGACAACCAATCCGCGTAATCAAGGAAGGAATGCAAATCCTTAAAGAAAAATACGAAAATAAAGTTTCAATTAAAGGAGTTGGTACTACAGGCAGCGGGCGCTATTTAGCCGGCGTTATCGTTGGCGCCGATATTGTTAAAAATGAAATTACGGCTCATGCCATAGCTACCACTACTTTTGTTCCTGAGGTCCAGACAATTATTGAAATAGGCGGACAGGACTCAAAAATTATCATCATCCGGGATGGGGTAGTAACTGATTTTGCTATGAATACCGTTTGCGCGGCTGGTACCGGTTCTTTCTTAGATCAGCAGGCATCCCGTTTAAATATCCCTATTGAAAAGTTTGGCGAATTAGCCCTGAAATCTACCGTTCCGGTGCGCATCGCCGGTCGCTGTACGGTATTTGCCGAATCGGATATGATCCATAAACAGCAGTTAGGATATAAAGTCGAAGATATCATCAATGGATTATGTGAAGCTTTAGTAAGAAACTATTTAAACAATGTGGGTAAAAATAAAGAAATCCTGCCTCCTATAGTTTTCCAGGGCGGCGTTGCCGCCAACCGTGGCATTCGAGAGGCATTTGCCCGGGCTTTAGGACAGGACATTATCGTACCAAAATATTACAATGTTATGGGAGCAATAGGAGCTGCCATTTTAGCCCGGGAAGCAACCAACGGTCAAAAAACCAACTTTAAAGGTTTTGCTATTGCCGATTATAATTACGAAACTCGAAGCTTTGAATGCACTTACTGCCCCAACCATTGCGAAATTGCCGAAATTTCCGAGGAAGGAAAAGTTATTGGTCGTTGGGGAGGACGCTGTCCGCGCTGGGAGGTAATTTAGGTAAAACCACGGTAAATTTTGCTCCCCCTTCGGGATTGTTCCGGGCAAAGATTTGCCCCCCATGAGCTTCCACAATTGATTTCGTTATGGCCAATCCAAGCCCGAAGCCTTTACTGCTTCGGGCTTTATCTACTTTATAAAACCTTTCGAATATTTTATCCAAATCCTCCTCCGGAATCCCGGAACCGGAATCCATGACAATTATTTGGTAGTCTTTTTCCCTTTCAATAACTCCAAGCTTCACCTTACCTCCTGAAGGAGTGAATTTCAAGGCATTACTCAAGAGATTTTCTACCACTCGTACGAGCTTACTTCTATCGCCCACAACCTTTCCCTCTTGAACTTTTACATCCAGCTCAAATTCGATTCCTTTTTCGAAAAATTGAGTTCTAAATGCATTAAAACAATCCTGGGCAAAATTAGCTAAATCAATTTTTTCAAATTTTAGTTTTTCTCTCCCCTCTTCTATACTGGCTAAATCCAAAAGCTCATTTGCCATAGCTTTTAGTCTTTCTGCTTCCCTTAAAATATTTCTTAAGTGCTCTTCACGTATTTTGGCATCGGTTACTATACCATCTAAAAGTGCCTCGGTATAGCCCTGAATAATAGTTAAAGGAGTTCGTAACTCGTGGGAAACATTTGCCAAAAACTCACGGCGATTTTGTTCTCTCTTATTATAAGCATTTATATATTTTTCTAACTGAGCAGCCATTTGGTTTATCGTTTGAACTATGTCCCCCAACTCATCCTTACCTTGATAGGAAATCCGGTGACTAAAATCTTTATTGGCAATTTTTTGGGCTGCAGTTTTGATTTGCACCAGCGGCTTTGTAATGGACGTCGATAACCAAAAGGCCAAAATTGTTGCAAAAATTATTCCAACAATTGTGGAAAAAATATTGATTTTTATTAACTCAAAAAAATTACCGCTAATTTCTTTCACCGGTGCTTGAAGTAAAATGGCAAACAAAACCTGATTTTGGAAAACCACCGGAACTCCAGTAAATAAAACATCCTGTTTTAATAGCTTACTCTCTACCCTTACTGCAACTTTTTTTCCGGATAGTAAATTTTTTACCAGTTCCTGCGGTATAATATCGCCAGCCCACATTTGACAGCTATTTCGCGGAAAGCCGGCGCGGCCGGTACAAATTAGGACTCTGCCTGCAGCATCGGTCAATGTTATATTAGCATTTAAATAACTTCCCATAATCTCCATTTGGTGAAATATTTTTTCTATATCCCTTTCGGCCAGAACATATTCGGCAAGTTTATCCCCCGCCCGAAATAAGTTTTCCTGCTGCTGCGAAAAATATTTTTGTCCCATATAAATAGTAGTAGTCCATAAAATAGAACTGGTGGCGGCAACCACCAGCAATACCAAAGCAAGCCAAAATTTTAACTTAAGGGAATTAATCACCGTTTTTCACCTCAAACTTGTAACCTACACCCCAGACAGTTTTGATATAGGAAGCTGCCTCTTGCAACTTTTCCCGCAAACGGGTGACGTGTGTATCAACCGTTCGGGCTTCCCCAAAATAATCATATCCCCAAACATTGGCAAGCAACTGTTCCCGCGAAAGAGCTTTTCCTCTATTATTTACCAAATATAAAAGAAGGTCAAACTCTAAAGGTGTTAAAAGTACTTCTTCTCCATTAACCTTGACTTCTCTGGCCTCAGGATGAATTTCTAAAATACCATGCTTGATAATTGAACCCGTCTCTTTTTCTGGGGTACCAGAACTCCTCCGTAAAACCGCTTTTACCCGGGCAACCACTTCCCTGGGACTAAAAGGTTTGACCACATAATCGTCAGCTCCAATTTCTAACCCTAAAATTTTGTCAATCTCTTCTCCCCGCGCGGTCAGCATGATTATAGGAACCAATGAAGTTTTACGGATTTCTTTGGCAATCTCCATCCCATCAATTTCCGGAAGCATCAAATCAAGAATAATTAAATCTATTTTATGTTCGGAAAAACGCTTTAACGCCTCTTTTCCATCCCGGGCTTCTATAATCTGAAAACCTTCCTTTTCAAGATAGAGACGCAATACTTCCCGGATCTTTTCTTCGTCATCTACTAAAAGTATGGTTTTCATTTTTCATCCTAAACCTGGTCATCCAAACTGTGCAAAACTGCATCAGTTTAGAAGGTTGGGGTATTTGTTGTCCGCCCCTCAAGCTGCCCCAGCCCCAACTGGCGGTATTTGGGACAGCCATAGTCCCTGCCCCAAGAAGCAGGAACTCACCGTGGCCTTCAGCCACCATCTCCCATACCGCTTATGAGCATTCTCTTCAGCGGTGACAGGTCACGATATAATGGCCTGTCCAGGAGAACTCCTGTCAGGAGGGCTACCCGCAAAACTCGCCACGGTTTGTACGGTAAGGTTTTCCCCTTTACCGCAGTACCTTCATTCCTTCCGTCGGTTAATGAAGATACCGACCGTGACTTGCTTTGCAGGCTTTCCAAAAGCTCTCTATACTTCAAGGGAATTTTCTCCCTTAAAGCCAATCCTTTTCGTGCTATCACATAAGCTGCTGCTGTATCTTTAGTTAAATTAAACTGCGGTGCGTACTTTAGCATTCCTATCACGCTTGTATAAGCTGGACTTACTTCTCTTATAGCTACGCCGTACCTCTGGGCAAGGGTCTTTATTCTGGCAATAAGCTTTCTATAGCTAAAACCGTGCTTTATCCTTCTGGATTTTCTTCCCTTGTAGTCTCCCCGGTAGCCTTTGTCTTTTATCGCTAACTTTTCTATTACGATGCCTTTGTTTTTCTCAAGGGCTAATTTTACAATTTCGTTGGCATATACCCATGCAAAGTAATCTCTTTTTTCTTTTCTCCCGTCCCAGAGATGTGGTGTGGGGATTTCTCCAAAGCTTTCTAAATTGCCGTCTTTTTTTATTTCAGTCCAGGCTATGTGTGATGGAAAAGCATTTAAGTCTATCCCGATAGCTCCATTGCTGAAATCTATCGATGCACCAGGTAGGTCTTCTTCAAAAGAAATGTAAGCATAGTATTTATTGTTTTTCCTCTGCAGACGAACGCTGTAAGGACAGGAATTTAGCATTGCTTCTGCAAACTTTCTCCATTTCTTATGAGAACTTTTAAGTTCTATAAACAGCCATTTTCTATTACCTGCATTTACTCTTAAAAAGAATTGGCCATTTTCTTCAATAACTCTTAAATTTAAGTTTCCCTGCTTGGTTTTATCCCCTCTGGAGAAAAGAGTTCCTTTGCGTTTATCTTCCCACTCTTTTTTGTACTTTTGCCTTTGCTCACTGCTTAAATGTTTGCTTTTTAGTCTATAAAACAATACTTTCCCGCCAAAGATAACTTTACGAGGGTTTTCTCCAAGTTCTCTGATACTTTGCAAAACTTCTTTAGCTTCAAGAATAGCATCGTCTGCATATCTGGAATTCAATCCAAATAGGCTTTGCAGTTCTTTCTTGAGCTCTTTTCGGGTTTTCCCTTCAAGTAGGCGGTTATAAGCATATCTCTTACAGGAGTTCCACTTTCGCATTAAGTTATCTACTATCTCTTTTTCCTCCGCCTTTGGGTATAACCTTGCCTGGATTGTTATGATTTGCTTCACGTCTTTCACCACACCTACGATTTTGTAAAATTAACCTCATCTGTTGCTGAGTAAGTACTATTGCACTATTCTGCATTGTTTGGCTTAACTATTGCTACCTCCCGTAAGCATCCTTTACGTTCATTATAACATATCCAGAAGTCCTTTACCCAAGTCCCCTCTTTCACAGAATTGCGGGGACTTTCCTTTTACCTAAAAATCCAGGACATTTTGGTAATGGTTTACGAAAAATTGATTGTCTTTTTGTTCGATACCAATAAAATCAACCCGCGGTTGCAGATGATACAGAAAATTTTCATGAATATATACCTTTATTGCTTTTTTTAAGGCCGCTTTCTTTTTCTTATTTACCGTTTCCGAGGGAGTACCAAAAGAAATATCCGAACGAAATCTTACCTCAATAAAAACCAGAAATTCACCATCCTGGGCAACAATATCTATTTCCCCACCGCGAATTTGATAATTTCGCGTAAGAATTTTATATCCCTTTTTTCTTAAATACTGTTCCGTCAACTCTTCCCATTTTTTCCCTAACTCTCTTCGATTCATTTTCCCCTCCAGCAGTAAAAAACGGAAAGCCAAAAGGCTTTCCGTTATTTCATGAAAATCATAGCAGCTTGTTGAGCAATTTTAGCCAGCGGAGTTGGGTAAACCCCTAAAACAATTGTTACCGCCATAGTTATTAATAGAGTAAAGTAAATAGAATTGGGAAGAGTTATTGGAGTCTTGTCCTCTGGTTCATCCCGGTATACCACTAAAACCACCCTTAAGTAATAATAGACGGAAACCATGCTCATAATTAAGGCCAACAAGGCAAGCCAACCCCAGTTTTTAATTATGGGATAGAACAGGTAAAACTTACCGGCAAATCCTGCCAGTGGAGGTATTCCCGCCATAGATAAAAGGGAAACTACCAAAACCGCCGCCATTATCGGTGAACGCTGGGAAAGGCCGGCAAAATCGCGAATCTCTTCTTTGCCGGTTACATTTTCATATACCGTAGCAACGGCAAACGCTCCAATGGTAGCCATAAGGTATACGCTCAAGTAAAACATAATCGCCTTAAAGCCAGCAAAATCCGTTGCCAAAAATCCAACTAAAATATACCCTGCCTGAGCAATACTGGAGTAGGCCAACATTCTCTTTAAATTGGTTTGGGGAATAGCTACCAGGTTACCTACAACCATTGTTAACGCTGCCAACGTTGCCAGTAAACCTACCCAGTGTTCTTTAATTCCAGGAAATGCCAAGTAGAAAAACCTAAAGAAGATTGCAAAAGATGCAGCTTTGGAACCGGTAGCCAGAAATGCTGTAACCGGTGTAGGAGCACCTTGATAGACATCAGGAGCCCACATGTGAAAGGGTACAGCCGATATTTTAAAGGCAAAACCTGCAAGAACAAAAACCATTGCTAAAACAAAGGCCGGAGTTATTCCATTATTTTTTACAACTGCAGCAATATCAACAATATTTAACGTTCTGGTAAGTCCGTAAAACAACGATAAACCGTACAGTAGGATCGCCGAAGAAACACCAGCCAAAATTAAATACTTTATTCCGGCTTCGGCTCCAATTGCCGATTCCCGCTTGTAAGCGGTAAGAATAATAAAGGTAATTGTCATTAACTCCAGACCCAGGTAAAGGGTGAGAAAGTCCGTGGCGGAAACTAAAACCATCATCCCCAGGACAGTAAAAACGGCAAAGACGAAAAACTCACTGTAATAACCGATCTTTTCCATATATTTTGGAGCAATGGCTGTAACAAAAATTCCAGCTAACAAAGACAAAGCCTTAAAGAAGATAGCAACTTTATCAACCTGATACATTCCTTCAATAGCCATTCCGGTATACTTCCAGGCAATGGGCATGTAAAGAAAGATTCCCAGTAAACCAAGGGTAGCAAGATAGCCAATGCCTTTTTGCAGATTACGGGGGGTAATTAAAGCTAACACAAAGAGTAATATCCCCAGGGACAAAACTAAAATCTCCGGAATCAGCAAAAGATAATTGATATTAACACTCATCTAAAACTTCCCCCCTATCGCCGTAGTTGCACCAAGCTTGGCCAGGATAGGAGCGACACCGCTATTAACCATATCCATGATTAAAAACGGTAGTACGCCACCAGCAATTAAGACAAAACCCAAAACCACCAAAGGGACAAGTTCAGCACCTTTAATATCTTTTAAGTGGTCATACTCTTCCCGACGAGGACCAAAGAGGGAATAAGCCAAGGCCCGCAAGACATAAAGAGCAGTTATGATAACCCCGGCAATTGCAATTACCGCCAGGAACTTAGGAATCATCGCTTCGTTTTTCCATATTCCTACAAACACCGTAAATTCCGGCACAAAGCTAATTAAGCCCGGAAGTCCGAGGGAAGCCATACCGGCCATAACTAAACCTATAGCTAATTTAGGCGTTTGATGAGCAAGGCCTCCTAAGTCAGGTATATAGCGGGTATGAGTCTTTTCGTAAACAAAACCGATCATCGAGAAGAAGAGCGCGGCCATCACACCATGGGCAAACATATTGGCAACCGCCCCGTTTATACCAATGATGTTTAAGGAGGCAATTCCCAAAAGTACGTATCCCATGTGGCTTACCGAAGAGTAACCGACAACGTATTTTAAATCCTTTTGAGCTAAGGCAATAAAAGCCGCATAAGCAACGTTAACCGTCGCCAAAATGGCAATAACCGGCGCCCAGTATTTTGCACCTTCCGGAAGCAAATAAAGAGCAATTCTGATTAAACCGTACCCACCTATCTTTTTCAAAACTCCAGCGTGAATCATCGATACTGCCGTTGGTGCACCGGCATAACCATCGGGCGACCAGGAGTGAAATGGCCACATAGATAAAAGAGAACCAAAGCCAAAGAGTAAAAAGGGGAAAATTGTAATTTGAAAATCTTTGGGAAATGCAACTTTTCCTAATGCTTCAATGTTCATTGTTGGATGTCCCAGCAAATCACTGCTCTTTACAAAAATTGAGATTAAACCAAAAAGGAGAAAAGCACTACCTATTAAAAGATAAATGGTAAGTTTCATCCCAGCATATTCTTTTGTAACGCGCTTGGAACTTCCCCAAATCACTACCATGATATAAATTGGTATAACTACAACTTCGTAGAACAGCAGGAAGATAAACAAATCCTGAGCTATAAAGGTACCCATAACCCCGGCAATTAACAGTAAAAATAGTACGAAAAATTCTTTGGGCCGGTTATTAACATTCCAGGAGGCAAAGATAGCTGCAAATCCAAGAAGATTGGTTAACAGTAACATCGGTAAACTCAAGCCATCTACCCCAAGGTAAAATTGAACCCCTAAATCCGGAACCCAATTATACTTTTCGACAAACTGAAAGCCTCCCTTGGCTAAATCATAGCTAAAAAAGGCAAACACTGATAAAAACAATGCTACAAACATGGCAAACGCTGCCACTGATTTAATCGCCTTGTGTTCTTCTTTGGGAATAAAGGCAATAACTAATGCACCAATAACCGGAGCTAAAAGGGTTGCAGTCAGTAATGGAAAATGCATTATTTCCCACCTCCTAAGAATAGCGATGCAAAGGAGGCATCACCGAAAGCAAAGTATAAAGTGATGATAACAATTACCATAAATATTACTAAAGCATAAGTTTGGAGATTACCGGTGGTTGTATAACGCAGTACCGCTCCGGAACCTCGGGTAATTGCTCCAATACCGTTAACAATTCCATCAACGATATAGAGGTCAACCCAGTATAAAATTTTCCCCATCCCGTCCACAACCATTTGATTAAACCAGAGGTATATTTCATCAATGTAATATTTATGGTAGGAAAGCTTATAAAGAACCCCAAATTTTTCAGCAACTTTATCGGGGTCAATAGCTTTTTTCAGATACATTAAATAGGCAAGGTAGATACCGGCCAAGGCTAACAAGACCGAAACTCCCATTAAAACATAATCGGGCTCAGCATGGTGAAACTCACCCATTCTTACCCAGTAGCCAAATCCTTTTTCTAACCAGGGAAGCCCCACCCAACCCCCTACGATGGAGAAGAACGCTAAAATTATTAGGGGTAAACGCATATTCCAGGGGGCTTCATGCGGATGATTTTCGGGTTTTTCCGGTCCAAAAAAGGCAGTGAAAACTTGCCTAAACATGTAAAAGGCCGTTAAGAAGGCAGTTATTAGTGCTAACCAGAATAAAGGTGTGTAAATTCCCGGAGCTTCATGGGCTGCTTCTTTAACTACCAGTAAAATTTCATCCTTACTCCAGAATCCGGCAAGAGGGGGTATTCCGGCAATGGCTAAAGCCCCTATGACAAAGGTCCAGGTAGTCCAGGGCATCTTTTTATACAAACCACCCATTTCGTGAATATGGGCCTTTCCGTGCAGGGCATGAAGGACTGAACCGGCCCCAAGGAACATTAAGGCTTTAAAGTAAGCATGGGTCATTAAATGAAACATGGAAGCGGTTAAGCTTGCTGCCCCTAAAGCTAACATCATGTAACCAAGCTGGCTTACGGTAGAATAAGCAAGAATCCGTTTCATTTCCGTTTGGGTTAAAGCAATGGTTGCGGCAAAAAAAGCGGTGAAACCCCCAATTATAGCTACAACATGCATAGCGGCTGGTACTTCTTTAAAGAGGAAAAGAATTCTTCCCACCAGATAAACACCAGCCACCACCATGGTGGCAGCGTGAATTAACGCACTTACAGGCGTTGGACCTTCCATAGCATCAGGAAGCCAGACGTGAAGCGGAAACTGGCCGGATTTACCAATGGGACCCAGGAATAAGACAACCAATACTAAGGTTAAGGTTTCAGCTGAAACATAATTCTGGAAATTAACAGCTTTTTCCGCAAGTTCAGGAATGTTTAAAGTTCCAAAAATCAGTTGCAGAGACAACAACCCGATCAATAGACCAAAATCCCCTACCCGGGTGGTTATAAAAGCCTTTTTAGCAGCTTCCCGGGCGGAATCTTTGTAAAACCAGAACCCGATGAGCAGATAGGAACAAAGACCTACCAATTCCCAGAAAACAAACATCTGCAGCAAGTTACTTGATAAAACAAGCCCCAACATTGATGCCGCAAACAACGAAAGATAAGCATAAAAGCTCGAAAATCCCGGATCTCCTTCCATGTATCCCAATGAATAAATTTGCACCAGTAATGCAACTAAGGTAACTACCCACAGCATCATAGCCGAGGTAGGATCGAGCATAATCCCCACATCAATCCTCAGCCCCGGCATGGAAAACCAACGGGTTGTATAGACCATAGATTTCTCGATTAATTCGGGCTGAGTATAAACTCCATATACTACCGCTAAAGCTAAAACAAAGGAGGTAAGAATCATTAAAATGGAAAAGGTTGAACTAGCTTTGGGCCACGGCCACAGCAAAAGTGCTATAGCCGCAAACGCTATTGCCGGGAGAAGCGGAATCAACCACGCATTGTGCATTGCAAACTCTACCATTTTTTCACCTACCCTTCAATTGCTACCATTTTAAGAAATTAAATTCATCCAGGGAAATCGTTTCTTTATTTCTGTACATGGATATTATTATACCAAGACCTACCCCAACTTCAGCAGCAGCAACCGCAATTACAAAAATGGCCATTAGTTGTCCATAAAAACCATCAACTCCAATATATTTGTTTATGGCAATTAAATTTAAATTTACGGCATTTAACATTATCTCCGTTGATACCAGTACGGTAATGGCATTTTTCTTGGAAAGAACGCCGAATAAGCCTATTGCAAACAAAACCGCACTTAAAAGCATGTAATGGGCCAAGGTAATCATTTCTGCGGCTTCACCTCCAGAGCCAGGATAATGGCACCAATAAGAGCCACTAAAAGCAAGACTGCCACAACTTCAAAGGGAATTACAAACTTTCCAAACATCAAATCCGCTATTTTATTAATGGCCATCGGATCAACTAAAGGACGTTCGGCTATGTTCCAGGGGGTTTTAACCACAACCCAGGATAACCCTAAAAATACCAATAAGCTGATAATTGCGCCGGGGATGGTTAAGCTGTTAAAAAGGTTGGTTTCATGTAAATCGCTTCTTTTGGTTAACATCACCGCAAAAACGACCATTATTGAGACTGCACCCGCATAAACCACTAACTGTATTCCAGCAAGAAAACCAGCATCTAACATCAGGTACGTTACTGCCATCAAGACAAAGGTTGCCGCTAAAAAAAGCACGCTGTGAACAATGTTACGCATAAAAACGACTCCTAAAGCCGAGAAAATAAGTAAGAAAGCGACAATGGCAAAGGCTATAACCTCTCCATTAAACATTTTCGCTCCCCTCCCCGGTTGTTATCTGTTCTTTTTTAAAAAGAGTTAACTTTATGTCTTCTACATTGTACTTTGCTAATTCGTATTCTTGATTAAAAACAAGGGCATTAGTGGGACAGGCTTCAACACATAGACCACAGAAGAGACAGTACTTCATCTCCATTTCGTAGGAAGCAAGTTTTCTTTTGTTGTTTTCATCTTTAATGCTACCCACTTTGATTACTTTATTGGGGCAAGCCTGCTGGCATAACCCGCAAGCAATACATTTTTCACTGTAGAGGGTAAAGGAGCCATGAAACCGTGGAGGCAACTTTTCCTTTTTTTCTGGATACTCTAAAGTTACCGGTTTCTTCCATAACTCTTTAAATGTTATTGCCAGACCTTTTAATAAACCCATTCCATTCATATTTATCACCACCTAATCATCCGGTAAAGATACAATCCAACGCCCGTGACAAAAATGTTGACTAACGAGACCGGTAAAAGGAATTTCCAGGCAAAATTTAACATCTGGTCTATCCGGATCCGCAAGAAGGTCCAGCGGGTCCACATATAGAGGGTAATCACAAAGTACATTTTGATGATGAACCAGAGCCAGGAAGGTATAAAAGTCCAACCAAAAGGAGCATTCCAGCCGCCTAAGAACAGGGTTGTAACCATTATTGCCCCAATCATGAAATTGGTATACTCAGCTAAGAAGAAAAGTGCAAAGTTCATACCGCTGTATTCGGTATAAGGTCCGGAAATAATTTCCGATTCCCCTTCAACTAAATCAAAGGGTGTTCTTTTAAATTCCGCATTTACGGCAATGAAATATATTAAGAAACCAACCGGTTGCAAAAAGATAAACCAAACCTTTTGCTGGGCTGCAACGATATCGGAAAGCTTCATCGATCCCGCCATCATCACTACGCTTAACATTGCAAAAATTACGGGCATTTCATAGCTCAACATCTGGGCAACCGAACGCATTGCTCCCAAAAGTGAATACTTATTATTAGACGACCAACCTGCCATCCACAAAACAATAGTTTCAACCGACGTAACCGCCACAAGATATAAAACCCCGAGATTTAAGTCGTAAGGTACCATTCCCTTACCAAAAGGAATTACTAAAAAAAGCATAACGGGAATGGTAAATATTAAAACCGGAGCCAAGAGGTAAGGCCAGCGGTCAACATTATTTGGAATAAAGATTTCTTTCGCAAATAACTTCAAGGTATCGGCAACCGTCTGGAAAATACCCCGGGGTCCAACCCGGTTAGGACCCAGGCGAGCCTGTACCCAGGCACCAAACTTTCGGTCGTAGTAAATTAAAAATAAGGCGTTTAGAAATAAAAACCCTAAAACACCTACTACAGCCAGTAACATTAAAAAAACATCGGTTACTATCGGTAGAAAATGATTACTTTCCAACCAAGTTCGTAAACCTTTAGCCATTCCTACAAATAAATTTTCGCCCATAGACTCTCTCCCCTACTGTTAAATTAACAGTCCACATCACCCAAAACCACATCAATGCTGGCAAAAATGGTGATAAAGTCCGCCAATTTAGTTCCGATCAATAATTCCTTTAACATCCCAATATTGATGAATGAAGGTCTTCTTACATGCATCCGGTAAGGCTTGGTTGAACCGTCACTCACCACATAGTAACCAAGAATCCCTTTGGGGGCTTCTACTTCGTGGTAAACCTCACCTACCGGAGGTTTTATAACCTTTGGTACCTTGGCCATAATCGGTCCTTCGGGAATCATTTCCAGGGCTTGTTCAATTATTTTTACCGATTGCCTGATTTCCGCCAGTCTCAAATAAAAACGGTCCCAGCAGTCGCCGTTAGCTCCAGTAGGTATATCAAATTCAAAGCGGTCATATACGCTGTAGGGCCGATTTTTTCTTAAATCAAACTTATAGCCAGAAGCTCTTAAGTTTGCACCACCCCATCCCCAGGCTAACGCTTTTTCCACGGAAACCGTTGCAAGCCCTTTTGTTCTGGCTATAAATATTTCGTTTCCTGCGATCAGCCCCTCCTCCTCGTCAACTCCTTCCAGAATTTTCGGGAGGTATTGTTTTGTTTTTTCGATAAAACCTTCGGGAAGATCGTCCGCTACCCCACCTATCCGCATAAAGCTAAAGGTCATACGGGAGCCAGTTAACATTTCCAAAAGTTCTAATACTAACTCCCGATCCCTGAAGGGATACATCCAGCCGGTATAACTCCCCATATCCAGACACATACTGGCTAAAAATACGTGGTGGCTGGCAATCCGAGATAGCTCTGTAGCAATAACCCGGATAAATTCAGCTCGTTCTGGAACTTCAATTCCCATAAGTTTTTCTATAGCCTGCACATACCCTAAATTATAGGACATCGCTCCAAGGTAATCCATACGATCGGTATAAGGAATTACCTGGGTGTAAGTACGATCTTCCGCTAATTTTTCAATTCCACGATGCAAGTATCCCACCACTGGTTCGGCATCAACTATGGTTTCGCCATCTAACTTTAAGACAATCCGAAACACCCCGTGGGTACTTGGGTGCTGTGGACCAACGTTTATCGATATTTCCTGGGTTTTTAACATTTAAATCCACCTCTACCTGTTGGATTGAACCTTATAATCCTTTCTTAAGGGAAAACCTTCAAAATCCTCACCTAAAAACACCCGGGTTAAATGGGGATGATTTTCAAAGACAATCCCCATTAAATCATAAACCTCCCGCTCCTGCCAGTCGGCAGCTGGCCAGATGGAAAAAGCAGAAGGTATCCGGGGATTTTCTCTGGAAACGCTTGTTTTTACGGTAATAATGTCGTAGTTGTTTAAATAAGATTCCACATGGTATACGATTTCAAATCTTTCCGGCGGATAATCAACAGCCGTTAAATTAGTTAAAAGTTCAAAACCTAAATCTTTAATTTCCCGCAAAACGTTTAATATTTCATCCTTGTTTTTCACAATAATAGCATTGTTACTTAATTCCACATCGTACTTTCCCTCTAAACGTTCAAAAACCTCATTAATATTCATTATTTTTTCACCACCCGGGGATTTTGAATCTTTCTTTTAAGTTCTAACCAGCCATAAAGAAGGGCTTCAGGCCGTGGAGGACAACCAGGTATATAAACATCCACCGGTAAAAAGGTATTTGCCCCGGGGACAACATGATAAGAATCAACAAACGGTCCGCCGGATATGGCACAGCTTCCCATCGCAATGACATATTTCGGCTCCGCCATCTGCTCGTACAGCCGTAATACCAGAGGCTGCATCTTTTTGGTGATTGTACCTGCAACAATCATCAAGTCCGCATGCCGCGGCGATGGCCGCCAAACTTCATATCCAAAACGCGAAAAGTCATACTTTGGTCCCCCAGCTGCCATAACTTCAATAGCACAGCAGGCAAGACCAAAGGTTAACGGCCAGAGGGAATTACCCCGAGCCCAGTTAAATACTGCATCCAAAGTAGTAAGAAAGACGTTCTTCCCGATTAATTTTTCTTCTTCGCTTTGAATAGTTTTTATTTCCATTCTAACGCCCCTTCCTTCCAGGCATACCACAAGCCTAAAACTAAGATTCCAATAAATATTACCATTTCAACAAAGGCAAACAAGCCTAAAACATTAAAACGGACAGCCCACGGGTAAAGAAATATTGTCTCCACATCAAACAAAACGAATACCAAAGCATACATAAAATAATTCCCTTTAAACTGCACCCAGGTCGGTCCAATAGTTTCCAGCCCGCATTCATAAGTCTCCCGCTTTATGAGAGACTTACTTTTGGGTGACAGTAAGTAATTTAAAACTAAAATAATTATGGATAGCAAAAAACCCGTGAGAAAAAAGATTAAAATAGCACCTTTTGGGCTTAGCACCCCTTTCCCTCCTTCCCTTTTATTGTTTATATAAAAAATACATAATACACCCATTTAAATATATTCAACATAAACATCGCTTATACCTTTTCAAAAAGCTTTAATTGTCCATAAAAACTTTTTATAGGTTCAAAACTTTTACGATGAATCGGTGAAGGGCCTAAAAGCTCTAAAGCTTCCCGGTGTTCTCTTGTTAAGTACCCTTTATTTTTTTTAAATCCGTAACCGGGAAAATCTTTATCGTACTGTTCCATAATTTTATCCCTGATAACTTTTGCCAAAATCGACGCACAGGCAACGGCAAAGGAAATCTCATCGGCCTTAACCAGGGATATCTGTTTCCCCGAAAATCCCTTGAGCTCCAAGGCATCCAAAATTAGCGCTTCAGGTTTGATACTTAAACTATTAAGGGCAACTTTTAAAGCAAATTTTGTCGCTCGGTAGATATTCAACCGGTCAATTAAGTCCGGCCCTACCACCGCCACCGACCAATCGGTTACCATGGTGATGATTTCCTCAAAAAGTTTTTCCCGTTTTTTCGACGAAAGTTTTTTGGAATCGTCAACTTCAGGGATATATATCCCCGGTTTAATTACCACAATAGCAGCAACAACGGGCCCTGCTATCGGGCCGCGACCAGCTTCATCGCCCCCGGCTACCAGTTCATAACCGGATGAAAATAGCTGATTTTCAATTTGCAGATTGAAAGGTAAATTATTGTCTAATGTTTTCATAACCAAAGTAATATTCGCTATTTTATCTAATTTTCCCTGCAAAATTAAATTAATTTTAAAGTTATATTTTTCACATTTAATCCAGTGTATATCTGCCTAAGAGGCCCTGACGAAATTCTTTTAAAATTACCAAGGCTACTTTCTGGTAATCAATTTCCTCTCCCCGTAAAAACAAGCCTCTTCTACGCCCAATTTTTTCATAAATTTCATTGAGATTTTCCGAACCGTTTAAGTTAAATCTATTAAAAAACTCAGGTTTACGATAAGGGTACAGTATTTTTAAAAGCCAATTTGCTACTTCTATAACCGGTAATACTTCATCACTTATGGAACCAGTGGCGCCTAACTTTAAGCCAACTTCCATATCCCCCAATTTCGGCCATAAAACTCCTGGAGTATCCATTAATTCCAATTTATCGGAAAGTTTTATCCATTGAACACCCCTTGTCACTCCAGGCCTGGCACCGGTTTTTACCGAACGCTTTAACAACCGATTGATAACGGTTGATTTACCTACATTGGGAATCCCAACCACCATTCCCCTCAAAGGCCTGGGACGAAGCCCCTTTCCGGACCACTTTTCTTTATAATAGCCGTAAACTTTTTCAATAATGTTCCAGACCTCTTTTATACCACCTGTTGCCTTAGATTCAACCAAACAGTAATAAACTCCTTCAGGCCAAGGAAGTTTTTTTAAAATTTCTTCGGTTTTTTCGACATCTGCTAAATCTTTTTTATTGAACAAAACAATTCTTGGCTTATTTTTGCAGATTTCTTCAATATCGGGATTTTTACTGGACAAAGGAATACGAGCATCTCTAATCTCCAAAACTACATCCACAAGTTTTATCTGGTCTGTCAGGGCTTTTTTGGTTTTGAACATGTGACCAGGATACCAGTTTATCATCTAAAACGCTTCTCCCTTCTTAAAATTACAAATTTACCTACAATGAAAAAAAGGGACGAATCCTCGTCCCTTTTTATCGCCGCTCAGCAATTCTGGCAGCTTTACCTGTGAGTTTTCTTAAGTAGTAAAGTCTTGCTCTTCTTACCTTACCACGACGGATAACTTCAATTTTCTCAATTCGCGGGGAGTGTAAGGGAAAAGTCCGCTCTACGCCAATACCGTAAGAAACCCGGCGAACGGTGAAAGTGGCACTTAAACCAGAGCCTCTTTTCCTTATAACAACTCCCTCATAGGGCTGAATTCTTTCCCGGTTACCCTCAATAACTTTAAAGTAAACTTTCACGGTATCACCGGGACGAAACTCGGGAAGGTCTTTTCGTAACTGTTCTTCTTCCAAAGATTTTAGTAAATCCATTACTCTTTCCCTCCTTCCGGCACGTTCATGGAGCCCCTGTCCAGCGGAACGTTTGGTAAGCGTAAAAATTATAACATTTATTTCTTGGCCATGCAATAGCCTTATTTACAAATGCTTTTTGCTTTGTAAGCTTTTTTTGCTTTTAAGTCATTAACCAGGCACTCTCAATAGAGTAATTTTACCGTTTTATATTGAATAATCTTTTAATGAGTATAATTTTCTCCCTAAA
>NZ_BDJL01000094.1 GCF_001950325.1 Carboxydothermus islandicus
GCCGGGCGTGTAAGCCGAGCAATCGGTTGAGCGGACCGGTACTAATAGGTCGAGGACTTGACCTTCAAGTTAGAGGTTAGAGGTTGGAGGTTTGAGGTTAGAAAAACCGAAAACCGAAGACCTAAAACCGTAAACCCTAAATAAACCTCTGTGCAGTTTTGAGGGAACAGAAAAAAGTTTCCGGTGGCAATAGCGGAGGGGAAACACCCGTTCCCATTCCGAACACGGCAGTTAAGCCCTCCAGCGCCGATGGTACTGGGACGTTAGGTCCCGGGAGAGTAGGTCGCTGCCGGA
>NZ_BDJL01000095.1 GCF_001950325.1 Carboxydothermus islandicus
AAATGCTGATTTGTGGTATAATAGCCATAACAGGTGTAACCTCCTTGGTTATTTATTGGTTTGGTTACTAATATTTTACCATCAGGAGGTTCACCTGTTATTTGTTTTTTATTTGGGGTGTATTTTTCTTTATCTTTTGTTCCTGCTCCTTAAAACCGCTGTTTTTCGCCCTACTTTGGGGTAATTTTATTTTTGGGTTTGTGTTTATACCTTATTTGGCGCGGTTCTCTCAACTTAGCAATTTACTC
>NZ_BDJL01000096.1 GCF_001950325.1 Carboxydothermus islandicus
GGTGCCTGCCTTATGGTAGGAACCGCGAGACAGGTGCTGCATGGTTGTCGTCAGCTCGTGTCGTGAGATGTTGGGTTAAGTCCCGCAACGAGCGCAACCCCTACCCTTAGTTGCCAGCGTGAAGACGGGCACTCTAAGGGGACTGCCATCGACAAGATGGAGGAAGGTGGGGATGACGTCAAATCATCATGGCCTTTATGCCCTGGGCTACACACGTGCTACAATGGGCGGTACAAAGGGA
>NZ_BDJL01000097.1 GCF_001950325.1 Carboxydothermus islandicus
CGCAGTACCTTCATTCCTTCCGTCGGTTAATGAAGATACCGACCGTGTCTTGCTTTGCAGGCTTTCCAAAAGCTCTTTATACTTCAAGGGAATTTTCTCCCTTAAAGCCAATCCCCTTCGTGCTATCACATAGGCTGCCGCTTTATCTTTGGTTAAATTAAACTGCGGTGCGTACTTTAGCATCCCTATCACGCTTGTATAGGCCGGACTTACTTCTCTTATGGCTATGCCGTACCTCTGGGCAAGGGTCTTTATTCTGCTAATTAACTTTCGATAACTAAAACTGTGCTTTATCCTTCTGGACTTTCTGCCCTTGTAATCT
>NZ_BDJL01000098.1 GCF_001950325.1 Carboxydothermus islandicus
ATAGCCTGGGCTGAAATAAAGAAAGAGGGCAATTTAGAAAGCTTTGGAGAAATCCCCACACCCTATCTCTGGGATGGGAAGAAAGAGAAAAGAGATTACTATGCATGGGTATACGCTCACGAAATTATAAAATTGGCCCTTGCAAAGAACAAAGGCATAGTGATAGAAAGGGTAGCAATAAAAGACAAAGGCTATCGGGGAGATTACAAGGGCAGAAAGTCCAGAAGGATAAAGCACAGTT
>NZ_BDJL01000099.1 GCF_001950325.1 Carboxydothermus islandicus
GTGTGGGGATTTCTCCAAAGCTTTCTAAATTGCCCTCTTTCTTTATTTCAGCCCAGGCTATGTGGGATGGAAAGGCGTTCAGGTCTACTCCGATAGCTCCATTGCTGAAATCTATTGCTGTATCCGGCAGGTCTTCTTCAAAAGAAATGTAAGCATAGTATTTATTGTTTTTTCTTTGAAGGCGAATACTGTAAGGACAGGAATTTAGCATTGCTTCTGCAAACTTTCTCCATTTCTTATGAGAACTTTTAAGCTGGATAAACAACCATTTCCTGTT
>NZ_BDJL01000100.1 GCF_001950325.1 Carboxydothermus islandicus
ACAGAGGTTGGAGAAAAAGAGAAGGTCAAGTTAGTAAGGGCGTACGGTGGATGCCTAGGCGCCAGAGGCCGAAGAAGGACGTGGCAAGCTGCGAAAAGCCGCGGGGAGCTGCAAGCGAGCGTAGATCCGCGGATATCCGAATGGGGGAACCCGGCCGGCGTAATGGCCGGTCACCGTACACTGAACACATAGGTGTACGGGGGGAACCCGGGGAACTGAAACATCTTAGTACCCGGAGGAGAA